>DASYBC010000081.1:0-1858 GCA_036500965.1 Allostellaceae bacterium | reverse complement strand
GGCGAGGTCTCGTCGATCTGGCCAGTCACCGGGCTGCGTATCGGCACCGTGCGCAGCGTATCGCTGAGCTCGTCGGCCTCGGAACGCTCCAGATTGACGCGAAACAGCGCACGCTGAAAACCTTCACTGGCGGGCGGCGGGCGCACCGGAACGAAGGGACCGCCGGTCGCAGTCGCTTGCGGTTTTACGCCAAGCTGATCGAGCACGCTGCGGATGCGGCGGGTTTTGATCTCATAGCGATCTTGCAGCGTGCCCAGCGCATTGGCTTGCCCCGCTTCGACGCTATCGAGCGAGGCCTCCATGTGGTCGAGTGTCTCGCCGATGCTCGATTGGCGGCCGAGGCGCGGCGGCGGAGCGCTATAGCGGCCTTGCTTTGACGCGGGCCCGATCGAGCCGGTGGTTGCCGGATCGGCAAAATTGCTCAACGCGTTGGCGCGCGATTCCAGCGCCGCCTGGCGGCGCATCAACTCATCGAGTTTCTGTTCGAACTGTTCCTGATCGAGCAGCTGGCGGCTGGTGGTGCGGTCGATCTGCGCCCGCAAGTCGGCGATGCGGTCCTCGTAGCCGAACTGCTGCTGCGCCTGGCGGGCGATGAGCGTGCGCAGCACGTCGTCGCGGAAGGCGAGGTAGGTTGCCGCCGTGATCGACCATCCCGCCATGATCATGACGGTGCCGACCGCGATCCAAAAGACAACCGGCCCGAATCTGACCTGACGTCCGGCATGGGCGATAGTGTAGGCGCCTGCGGAAGGTCCGGCGGCGCCCCGCATCCGTGCGTCGCGGCGCGTGTCGCGCGCGGCGTGATGGGGAGGATGCGCTGCGGCAAGCTGCGATCGCGCGGTCTCCACGGACCGAGACGCTTTCCAATGCGACATTGACGCTCCCACCCAAGCCGGGAGCGGATTTCAACCGCTTATGGTTAATTTTCGGAAAATCGGCGGCGCAAATCTGCAGCCATTTCGTTCACTTCAGTAAACGCCCGGCAAATGGGCGGCGCCTACAGGGCGAGTGCGGCGGCCAGCACCTCCTCGGCATGGCCCTCGACCCTGACCTTCGGCCAGACCCTGACCACCCGCTGATCCGGTCCGATGAGAACGGTCGTCCGTACAACCCCGAGGAACTTCCTGCCATACATCGACTTCTCCTGCCAAACCCCATAAGCGTCTAGCATTTTGTGCTTTTCATCCGAGGCGAGACCGATCCTGAGCTGATGTTTTGTCTTGAATGCATCGAGCGCGCTTACCGGGTCGGCGGAGACGCCGAGAATGTCGGTGGAGGCACGGCTGAACCGCGGCCTCAGGCGGGTGAAATCGATGGCTTCCTTGGTGCAGCCGGAGGTGTCGGCGCGCGGATAGAAATAAAGCACGAGTTTGCGGCCGGCGAAGTCCGACAGCGATACTTGGCCGCCGCCGTCGCAGGGCAGGGTGAAACCGGGTGCCTTTTCGCCGGGCTTGATGGCGGGCCCGGAATCGCCTTTGGCTGGCGCGGATCGCGCTATCCTCTTGCTGCGAGGCCTGTTTTGCGCTCGGCTTTGGTTCTTTTTCCCCGCCATATGCCTTCCTTTCGACGCTTTCCCGGTGTCCTCTTTAGCGCAGAAGAAGCCCGCGGGCAGGGGTGTCGGTGGTCGCTCACGGGCGGTTATCTTGTTCGCTGCATCATCGTCGTGACTGCGCCATCGTTGTGACAGCGCTCGCTGGTACGGTGGCCGCACGAGATCGGTGTGTGGGACCGGGACGCGAGGGGACGCCCGAGCGGGGATGACGAACCAGGATAGGCACAGTGCGCCGTTCCCGCGTTGGGAGGCCTCCGTTCACCCGCGACGCCGGGGCAATCTCGCCGCCGCGCACCGCGGTGAGCG
>DASYBC010000080.1:0-1680 GCA_036500965.1 Allostellaceae bacterium | reverse complement strand
ACCAGCCGGGGGGTATCGCCGCCCTGAGCATCAGCGATCTTGTTCGGCTGCGCTTCCGTCCTGCCGCGCACGGCAAGGTTCGCATCTGGCATGCGCGCCGCAATGTCGAGATGCTGGCCGGGCTCTCTTTGAATTTGTTCGGTTACGGCTTCGCGCTGATCTTCAATTCGGCCTCTCAGCGCAAGAAGACGTGGCTGACCAATTTTCTCATCGCGCGGATGGATGCGGTGATCGCAACGAGCGAGATCGCGGCGCAATTTCTGCGCCGTCCGGCGACGGTGATCCTTCACGGTATTGATGTTGATCTCTATCGGCCGCCGGACGATCGCCTCGGCGCCTTCGCCGAAACAGGCCTGCCAGGGAAGTATGGGATCGGAACGTTCGGTCGCGTGCGGCGGCAGAAAGGCAGCGATCTGTTCGTCGAGGCGATGTGCCGGCTGCTGCCGCAATACCCGGATTTCTGCGCCGTGGTGGTCGGGCTCACGACCGTCGACAATGTGCCCTTTGTCGAAGGGCTCAAGCAGCAAATCGCCGCGGCAGGCCTCACCGAGCGCATCCGTTTCCTCGGCGAACTGCCGATCGACGAGGTGCCGCTCTGGTATCAGAGAATCTCCATCTACGTCTTTGCCTCTCGGGTCGAGGGGTTCGGACTCACCATGCTCGAGGCGATGGCGGCGGGCGATGCGGTGGTCGCAACGCGTGCTGGCGCCGCAGAAATGATTATCTCCGACGGAGACGACGGCGTTCTAGCGCCGGTTGACGATGTCGATGCGCTTGTCGCCGCGCTCGAGCCGCTTATGCGCGAGCCTGAACGCATCGAGACTATGGGACGGCGGGCGCGTGAGCGAGTCGTCAGCGCATTCAGCCGCGACCGCGAGGCCGATGAGATCAGCGCGGTCTACCGGCACGTTTGGGGGGCGCGGAGGGGCTAGCTCTTATGTTCGCGGTCAAGGGCTCGGGACGCACTCGAGCGACCGTTCGGCGAGAAAGCCGTCGGCAGGAATAGGCCGGAGCTGCGCAGAGCTGGGAGCGGAGCGAGGGACGACGGTTGATCAAGCTCTTATCCGCGGGTTGGTTACCGCCTTCCGTGTCTACGTCTCGGGGCTTTCCTCGGTCTAGAGGACGGGCGTCGGGCGCAAGGCCCGGCCACATAACTAGCGACGGGAGTTCCCCACCTTTCGTGCTCCGCTCCCGGGTCTGCGCAGCGGGAGAGCATCCTGTTTACGCTGGCGCGACTTCCCGTCCGATAGCCCACAGGAAAGCGGCCATTTCGCGGGCGATCGCGGCCACGACGACGGGCGGCTTTTTGCCCGCGGCGCTGAGGCGGCGATAGCGGGCGCACAGACGGACCTGCGCCTTCCAGGCGATGTCACGCACGGGCTTGGGCAGCCCTTCGAGCCGCGCTCTCAAGGTCTCGCTGACCCTCGCCGGGTAACGATAGGTCCAGGCCGCCTCGACGAGCGCGCGCCGCGCTCGCCGATTGCCGGCCAGAGTGAGGCCCTTCCGTCGGATTGTGTCGCCTGTTGAGCTTTCCGCCGGGACAAGTCCAAGGAAAGATGTCAGTTGCCTCGGCGTATCGAACCGGCGCACGTCGCCGATCTCAGCGGCAAAGGTCACGGCGACGAGAAAAGAAGCGCCACGCATGGCTTGATAGGCTTTCACCACCGGCGCCATCGACCA
>DASYBC010000079.1:0-43866 GCA_036500965.1 Allostellaceae bacterium | reverse complement strand
CCCGCTGCCGACAAAGCCTTCAATCGCTCCTCGCCGTCGAAAAATCCCGGTTGCCCCGCCATCGCCGATCCCCCGCATCCCCAATCGTAGGAACGAGCGATTCGCCTTCAAAAACAACCGGTTTTTAGAGGCGCCCAAGCGTTTCGATCGGACCGCTGGAATGCCGTCCGGCGACAGGAGCGAGCGATGAACCCCGGCGCGGTGTTGCTGTCGCGGGTGCAGTTCGCCTTTACGATCGGCTTTCACATCTTGTGGCCGGCCTACACGATCGGCGTCTCCGGCTTTATCGTCCTGCTGAACATCTTGTGGCTGCGCACCGGCCGCGCGGTCTACCACGATCTCTTACGCTTCTGGATCCATCTGTTCGCGCTGGGCTTTGCCATGGGGGTGGTGACCGGCGTCGTCATTTCCTACGAGATCGGCATGAACTGGGGCGGCTATGCCGCCGCGGTCAGCAATGTCATCGGCCCGTTCTTTACCTATGAGGTGATGACCGCCTTCTTTCTCGAGGCGGGCTTTATCGGGATCATGCTGTTCGGCATGGATCGCGTCGGCCAAGGCATGCATTTCGTGTCGTGCGTGATGGTGGCGCTTGGCGCGCTGGTCAGCGCTTTCTGGATTTTGGCGGCCAACAGCTGGATGCAGACGCCGGCCGGCTTCACCTTTGCCGACGGCAAGTTCCAGATCGCCAGCTGGTGGAGCGCGATCTTCAACCCCTCCTTTCCCTACCGCTTCGCGCATATGGTGACCGCCGCCTATATCGCTGGCGATTTCGTGGTGATCGGGGTAATGGGGTTTTACCTGTGGCGCGGCCGGCATTTGGAGATCGCCAAGACCGGGTTTTCCCTGGCGATGTGGATCGCGCTCATCCTGACGCCGTTGCAGATCTTCCTCGGCGACGCGCACGGGCGCAACACGCTCCAATACCAGCCGATCAAGGTCGCCGCGATGGAGGGCGACTGGGACACCAAGCGTGGCCAGCCGCTGGTCGTCTTCGCCTGGCCCGACATGGCCGCTCAGCGCAACCAGTACGAGCTGGCGATCCCAAAGCTCGGCAGCCTGATCCTGACCCACAGCTGGGACGGGCTGGTCGAAGGGCTCAAAGCCGTGCCGCCGGCCGATCAACCGCCCGTGCCCTACGTCTTCTATGCGTTCCGGCTGATGGTCGGGATCGGCGTCGTGATCTTCCTGATCGCGCTCGCCGGGCTGGTGCTGCGGCTGCTGCGCCGGCTTTACGACACGCGGCCGTTCGCGGCGCTGTGCGCGTTTTCGAGCCCGTTGCCGTTTCTTGCCATCCTGTGCGGCTGGACCGTCACCGAGGTCGGGCGCCAGCCCTATGTCGTCTACGGCTATCTGCGCACTGCCGACGCGGTATCGCCGCTGAAGCCGAGCGCCGTCGCCACGTCGCTTGCGCTGTTCCTTATCGTGTACTCGGCGCTGCTGCTGGCGTTCTTCTGGTACGCCACCCGCATCGTGCTGCACGGCCCGGAAATCGAGCACCCGGCGGAGCATCCTTTGGCGGTGCGTCCGGGCAAGGATTCGGCGCCGGCAGGCCAGCCGGCGGATTGACGCCGATGGCTCACGACCTGCCGATATTTTTCGCGATCGCGATGGCGTTCGGGGTCACCATGTACGTGATCTCCGACGGCTTCGATCTCGGCATCGGCATCCTCTTTCTGCTGGCCCCGGCCGAGACCGACCGCGATCTGATGATGAACTCGGTGGCGCCAATCTGGGACGGCAACGAGACCTGGCTGGTGTTCGGCGGCACCTTGCTGATCGGCGCGTTTCCGGTGGCCTATGCGACGGTGCTGCCGGCCTTCTATCTACCGCTGGCGCTGATGCTGTTCGGGCTGATCTTTCGCGGCGTCGCGTTCGAGTACCGCTTTCGCGCGACCGCCGGGCGCCGGGTGTGGGATTGGGCGTTCAGCGGCGGCTCGGCGCTTGCCGCGTTCACCCAGGGCCTGGTCCTCGGCTCCTACATCGACGGCATCATCGTGCGCAACGGGGTCTTTGTCGGGGCTACCCACGGCGTCCTGACCGGGTTCACGGTGGTGACCGGGTTGGGGCTGCTCGCCGGCTACGCCTTGCTCGGCGCGACCTGGCTGGTGATGAAAACCGGGGGCGCCACGCAGGCGTTTGGCCGCAAGGCGGCCGGGCCGAGCCTCGCCCTCTCGCTCATCTTCCTGCTGGTCATCAGCGTCTGGACCCCAATCGACCACCCATTCGTCGCCCGGCGCTGGTTCGGCGCACCACAGATCTATTATCTGTGGGTCCCGCCGGTGCTGAGCGTGGCGGCGGCCTACGGCATCTGGCGCAGCCTTCATGGCGAGCGCGAGGCGTTGCCCTTTCTGCTGTCGATCGTGCTGTTTCTGCTGGCGCTGCTCGGGCTCGGGATCACCTTGTGGCCCTATGCGGTACCCTATTCGGTGACCTTCTGGCAGGCCTCATCCTCGCCGCCGACCCAGGAGTTCCTGGCCGTCGGCACGGTGATTATCGTGCCGATCATCCTTGCCTACCTCGCCTACGCCCACCGGGTGTTCCGCGGCAAGACGCAGGCCGGGACCGGCTATGGTGGATAGCGGAAGCCCGGCTGTCTCAGGGTGCGGCCTCTCGGCCGGCAAAGCGCTCCCACCCGCTTCGGCGCAGCTTGCAGGCGGGGCACTGCCCGCAGCCATAGCCCCATTCGTGGCGGAGGGTGCGATCGCCAAGGTAGCAGCTGTGGGTCTCGTCGCGGATCAGCGCCACCAGCGGATCGCCGCCGAGCGCACGGGCAAGCGCCCAGGTCGCGGCCTTGTCGCGCCACATCAATGGCGTGTGAATCACGAAGCGATGGTCCATGCCGAGCGACAAGGTTGCCTGCAACGCCTTCAGCGCGTCGTCGCGGCAATCGGGATAGCCCGAGTAATCGGTCTCGCACATGCCGCCGACTAGATGGCGCAGGCCGCGCCGGTAGCCGACCGCCGCCGCCAGGGTGAAAAACATCAAATTGCGGCCGGGGACAAACGTGTTCGGCAGGCCGCCGGCATCAAACGCGACCACGCTGTTGCGGGTCAGCGCGGTGTCGCTGATCTGCCCCAGCACCGCGAAATCGACCACATGGTCGGCGCCGAGCCGGTCGCGCCACTGCGGAAACTCCCGACGGAGGCGGTCGAGCACGACCTGGTGGCAATCGAGCTCGACGCGGTGGCGCTGGCCATAATCGAAGCCGATCGTCTCGACCGCGGCGAAGCGGTCGAGCGCCCAGGCGACGCAGGTCGCCGAATCCTGCCCGCCGGAAAACAGCACGAGAGCGCGTTCGCAGCGGTTGCCGGAATTGGGGCGCTGATCCTCGGGCATCCGATTAGGGGATAGCGCCGCGGTGCGCCGCGATCAACCGAACTCGCGGCCCAGAGCGGCCATTCAGCGGCGGGTCACGCTCGCGACCAGAAACCCGACCGCAAAGGCGATTGCCAGGCTGGTCAGCGGGTTGTGCTCGACTTGCTCGGTGACGGTGCCGACCGCGCGCTCGCTTTGCGCGCGCAATTCCTTGGCCATCTCGGTCGCGCGTTCCTGCGCCGTCTGCGCCCACTGCTCGCTCGCCTGGGTCAATTCGCGGATCGACTGCGAGGCCTGCTCGACCACCGAACGCAATTTCTCGACCGCCTCGGTCGCCTGGCTAAAGCCAAACCCGCCGCTCTCCTTGTCACCCAACGGCATCTCTCCCTCTCCTCAGAAGGCTCCATCGATCGTGATCAACGAGGAAAACGTTGGCCCCGTAAAAACGCTCCGCATCCCACTCTATGACCGGCGGTGCCGCGCTGGTGGCCACGAAAGACGCCCAGAATCGTCTTGCGCGGGCTTGACCCGCGTATCCACGTCTTCTCTTCCGGCGCCCGAAGGCGTGGATGGCCGGGCCAAGCCCGGCCAAGACGAAATCGGCGGCGGCTTCCGGGTGGCGTCTTGCAAATATCTTACGGCAAAAGCGTGTAGGTGATTTCGCTGACCGGTGTTGGCTGATCGACACCGTTGATATTGGTAAAAGAAACAATGGCGAGCGAGCCCTCGACCTGCGAAACTCCGATAAGACCGGTGGCCGGAAAAGAAGTGGGAGTTCCGGCGTCGTAGCAACCTTCAGAACCAACCAAACCATAGCTGTAAAAAGTCGAGGTGATACCGGCCTTCTTCAGCCTGGCGGCCAATGGGTTGCTAGCGACAGGACCGGTATACCAGGTGGCCAATGTCGGATAAGTGCCGCAATCGGCTCCTTTCGCGGTGGTTAGGGACCATACAGTTGTACCGCCAGCCCCGGCGCCAGGGCCGTTGACTGTGATCAGAAACTTACCACTCGCGAAGGTGGGCGGGCCGGCGTAGTTGCCGGCGACGAAATGGTTCAGGATCGGGTTGATCGCGTTGACGACTTTGGGATAGCCCTTGGCGATCGTCAGATTTCCTTTGACGTCGGCGCTGAGCTGGATCGTCACATCCTTGTAGACGAGGCTGCCGGTCGAGGTCTGAACCGGCACGTCGGTCGCGGTGATCGTCGCGCCGCTGCTGACGATCGTCGAATCCTGCAGATAGGGCGTCGGCGTCGCGGCGATCGCCGGCGCCGCGAGCATTGCGCCGAGCCCGAGCCCGGCCCAGATCGCCCGCCCCAAGCGCGAACGCCTCGGCAACCGCTCTAGAATATTGGGAAATGTTCCGGCCATGGCTCACCCTCTCCGACGAAAATAGCGAGAGAATGTGGCAAATATGGCATAGACTTTGGTTCAACTCCAGCGATCTTTCGTTAACGAATGATCGCCAGCGCTGAGGCACTGAAGAATTATCCGATCAAGTGATCAAGTTGCACCTTTCGGTGTCGCTCCCGCAGAGCGGGGGTCCAGGAGCGACCGTGAAGTCGCTTGCCCCTTGTTCAAGCCAGAGGGCAGGCTCTCTGGGTTCCCGCTTTCGCGGGAATGACGGTTCGAGATGACCGGAAAGCCCCTCAAGCATGTCGATCGGATGCACATAGGGGGTTCCCCGGCGGCGCCCCTCCTGCTCCGGCGTTGCCTCCCGGGCTTTAAGGGTTGGCGCCGGCGAGCCAGGCGTCGCAGCAGCCCTTGGCCAATGCGCGGACGCGCAAGATGTAGGCGGCGCGCTCGGTCACGCTGATGGCACCGCGGGCGTCGAGCAGGTTGAACAAGTGGCTCGCTTTCAGGCACTGGTCATAGGCTGGCAGGGCGAGGCCGCGTTCGAGGACGGCGCGGCACTCGCGTTCGGCATCCTCGAAATGCCGGACCAGCCGCGCGGTGTCGGCGATCTCGAAATTATAGGCCGAGAATTCCCGCTCGGCGCGCTGGAACACGTCGCCATAGGCGATCCGGCCGGGGCCGGCAACGCCGTTGTAATCGAGGTCGAAGACGCTCTCGACCCCCTGCACATACATCGCCAGCCGTTCGAGCCCATAGGTCAATTCGGTCGAGACCGGGTCGCATTCGACGCCGCCGACCTGTTGGAAATAGGTGAACTGGCTGACCTCCATGCCGTCGAGCCACACCTCCCAGCCGAGCCCCCAGGCCCCCAGGGTCGGGCTCTCCCAATCATCCTCGACAAAGCGGATGTCGTGGCGGCGCGCATCGATGCCGATCGCCGCAAGGCTCGAAAGATAGAGCTCCTGGCTGTCGCGCGGCGCCGGCTTCAGGATCACCTGCAGCTGATGGTGCTGCTGCAGCCGGTTCGGGTTTTCGCCATAACGGCCGTCGGTCGGGCGGCGCGACGGCTGGACATAGGCGGCGCGCCACGGGGTGGGGCCGAGCGCGCGCAGCGCCGTCGCCGGGTGAAAGGTGCCGGCGCCGACCTCGACATCGTAGGGCTGCAGGATCACGCAGCCCTCTCTCGCCCAGTAGCGCTGCAATTCGAGGATCATCGATTGAAAGCTCACGGCCGCGCCCAAAGCTGCCGGCGTCAGCGCGGCTGCGGGCAGTCGGGCCGGCCGCAACCCGGCGCCTGCCCCGAGACATAGGCGCCGCATACCCCGCAGGCGACCAGATCCTCGGCCGGGAGGGCCCGCTGCGGCGGCGCCCGGCGCCGGCGCGGCAATTCGCGGGCCGGCCCGTTCAGCCAGCGATAGGCGATCCACACCGCGCCGAACACCAGGATTATGACTATCAGCTTTGGCAGCTCGAACATCGCCGAGGTTTAGCGGCTCGGCCCGAGCGGGGTCAAGAAACCCGCTCGGCGAGCGCAGCCGCGGATCTTCACAGCCCGAACCGGCCCCACATCACCCGCGCCTCGACCCACTCGGCGAGGTCGGCGAGCGTGGCCAAGGGATCGCGGGCGGTAAACGGCAGCCGGCCCCAGAACGGCCGCCGGCGCTCGGCCGCGATCGCGCGCAGCCGAACCTGGTCGCCAAACCGCGCCCGCATCACCCCGCGCAACTCGCCGATGCCGTCGATCAGCCCGCGTTCGGCCGCCATATGCCCGGTCAGCACGTCGCCGTTGAACAGGTCGTGGTCGGCAAGATCGACCTTGCCAGCGCGGCGGCTTTGGACATGCTCCTTGAAGGCCCGGTGGATATCCTGCTGCAAAGCGGTCAGGCGGTGCACGTCTTCCGGGTCCACCGGCAGAAACGGGTCGAGCAGGGATTTGTGCGCGCCGGCGGTGTAAAGGCGCCGCTCGATGCCGAGTTTGCCGATCAGCCCGGCGAGGCCGAAGCCGGCGCTGATCACCCCGATCGAGCCGACGAGCGAGGTCTCCTCGCCGAAGATCTCGTCGCCGGCCAGCGCCAGCCAATACCCGCCCGAGGCCGCCACGTCCTCGGCAAAGGCCACGACCGGGACGCCCTTTTCATCGGCGAGCTGGCGGATGCGGCGAAACAGCAATGCCGACTGCACCGGCGAGCCGCCCGGCGAGTTGACGACAATCGCGACGGCGACGAGCCCGCGCAGGCTGAACGCGCGCTCGATCGCGCGGGCGTGGCTCGCGAGCGAAATGCCGTTGCGCCGGGCCCGCGGCATGATGACGCCCTCGAAGCGCAGCACCGCGACCACCGGCCCGCGCCGCCACAGCCGCTCGATATCGAGATAGTCGCGGATGCTCATCGCGCCTCAGATCGGAAGCCGCACCCGCGCGGACCGCGGGATCGGGTATCCGGGGATCACAGATCGAGCCCCCGGCCCTCGCGCAGCACACCCTCGGCGCGATCGGTCGGCCGCCCGTCGGGCCGGTGCAGAACGAGGCCCGCGGCGAGCCGTGCGGGGGCCGCGACCCCTTTGCGGGCGCGCACCAGGATGCGGCTGGCCGACCGGTCTTCGCCGGGCCACAGCGGAAAGACGACGATCTCGCCGGCCCGGCCGGCGATCTCGGCGAGAAGCGCGTCGATGCGGTCGGCGCGGTGGATAAAGGTCACGGTCCCTTTCGGCCGGACCATCGCCAGCGAAAACCGCACCCAGGCGGCGAGGCCGGCGTCGCCCTCGACCGTAGCGGCCGTCTTGCCCGGCTGCGCGCCCGGATTGGCATGCCCGGGCTCGTTGAACGGCGGGTTTGCCATGACATGGTCGAAGGCGCCGGGCGACAGCCGCGGCGGCGCATGTAAGAGATCGCCGATCATTACCGAGACGCGGGCCTCCAACCCGTTGAGGATCACATTGTCGCCGGCGAGGCGCACCAGCTCGCGCTGCATCTCGAGCCCGACGAGGCGGGTGTGCGGCACGCGCGCCGCCAGGCACAGCATCGCCGCGCCGGCGCCGCAGCCGACATCGAGCACGCTCTGATGCGGCTCGGCCGCCACCGAGGCGGCGAGAAAGATCGGGTCGATCGCGACGCGGTAGCCGCTCGCCGGCTGGCGCAGCCGAATTCGACCGCCGAGCAGCCGGTCCTCGGTGACGGCCGGGGCGGCGGCGGGCTCGTCGCTCACCTGGCTTCCTCGTCGGAGGCGGCGAGCAGCGCGCGGGCCCGGGCAAAGTCGCGCTCCAGGACCATCAGGCGGCGCGGGATCGCACCGATGCTGCCTTCGATCAGGCTGGTGTGCTGGTCGAGCACCAGGCTCTCGATGCCCGAATCCCGGAGCAGCGCCTGCACCCACGACAGGCGGACGACGTTGTTGGTGCGCAGCAGCTCCTTCATCGCGGCAACCGTTCGCAGCGGCTCGATTTGGGTCGGGTGGTGCGGCTCTTGACCGGTCTCGCCGGCATTCTATGCTCATTCGGGTTCGGGCGCGTCAAGCCGATCGGGGTCAGATCGCCCGGCGCAGCGGGCAGGCGGGAGAGGCGGGTGGGGCTGGTGGCGGGTGTCGATCAGGTGCACGCGGGCCGCAAGCCCTCGCTCGACCCGCTGTCGCGGATCCTCAATAGCGACCTCGAACGCGTCAACCGGCTGATCGTCGAGCGCATGCAGAGCCCGGTGGCGCTGATCCCGCAGCTCGCCGGCCATATCGTCGCCGGCGGCGGCAAGCGGCTGCGGCCGATGCTGACCCTGGGCTGCGCCCGGCTGTGCGGCTATCGCGGCGACCGGCACGTGGCGCTCGCCGCCGCGGTCGAGTTCATCCACACCGCGACCCTGTTGCATGACGATGTCGTCGACGCCAGCGATCTGCGCCGCGGCCGCGACACCGCGAACGCGGTGTGGGGCAACAAGCCCGCGGTCCTGGTCGGCGACTTTCTGTTCAGCCGCGCGTTCGAGCTGATGGTCGCCGACGGCTCGCTGCGCGTCCTCGCGATCCTGTCGCGCGCCTCCGCGGTGATCGCCGAGGGCGAGGTCCTGCAGCTGATGACGACCAGCGACACCGAGACGACCGAAACCGCCTATCTCGCAGTCATCGAGGCCAAGACCGCCGAGCTGTTCGCCGCCGCGAGCCGCATCGGCGCAGTCCTGGCCGGCCGCCCGGCCGAGGAGGAGGAGGCGCTCGACCGCTTCGGCCGCAATCTTGGCACCGCGTTTCAGCTGGTCGACGACATGCTCGACTTTTCGGCGTGCCAGGCCGATCTCGGCAAAAGCGTCGGCGACGATTTCCGCGACGGCAAGATCACCCTGCCGATTCTGCTCGCCTTCGCCCGCGGCGATGAGGCGGAACGCGGGTTCTGGCGCCGCACCCTCGAAGAGATGGACCAGCAGCCGGGCGATCTCGCGCACGCGATCGACCTGGTGGAGCGCCGCGGCGCGTTGGCCGAGACCTTGGAGCGCTCGCGCCGCTATGCCGAGGCGGCGATCGCGGCGCTCTCGATGTTCGGCGACGGACCGGAACGGCAGGCGCTGATCGACGCGGCCGCGTTTGCCAGCGACCGCAGCTTTTGACCATCGGCGATGCGAGCTCCGCACGTGCCTTGCGCGCCGGCGGCGTCGGCGCTATAGACCGCCCCCGGTCGGCGGAGTGTAGCTCAGCCTGGTAGAGCACTGCTTTCGGGAGGCAGGGGCCGGAGGTTCAAATCCTCTCACTCCGACCAGTCGCGGCGGACATCCCGAGCCGAAACCGCAAGCCTGGTCAAAATGTCAACAGCGGTGATCTCGGAACCACAGGCTGCTCAACCCGCGGTCGGACCGCGCCGCCAGGGCGAATTGCTGATCGAGCTGTTGTCCGAAGAAATCCCGGCGCGGATGCAGCGCCGGGCGATCGAGGATCTGACGGGCCTCGTGCGCGACAAGCTCGCCGCCGCCGAGATTCCGGCCGCCAGCATGCGCGGCTATGTGACGCCGCGACGGCTCGCGGTGGTCGCTGAAGGCATTCCCGCGACCCAGCCCGACCGCAGCGAGGAGCGGCGCGGGCCGCGGCTCGGCGCGCCGCCGGCGGCGATCGAGGGATTTCTGCGCTCGGCCGGGCTCGGCTCGCCCAAAGAGTGCGAGATCCGCGACACCGGGCGCGGGGAATTTTATTTCGCAGTGATCAGACGCTCCGGCCGACCCGCCGCCGAAGTGCTTCCCGAGCTAATCAAGGCCGCGATCGCCGAGCTCTCCTGGCCGAAATCGATGCGCTGGCCGGGGTCGACGCTGCGCTGGGTGCGGCCGCTGACCTCGATCATCTGCCTCTACGACGGCGCGGTTCTGCCGTTGGCGATCGATGGGGTGCCGGTTGGCCGTACCACGCGCGGCCACCGCTTATTGGCGCCGGGCGAGATCTGCGTCGCCGATGCCGCGGAATATGCCGAAAAGCTCGATCAGGCTTATGTCGTTCTCGATCAACATCGCCGCACAGAGCTGATCCGAGACGTTCTCGACCGGCGGGCGGCCGAGCTCGGAGTCGCTGTCAAGCCCGATCCCGGTCTGCTCGACGAGGTGACCGGATTGGCCGAGTTCCCGGTCGTGCTCGCCGGGGCGATCGATCCGGGCTTCATGACCCTGCCGCCCGAAGTGCTGCAAACGGCGATGCGCACGCACCAGAAATACTTTTCCGGCGTATCTCCGGACGGCCGGCCGGCGCCTCATTTCCTTTTCGTCGCCAACAACCTCGCCGAGGACGGCGGTGCCGCAATCGTCGCCGGCAATGAGCGCGTACTACGCGCCCGCCTCGCCGATGCTCGCTTCTTCTGGGACCAGGACCGCAAGGTGCGTCTCGAAGACCGGGTCGAGGCGCTGAAAGACCGCGTCTACCACGCCAAGCTCGGCAGCGTGTACGACAAGGTCGAGCGAATGGAACGGATCGCCCAAGACCTCGTATTCCGGCTCGGTGGCCTCAGCGCGCAGGCTGAACGGGCGTGTCGTGCCGCCCGCCTTGCCAAAGCTGATCTTTCGACCGGCATGGTCGGCGAGTTCCCGGAACTTCAGGGAATCATGGGCCGCTATTACGCGCTGCACGATGGGGAGGTTCGGCAGGTCGCCGACGCTATTGCCGAGCATTATCGGCCGCTTGGCCCCAATGATAACTGCCCGACAGCCCCCGATTCAATCGTCGTTGCGCTTGCCGATAAGCTCGACACGGTCGCTTCTTTTTTTCGAATTGGCGAAAGGCCGACCGGTTCTGGCGATCCTTTTGCGCTTCGGAGGGCTGCGCAGGGAATCATCCGGATCATCCTCGAAAACCGCCTTCGACTGCCGCTTCCGAGTGTACTTTCCGTCGCCGCCGAACCCAGTCCGCCTTTCGCCTCTGAACAATACCCCATTCAACTGATCAGGTCGTTGATGGATTTCATCGCAGATCGGCTGTGGGTTCAATTGCGCGGACAAGGTGTGCGCCACGATCTGATTGCCGCAGTTTTTGCGGTCAAAGAAGAGGATCTAGTTCGCCTCTTGGCGCGCGTTGACGCGCTTGCAGCGTTTCTTGGCACTGACGATGGTTCGAACCTGTTGACCGCGTATCGGCGCGCTTCAAACATCGTCTCGATCGAGGAGGAGCGCGACAAGCGGCGGTTCGACGATGACGTTTACAATCCCCGAGGGATCGAAGGCGAGGAAAGGGCGCTGTTGCTGGCACTTAACCAGTTCGCCGAAAAGGTGAGAGGATTTGTGAAGGAAGAACGATTTGAGGAGGCCATGGCCGAGTTGGCCCGGTTGCGGCGTCCGGTTGATGAGTTTTTCGACAGGGTCACAGTCAACACCGATATGCCGGAGCTGCGCGAGAACCGGCTGCGGCTGCTGGCGCGGATTCGTGCGACGATGAACCAGGTCGCCGATTTCTCGCTGGTCGAGGGGTGAGGTGGGCGATGCGGCGGATTTCATCCGCCCGACAATTCCGCAGCCCTACAAGGCGGATACCGATCCGCCGAGACCGGGCGGGGCGCGCATCAACATGAAGGGCGGATTTTAATCCGCCTTTATGCGTTAAAATCGGGTGGCGCCGATTTTTGCTGATCGAAGCCGATTCTTTGCTGATCGAAGGGTGAGCGGCGGATGACGAAATGGGTCTATCGGTTTGGCGGCGGCCGCGCCGAGGGTGGCGCGCAAATGCGCAACCTGCTTGGCGGCAAGGGCGCCGGGCTCGCCGAGATGAGCGATCTCGGGCTGCCGGTGCCGCCCGGCTTTACGATCACGACCGAGGTGTGCACGTGGTTCTACGCCAATGGCAAGAGCTATCCCCCTGAGCTCGAGGCGCAGGTCGCCGACGGCTTGGCCGCGATCGAACGGGCGCTCGGCGCGCGCTTTGGCGACGCCGACAACCCGCTCCTGGTCTCGGTCCGCTCGGGCGCGCGGGTGTCGATGCCGGGGATGATGGACACGGTCCTCAATCTCGGGCTCAACGACCGGGCGGTCGAAGGGCTGGCCAGGAAGAGCGGCGACGAGCGCTTTGCCTATGACAGCTATCGCCGCTTCATCCAGATGTACGGGCAGGTCGTGCTCGGCATCGAGCATCATCATTTCGAAGAGCTCATTGAAAACCACAAGCTCGACACCGGCCAGACGCTCGACACCGACCTTTCCGCCGAGGATTGGAAAATTATCGTCGACGGGTTCAAGGATGTCGTGGCGCAGGAAACCGGCCAGCCCTTTCCGCAGCAGCCGAAAGACCAGCTTTGGGGGGCAATCGGTGCGGTGTTCGGCTCGTGGATGAACCCGCGCGCGGTGACCTATCGGCGACTGCACGAGATCCCGGCCGATTGGGGCACCGCGGTCAATGTCCAGGCGATGGTGTTCGGCAATATGGGGGCCGATTGCGCGACTGGCGTCGCCTTTACCCGCAACCCGTCGACCGGCGCCAATGAATTTTACGGTGAATATCTGGTCAATGCCCAGGGCGAGGATGTCGTCGCCGGCATCCGCACCCCGCAGCACCTGACGATCGCCGGCAAGGAGGCCAACAAATCGGCGCTGCCGGCAATGGAAGAGGTGATGCCCGGGGTCTTGGACGAGCTCTGCCGGGTGCGCCGGGTGCTCGAGGACCATTACCGCGACATGCAGGATATCGAGTTCACGGTGCAGCGCAGCAAATTATGGATGCTGCAGACGCGTTCGGGCAAGCGCACCGCGCCGGCGGCGCTCAAGATCGCGGTGGCGCTGGTCGAGGAAGGGGTCATCGACCGCGACGAGGCGATCCGCCGGATCGAGCCCGATTCGCTCGACCAGCTCTTGCACCCGACGCTCGACCCCAAGGCCAAGACCACGGTGTTGACCCGCGGGCTGCCAGCCTCCCCGGGTGCGGCTTCTGGCAAGGTGGTCTTTTCGGCCGAGGAAGCGGAATCCCTGGCCGCGCGCGGCGAGGCGGTGATCCTGGTGCGCATCGAAACCAGCCCCGAGGATATTCACGGCATGCACGCAGCCCGGGGCATCCTGACCAGCCGCGGCGGCATGACCAGCCATGCCGCCGTGGTCGCGCGCGGCATGGGGCGGCCCTGCGTCGCCGGCGCCGGCGATCTGCATGTCGACTACGCCGGGCGCACGATGTCGGCGCGCACCACCCTCGTCAAAGCCGGCGAGATCATCACGATCGACGGCTCGACCGGCGAAGTCATGGCCGGCGAGGTGCCGACGGTCCAGCCCGAGCTGTCGGGCGATTTTGCCACCCTGATGGGCTGGGCCGACGCGATCCGCACGATGAAGGTGCGCGCCAACGCCGAGACCGCGCTCGACGCCCGCACCGCGCGCCGCTTTGGCGCCGAGGGGATTGGCCTCTCGCGCACCGAGCACATGTTTTTCGAGGCCGACCGCATCGGCCCGATCCGCCGGGTGATCATGGCCGACGACGAGCGCGGCCGGCGCGCCGGCTTGGCCGAGCTCTTACCAATGCAGCGCCAGGATTTCACCGAGATCTTTCGCATCATGAAGGGGCTACCGGTCACGATCCGGCTGCTCGACCCGCCGTTTCACGAGTTCCTGCCCAAGACCGACGCCGAATTCGACGAGATGGCGCGGCTGATTGGCCGCGATGTCGCGCAAATTCGCCAGCGCGCGCTGGCATTGCATGAGGCCAACCCGATGCTCGGCCATCGCGGCTGCCGCCTCGGCATCACCTATCCCGAGATCTACGAGATGCAAGCGACCGCGATCTTCGAGGCCGCCGCCGCGGTGACCAAGGAAACCGGCGAGGCGGTCGCGCCCGAGATCATGGTTCCGCTGATCGCGACCAAAAAGGAATTCGACATCCTGAAGGAGATGATCGACCAGGTCGGCAAGGGGGTCATGGCGCGGGAAGCGGTCGAGCTGCCCTATCTGGTCGGCACGATGATCGAGCTGCCGCGGGCAGCCCTGCGCGCCGGCGAGATCGCCGCGACCGCCGAGTTTTTCAGCTTTGGCACCAACGATCTGACCCAGACCGTGTTCGGCCTGTCGCGCGACGACGCGGCGAGCTTTCTCGGCGCTTACCAGCGGCTCGGCATTCTCGAGCACGATCCGTTCGTGACCATCGACACTGAGGGTGTGGGCGAGCTGGTGCGCCTCGCCGCCGAGCGCGGCCGCGCTGCCCGGCCCGGGCTGAAGCTCGGCATCTGCGGCGAGCATGGCGGCGATCCCGCTTCGGTCCGGTTTTTTCAGGGGATCGGGCTCGATTACGTCTCGTGCTCGCCTTATCGGGTGCCGATCGCCCGTCTCGCCGCGGCGCAGGCGGCGCTTTGCGGAGAGCGGCGGGATAAGACGGCTTGATCCGCCGCGTCGCAATTTGGCTGCCGCTGGTGCTGATCGCCGGATTGGCGGGCCCTGCCGGCGCCGTCACCCAGACGGCGTTGCCGCAATTTCTGCCGCAGCCGAGCCCGATGCCGCCGCCTACGCCCGCGCCGCTGGCGCCGCCGATCAATCCCGGCTATGCCGCAGCCCCGCCGAATGGTTTGTCGCCGCTGCTGACGCAACCCGGCCCGCTCTACGAGCTGCCGCAGCCCACCAGCCCGGTATACCCGCCGCCGCAGCTCCCCGGCCCGATCGATCAGCAGAAAATCCAGGCGTACCGAAACGGCCTGATCGGTCAGCAATGGCAGCTGCAGCGGCAAAGCGTCAGCCCCGGCAGCGCGATCAGCCGCGAACTCCAACAGCAGCTAAACGCCCCCGACCCGCAATAATGGAGGTAGACATTCAAGTCGGACCCGTGGGCCGGCGATTTACCAGAGACCGATGTTATGCGTCTTTGGGGGGTGCATCTCCTGTCGGCGGCGAAGCGCTATTCGACCGGTCAACTGCTTTTTTGACCGATCCGCTCGCCTAGACCATGATCGTCTCGGATCGAAGCGCATGGCGCTCCGATCCGATACGTGAATCATGGTCTCATCCTTGGAATCGAGAGCAGGATTCACGCGTGAATTGGAAGCTCTGTTTCCATTTCATGCGATCCTGCTCTAGTCGGACGCGCTGCGCCGGCAGCGGCTCAGCTTGCCGCTACGTCGAGGATGGTCAGCGCCAGCGCCTGGGCGCGTGGCACGAGCGTGTCGAGGCGGCACCATTCGTGATCGGTGTGGGCGTTGCCGCCGACCGGGCCGGTGCCGCACAGGGTCGGGGTGCCGAGGGCGGCGGTAAAGCCGCTGTCGGCCGAGCCGCCGGTCGCCTCGCCGCCGACCCCTGGCATGCCGAGGCCGGCGGCCGAGCGGGCGTAATGATCGAGCAAGGCGCGGCTCGCCTCGTCCTGCTCCAACGGCAGGAAATTGCCCTGCCGCAGGATGCGGCTCTCGCTGCCCGGCAGTTCTCGATAATTCAGGATCTCGCGCACCTCGCCGAGCACCTTTTCCATGATGTTGAGGGTCGGAAAGCGCACGTCGATCCCGGCGGTGGCGCGGGGTGCGACGGTGTTGACCGATTGGCCGCCATTCACCAGCCCGACATTGACCGTGGTGCCAAGGTCGTAGTCGGTCAATTTGTGCAGGCGCTGGATCTTACGGGCCATCGCCTCGATGGCACTCACCCCGTCGGCGTGCGCGGCGCCTGAATGGGCGGCGCGGCCGGTCACCTCCAATTCGATAAAGGCGGCACCCTTGCGCCGCGACACGAGGTTGCCCGAGGGCCGGCCGGGCTCAGCGTTGAAGACGGCGCGCGCGCCCTTGGCCTCGGCCTCGATGACCGGGCGCGAGGAGGGGGAGGCGATCTCCTCGTCGGCAGTGTAGAGGCCGACGAGGGGGCAGGGCGCGCCGAATTGGCGCAGCGCGTCGAGGACAAAGGTGTTCATGACGAGGCCGGCCTTCATGTCGGCGACCCCCGGGCCGAACGCCTGGCTGCCGTCGATGCGGAACGGGCGCTGCGCGACGGTGCCGTCGGGGAAGACCGTGTCGCAATGGCCCATCAGCACGATCGGCCGGTTGCCGCCGCCGCCACCCGCGTCGCTGCCGGCAGGGAGGCGCGCCGCCATGCAGCCGCCAAAGCGGTCGTGCGGGAACATCTCGCAAGCGATCCCGGCGGCTTCGAGCCAGGCGCGCAGCCGGGCTTCGACCGCGTCGACGCCGGCCTTGTTGTAGCTGCCGGATTCGATGCCGACGAGCTCAGCCAACAGCGCCACCATGGCGTCGTGCTGGCGGCCGAGATGCTCGACGATCGCGGTCTTTGCCTCGACGCTCATGATCATGCTCCGCTCGATCTGCCCTGCCAGGCCGCAGAGTAGTTCGTCCGGCTGTGGCAAGCGAGGGGCGGCAGTGCGAAAATTGCCGCGATCGAGCGTTAACCGCGAGATCGGCGCCGCTGAAAGCCGGCGCTGCGCGAGGCTGCGACGAGAGGGGTTTTGATGGGGGAGATAAGAGCAGCTCTATCCTGGATACCGCATTGGGTGGTCGGCTTGATCATCATGATCGTGCCGACACTGATCGTGCTTGGCGTCTATCGCTGGCTGGCGCGCTGGCTGATCCGCCTGTCCGGGCGGGTCAGCCCGTTCCTGCAGACGTTGCTGGCGCGCGGCCAGGGGCCGGCCACCGCGATCCTGATGATTATCGTGCTCGGGATGTGCCTGCCCGGAGCGCAGTTTGCAGCGGACCCCACGGTGGCGATCGCCCGCGCGCTCCTGGTCGCGTTCATCCTGGCAATCGGCTGGGTCGCAGCGATCGCGCTCGATGTCGGGGTCGAGATCTACCTGCGCCGCTTCCGTACCGACACCGAAGACAATCTGCTCGCCCGCAAGCACATCACCCAGATGCAGATTTTGCAGCGGGCGGCCCGGACCGTGTTGGGGATCATCACGATCGGCGCGGCGCTGATGACCTTTGCTGCGGTCCGGCAATATGGCGTCAGCCTGCTGGCTTCGGCCGGGGCGGCCGGCCTGATCCTCGGCCTCGCGGCGCGGCCGGTCTTGAGCAACCTTTTGGCCGGCATCCAGATCGCGATGACCCAGCCGATCCGGGTCGAGGACCAGGTCGTGGTGCAGGGCGAGAATGGCTGGATCGAGACCATCACCAGCACCTATGTCGTGATCCGCCTGTGGGATTTGCGCCGGATGGTCGTGCCGCTGACCTATTTCATCGAGCAGCCGTTCCAGAACTGGACCTATGAGAGCGCCGAGCAGATCGGTGCCGTGGTGCTGCGCGTCGACCCGACGGTGGCGCTCGACAAGCTGCGGCAACAGCTCGACCGAATCCTGCGCGAGAGCAAGCTGTGGGACGGCAAGGTGGCCAAGCTGCAGGTGACCGACATCCCGGACGGGAAGGTCGAATTGCGGGCTCTGGTCAGCGCCCGCAACCCGGGCCAGACCTGGGATTTGCGCTGCGAGGTGCGCGAAAAGCTGATCGGTTTCCTCAGAGACGGTGGGGCCGCCGAGGCGGTGCCGGAACCGCCCGAGGAAACCGGGCACCCAGGGGAGCATCCCGGGGAGCAGGATGCGGCCGCCGAGCTGGCGGCGGGCGACGGCCGGCTGGCCCTGGCTGCGCGCCGGGCCGATGCGTCGTCGCGGCGCTGACCCCGCCACTCATATCGAGGATTTGTCGCGCGACGGGCTGGCGCGCCGCGCCACGGCCGCGATGCGTCGGGCCGCTGCGGGCTGAGCGCCTCGAGGGCCGCGCCCTCTCCCCGCCGCCGCCCGGAGGGGAGAGGGCGGCGAATTGCTCAGCGCAGCGGCGAGAACGCGGCCGGCACGACCAGCATGTTCTCCTGGCGGATCATCATGTTGGGCCCGCCGCCGGAAGGGGGCGGCCAGATGCCCTTGGCACGGGCTTCCTCGCGGATGCGGAAGCGGTCGGCAGCGTCTTTGTAGGCCCAGATATGGCACCATTTGTTGAGCCCGCCGAGCTCGGTGTACCAGGCGCCGACCAAGGGCGAGAGCTCGCTGCGCCGGGCGATATGGCCGCTCCACCGGTCGATCACGCCCGGAATCCCGCCGGGCTTGAAGGTGTAGATGCGGATTTCGTAAAGGCCGCCCAATTGGCGCGGCTCCAGCGCCGGCGAGAACGGCGCCGGCAGGTAGACGTCGCTCTGCTGCTCGACGACAAATTCGCGCACATTGGGCGGCCAGCCCTGCTGCCTGGTCGCCTGCTCGCGCAGCCGGGTGCGCGCCGCCATGTCCTCATAGGGCCACACATGGATCACCCGGTTCAAGGGGCCGACCTCGGTGTGCCAGAACGCGGCGAGCGGGGAAACCTTGGCCCGCGCCGGCAACGCTTGCCAGAAACGCTCTTCGAAGCTGGCAACGGTGCCCGGCTGCAACGTGTAGGTGCGCATCTCGATGATCATCGGGTGTCCTCCGTAGCGAGGGTCAGCCGGCGGACGCTAGCCGCTGGCGCGGTTCTGTCAAGCGCGCCAAGCGGGATCGGGGCAAGCGCGCCAAGCGGGATCGGGGCGCCCGGCGGCAGCGCTTCGTCGGACCCGGCAGGCTCAGCGGCACCGCCCATCAGATACACCAGGTATTCGACCGCGGCGCGCTCTTGTTTGAACGGGATCGTCTCCGCGGTGATGCTGTTGGCGACGGTCGCGCTGTCGAACATGTTCGGATAGGCGATCTTGTGGGCGCATTGCGGGCTCGAATGCCGGCACCACAGGCGCACGTCGTTGACATAGCTGGTGTCGTTTTCCAACGCCTCGACCATGCTGACGTCGTAGGGGCTGATGCACCAATAATCGCGCGGGGAGAGCTCCAATGTCACCCCGGGGATGACCGACCCTTGAAAGCACATCTCGCCGGTTGCCGAGATAAAAAACCCGGCGTCAGCCGCAATATACCTGATGCCGTTATCGACGTATTTGATGGTTTCGAGGTAGCCGGGCTGCCCCGGCGGCGGCGGGCGTCTCTCGAAGGCGAGCGAGTTGAGCGGCGGCGCCGCCCACGGCGCGCAACCCGCCAGGCTCGCCATGATGCCGAAAACCAAGAGGCCCAACCCCGACAATGCTCGCATGCGGCCTGTCCCGTGATCGTCGCGCCGGGCACCCAGCCGGCAAATGAGCTGGGCTCCGACATTTGCAACTAGAGATCATACGGCGCGCAGGCGGCTTTTGCCAAAAATTTGCCTTCTCTGATTGGTCGGCGCTAATAAGCCCAAAAGCTGGCCGCCGCGCAGAAGAGATCGAGGGAGGAGCTGATGCCGGTCATTGCCGAGGTGCGTGATTATCAGGACGAGCTGACCGCGATCCGCCGCGACATCCACGCCCATCCGGAGCTCGCTTTCGCCGAGCGGCGCACCGCCGACCTGGTCGCGGCGAAGCTCGCCGAATTCGGCTGCGAGGTGCATCGCGGGCTCGCCGGCACCGGGGTGGTCGGCACGATTCGGCGCGGCACCTCGCCGGCCGCGGTCGGGCTGCGCGCCGACATGGACGCCCTGCCGATCGAGGAGATGAACGATTTCGCCCACCGCTCGACCGAACCGGGCAAGATGCACGCCTGCGGCCATGACGGGCACACGACGATGCTGCTCGGCGCCGCCCGCTATCTGGCGAGCACCCGCAGCTTCGACGGCACCGTGCATTTGATCTTTCAGCCGGCCGAGGAGGGGGGCGGCGGCGGCCGGGTCATGGTGCAGCAGGGGCTGTTCGACAAGTTCCCGTGCGACGCGGTGTTCGCCCTGCACAACAAGCCGGGGATCGCGGTCGGGCAGATCGCGGCAAAGGCGGGGCCGCTGCTCGCCGCCTCCGATCGCTGGGACATCCGAATTACCGGGCACGGCACCCACGCGGCCCACCCGCAGCTCGGCATCGACCCATTCGTGGTCGGTGCCGAGATCGTGCTCGCCTTGCAGACGATCGCCAGCCGCAGCGTCGACCCGCTCGACTCGGCGGTGGTCAGCGTCGGCTTCATGAAAGGAGGCTCGGCCTACAACGCGATCCCCGACGGTCTGCACATCGGCGGCACCGCGCGCAGCTTCCGCCCGCAGGTGCAGGATGTGATCGAGCGCCGCATCGGCGAGATCGCCCGTGGCGTCGCCGCCGCGCATGGGGCGGCGGCCGAGGCGGATTATCGCCGCTCCTACCCGCCGACGATCAACCACCCGGCCGAGACCGAGTTCGCCGCCGCAGTGGCGGCCGAAATCTGCGGCGCCGATGCCGTGCTGCGCGACATCGCACCATCGATGGGCGGCGAGGATTTCTCGTTCATGCTGAACACGCGGCCGGGCGCGATGCTGTGGCTCGGCAACGGCCCCGGCGAGGGCGATTGCTTCCTGCACAATTCGCGCTACGATTTCAACGACGAGGCCTTGCCGGTCGGCGTCAGCTTCCTGGCGCGGTTGGCCGAGCGGTTTCTCGAGAAGAGAGCGCGCTGACCACGGCTGGCCGAGCCCGCCGCGGCGCTCGCCGCCTTGCCCGCTCTGGGGATTCGGGCTAAGACGCGGGCCATCCCGCGCCCGCATCCGGCGCCCGCAAGA
The DNA here is from genome assembly GCA_036500965.1 of Allostellaceae bacterium. Taxonomy (GTDB): domain Bacteria; phylum Pseudomonadota; class Alphaproteobacteria; order ATCC43930; family CGMCC-115725; genus AP-15. Next base: position 23,302 of record DASYBC010000079.1, on the reverse strand, counting down.
GACGAGGCATTCCCGATGGCACGCAACAAGATCGCGCTGGTCGGCGCCGGACAGGTCGGCGGCACCATCGCGCTGCTCGCCGGGCTCAAGGAGCTGGGCGACATCGTTCTGTTCGACATCGTCGAGGGCGTGCCGCAAGGCAAGGCGCTCGACATTGTCCAAGGCTCGACGATCGAGGGCTACGACGCGGTCATCCAGGGCAGCAACAGCTACGCCGACATCGCCGGCGCCGACATCGTCATCGTCACCGCCGGCATCGCCCGCAAGCCGGGGATGAGCCGCGACGATCTGATCGGCACCAACGCCAAGGTGGTCGCGACCGTCGGCCAGGCGATCAAGCGGCACTGCCCCGCGGCCTTTGTGATCACCATTACCAACCCGCTCGATGTGATGGTGTGGGTCATGCGCGAGGCCTGCGGGCTGCCGCCGGAGCGCGTCGTCGGCATGGCCGGGGTGCTCGACAGCGCCCGCTTCCGCTATTTCCTCGCCGAGGAGCTCGGCGTTTCGGTCGAGGATGTCAGCGCCTTTGTGCTCGGCGGCCACGGCGACATGATGGTGCCGTTGATCCGCTATTCGACGGTCGCCGGCATCCCATTGCCCGACCTGGTCAAGATGGGCTGGACCACGCAGGAGCGCCTCAACCAGATTGTCCAGCGCACCCGCGACGGCGGCGCCGAGATCGTCAGCCATTTGAAAACTGGGTCGGCGTTTTACGCGCCGGCGAGCTCGGCGATCGCGATGGCCGAGGCCTATCTGCGCGACAAGAAGCGGGTGCTGCCCTGCGCCGCATTGCTGCAGGGCCAATACGGGGTCAAGGACCTCTATGTCGGGGTGCCGGCGGTGATCGGCGCCGGCGGGGTCGAGCGCATCGTCGAGATCGAGCTCAATCGCGAGGAGCAGGCCGCCTTTGCCAAATCCGCCGCCGGCGTCCGCGAGCTGATCGAGGTGGTCAAGTCGATGAAGGTTTTGGGCTGATTCAAGCTGCTGGGCTGACCCGATGAATATCCACGAATATCAGGCGAAGGAGCTGCTGGCCAGATTTGGCGTCGCGGTGCCGCGTGGTGCGGTCGCCTATACCGCGGCCGAAGCGGTCGAGGCCGCGCGCCGACTCGGCGGCCCGGTCTGGGTGGTCAAGGCGCAGATCCATGCCGGTGGCCGCGGCAAGGCCGGCGGCGTCAAGCTCGTCCGTTCCGAGGACGAAGTCGCGGCGGCGGCCACAGCCTTGCTCGGCCGGAACCTCGTCACCCACCAGACCGGGCCGGCGGGACGCGAGGTCAAGCGCGTCTATGTCGAGGAAGGCTGCGACATCGCCCGCGAGCTTTATCTCGGCCTGTTGATCGACCGCGAAACCGGCCGCGTCACCTTGATCGGCTCGACCGAGGGCGGGGTCGAGATCGAGGAGGTGGCCGAGCATTCGCCCGACAAGATCCTCAAGGTGGCGATCGACCCGGCGAGCGGGATCGGGCCGTTCCACGCGCGCGAGCTCGCCTTTGGCTTGGGGCTCGAAGGCAGGCAGGTCGGGGTTGCGGTCAATTTCATCACCGCCCTCTATCGCGCCTTCACCGAGCTCGACGCCTCGATCGCCGAGATCAACCCGTTGGTGGTGACAGGCTCGGGCAATCTGGTGGCGCTCGATGCCAAGGTCGGGTTCGACGACAACGCCCTCTTCCGTCACCCGGAGATCGCCGCCCTTCGGGACGAGGACGAGGAGGACCCGAGCGAGGTCGAAGCCGGCAAGCACGCGCTCAACTACATCAAGCTCGACGGCAATATCGGCTGCATGGTCAATGGCGCCGGCCTGGCGATGGCGACGATGGACATCATCAAGCTCCATGGCGGCAGCCCGGCCAATTTCCTCGATGTCGGCGGCGGGGCGACGCGCGAGCGGGTCGGCACCGCGTTCAAGCTGATCCTCTCCGACCCCAATGTCGAAGGCATCCTCGTCAACATCTTTGGCGGGATCATGCGCTGCGACGTGATCGCCGAGGGGGTCGTGGCCGCGGCGCGCGAGGTCAACCTGCACGTGCCGCTGGTGGTTCGCCTCGAAGGCACCAATGTCGATCTCGGCAAAAAGATCATGCAGCAATCGGGGCTGCCGATCCTTGCCGCCGAGAACCTCGCCGACGCCGCGCAAAAGATCGTGACCGCGGTCAAGGAGGCGCGCTGATGGCGATCCTGGTCAACGCGGCGACCAAGGTCCTGTGCCAAGGCTTCACCGGCGCGCAGGGCACGTTCCACTCCGAGCAGGCGATCGCCTACGGCACCAAGATGGTCGGCGGCGTGACGCCGGGGAAAGGCGGGACCCGGCACCTCGACCTGCCGGTGTTCAACACCGTGCACGAGGCGCGCGCCAAGACCGGGTGCGACGCCAGTGTGATCTATGTGCCGCCGCCCTTTGCCGCCGACGCGATCCTCGAAGCGGCCGACGCCGGCATCCCGCTCGTCGCCTGCATCACCGAGGGCATCCCGGTGCTCGACATGGTGCGCGTCAAGCGCAGCCTCGCCGGCGGCAAGACCCGGCTGATCGGGCCGAATTGCCCCGGCGTCATCACCCCCGACGAATGCAAGATCGGCATCATGCCGGGCCATATCCATCGCCGCGGCCCGATCGGCATCGTCTCGCGCTCGGGCACCCTGACCTATGAGGCGGTCGCGCAGACGACCGCGGTCGGGCTCGGCCAATCGACCTGCGTCGGCATCGGCGGCGACCCGGTCAACGGCACCAACTTCGTCGAGGTGCTCGAAATGCTGCTGGCCGACGACGAGACCAAGGCGATCGTCATGATCGGCGAGATCGGCGGCACCGCCGAAGAGGACGGCGCGGCGTTTCTCAAATCCTCGCGGACCAAAAAGCCGGTGGTCGGCTTTATCGCCGGCAGCACCGCCCCGCCTGGCCGGCGAATGGGTCATGCGGGCGCGATCATCGCCGGCGGCAAGGGGGGTGCGGAGGACAAGATCGAAGCGCTCAAGAGCGCCGGCGTCACCGTCACCCGCTCCCCCGCCGAAATCGGCACAACGATGCGCGACGTGCTGAAGGGCTAATCGGCCGGCAACCTGCTTAATCGTAGCAGCATTTCTATATTTATTATAGCGGACGCCAGGTCGGAGCACGAGCGATGGGGCAACGAGCTGAAGTGATTGAAACCACGGTGGGTGAAGTCGCCGCCGAGCTGGCGCGCCGCGGCCTCGATCCGAATGATCGCGTGATGGTTACGATCCAGCCCGACGAGCTGATCCCCGGCCGGCGCGAGGCGCGTGCGCGGGTCATCGCGGCCGGATTGACCGACGACGACATTGATCGGCTGATCGATCAGGCGCGCACCGAGGCACAGCCGCTTATTCGATGAGGGTTGTCGTCGATACCAATGTTTTTGTCAGCGCGGCGCTAAAGGATAGATCGCCGCCAAGCAACGCGGTTCATCTCGCGGCGGAACGTGACCTCATTCTCAAATCCAGCACCACCGAGCAGGAGCTGTTGATCACTCTGGCGCGGCCGCGCCTCGCGCCGCTGATCCCGGAGCGTTTTCTCGTGTGGTTGGAGGAGGTGCTCACGTCCGCCGAACTGGTGCCCATCACGGAGCAGATCGTCGCCTGCCGTGATCCAAAGGACGACAAATTTCTCGAGCTGGCTGTCAGCGGCCATGCCGATCTCATTATCAGCGGCGACGTCGACCTGCTCACGCTCAATCCGTTCCGCGGCATTCCGATCATCACGCCCGCTTTCTACGCGCAGGGCGCCGAGCAGTAATTCGCGGCGATTTCGGACAGTGCGTTCCTATATGTCATCGTACCGGCGGAAGCCGGCATTGATGGCGGGGGCTGGCCTTCCGCTTCGTTGGCGTGACCTACGGGGTACTCAGAGCTAACGATGGCTGATATCGACGGCACGACGTTTCTGACCGGCGCCAATGCCGGGTTCATCGCCGATCTCTATGCGCGGTTCCTTCAAGATCCCGGCTCGGTCGACGACAGCTGGCGGCGGTTTTTCGCGGAAGTCGGCGACGACGCGGCGGGGGCGCTCGCCGAGCTGCGCGGGCCGCCCTGGGCCAAGCCTCAAGCTGCGAGCCTAAATGGTGCCGCCGGGCCGGCATTCGACGCCGCGGCGTTGCGCCATGCCACAGGCGACTCGATCCGGGCATTGCAATTGATCCGGTCCTATCGCGTGCGCGGCCATCTCGAGGCTGATCTCGACCCGCTCGGCCTCGATCAACGCGGCCCCTACCCCGAGCTCGACTATCGCAGCTACGGCTTCAGCGAGGCCGATCTCGACCGCGAGATCTTCATTAACGGCATGTTCGGCCGCGAGCGCGCCAGCCTGGGCGAGATCGTCGCGATCCTGCGCCAGACCTACTGCGGCAAGATCGGCGTCGAATACATGCACATCCAGGTACCGGCCGAGCGCGCCTGGATCCAGCAGAAATTCGAGACGCCGCGGCGGGCCGCGCTGTCTGCGGCCGACAAGAAGGAAATCCTCGAAATCCTGACGGTCGCCGAGACCTTCGAGCGGTTTCTCGACCGCCGCTACACCGGCACCAAGCGGTTCGGCATCGAGGGCGGGGAATCGTTGATGCCGGCGCTGGAAGCGATCCTGCGCCAGGGTGCCGCACTCGGCATCCGCGAATTTGTGATCGGCATGCCGCATCGCGGGCGGCTCAACGTGCTCGCCAATTTTGTCGGCAAGCCGTTCGCCGCGATCGTTTCCGAGTTTCAGGGCAACTCGACCAATCCCGAGCACGTCCACGGCTCGGGCGACGTCAAATACCATCTCGGCACCTCGGCCGATCGCGAGATCGGCGGGCGCACGATCCACCTGTCCCTGGCCGCCAACCCGTCGCACCTCGAAGCCGTCGATCCGGTCGTGCTCGGCAAGGTCCGCGCCAAACAGCAGCAGCGCGGCGACGGCGAGCGCAGCCAAATCGCCGGCATCCTGATGCATGGCGACGCCGCCTTCGCTGGACAGGGCCTGGTCGCCGAGTCGCTGGAACTGTCCGAGCTCAGCGGCTTCGCCACCGACGGCACGATCCACATTATCGTGAACAACCAGATCGGCTTTACCACGGCACCCTCCGCCGCGCGGTCGAGCCCCTACCCGTCGGATGTCGCCAAGGGCGTGCAGGCGCCGATCTTTCACGTCAACGGCGACGATCCCGAGGCGGTCGTCGAGGTCGCGCGCATCGCCGCCGAATACCGCAGCGAGTTCCACAAGGATGTCGTCGTCGATTTGTTCTGCTATCGCCGGCACGGGCACAACGAGGGCGACGAGCCGGCCTTTACCCAGCCTTTGATGTACCGCACGGTTGCCCGCCACCCGACGACGCGGCAGCTCTACGCCGAGCGGCTGGCCGCCGAGGGCATCGTCGCCGAAGGCGAGCCGGAAGCGATGGCGGCGCGGTTTGTCGCCCGGCTCGAAACCGAGTTCGAGGCGGCCAAGAGCTACCGGCCGAACAAGGCCGATTGGCTCGAAGGCGCCTGGGCCGGGCTCGAGCCGGCGCCGCACGGCGATTGCGGCTGCGACACCGGCGTCCCGTCGGCGCTGCTGCGCGAGCTGGGCCAGGGCTTGGTCAGCGTTCCCGAGGGCTTTCGCCTCAACCCCAAGGTCGCCCGCCAGCTCGACGCCAAGCGCAGCGCGATCGCGACGGGCGAGGGCATCGACTGGGCGACCGCCGAAGCATTGGCGATCGCCTCGTTATGCGCCGAGGGCACCCATGTCCGCATGTCCGGCCAGGACAGCGGGCGCGGCACCTTTTCGCACCGACACGCGATCCTGGTCGATCAGGAGAGCGAGGCGCGCTGGGTCCCGATCAACCATGTCCGCGTCGGGCAGGCGCCGTTCGAGATCATCGACAGCCCCTTGTCGGAGGCGGCGGTGGTCGGCTTCGAATACGGCTACAGCCTCGCCGATCCCTCTACCCTGGTGCTGTGGGAGGCGCAGTTCGGCGATTTCGCCAACGGCGCCCAGGTCATCATCGACCAGTTCCTGAGCTCGGGCGAGGCCAAGTGGCTGCGCATGAGCGGCCTCGTGCTATTGCTGCCGCACGGCCATGAGGGGCAGGGGCCGGAGCATTCCTCGGCGCGCATCGAGCGCTACCTGCAGCTCTGCGCCGAGGACAACCTCCAGGTCTGCAACCTGACCAGCGCCGCCAATTATTTCCACGCGCTGCGCCGCCAGATCCGCCGCAATTTCAGAAAGCCGCTGATTGTCTTCACCCCGAAATCGCTGCTGCGCGCCAAGGAGGTGGCCTCACGGCTCGACGAGATGGCGCCGGGCAGCGGCTTTCGCCGGGTCATCGCGGAAACCGGGCCGATCGCCGCCGAGGATGCGGTGCGCCGCGTCGTCTTGTGCAGCGGCAAGGTCTATTTCGATCTCGCCAAGGCACGCGCCGAGAGCGGCGACGACCGGGTGGCGCTCGTTCGGGTCGAGCAGCTCTACCCGTTCCCGGCCGATCCACTCGCCAAGGTTTTGGCGCGCTGGCGTAACGCCGAGATCGTCTGGTGCCAGGAAGAGCCGCGGAATATGGGGGCGTGGAATTTTGTCGATCGCCGCCTCGAGGAGGTCCTGGCCGGGCTCGACATCGCCGCCAAGCGGCCGCGTTTCGCCGGCCGCGCCGAAGCCGCGTCGCCGGCGACCGGCCTCTTCAAGCGCCACGTCGAAGAGCAGGCCCGCCTCGTCGCCGCCGCGCTCGCCGCCTGACCGGCCGGGCGGTGATGGCGGTCGAGATCAAGGTGCCGAGCCTCGGCGAATCCGTGACCGAGGCGACCGTGGCGAAATGGCTGAAGCAACCGGGCGAAACGGTCGCGGCCGATGAGCCGGTGGTCGAGCTCGAAACCGACAAGGTCAATGTCGAGATGTCGTCACCAGCCGCCGGGACGCTGGCCGAGGTCTTGGCCGAGGAAGGCGTCAGCCTGCCGGTAGGCGCGGTGCTCGGCCGGATTGCGGAAGGTGTTGCCGCGGCCGCCCTTACCCGCCCGGCCGTTCCGGCCGGGTCCCCACTCTCCCGCACTGCGGGAGAGGGTGCCGAACGCAGAGAGGCGGGTGAGGACGCCTCAACTGCCGCCGCGGTCCTGGAGCGCTCGGGGCCGGCGGTGCGCAAGCTAATCGAAGAGAACGGGCTCGACGCCGCCCGCATCGCGCCGACCGGGCCCGGCAACCGCCTCACCAAGGCTGACGTGATCGAAGCCCTCGGGCGGCCAAAGCCTGAGCCGGCGGGCCCGGCGCCGGCAGCTCCTGCCCCGCCGCCTCCGACCCCGCCATTGCCCGCTGCGCTGGCCGAGCGCGAGGTCCGAGTGCGCATGACGCGACTGCGCCGGCGCGTCGCCGAGCGGCTGAAGGCGGCGCAGAACGCCGCGGCGATGCTGACCACCTTCAACGAGATCGACCTGAGCGAGGCGATCGCGCTGCGCGAGCGCTGGCGCGAGGCGTTCGAGAAAAAGCACGGGGTGCGGCTCGGCTTCATGTCGATCTTTGTCAAGGCGGCGATCGTCGCCTTGCAGGAGATTCCCGGGGTCAACGCCGAGATCGACGGCGACGACATCATCTACAAGAACCACTATGACATCGGCGTCGCGGTCGGGACCGAGCAGGGCCTCGTCGTGCCGGTCGTGCGCGACGCCGACCGCATCAGCTTTGCCGACATCGAAAAGACCATCGCCGCACTCGGCCATAAGGCGCGCGACGGCAAATTGTCGATCGAGGATTTGTCCGGCGGCACCTTTACGATCTCGAATGGCGGCGTCTATGGCTCGCTGTTATCGGCGCCGATCCTGAATCCACCGCAATCCGGCATCCTCGGCATGCACAAGATCGAGCGCCGGCCGGTCGCGGTCGGGGATCAGATCGAGATCCGTCCGATGATGTACGTCGCCCTATCTTACGACCACCGCATCATCGATGGCCGCGAGGCGGTCGGCTTTCTGGTGCGGATCAAGGAATTGGTCGAGGATCCGGCGCGCCTGCTGCTCGACCTCTGAAGCACTGCTTCTGATACAGGAGGAAACGACATGCTCCCGACCCCGGGCTTTCACCATATTCATCTGAATTCGGTCGATCCCGACCGGGCGATCGGCTTTTACACCCGCCAGTTCCCGACCACCGCGAAAGGCAGCTGGGGCGGCTTTGCCGCGCTCAAATCGCCGAACGACGTGATGGTGCTGTTCACCAAAGTCGACTCGCCGCCGTCGAGCGAGCCGCAGAGCGCCATCTGGCATTTCGGCTGGCACGTGACAGATGCGCGGGCCTCTCTCGAAACCTACAAGAGCCGGCCCGAAGTTGAGCTGCTGCCGCTCTATACGACCGACGAAGGCGGCTCGGTGCTGATCAGCAGCGACACCTGGCCCAGCATCGGCAACGTGCTCGGCCTGACCAAGGCGCAGATCGCCGAATCGAAGGCGAAGGGCATCAAGCCGGCTGGCGGCGGCGGCTTTTCGTATATGCGCGGCCCGGACAACGCGCTGGTCGAATATGCCGGCAACCACCCGGCCGAGCGCTTCAACCACGTCCACCTCTACCAAGAGGACCCGATCGCCGCGCTCGAATGGTATCAGACGCATCTGAACGCGCCGCTGCGGCCCGGATACGCGCCGACGCCGGCGGGGGAAGGGACGCGCGGGCCGGACCGGACCTGGCCGGCGCTGAACCGCGAAGGCATGTTCCGCACCCCGCGCGCCGGGGTCGAGTTTGGCGACGTGTCGATGATGTGGTACGCGAACCAGGGCGACCGGCCGCTCGCCGGCTCGCGCGGCCAGTTGCAGGACCATATCGCGCTCAAGGTCGCCGATCTCGATGCCTGGGCCGACAAGCTCGCCAGTGAAGGCGTTGCTTTTCTCGCGCCGATCTATCCGCTCGGCGACACCCGCGCCCTGATGATCGAAGGCCCGAGCCGGGAAGCCATCGAGCTGGTCGAGGTCAAGTAAGCCGCGGCGCCGCGTGCCTCAATCGGCTGGCAGCAGCAGGGCGGCGGCGCGCGCCCGGATCTCGTCGGGAAGCGGCGCCGGCCGGCGCGCGTCGAGGTCGAGCTGCACCCCGAACTGGCCGAGCCGGGCGAATTCGGCGCCGCTCTGCGGATCGGTCATGCGGTGCACAAAGCGGATCGACGAGCTGCCGAGATGGGCGACCCCGGTCTCGACCAGATAGGGGGCGCCGGGAAGCGGTGCGCCGAGGATACGCAGGTCCAGCTCGAAGGTCGAAAAGCCGCGGCGCTGCGCCTGCATATAGGCGCTGGTGATACCAATCGCCGCCGACGCCTGCAGCAGCGCGTCGGTGAACCGGTGGACAAAGGCGCACAGCGCAAACCGCCCGTGCTCGTTGAGATCGCCGGGGCGCACCCGACCGCGAGCGCTGACAATAGCGCCGGCCATCGTTTTCGGCTCGGGACGCGCCTCGGCTGCGGGCCCCGGCCACGCCGCGAGCTGCTGCCCGACCGCCTGACACTGTGCGGCCGGCAGCGAGCCGGGCGGCAGCTCCCATTGCTCCTCGACCCAGGTCACGGTCTCGCCGCCGGCCGAGTCGACAAGGCGATGGCCGAGCCGCAGCGCCGGGTCGAGCGCCACCGCCGCGCTGTCGATGTGAAAGCTGTCGCCGGCGCGCAGCTCCCGGACAAAGCGCAGGTTGAGCCGGCGCGGGAACCCGCCTGCCCGGAGCAGATCGGCGAGGCCGATCGCCTCGGCGAGGCTCGCCGAGGCTTGCTCGACCCGGTCGAGATAAAAGGCGATCGTGAAATGCTCGGTGATGTCGCATTCCCACGGCGCCACCGTGCTGCGGCAGGTTTCGATCCAGCTTACCATGTCCCCGTTCCGAGATGATGCTGCGGGCCGGCCGCCAGATTGCGCGCATCTCCTGGGTTCGGCGCAACCACGATTTTTACGCGGGCGACCCTTCGAGGCCGGCCGCTCTGGCGCTGCGGCGGTTTCCCTGCAGCCGGCTCGCTGAACCAATCCGCGCCATTGCTTGTTCTCCATCCGCCGGTGCAATTTTGCCGGCGAGAGCGCGATGCCTGCGATCGCCGAAGACGTGCCGTGGCGCCGGCAACGCGGCCGGGCGGCGTGGCGGCGGCTCGTGATGCAGGCACAGGGGAACTCGATGGCGGCTTCGACCAATACCCAAATCCGCGAAGGGTTGCCGCATCCGCTCGGCGCCACCTGGGACGGCCAGGGGGTCAACTTCGCGCTGTTCTCGGCGCACGCGACCCGCGTCGAAATCTGCTTGTTCGGCGAAACGGGTGAGACCGCACGGATCGAATTGCCGGAATATACCGACGAAATCTGGCACGGCTATCTGCCCGGCCTCGCTCCTGGGACAATCTACGGCTACCGCGTGCACGGTCCCTATGAGCCCGAGCACGGGCATCGCTTCAACCCCAACAAGCTGCTGCTCGACCCCTATGCGCGCGGCCATTTCGGCGACCTCGAATGGAACCCGGCGGTGTTCGGCTATCAAATGGAGACCGGCGACGACACCACCTTTGACGAGCGCGACAGCGCGCCGTTCGTGCCGAAATGCGTCGTGGTCGATCCCGGTTTCGACTGGCAGGGCGAGCCCGCCCGGCGCGCGGTGCCGTGGGACCACACGATCCTTTACGAGCTGCACCTGCGCGGCTACACGAAGCTCCACCCCGGATTGCCCAGGGAATGGCGCGGCACCTATAAAGGCTTGTCGAACGAGGTCGTTGAATACATCCGTTCTTTGGGGGTGACCTCGGTCGAGCTGCTGCCGATCCACACCTTCATCAACGACAGCCTGCTGCTCGACAAGGGGCTGACCAATTACTGGGGCTACAATTCGATCGGCTTTTTCGCGCCCGACCCGCGCTACGCCCACGAACGCGAGCAGACATTGCGCGAATTCAAGGAGATGGTCGCGCGCCTGCACGACGCCAGGCTCGAGGTCATCCTCGATGTCGTCTACAACCATACCGCCGAAGGCAACGAGCTCGGCCCGACCTTGTCGTTCAAGGGCATCGACAATGCCTCATACTATCGGCTCTTACCCGACCAGCTGCGCTACTACATCAACGACACCGGCACCGGCAACACCCTCAATTTGAGCCATATGCGGGTGATCCAGATGGTTGCCGACAGCCTGCGCTATTGGGCCGGCGAAACCCATGTCGACGGCTTTCGCTTCGATCTCGGCACGATCCTGGCGCGCGAGCCCAACGGCTTCGACAATCAGAGCGGGTTTCTGAAGGCGTGCTGCCAGGATCCCGAGCTGCGCACGGTCAAGCTGATCGCCGAGCCGTGGGATTGCGGGCCGGGAGGTTACCAGGTCGGCGGCTTCCCGCCGGGCTGGGCCGAGTGGAACGACAAGTTCCGCGAAGTCGCGCGCGACTTCTGGCGCGGCGCGGCGCCGGCGAGCGCGATTGCGCCGCGGCTCTGCGCCTCGGAGGATTTGTTCAATCATCGCGGCCGCAAGCCCTCGGCCTGCGTCAACTTCGTCACCGCGCATGACGGCTTCACGCTCGCCGACCTCGTTTCCTACAACGACAAGCACAACGAGGCGAATGGCGAGGATAACCACGACGGCAGCTCGGACAACCGTTCCTGGAATTGCGGCGCCGAGGGGCCAACCGACGACCCGGAAATCAACGCGCTGCGCGCCCGCCAGATGCGCAACATCCTCGGCACCCTTTTATTGTCGCAAGGCACGCCGATGCTGCTCGCCGGCGACGAGTTCGGCCGGACCCAGGGCGGCAACAACAACGCCTATTGCCAGGACAACGAGATCAGCTGGGTCAACTGGGACATCGCCGAGCAAGGCCATGCCCTGATCCGCTTTGTCCAAAGGCTGACGGCGCTGCGCCACAAATATCCGATCCTGCGCCGAGCCCGGTTTCTAACGGGTGCCTACAACGAAGAGCTCGGCGTCAAGGACGTGACCTGGATCAACGCCTCGGGCGCCGAGATGAAGCCCGAGGAATGGGGCGATATGAGCATGGAATGCTTTGGCATGCTGATGGACGGCCGCGCCCAGCCGACCGGCATCCGCCGGCGCGGAGCGGACGCCACGTTGCTGATGGTGCTGAACGCCTATCACGACCTCGTCGGTTTCACCCTGCCCGAGACCGCCGGCGGCTCGCGCTGGTCGCTCCTGATCGACACCAATCTCGGCGAGGACGCCGAGCTCGGCAATTTCTCGACCGGCGAGGCCTATGGCGCCACCGGCCGCTCGCTGCTCCTCTTCGCCCTCGACCCCGAGGCCACCGCGCCGCGCCGCTGACGAAACCTGCCCGCATAAGAGCGTGTTAAGAAATCTCTCTCTCAGCCCATCAATTCGTCACCCCGGCGCAGGCCGGGGCCCATCGGTCCACGGCACGGACCGGTAATTGCTGGGTCAGGCATCGCAACTGCTTGAAAAGCTCCGAGTTGCGGAAGCATGGGTCCCGGCCTTCGAGTGTGTGAAAACAATTCCCGAAGCGCTCGCTGCCTTGAGATCGTGCGTGCTTCGAGACGCGCCTTCGGCGCTCCTCAGCATGAGGTATCCGATTGATGATGATGAGAAAATACCTCATCCTGAGCCGCGAAGCGGCTGTCTCGAAGGGCCTGCCCTCGCCAAGGCGGGGGACGCACCGCACCGCTCCATCCTATCTTCAATTTCTTCACACGCTCCTTCGCCGGGAAGGCGACTCCATGGCGATTTCTTCACACGCTCAAATGAGAGTGCAAGCGGCGCCAGAGCTGCTGGGGCGCTTGCGGGAATGGGAAAGGCGGCTATAGTCCGCCGCCCTTTTCTCGCCCAGGCGGCTCTCCCGCATGACTGAATACCGGATCGATGTCGTCGGCATCGGCAACGCGATTGTCGATGTGATCGCGCGCGCCGACGAGGCGTTTCTCGAGCGAGAGGGGCTGGTCAAGGGGACGATGGCCTTGATGGACGCCGAGCGTGCCGAGGCGCTCTATCGGATCATGGGTCCGGGGATCGAGGCCTCGGGCGGCTCGGCCGGCAACACGATGGCCGGGCTGGCCTCGCTCGGCGGCAGCGGCGCCTATATCGGCAAGGTGCGCGACGATCTGTTGGGCGAGGTCTACCGCCACGACCTGACCGCGCAGGGGGTGCGCTTCGACACCCGGGCCGCGACCGCCGGCCCCGGCACCGCGCGCTGCCTGATCCTGGTCACCGCCGATGGGCAGCGCACCCTCAACACCTATCTCGGCGCCTGCGTCGGGCTCGGGCCGGACGATATCGACCCCGACATCGTCGCCGCGGCGCAGGTGACATATCTCGAAGGCTATCTGTTCGACCCGCCGCAGGCGCAGCAGGCGTTCCGCAAGGCCGCCCAGATCGCCCACGCCGCCGGGCGCAAGGTCGCGCTGTCGCTGTCCGACCCGTTCTGCGTCGAGCGCCATCGCGCCGCGTTCCGCGATCTGGTGGACGGCCATATCGATATCCTGCTCGCCAACGAGATCGAAATCTGCTCGCTCTACGAGACCGCGGATTTCGCCGCCGCGGCGGCGGCGGTGCGCGGCCATGTCGCGGTCGCGGCCTTGACCCGCAGCGCGCTCGGCAGCGTCATTCTCGGCGACGGCGAGGAGCACACGGTGGCGGCGGCGCCGGTGGCGCGCGTGGTCGATACGACCGGGGCCGGCGATCTTTACGCCAGCGGCTTTCTCTATGGCTTGACCCACGGGCTGGCACTTCCCATTTGCGCTGAGATCGGCGGCATCTGCGCTGCCGAAATAATAAGCCATGTCGGCGCCCGGCCCGAGCGCCCGCTGGCCGAGCTTGTCGGCGCATCGGCTTCCGCCCGACCCTTGTAGTTTCACTGCAGAAGCAGCAAGAACGGTAGCCCCGCCCGAGCCGGCCCCTTCGGGCGCAGATTTGTCCCGAGCCCGCGCCCTCCAGGGCGCGGCTCTGTGTTGGAACCATGGAAATCCGCAACATCGCGATCATCGCCCATGTCGATCACGGCAAGACCACCCTGGTCGACGCCATGCTGCGCCAGTCGGGCGCGTTTCGCGCCAATCAGCAGGTGGCCGAGCGGGCGCTCGATTCGAATGAGCTCGAACGCGAGCGCGGCATCACGATCCTGGCGAAATGCACCTCGGTGGTGTGGCAGGGCGTGCGCATCAACATCGTCGATACCCCGGGGCACGCCGATTTCGGCGGCGAGGTCGAGCGCATCCTCAACATGGTCGATGGCGTCCTGGTACTGGTCGATGCCGCCGAAGGGCCGATGCCGCAGACCAAGTTCGTGCTCGGCAAGGCGCTGCGCCAGGGCCTGCACCCGATCGTCGTGATCAACAAGATCGACCGGCCCGACGCCCGTGCCGGCGTCGTCCACAATGAAATCTTCGATCTGTTCGCGGTGCTCGACGCCAGCGAGGCGCAGCTCGATTTCCCGACATTGTTCGCTTCGGGCCGCAACGGCTGGGCAGTCAGCGATCTCGAGGCGCCGCGCCGCGATCTGGCGCCGCTGTTCGAGCTGATCCTCAGCCACGTGCCGGCGCCCAAGGCGGATCCCGAGGCGCCGTTCGCGATGTTGGCGACGACCCTCGATTACGATCCCTATCTCGGCCGGGTGTTGACCGGGCTCATTCATTCGGGGACGGCGCGGCTCAACATGCCGGTCAAGTCCCTGGCCCGCGACGGGCGGGTCATCGAGCAGGCGCGGCTGACCAAGCTGCAGGCGTTCCGGGGGCTTGACCGCCGCCCGATCGAGGAGGCGCAAGCGGGCGACATCATCGCCGTCGCCGGTCTGGCGCTGACCACGGTCGCCGACACGATCTGCGCGCCCGAGGTCTTGGAGCCGCTGCCGGCCGACCCGATCGACCCGCCGACCCTGGCGATGACTTTTTCGGTTAACGACAGCCCGCTCGCCGGGCGCGAGGGCTCGAAGGTGACCTCGCGGATGATCGGCGAACGCCTATACCGCGAGGCGGAAGGCAACGTCGCGATCCGGGTCACCGAAAGCGCGCAGAAGGAGGCGTTCGAGGTTGCCGGCCGCGGCGAATTGCAGCTCGGCGTCTTGATCGAGACGATGCGGCGCGAGGGCTACGAGCTGTCGATCTCACGCCCGCGGGTGCTGTTTGAAAGGGATCCCGAGACCGGCCAGCGATTGGAGCCGATTGAAGAGGTCGTGGTCGATGTCGACGAGGAATTCGCCGGCATCGTCGTCGACAAGATGAGCCGGCGCAAAGCCGAGATGCAGCAGATGCGCCCCTCGGGCGGCGGCAAGTTGCGGCTCAGCTTTCTCGGGCCGACGCGCGGGCTGATCGGCTATCAGGGCGAGTTCCTGACGGATACCCGCGGCACCGGGGTGATGAGCCGGCTGTTCCACGGCTATGCGCCGCATAAGGGACCGCTCGAGGGCCGCCGCAACGGTGTTCTGGTCTCGACCGCCAACGGTGTGGCGATCGCCTATGCCTTATGGAACCTCGAAGACCGCGGGCCGATGTTCATCGAGCCGGGGGCGCAGATCTATGAGGGCATGATCGTCGGCGCCCACACCCGCGGCAACGATCTCGACGTCAACCCGGCAAAGGGCAAGCAGCTGACCAACATCCGCACCACGTCCAAGGACGAGGCGGTGCGGCTGACCCCGCCCGTAGCGATGAGCCTCGAGCAGGCGATCGCCTATATCGGCGACGACGAGCTCGTCGAGGTGACGCCGAAATCGCTGCGCCTCAGGAAGCGCCTGCTCGATCCCAATGCGCGCAAGCGTGCCCTGCGCGCCGCCGCCGCCGATTAGCCTCTCCTGAGACGCCGCCCGCAGCAGCTCCCGCTACGCCCGGACGACGAACAGGGTAAGCCGACCTCCGACACGCGCCGGGGCCGGTCTGTAAAGATCCGGCCCAGCGTTCACGATGTCCCGGTTGAGCGATTCTGGTTGCGCGCAACCCCACGCACCGTTGCCAGCGGCGGGCACGGGGTGCTTCAGCCGTGCCCAGCGCTCGGCGATGGCGTCGGTTCATGTAGCCTCGCGTTTTCGATCGAGGTTTGACTTTTGGCGGCCACCGGCTATAGCTTTCGCCATTCCCGAAAAATGCGGGCGAAGCGCCCCGGCCCCGCTGCATTGGAGCGCGGATGGCACTATCGGGACAACAACAGCCCAAAACGGATCGAGATCGGATGAGCAGCAAGCGCGAGGAGCCCAAATACAAGATCAACCGCCGGCTCGGCGTCAATCTGTGGGGGCGGCCGAAAAGCCCGCTCAACCGCCGCGAATACGGCCCCGGCCAACATGGGCAGCGGCGCAAGAAGCCGTCCGATTTCGGCACTCAGCTCGCCGCCAAGCAGAAGCTGAAGGGCTATTACGCCAATCTCGGCGAGCGCCAGTTCCGCCGCCTCTATGAAGAGGCGGTGCGCCGCCGCGGCGACACCGGCGACAATCTGGTCGAGCTGTTGGAGCGCCGGCTCGACGCGGTCGTCTACCGCATGAAGCTGGTGCCAACCCCGTTCGCCGCGCGTCAGCTGGTCAATCACGGGCATGTTCGGGTTAACAGCCGGCGGGTGACGATCCCATCGTACACGGTGCGCGACGGTGACGAGATCGAGCTCGGGCCCAAGGCCAAGGCGATGGCGCTGGTGCTCGAAGCTTCGCGGTCGGGCGAGCGCGACGTCCCCGACTACATCGAAATCGACCATGACCGCATGAAGGGCCGCTTCATCCGCGCGCCGAAGCCTGCGGATGTGCCCTATCCGGTCTCGATGGAGCCAAATCTCGTCGTCGAGTTCTATTCGCGCTGACCTTGGCGATGTCGGCCGGTGGGTCCGCCCCGCCGGCCGAAGGCCCGCCTTGCCGCCCGCTCTCGCGGCCGCCGGCCGTGCCGGTCAGCGGCGACCCGCGGTACGGGCGGTCTGCTCTCCTGTCGCCGGTGCTCGGAATCCGCGCCGCGATCGAACGGAGCGGTGGCAATGCTGATTGTGCCGATCACGGTCGTCCTTTTGCTGATTTTGCTCAACGGCTTTTTCGCGATGGCCGAGATCGCGCTGGTCTCGTCGAGGCCGGCACGGCTCAAGACGCTGGCCGATGCCGGGAGCGCCGGAGCGCCGGCGGCGCTCGAGCTCAAATCCGATCCGTCGCGGCTGCTGTCCACGGTGCAGATCGGGATCACCGTGATCGCGGTGCTGTCCGGCACCTTCGGCCAGGCCACCCTGGGCGAACGCCTGCAATCGGTGCTGGCGAGCCAGTCCGGCCTGATCGGGCGCTACGCGCACGCGATCAGCATGGCGGTCGTGGTTCTGGCGATCGCCTATCTGTCGTTAATCATCGGCGAGCTGGTGCCAAAGCGGATCGCCCTCGCCCGCCCCGAGCACATCGCCGCGGCGCTGGCGCGGCTAATGCGGGGGCTGGCCCGGCTCGGCGCACCGATCGAATGGCTGCTGAGCGCCTCGACCGACCTCGTGCTGCGGCTCCTGCCTTTGCGCCGCGAAGCGGCGGAGCCGGTGACCGACGAAGAGATCAGCTTTATGCTGCGCGAGGGTGCGGCGACCGGGCATATCCCGCTGGCCGAGACCGCGATCGTCGAGATGGTGCTGCGCCTCGGCGATCGCCGGATCAGCGCGGTGATGACGCCGCGTACCCAGATCGAGTGGCTCGATCTCGACGATCCGGAAGAGGAGAACCGCGGCAAGCTCCGCGTCAGCGCTCATTCCCGCTTTCCGGTGGTGCAGGGCGGCTCGCAGCACGTGATCGGCATCGTCCGGGCCAAGGACCTGCTCGCTGCCTGCCTGATGGGCCAGCCCTTTGACGTGCGCGCCGCGATGCGCGCGCCGCTCTATCTGCCGAACACGGTCACCGTGCTGCGCGCTCTCGAAGTGTTCAAAAGCTCGGGCGAGCCGATGGCGTTGGTCGTCGACGAATACGGCGACCTCGAAGGGCTGGTCGCGCTCAACGACATGCTGGAGGCGCTGGTCGGCGACATCGACGCCGACCGGCAGATCGTGCGCCGCGACGACGGCACCTTTCTGATCGACGGCATGCTCGGGCTCGACGAGCTTAAGCAGCTGCTGGGATTGTCGCATCTGTCCGGCGAGGACCCCGACTTCCACACGCTTGGCGGCTATCTGATGGCCCGCTTCAATCGCGTGCCGATGGTCGCCGACCGCATCGCCGCCAACGGCTTTCAGTTCGAGGTGGTCGAGATGGACGGCCGCCGGGTCCACCGAGTGCTGGTCTCGCCGGTTGCCGCCAAGGCCCGGCGGTGATGCATTGGCGCGGGCGATGGCGGGTGCGTGTCGGCCGCGGCGAGCCTATATCTCGCACCATGAGGGCGCGGTCTGCATCGAAGCGGCATAGGGCGGAGCGAGCGCGGTGACCGGCGTCGCGTTCGATACGCTGAAGCTCGCCCGCCGGCTGCGCGAGAAGGCCGGGTTCACGCCCGAGCACGCCGAGGAGGCGTCCGAGGCTCTCGCCGAGGCGGTCGGCGGCGCCGAGCTCGTCACCAAAACGGACATGCAAATTGCGCTGCGAGACCTCGAACAGCGCCTGACGATAAAACTCGGCAGCATGTTGATCGTCGCCGTCGGCATCATTATCGCAGCGCTGCGCTTTTTGCCGGCGGCGCATCCTTGAGCAAGGCTCGCGCCTGGCCCGCGCTCGGGGCGTTGTGGGACCAGGCATCGTTCTGGCGGTCGGTCGGGGCGGGATTGGGAGTGTCGGCGCTCGCTCTTCTGGTTGCGGCGCTCGTCGCCCGCCCGGCACCCCGTTTTTCCGAACGGCCGGTCATCGCCGTGGTGCGCGATCGGGGGCAGCAGCCGCTGTGGGCGATCCGGCTGGCGCCAGACGCCCACCAGATCGCGGTCGACAGCCTGGCGCCGCCATCGGTGCCGGCGGGCCGCGTCTACCAGCTCTGGCTCGAGCGCCCGGGCGCCGGCGCGCCGCGCCCGCTCGGGCTGTTGCCGCGCTCGGGGCGCAAGGTGATCGCCGAGACGCCGGCCAACAGCCGCTTGCTGTCCGGCCGCGGCGAGATCGTGGTGACGCTCGAGGCCAAGGGCGGCTCGCAGCAGCCCCGCCCGACCGGGCCGGTGTTGTTTCGCGGCAAGCTCGACGGCCCGGGCTGAACCGGAAGCGGCAACCGCCCATATTAAAAAGCCGGGCGTTTAAGCTTTTTTGACGGTGCAGCGTCAGCATCGCGCGAGGCTTGACGCAACGAAGCGGTCGCGGCGGTTGGAGCAGCGTGGTCAATATCGGCTCGACCGGCGATGCGGCCGGCGCTATAGTAAATCAGCCGAGGGCGGGGATCGCATAACGTGCGGCAGGACCACAACACGCCGTCGGTTGCCGTGGTCATGGGCGTCGCCGGTGCTGGCAAGACCGCGGTTGGGGAGCGCCTGGCGGAACGGCTCGATTGGGAATTCGCCGAGGGGGATCGGCTTCACCCGCCGGAGAATGTAGCGAAGATGCAAAGCGGGCACCCGCTGACCGATGCCGACCGGGCGCCGTGGCTTGCCGCGATCGCCGCGACGATCGCGGCTTGGCGGGCGGGCGGCGCCGACGGGGTGATCACCTGCTCGGCGCTGAAGCGCGATTACCGCCGCCGGATAATTGGCGACCGATCGGGCGTTCGCTTGGTCTATCTCGACGGCTCGTGCGAGCTGATCGCCGAGCGCCTCGCCGCCCGACGCGGGCATTTCATGCCGGCGAGCCTGCTCGACAGCCAATTTGCCACGCTCGAGCCGCCTGAGCCGGATGAAAACCCGATCACGGTCTCGGTCGATCAGCCGGTCGACCGGATCGTCGAGCAAATCGCCGCGGTTCTGCGGCCGCTTCCGGAACGGGCTGGGTGAGCCGCGTTGGCCGGGTTGATGGAGAGAGCACGATGGCGCCCTCGGGATCGATCGACGAGCTCTGCGTCAACACCATCAGGACCCTGTGCATCGACGCCGTGCAGCAGGCCAATTCCGGCCACCCCGGAACGCCGATGGCGATGGCGCCGGTCGTGTACACCTTGTGGCAGCAGTTTTTGCGGTTCGATCCCGCCGACCCGATCTGGCCCAACCGCGACCGCTTTGTGCTGTCCTCGGGGCATGCCTCGACCCTCTTATATTCGTTGCTGCACCTGACCGGGGTCACCTCGGTCGACGAGAAGTACGAGCGGCTCGGCACGCCGTCCGTCACGCTCGATGATCTGAGGCACTTCCGCCAGCTCGGCAGCAAGTGCCCGGGCCATCCCGAATATCACCTGACCTCGGGGGTCGAGACCACGACCGGGCCGCTCGGTCAGGGCATTGCCAACAGCGTCGGCATGGCGATCGCCGCCCTATGGCTCGCCAAGCATTTCAACCGGCCAGGGTTCGCGATCTTCGACTACGCCGTCTTCGCCTTGTGCGGCGACGGCTGTATGATGGAGGGGGTCGGCAGCGAGGCCGCCTCGCTTGCCGGCCATCTGAAGCTCGGCAACCTGACCTGGATGTACGACAGCAACCACATCACGATCGAGGGCCACACTGCGCTCGCCTTTTCCGAGGATGTTGCCGCCCGGTTTCTCGGCTACGGCTGGCAGGTGCTGCGGATCAGCGATGCCAATGACCGCGACAGAATCGCCGACGCGATCGCCGATGCGAAGCGCACCGACGACCGCCCGACACTGATCATTGTCGAAAGCCATATCGGCTACGGCGCGCCGCACAAGCAGGACACCTCGGCCGCGCATGGCGAGCCGTTGGGCGAGGACGAGGTGCGGGCGACGAAGCGCCGCTATGGCTGGCCCGAGGACGCGAAATTCCTGGTGCCCGACGGCGTCTACCAGCATTTCGCCGACACTTTCGCCGCCCGCGGCAAAAAGCTGCGAGCCGAGTGGCTGGCCCTGTTCGAGCGTTACCGCGCCGAGCACCCCGACCTCGCCCGTGCCTGCGAGCAAATCCAGCGCCGCGATCTGCCCGATGGCTGGGACCGCGACATCCCGGTCTTTCCAGCCGACGCAAAGGGAATTGCCAGCCGCGACTCCTCGGCCCGTGTGCTGAACGCGATCGCCCCGCGCCTGCCGTGGCTCTTGGGCGGTGCGGCCGATCTCTTCCCCTCGACCAAGACCCGGCTGACCTTTGCCGATGCCGGGGATTTCGAGGCCGGCGAATTTGGCGGCCGCAATTTTCATTTCGGCATCCGCGAGCACGCGATGGGCTCGATCTTGAACGGCATGTCGGTGTCGAAATTACGGCCTTACGGCTCGGGCTTTCTGATCTTCTCCGATTACATGAAGGCGCCGATCCGGTTGAGCGCGCTGATGGAATTGCCGGTCGTCTATATCTTTACCCATGATTCGATCGGGGTCGGCGAGGACGGCCCGACGCATCAGCCTGTCGAGCAGATCGTCGGGCTGCGCGGCATTCCCGGCCTCGTCGTGCTGCGCCCGGCCGACGCCAACGAGGTCGCCGAGGCCTGGCGCGTCGTCTTGGCATTAAAGCACCAGCCGGCCTGCCTGATCCTCAGCCGACAGAATTTGCCGACCTTCGACCGCGACCGCTATGCCGCGGCGAGCGGGCTCAGGCGCGGCGCCTATGTGCTGGCCGACGCCGGCGGCGGCCCGCCCGAGCTGATCCTGATCAGCACCGGCAGCGAGGTGGCGCTGTGCGTCGATGTCTATGAAAAGCTCGCTGGCGAGGGGGTTAGGGCGCGGGTCGTCAGCATGCCGTCTTGGGAATTGTTCGAGCAGCAGGACGAGGGCTATCGCGCCTCCGTGCTGCCGCCCTCGGTCACCCGCCGGGTCGCGGTCGAGCAGGCCTCGACCCTCGGCTGGGAGCGCTATGCCGGGTTGCGCGGCACGATCGTCGGCATGAAGACCTTTGGCGCCTCGGCGCCGCTGAAGGACCTTCTCGTCAAATTCGGCTTCACCCCCGAGCACGTCTATGCGGCTGCCAGAGAGCAGCTCGCCCGCAAGGAGTAACGGCGATGCCCAATCCGCTGAAGACGCTGAACGAATACGGCCAGTCGGTGTGGCTCGACTTTGTCAGCCGCGAATTGCTGAAGACCGGGCAGCTGCGGAAGCTGATCGCCGACGACGGGCTGCGCGGTGTCACCTCGAACCCGTCGATTTTCGAAAAGGCGATCGGCCACGGCGACGATTACGACGAGCTGATTGCCGCGGCGCAACAGAATGGCGATCTCGACCCTGGCGCGTTGTTCGAGGAGCTGGCCATCCGCGACATCCAGGAAGGGGCCGACGCGCTGCGCCCGGTCTATCACCAGACCCAGGGACGCGACGGCTTTATCAGCCTCGAAGTCTCGCCCTATCTGGCGATGAAGACGCATGAGACGATCGAGGAGGCGCGCCGGCTGTGGCGCGAGGTCGGGCGCGAAAATTTGATGGTCAAGGTGCCGGGCACCAGGGCTGGGCTGCCGGCGATCCGCACCCTGATCGGCGAGGGGATCAACATCAACGTGACCCTGTTGTTCTCGCAGCAGGTCTATGCCGAGGTCGCCGAGGCCTATATCGCCGGGCTCGAAGCGCTGGCCCGCAAGGGCGGCGACCCGCACAAGGTGGCGAGCGTCGCCAGCTTTTTCGTCAGCCGGATCGACACGCTGATTGACGACGCGCTCGACCAGCGCATCGCCGCGACTGCGGACCCGGCCGAAAAGGGTCGGCTCGAACGGCTCAAGGGCAAGATCGCGATCGCCAACGCCAAGCTCGCCTATCAGCACTACAAAAAGCTTTATGCCGAGGAGCGCTGGCAGCGGCTGGCGCAGCAGGGGGCGCAGACCCAGCGTCTCTTGTGGGCCAGCACCGGCACCAAGAACAAGGCGTATAGCGATGTGCTCTATGTCGATGAGCTGATCGGGGCCGACACGGTCAACACCATGCCGCCGGCGACGATGGACGCATTCCGCGACCACGGCCGGCCGCGACCGAGCCTCGAGGAGGACGTCGAGAGCGCCAGGGCGGTGATGGCGGCACTTCCCAACGCCGGCATTTCGATCGAGGCGGCGACGGCCAAGCTCGTCGAGGATGGCGTGCGGCTCTTCGCGGACGCTGCCGATCAGCTCTACGCCGCGGTCCAGAAGAAGCGCCGGGCGGTGCTCGGCGCCAAGCTCGACGCGATGACCTATAAGCTCCCGGCGCCGCTCGACAACGAGGTCCAGGACGCGCTCGAGGAGTGGCGGCGCGAGGGCAAGGTGCGGCGGCTGTGGGCCGGCGACGCATCGCTGTGGACCGAGACCGATGAAGCGAAATGGACCGGCTGGCTCGGGGTCGTCGACCAGCAGCTGAAGGCGGTCGCTCAACTCCAGGAATTTGCCGCCGATGTGCGGCAGGCGGGCTTTAAGGATGTGCTGCTGCTCGGGATGGGCGGATCGAGCCTCGGCCCCGAGGTGTTCGGCCAGACCTTCGGCTCCAAGCCCGGCTGTCCGACTTTGCACGTCCTCGATTCGACAGA
>DASYBC010000078.1:0-3148 GCA_036500965.1 Allostellaceae bacterium | reverse complement strand
CTTGGTGAACATCGTCACGCATTCTTTCCACGAGCACGGCATGCGGGTGATGTCGGTGCCCCAAAACGTGCGCTGCGGCCCAAAGGCCTCGACGATCTGCTGGGTGTATTTGTGGATGTTGCGGTAGGGGTAGGCTTGGCTCGAATTTCCCGGTGCGCCGGTCGCCTTGACCGCGACATTGGGGTATTTGGCGAGCGCCAGCAATGCCGGCTGATTGCCATGGGCGGCGTCGTCCTTGCCATCGCGCACCCGCGCATAATGGTCGAGCAGCAGGCGCAGACCCGGGTGACGCTCGGCGATCTGTCCGACCTGCGGCAGATAATTCGAGGCCATCAGCGCGATCGGGATCCCGGCCTTTTCGGCCGCCGGCCACAGCCAGTCCATCGTGCCGTCGGTCATCCAGTTGGCCTGGTGCGGCTGGGTGAAGGCATAGCGCAGCCCGAGCATGCCCGGCCGACGTTTCCAGCCGTCGATCAGCGACCGGCTCTCCGGCTTGTCGAGCGGGAAATTGCCGAGGATGCCGAAGCGGTTCGGGTATTTGGCCGCTGCCTCCTCGGAAATCCTGCCCGAGTTCGGGTCCCAGCCGGGCGGATGCAGCAGGCAGGCATTGACCCCGGCCGCGTCCATGTCGCGAATGCATTCTTCGGCAGTATAGGAATTGACTTGGCGGTGCGATGGGTTGGTCGGCGGCCCGGCCGACCAGATGTGAACCTGTGCATCGACGATCAGCATGGCGTTCCCCTCGTTCACTCGATGCCCGCATGCTACGCGATATCGTTTCCCGGCCGATAGGGGTCAGCCGATGCCCATTGCCGGCGCCGGCGACGGGCGCTAGCTTCGGGCAAAAATCGCCAAAGGATCGGCTGCTCACCGAAGCCGTCAGCATCGGTGAAGCGCCGCTTGGGAGGGCGCCGTGCTGGAGCTGCTCGACAACCAACAATCGCTCACCGCCAACCAATGGAAGATATTCACCGCATCGATCCTGTCGATCATGCTGGATTTCTTCGATTTTCTGCTGATCGGATTCACTCTCGCCTTCTTCGTCCGCGATTGGCACCTGACCTATGGCCAATCGGGGCTGATCCTGTTTTCGTCGGGCGTGGCGGCGGTGCCGGGTGCGATCTTCTTTGGCTGGCTTGGCGACAGGATCGGCCGCCGCAAAGTGTTCATGATTACGATCCTGACGTTTTCGCTGGCCACCGGCGCGATGGCGCTGACCCCGGAGCATGGTTGGGTCTACCTGACGGTGATGCGGTTCATCGTCGGGTTTGGCGTCGTCGGGGTCGCGGCGGTCGACATGCCGCTGCTGCAGGAATTTTTGCCGGCCGCCAAGCGCGGCTGGATCAGCGGGCTGTCGATCGCGCTGGTGCCGGGCGGCGGGTTGCTGGCCGCGACCTTCGCCGCCTTTCTGAGCCCGATCGTCGGCTGGCGCGGGCTTTTCGCGCTCGGCCTGGTGCCGGCATTGCTGGCGCTCCTGATCCGCGTCTGGGTCCCGGAATCGCCACGCTGGCTGATCGGCCGGGGGCGGGTCGAGGAGGCGCGGCGTTCACTCGCCTGGGCCTTGCAGATCCCGGTCGAGCAGATCGATTTGCCGGCCTCGCTGCCGGCGCCGCGAAAATCATCGTGGCTCGAACTGTTCAAATACCCGCGCAGCATCGCCGCCGGCGCCCTCGTCGGTTTGAGCCAGACGGGTGCGGTCGGTCTCGGGCTGTGGATGGTCACGCTTTTGGTGCTAGTGCTGAAGATAACACCGGCCGAGGCCTCGTTCCTGGTGATCTGGATCAGCCTCGCGCAGATCCTGGGGCGCGGCTTCGGCTCGTGGCTCACTGAAGCGATCGGGCGGCGAACCGCGGGCGCCTTGTGCTGCGCGCTGGCGGCGGCGGCGACCTCGCTCGCCGGTTATCTTCACGCCGTCTATATCGGGTCGGTGCCGATGTTCTTCGCCCTGCTGCTGGTGCAAGGCTTGTTCGGCAACGGCAACTCGGCGATCAGCTACCCCTATATGGCCGAGATGTGGCCCGCCGGACTGCGCGCGAGCGGGTACGGCCTCGTCTACGGCATGTCCAATTTGGGCAAATTCATCGGCCCGGCCGGGCTCGCGGTGATCATCGGCACGTCGAACTATGTCAGCCCGAAAGCAACGCTCGCCGGCATCGTCCCCGGCTTCAACTACTTTGCCGTGTGGTATGTGCTCGCGATCGTCGCCTATCTGTTGATCGGCTTCGAGACGCGCGGCCGCACCATCGAGGAGCTCGACGCCGCCCTCGCGCAGCCCAAGCCCCTTGGAGCGCGATCGGGATAATCCGTAGACGCCATGGGCTATCACGCGTCAACGCGCTGGCCAGTCGCGGGTAAGGCCAATTTACAGAAAATTTGTTGAAGTGAGGGGCGGTACCTCACATCCCCGCTCTATCCCTGATGCGTATTTCTACGGTCAGTGTTGCCGCGGCGGTTGCAACGGCGCTTTTTTCCTTCGCTCTACGGTCTTTTTGATGTCCCGACGAAGCTCCCGGACCCGTTGAACCTGCGTATCCCCCCATGAGCGACCGAGAGTATTTGGCGGTTGGGCCGTAAAAATCATACCGGCGACCACCTCCTCGCGGTCAGAACCCGCGAGTTTCGAAGAAGCGGTTTTGCGGGCGAGGGAGGCCGAGGTTGTCGCGCAGGGTTTTGCCTTCGTATTCGCGGCGGAAGAGGTTGCGGCGCTGGAGTTCGGGGACGACGCGGTCGACAAAGTCGTCGAGGCCGCCGGGGACGTAGGGGAACATGATGTTGAACCCGTCGCAGGCGTTGCCGTCGAGCCATTCTTCCATCTGATCGGCGATCGTCGCGGGGGTGCCGACGAGGGCGAGCCCGCCATAGCTGCCGGCAATGCGGGCGAGGTCGCGGACCGTTAAATTGTCGCGCCGGGCGCGGGCGATGACCCGCTCGCGGCCGCTCTTCGAGGCGTTCGATTCGGGTATGTCGGGCAGCGGGCCGTCGAGATCGAAGCCGGAGGCGTCGTGGCCGAGGGCGATCGATAATGAGGCGAGGCCGCTGTCGGGATGGACCAGGCTGTCGAGGAGCGCGCGCTTTTCGCGGGCTTCAGCGGCGGTGTCGCCGACCACGACGAGAGCGCCGGGCATGATCTTCATGTGCTCAGGGTCGC
>DASYBC010000077.1:0-2321 GCA_036500965.1 Allostellaceae bacterium | reverse complement strand
TCTCTGCCGACCCGGTCGCCAAGCCGGCCGCGCACACCCGCGCGGAAAGCCGGGGTTCTCGACCTTCGAAAGCGGATGCGGGCGAGAGACGGACTGTCTGCTGGAGCGAAGGAGATTCGAACTCGCGGTCCCACCGCGATCGCGAGCTCGGTTAGCGGGCCGTGCTGGTCGATTTCCAGCAGGGCGCGCGCGACCCACTCTCGCGATCGATGTGGAGTGCGCACCACACTTGTCCCTGAGTCGAACCGTCGGTCCCCTTGCCGACCAGCACCCGAACTGCCAAGTGGGCCTGACCCGATATCGACGCACGGGCACAGGTTAGCTCGCCAGGCAGCTGGCGGAAGCCGCCCGCCTCGCGATCGACGACCCGACCGTCCTTGATGATGGTCGAAATTTCGCTCGGACGCTGCAGCACGGTAATATCGGCAAGCGGATCGCTGTTCCAAATCACGATGTCGGCGAGCTTGCCGGGGGCAATTACGCCAACCTCACCTTCGAGACCCATGACCGGCGACGTCGTGCTCAGCATCATGCTGATCGTCGCCGGGATCATCCTGACCCTGTGCGCCCGACCGTGACGATCCCGGGCGTTAGGGTATGATTGCGGCGAGTACCGCCATCAAATGGAGGATCATCAATGAAGCTCGTCAGCTTTGCGGCATCGGGGCGCAACTCTTACGGCGCCGTCGTCGGCGACGGTGTCTTCGATCTGGGGCGTCGGCTCGGCGATCGTTATCCGACCTTGCGCGCGGCGATCGCCGGTGATGCGTTAGGCGCCGCCGCAGCCGAGGTAGAGAGCGGGGCGCCGGATATCGCGCTGTCGCAAGTCACTCTGCTGCCGCCGATCACCGACCCGGACAAGATCATCTGCGCCGGCCGCAATTATCGTGCCCACGCCGCCGAGGCCGGCGGCGCCCCGCCGGAGAACCCGTCGGTCTTCTTGCGGCTCGTCAATACCTTGGTCGCGCACAATCAGCCGATGGTGTGCCCCAAGATCTCGGGCGATTTCGACTACGAGGGCGAATTGGCCCTCATCATCGGGAAGCCGGGCCGGCACATCGCTAAAGCCGACGCCTTGGGCCACATCTTCGGCTACACCTGCTTCAACGACGGCTCGATCCGGGACATCCAGTTCAAGCACTCGATCGCCGCCGGCAAGAACTTCCACGCGACGGGCGGCTTTGGGCCGTGGATTGTCACCGCCGACGAGATCGCGGACCCGACGCGGCTCCATCTGATGACGCGGCTCAACGGCAGAGAGGTCCAGCACACCGGGATCGACGATCTGATCTTCGACATCCCGACCCTGATCTCGTACTGCTCGGATTGGACGCCGCTGGTGGCAGGCGACGTGATCTCGACCGGTACGCCGGAGGGGGTCGGCTTTGCCCGCAAGCCGCCCTTGTGGATGAAGCCGGGCGATGTCGTCGAGGTCGAGATCGACGGTGGCGTCGGCGTGCTGCGCAACCCGATTACCGCGGAGGCATGAAGGCGATCCTGCTGCGCCGCCCCGGCGGCCCGGAGGCGCTCGAATATGTCGGGGTGCCGACCCCGGTTCCCGGCGAAGGCAAGGTGCTGGTCAAGGCCGACACAATCGGCGTCAGCATGCCGGAAGTGCTGGTGCGCCGCGGCACCTATGCCTGGATGCCGGCGCTGCCGGCGATCCCCGGCATCGAGCTCAGCGGCACCGTCGTCGCGCACGGCCCCAACACCGCCGGGCCGGCGCTCGGTCAGCCGGTTTTCGTCAGCGCCCGCGACCTGCCGGCCCGCGCCGGCTGCTATGCCGAATACATCGCCGTGCCGGCGCGAGCGGCACACCCCTTGCCGCCCGGTTGCTCGCTCGAGGCGGCGGCGTGCCTTTCGAATTATCAGGTCGCGTATCACGTGCTGCACACTGCGGCGCGCGGGGTCGAGGCGAAACGGGTGCTCGTCCACACCGCGGCGGGTGGCGTCGGCAGCGCCGCGGTGCAGCTGGCGCTGATCGCCGGCCTGGAGGTGATCGGCGTCGCCGGCTCGGAGAAGAAGACCCGAGCGATCCTTGGACTTAGCGCGCAACACGCGATCGACTACCGCAGCGAGGATGTCGTCGCCCGCGTGCGCGAGCTTACGGGAGGCCGCGGCGCCGATCTGATCCTCGACCCGATCGGCGGCAAGGGCTTTGGCCGCAATTTCGACATGTTGGCGCCGCTCGGGATGGTGGTCTCCTACGGCCGCCTCGACGGCCCGCCCGACGCCGATCTCTTGACCGCGATGCGGGCCAATTCGGCCAAGAGCCCGGCGGTGCGCTTCTTCACGATCCATAGCTTCGACGACCGGCCCGA
>DASYBC010000076.1:0-18441 GCA_036500965.1 Allostellaceae bacterium | reverse complement strand
TCGGCTCCGGCGGTGCGGGTCGGGTTCGGATGGCACTGGCAGGCACCCGCAACGTACCCAAAACCGCCGGGCCTGGCTCTAACAAACTCCCAATTGAACCAGCAATTCCAAAACCTTAGTGTTTTACGGACGGGCACTAGCTAAGGCCAATCCCCTCACCGCGATGCTACCCGCGCTCACCCGGCAGCCAACCTTCGAGTTGCGCCCAGTATGCAACGCGCTGCGCGTCAACACGGATTCCACCGGCACGAAGGCCACCGGCGTCACCTACATCGATCCACGCGGCAACGAGGTCGAGCAACCGGCCGGCATCGTGGTTCTGGGCGCCTATTGCGATAGCTTTTACCTTCGTCGTCGACATCTCAGCTTTCCTTGTTGCTGTTGCGTTTGATGATGACGTGCTTCGGAAAGCCTTTCGACCGGCACCCTGCCGGTCTGGATGTCGAGCACGCTGACGGGCTCGGCGTGGTACGGCTCACTACTGGTGACAAGCTCTCGGTATTGGCCGCTGGGCACGCCGGGGAATCCGAGCAGCCTCCAACCCACTTTGTCACGGTTGCCGCCGTAGAGCGGATCGGCGAAGCACCCCTCTTCGGTGTTGCGCCACAAGAGATCGAAGAAGAATTGCGATGACAGCGAAGGCAGCGCGATCTCGTCCTTCTCCAACTGCTCGAGCAGGCGCAATTGTCGCTCACTCGAAAGCTGCGCGAATGGCCGGTCGAACTCGGCTTTGCAGTGCTGGTTGATCTCGCGAAATCGCAATGCGATAGACCTCTTGTGGCTTGAAGCGCGATTGGTAGCCCTGTTGCGGCGTGCCCTCCATCCATGGGCCGCCGCGATAGTGACGGCCGTGGACGCCCCAGGTGCCGGTCAATTGGCGGTCGATATAGACCACCACACCCGCATCGCGAGCCCCAGGGCCCAGTTCATCGGTGGGTACAGATGCTCGACGGCGGCCTCCAGAAAGCGAATCTCGGGCTCCAGCAAATAGAGATAGGAAGCCCGATCGGGTTGTCGCTCAAGGTCATCTCCTCAGTTCCCCCACTTCGGCGTGTATAATGTGATCGGGCGTTGTCAAGTTAACGGGAAAAATTTCGTGTGCGGCGTCGCCCGCGGGCCCGGAGCTACCTGTCCGCTTTGGGCGCATCGGGTCGTTCGACAGCCGACCATAGGCGACGGGATACTGTCCGGCCATTGCTGGTGGGGTCACGCACCGGCGAGGTTGGACTGCGAGCGCGCCTGCTGAATATTCCTCACAGCGCCGTCATACCGCCATCCACGAACAGCAACGCCCCGGTGACGTAAGAGGCATCGTCGGAGGCCAAAAACAGGATCGCGGCGGCGACCTCCTCGGCCCTACCCGGGCGCTTCAGCATGGTGCCTTGTGCGGCCTTCGCGTTGTACTGCTCGACGGTTTCGCCGGCGGCTGCGATGCGGCGCTGATGGAACGGCGTGAAGATCGGGCCGGGGCCGACGGCGTTCACCCGGATGCCGTCCGGCGAATGGTCGGCGGCGAGCGCCCGCGTCAAGCCCGCGACCGCGGCTTTGGTGGTGTCGTACTGCAGGTTGCCGCCGCCCGCGACGATCGACCGTACCGAGGCGACGTTGACGATGGCGCCGGCCTGGTTGCGGCGCATCAGCGGCACCGCCGCCTTGGCACAGAAGACGTAGCTCATCAGGTTGACGCTGAGGATCTCATTCCAGCTCGCCGCGCTCGCCTCCTCGACCTTCTCGTATTTGCGGATGCCGGCATTGTTGACGAGGATGTCGAGGCGACCGAACTTCTGCGCGGCACCGTTGACGAAGGCGAGGCATGCGGCCTCGGTGCCAACATCAGCGTGTGTGAACGCGACCTTGGCGCCGGCGCCCTCGAGTTCGGCCGCCACGCGCTGGCCGCGCTCGCCGTCCCGGTCGCAGAATGCCACGCTCGCGCCCTCGGCAACAAAACGCCTGACCGTCGCCTCGCCGATCCCCGATGCCCCGCCCGTCACCGCTGCAACCTTGCCGTCGAGCCTGCCCATGTTCGCCGCCTTTCCATTGCATTGCGAAACGTATCCACGATACGCCGTATCCACCCGGCGGGCACCGCCTTGTTGGCCCAGCCTGGGTGTCCGAATGGCTAGCGGTCAGGTGTTGACCATCGTTTATACAGAGCGAGGTGATCGCATCCGGATCATCTCGGCTTGGAGAGCAACGCGGCTTGAACGAGACTGCCACTATAGCCAGAATGCGCCGGGACGACGTGCTCGTACGCATCAAGCCGGACGGCACCGAAAAAGTGATGCCGGTTACGCCGCTTGCGCCGATGATGCCTCAGGAAGTCGAAGCGGCGGCGGCTGCCGATCCCCGATGCGCGGTCCTTTACGGCAGAAGATTTGGCGGAGGTGCGACGGGTGCTGCGCGCCAAGACGCTGCGCCGTGCGCTCGGCCTCACCCAGGAAGAATTTTCCGGGCGCTATCACATCCCGATCGGTACGCCGCGTGATTGGGAGCAAGGCCGTTCAGAACCCGACCGGCCGGCGCGCGCCTATCTCGCTGTGATCGCGCATGACCCGGAGGGCGAGGGCGTGCGCCGCGCCTTGGAAGCCAAGCCGGGCTAAAGTCTATGCCAGGCTCCGACGTCATCGAGACAACCGTCGCCGAGGTGACTGCCGAGTTGCTGCGCCGGGGCAGCGGCGCCGACGAGCCGGTCTCATCATCATCAGGCCGGTCGAAAGGCTGGCCTTTGCACGGCGAAAATCGCGGGTGCGTGTTGTCGCCGCCGGTCTTACCGACGCTGATATCGGCCGACTGATCAAGCAGGCACCGAGAGAAGTCGAGCCGAACCTGGCCGAGGCGATACTCATCTGGAGGAAGCGTTCATTTGGCTCATATGCTGATCGCAGTCACGGCGATGTTTTTGCAACAAACCTGCGGCTCGATCGCCCGGGCGCTGCCGGCGGTGCTTGCGCCGTTGATCATCGCCGAACTTCATGCCAATGCCGCCTGGGTCGGGATCTATTTCTCGTTGACTGCCTTTGCCGGCCTGATCGGCCAGTTGGGATCGGGCGGCTTCATCATCCGGCACGGCGCCATTCGTATGAGCCAGATCGCCCTGCTGTTCACAGGCGCCGGTTTGGCGGTGGCTGTTCTCGGTGGTGCCGTCGGCTTCGTGCTGTCGGCCTTGATCGGCAACGGCGTTGCCTCGGTTGCAACCCCGGCCAGTTCCCAGTTACTGGGGCGCTGGTCCGTCATGCGCTACGCGCCCTTTGCCTTCGCCATTGCCCAGTGCGCGATCCCGGCAGGCATTCTGCTGACCGGTTATCTTGGCCCCTTGACGGCACAGTCGTTTGGCTGGCGTGACACGATGCTGGCGAGCGCGGCGCTGTGCTGGGCCGTGGCACTGATGCTCCAGCCGCTACGGGGTCGGCTCGATACTGAGGCATCGGCCAGGCATCCGATCCGGCTGTCGGATTTGCGCACCACGATCACCGCGGTGCTGGCGGTCCGCGAGCTGCGCTCCTTGTCATTCGCTTGCTTTGCGTTCAACGGCGCACAGGCCGTGTTTGTTGCCTATTTTGTCACCTACGTGACCTCACAGGGCCATCCGCTGGTCGCAGCCGGATCGCTGTATTCGACCGTCATTGCGGTGGCGGTGCCGGGCCGCATTTTGTGGGCCTGGGTGGGCGGCTTCTATGTCGCGCCACGCTTGGTCATGGGCGGGTTGGCCTTCGGCATGGCTGTCAGCCTTGGGCTGATGGGCGCGTTTACGCCGCACTGGCCGTTGCTGGCAATCGGCGCGGTGACGATGGTGGTCAGCGCCACGGCATTGTCCTGGCACGGCATCATGCTGTCGGAAGCCGCGCGTCTGGCGCCGCCGGGACGAGTGGGCGCGGTAACCGGTGGGGTGCTGTCATTCGGCCAGATCGGTGCGCTGTCCAGTCCCGCGGTCTTCTCGTTGCTGCTCGGGCTGTCTGGTGGCTATAGTGCTGGTTGGGTGGTCTGCGCCGTGCCGGCCGTTCTGGTCGGCGTAAACATGTTCCGCCACGGTAAGCCTGTGCAGCAGCGTGAAGCGCGGTGACCTTCGTACCGCTGTAGTGACGGGCAAGTCCGGAGGTATACCGCGGATCACGCCGCCAGATGTCACCGCGCTGATCACTCTGTGCAAAACCGGTCACGATGGCCGACAATTGGTCGGACAAACACGATAGGGCAGCGATACCGGTCATCGACGTTCGGGTTCTACCGCTGAAATGGCCCGACCCTGCCCTGCGGCTCCACTCTCGGAAAATCTGTTATCACGGCAAAAGCTTAGCGCCTACCGGTGTGATCCTGTGATCCAGACCAAAGAACCGGTTTAAGCCAACGGTGAGGGCCCCGGGGTATCCTACGAAACATAACATGATCAACGTGCGCGTGATACAGGATGTAGTCTCGACCGGCAAGGGAGGGTTCGGCTGTCATTTAGAGAATTAGTGGCGAAGCTTGCCTAGGCTCCGCTGCTATCCGGCCGCAACACTCCGATGCGGAGACGGCAGGCGGCGCGCGTCGGGTTCAGCGTTTCCACCATGGTTTTCCTTCTTGCGTCCGATCTGTTGTCCCGCGGGCGCTGGCATCGCCCCGGGATTTCACGGAAGCTGTGCTCCCTGCGTGTCCACGTAAAGCGCGTAGATCGAGGTGCTCGCCGCCATAAACAGCCGGTTCCGCTTCCTGCCGCCGAAGCACAGATTGGCGCAGACCTCCGGCAGATGGATCTTGCCGATCAGTTCGCCGCCGGGAGCATAGCAGCGCACACCGTCCTCGGCCGGGTCGCCCCAGCCCATCGCGCACCAAACATTGCCGGCGACGTCGACCCGCAATCCATCGGACATGCCGGGCGCGAAATCCTCGGCAAAGATGCGGCCGTTGCGCAACCGGCCACCATCGACGTCGAAGCAGCGGATATGCGACGGCCCGCCGTGGGTGATGCCGGTATCGACGATGTAGAACCGGCTTTCGTCGGGGGAAAAGGCGAGCCCGTTGGGCCGTGCGAACTCGTCGGCCACCACGGCCAGCGCGCCCGACGCGGGGTCGAGGCGATAGACGTTTCCGGCCAGCTCGAAATCGTCCTTGTGGCCCTCGTAGTCGCCGTCGATCCCGTAGCCGGGGTCGGTGAACCACACCGCACCGTCGGAGGCCACCACGACGTCGTTCGGCGCATTCAATCGCTTACCCTCGAACCGGTCGGCAAGCACGGTGATGCCGCCGTCGAGCTCGGTGCGGGTGACGCGTCTGGTATCGTGTTCGCAGGTGACGAGCCGGCCCTGGCGGTCGCGCGTATTGCCGTTGGAATAGTTCGAAGGGGCGCGAAAGACGCTCAGATGGCCGTCTTCCTGGAGCCATCGCATGATTCGATTGTTGGGGATGTCGCTCCACAACAGATAGCCGCCGTCGCGGAAATACACGGGCCCTTCGGCCCAGCGAAAGCCCGTCGCGACCCGTTCGATCGCGGCATTGCCCTGCCGGCGGAACCGATTGTCGAGAACCTCGATGCGCGAATCCGGGTAGCGGGTTCCCGGCAGATGGCCCAGCGGAAGCGCAGCGGTCTCGCTCGTGACAGTTCCTCCCGTGGAAGTCGGGGGCGGCTTCCGCTCCGCCCGGTCAGCGTTGTCTTGGGGCGAACCTGATCGACCTCGACCCATCCGCGACCCTGGCACCGCTTAGATCCGGGGCTGACATATTCCACTGCGGCGCGGCGCGCAAGCGGCGCCGACGGGCGCACTGCCGATGACGCGATTGGCGTAAAGTGGATCGCCATCGCCTCACCGCCGAGCGGGCGACGCGGATCGTTGTATCGCTGTCCACCGGAGCGTGGATTTTTCGGCCCTTCACCCTCTTGCCGGCGTCGCAACCCACTTGGTTGTCAGTACCACCCCTTTTCCGTTGACTTGGCCGATTGGCTGTCGAAAACCGCAGTCGAGGGGCCCGCCTCCCGGCGCATCCGCTCGCGCAGCACCATATGCAGCTCGGCTTAGGTCGCCTCCCAGGCGCCATCACATTGGCAGTTGCGAACGATGTTGTAGACGGTCGAGCGGGGCGAAAAGCTGTCACGGGGCGAATAATCGGGAATCACGACGCGAAGGGCGGGTCAGCAAGGCGAAACCTGCCAACGGCTGACGCCAGTCGGCGGAATGCGCTGTGCTGTTCCGCCCCTACGCTTGCTGTTATGTCGGCTTTCTTTGTGCCTCGATCCGCTCGAGCCTGGTCGCCGGCACCAGCCCCTATATGCGAGGCCACATTCTCCGCTTCGGCCGATATGCACTCGACATGGACGACTTGCCAGGACCGCTCGATCCGCAACCGCTTCCGTTCGATCAGCCCCTGTGACCAC
This sequence comes from Allostellaceae bacterium, assembly GCA_036500965.1. GTDB lineage: Bacteria > Pseudomonadota > Alphaproteobacteria > ATCC43930 > CGMCC-115725 > AP-15. The sequence continues at coordinate 12,092 of DASYBC010000076.1, read as the reverse complement.
TTTTTGCACGTATCCTCAACCTACCCCAATCGGACGGGATAGCTTCGGTTGTTATCTAAACAGCGCAGTGACCCCAAGAACGTGCGGGATGCATCCTGTGAACAAGCGCGAACCGCGGAAGGCAAGCCCGTTCGAAGGTCCGCTTTGCGGCTGACCCGCCATGGCCGTGGCCTTGGCTCCCGCGCAAGGGAGGTCACCGATCCCCAAACAGGAAAGCAAGCAGCACCAGCCGCCGACCGGAGGTAACGTGCAGAGCCTCATGCAGAAGCGCAGATGAAAAGACAAAAGCGGTACCGTTGTCCGGACGATAGCGTTGATCGCCGAACTCAGGGAACCGCAGCTCGCCACCGCTAAAATCTTCGAGGTTCAAGTTCATCGACATGGCGAACCGGCGATACGGGGTGGATTCGACATTGTCACGATGGCCGTGGAGCTTGCCTCCGCGCTGCCCTTCGTAACAGCCAATACGCATCCGTTCCCACGCGGTAATGGTGTAATGAAACGCTTTGGCGATCTCCGGGAATAGCCGCCTCTCTAAGCGGGAACGAAGAAATTCCTTGGTATTGTCCTCGACGATCCAATGGTCGATGCGATCGCGACGCCCATGTTCGGGGATGCGCATCTTGTAATCTTTGCCGATGTAGTCGATCCCGGGTCCCGGCGGCATGAACACGTTACCGCGTGTTTCGTATACTGCTATTAAGCGCCGGCATTCCTCCCGCGTCAGCACCTCTGGTACCATCAGCACCGGCGGGTGGGGTGCCATCAGCGTTGGCTTGCGCTCTGCCGCCAAGCGTTCCACGACAGCGAGTGTTTCGGCGACGTGCGTCTGTGGCGCTGATCTGACGATGGCGGCGACATGATGGTTTGGCCGCAACACGATCGTGGTCGGGTCGCGTGTGTTTGCATCGAAGGCTCGAAAGACCTTGCCATCAGCATCGCGGAGGACGGGAAACGGGATGTTCCGTCGCGCAGGCCGTTCGGCTTCACCCAAAGTCACCGCGAAAAACCGCGCATCCGTGGCGCTCGTCGTCTGCAGCCGCGACCAATAGCCCGCTATCAGATGATCGATGGATGGCGCGGATCCAGGGCAAAAGATGATGACGATTGGATTGCCCGCAATCGCGTCTCCGCGCAGATCGACGATAGTTCCATCGAGATCCGGAAGCACGCAAGCCGGGGCGATATCGCCGACGCTCAGCGACATACGCAAGGCTCGATCATGGCTCGGTGGAGACGTCGCCATCGTCAAAGCCGGTCGCTCATCTCAATTGGCATGTCGGCGACCGATCTTTTCACAGGGTAGTTAAGGGACGCGTGCCAATCTGGCCCGCGCCCCCGTTGGATATCAGCGACAAATAAAGTTTGCAGCGTCGCTGGTGCTGCCGGTGCCAGTGTAGGTCGCGTTCTGCGGGTAGGGGCAAAGCGGCCGCGTGAAGGTGCCCACGGTGTAGGCGTTGGGTGCGTCGGTGGCGATGACCTGGGCCGGCGGGGTGCCGTGTTCGACCCATGTCTCCAACGCCGTGAAAATATCGCGCGAGGCCGGGCCCGAGCCGCTGTTTGAGGTCACGTTGCCGAACGAGTTGAGGCCGGGACCGCCGCTGCAATGCCCCATGCCGGGGGCCATGAACAGACGATAGTAGCTCTGGATGCCTGGATAGCCATGCCCCTCGAACGCCACGACACCCTTATAATGATTGACCGAATACAGCGAACCGATCAGCGGATCAGCCCAGCCATGATACTCAATGATCTTGCCGCCGTGGGCTTTGAACGCGGTCAGGTCTGGATTGTCCGCCGTCAACGCGGACCCGATGGTCTGCACGGCGCTGCCGGGACTGGGCGGGACGATGGCAAAGTCGTTCAGCACTCCCGGGCTGGTACTGACGTTGAACTGGAGGAGAGTGTTGAAGGTCGGTTGCTGCAAAAATTGTGTGAAGATACCGTTGCCAAACCCAAAATCGCTGGTGGTCGGCACTGGTGTCAAGGTCGCCTGTGTATCGTTGCCCGGCCACTCCTGCGCCTCATTGCCGGGCTCGGGGCCGGGGCCGAGATTGAACGGGGAGACGCCCACGTCGGTCACAATCCCGTTGTAGACATTGTTGAGCGCAGTAATCTGAGCCGGCGTCAGAAAAGACGCAAATAGGGTTTGCGGGTTGAATGTGCATTGCTCCGGATTGCCGAGAAAGTTGTCCGTCGGGACCGTCTTCGCATTGGCGCATGCGGCTTGTACCGCGTTCGTAACATTTGGCAGGACAGAATTCGGGATGAAACCGCTCTGGTTGTTGGGGTTAGTTACTTGCGTCGCGTTGTAGGTCTGTTCCGACAAGAGCGGAACGAAGGTGTTGGCAGGTGCACCCCCTAGAATGCCATCGAAGTCATCTGGATAGCGCTGCAACTCCATAAGCGCCTCTTCACCGCCCTTTGAGCAGCCGTTGAAGTAGGCGTGCGCCGGAGAGGTGCCATAAAAGGCCGTGGCGATCAGCTCGGCGTCGAGGTCGGTCCGATGGACCGCGCGGTAGCCATAGTCGTTGATCCTCTGTGGATGCCCCAAGGCAAAGGATCCCCCGGCGGCGCCCGCCGGCTGGCTGCTGCCGTCATCGGTCGAAGCTGCCGCGTTGCTGATCGCGACCGCGCCCTTCAGCGCAGTGTATTCGATCGAACCGGCAAAGCCGCCATTGCCGACCTGCTCGTACCGGCCCGTCCAATCCGACGTCGGCAGCCACACCTCAAAATTGATGTTCGAATCGCCGGCCGGGTTGGTGCTCGGCATGATGTTGCCGACCACCCGGCACATCGAGACCGCAGCGGTGGTAGTGGTGGTAGTGAGCGCGCCACCGGAATATTCCGGGATGGGCGCGCCAGCCGGATAGACTTGCGCGGCTGTGATCGTCGTGTCCGGCAGCGACAGCCCGGCGAGGCTCGCACATGAGTACGGCGCCGCCGCAAAGCCGAGTTCAGCCGCGCACTGCCCTTGCAGGTTGCCGCCGACCCACTCGCCGCCCAACACATGTGTCGGCGCCGCGGTGTTTCCCTGGCACTGCAGGTTGCCGCCGACCACATCGAGGCTGACGTCGCTGGCCATGGCCGAGCGGTTGTTCTGGATCCGCGCATTGCCGCGGACCTCGCCGAGGGTCGCCTCGCACGCTCCCGAATTGTCCTGGCATCGGAAATTGCCGTTGATCTTGACGCCCGGCCCGGCAAAGCCGCTGGTCCCGGTGCAATGCTGGATCTGCACATTGCCGCCGACCGTCACCGAACCCTTGAGAAAGGTCGAGACGCATTGATCGGCCTGGACATTGCCGCCAATCGACGACCACTCCTCCAACCCGTCGACGGTCAGGCTCGCATTCTGCGAAACCCGCACGTTGCCGCCGACATTGGCCTGGTAGAGCGTGCAGGCGCCGCCAGCCGGCACGACAAGGTTGCCGGCAATCGCTCCGGTCATCGACCCGTTGCATACGGCGTCGGCGGCGCGAGCCGCGGTGGCGCCCGCCGCGAGCGCCGCCAGCGAGACAGTCGACAGCAGCGCAAACCTGACGCGATGGTTCATGACGTTTCTCCCTTGTATCGGTCTGAGTCGTATCGGCCGTGTTCGGCTGGCACGGTTAACGTTAATGCATGCGCGGAAAGTAGCGCAATGATTACTTGCAGCGTGCCGTGCCCGACGCCGGCGGCTCGACGTACCGGGCCGCGCACTCGGCTCGATCCGCCTCATTGGATCCTGTCCGGGCTCACTTGCTCGAGGTCGAGCCGCGGTGGAGCGGCGGCGGTCGCAACCTGCGAAATAAAAAACCCCGGCGGGGGGAGCCAGGGTTTTCGGTAAAGGCGATTCGCGCTGGGGGAAGCCAATCGCCGCGATTATCAGAACACGAGAGACGGATGAGCGTCCACGTTGATTATCCCATGCCGGCAGACAGGCGATTATCCAAGGCCTCTGGTCAGGCCCCGTTTGCTGTCCCATGCAGCAGCCCGCGCGGACTCGGGAAGAAGGGCTGCAATCCGGCGCGCATCTGCGCGCGGGGACAGCATCGGCAGCTCGGATACCCGCCGAAAAATCACCCGCCGCCGAGCTGCGTAAAGGGTCTGCCGCGTAAAGGGTCTGCGAAGAAGGCTCAAATTGAGCGTGCCCGGGCAATTGCGGAAGCCTCCGCGAGGCTGAGGCGAATAGAGGCTCGATTGGAGATTATTGCAGCCCGCAACATCCGGATCGCCTTGGCTTCGTCGGGTTGCAACGGGTGCGCGCCGGAGCGGCTGCCCTTGTTCTGGGCAGTTTCGCCGGCCGCCGGCACAGAGTTCTCAAGCGAGATCGGATACTCTTCGGATACTCTATGGCCCCAGATTCTCGCTGCAGTGGGCAGTTCGGCCGAAAACGCCCTTCCGCCGACCGCTCAGCCAGCCGTCTGACGGTCAATTGGCGGCTTGTGACACGATTGTTGGGAACGGGCTGATCGAGAGCGGGAAGCGAGCCGACGAGCTCGCGACTGCCGGCGACGATGCCAGAGCCGCTATCTGGCGCCGCATCGAGGACGCCGCCGAGAAGCTTGCCATCACTTGGACGGCTCGAATTACCGCGCCTTGAGCGGCGGGCGAGGACAGTGCGGGGCTGAAAACGGGTATTTTCTTCGCTCGGACGACCTGATCCCGGAGCTTGTGCGAAGCGGCGGCGGCCGACCTATCAGCGGTCAACGAGACGGTCTCGGCGCGGAAAATGCCCCTCCTCAGCACCCCATCGACCTCGCCCGCCGCTTAAAACACGGTATTTCGAGCCGTCCATCCGTATATGGTGGGATAGTGGTTGGCCGGGCTAAATGCTGTTGTGGTGGCGCTGGCTACATAATACCGGCTCTTGTTGTTGCTTTAACACAAGCTTCAATGAGGCCGGGGCGCGGGCGCCCCGGATGTGTACCCAAGACGAGGCGCGGGTTCGTCTCCTAAGCCGGGAGCCGGCACGGCCGTTCGCGGGCCGGCAATGCGGCGTAGCCTGCTCGGCACGGCAGGCTGGCGCGCCGGTGCCACGCTGTCGGTCTCGCGGCGCCGTCGATCGCGGCTTCCGTTCCCGGCCCCTGGCGCCCATATTGAGGGCGGCACCACAGGAGTAGCGAATGGCCGATCTTGCCATTGCCGACGAGCTGTTCTTCGAGCGCACCGGCATGGATGCCGGGCGGGTCGAGGCGATCGTCACCCAAGCGCTGGCCGGAATGGATGACGGCGAGCTCTATCTCGAATACAGCCAGTCGGAGAGCCTGGCGCTCGACGACGGCCGCATCAAGAGCGCCAGCTTCGACACCAGCCAAGGGTTCGGGCTGCGTGCGGTGGCCGGCGAGGCGGCCGGCTATGCCCATGCCTCCGATCTTTCCGAGGCTGCGATCCGCCGCGCCGCGGCAACGGTGCGGGCGGTGACGAGCGGCTATTCGGGAATGATGGCGGGGCCGCCCTCGGGCACCAACCGCAGCCTCTATACCGATGTGAACCCGCTGGGTCTCGTTGATCTCGGGGCGAAGACCCGGCTCTTGGCCGAGATCGACGCCTATGCGCGCAGCCGCGACCCGCGCGTGCGCCAGGTCATGGCCTCGCTCTCCGGGGTGTGGCAGGCGGTGCAGATCATCCGCGCCGACGGCAGCCGCGTCGCCGATATCCGCCCGCTGGTGCGGCTTGGCGTCGCCGTCGTCGTCGGCGAGGGCGACCGCATGGAGACCGGCTCGTCCGGCGCCGGCGGCCGGCTCGCCTACGAGCGCTATCTCGATCCGGTTCATTGGAAGGAGCAGGTCGACGAGGCGTTGCGCCAGGCCTTGGTCAACCTCGGCGCGGTGCCGGCGCCGGCCGGCGAGATGACCGTGGTGCTGGGGCCGGGCTGGCCCGGGGTCATGCTGCATGAGGCGATCGGCCACGGGCTCGAAGGCGATTTCAACCGCAAGAAGACCTCGGCCTTTTCCGGCATGATCGGCCAGCGCGTCGCCACCAAAGAGGTGACGGTCGTCGATGACGGAACCTTGCCCGACCGGCGCGGCTCGCTGACCGTCGATGACGAGGGCACGCCGACCAATTGCACGGTGCTGATCGAGGACGGCATCCTCAAAGGCTATATGCAGGACCGGATGAACGCCCGGCTGCTCGGCGCGGCCCCGACCGGCAACGGCCGGCGCGAGAGCTTTGCTCATGCGCCGATGCCGCGGATGACCAACACCTATATGCTGGCCGGCGACCGCGACCCGCAGGAGATCATCGGCTCGGTGCCGCGCGGCCTCTACGCGGTCAATTTTGGCGGCGGCCAGGTCGATATCACCTCGGGCAAGTTCGTGTTCTCCGCGTCCGAAGCCTATCTGATCGAGAACGGCAAGGTCGGCCCCGCGGTCAAGGGCGCCACCTTGATCGGCAACGGCCCCGACGCGTTGACCAAGGTCACGATGATCGGCAACGACCTCGGCCTCGATCACGGGATCGGCACTTGCGGCAAGGACGGCCAGAGCGTGCCGGTCGGCGTCGGCCAGCCGACGTTGCGCATGGACGGGCTGACGGTCGGCGGCACCAGCGCGTAACGGCCGGCCGCCGGGTCGCAGCGGCTTCGGCCCGTTCAGTCTCGGCTTCGCCAGAAGGGGGGATCATGCGGTTTTGCGGCCGTGGGCTGGCGCGCGCGCTCGCTGCCGTCATCGTGGTGCTGCCCTGGGCCCGCGTCTCGGCCTGCACCAATCTGGCCGATCTCGCCAAGGCGCCCTCGACGCGCTGGTCTCTGGCGAGCGAGCATGGCGTCTGGTGGCTGGTGACGCCGTGCGGCGAGCGCTTTTTCAGCCTCGGCGTCAACGCTCTCGACGGCGGCTATCCCGAGCGCAACAAGAACGGCAAGATATGGTATAGCTGGACCGCCTTCGAACCAACCCGCGCGCAATGGGTCGATGCCACGCGCCAGCGGCTAGACCGGTGGGGGTTCAACAGCGCCGGCGGCTGGTCGCTGCCGCCGCAGGTGCTGCGCCTGCCGACAGTGATCGATCTCGAGCTCGGGCGCCAAGCGCAATTTCACTGGTTCGACCCGTTCGCGCCGGCGACCGCGGCGCGGATGATGGCGCTCGCGCGTCGGCTCGTCGCGCCCTATCGCAACAGCCCATATCGGATCGGTTATTTCTCGGATAACGAGGTCGGCTGGTGGGCCGGGGCGCTGTTTGTGTTTTATTCGATGCAGCCGGCGGGCTCGGCGACGAAGCAGCGCTGGGTCGAGGCGCTGCGCCAGCATTACGCCGGCGATTGGACGCGCTTCACCGGCGATTTTCTGCCGCCGGCCGGAGCCGGTTCGTGGGCGCAGCTGCTCGCCGCAACCGGAATGACGCGGATGCGCCCGGGCGGCGGCGGGGTTCACGCGGTTCGCGAATGGACCGGGATCGTCGCCCGGCACTACTACGCGCTCGCCGCCAAGGCGATCCATGCGGCCGACCCGAATGCGCTCTATTTCGGAGACCGGCTGCCGATCTATTACGACCCGGCCGCGGTGCGGGCGATGGCGCCTTATGTCGATGCGATTGCCACCAACTATAATGTCGACAGCAGCGACGGCTGGGTGGCGCCCTATTATTTCGACGGTCTGAGGAAATTGTCGGGCGGCAAGCCGGTGCTGGTCTCCGAATGGTTTTTCGCGGCCGAGCACAACCGCACCGGCAACCGCAACAACGGCCACCTGATGACCGTCGATACCCAGGCCGAGCGGGCCGCCGGCGCGGCGGCGGCGACCGAGAACTTCGCTGCGATCCCGGACATCGTCGGCGCCCACTGGTTTCAGTACTACGATCACCCCAAAGGCGGGCGCGCGGATGGCGAGGATTACGATTTCGGGCTCGTCGATATCAACAACCGGCCGTATCGGCGGCTGACCGAGGCGCTCGAGCTCGCCAATCGGCGCGCCTTCGCGATCCACGAGGAAGCGACAGCGACAGCTGCCCGCTCGGCGCCTGTCGTCAGCGTGCCGCACGCCGATGTCGCGCTCTCCGCCCGCTCGCTGTCGGATTGGCCAAAGCCGGCGAGCCTGCTGCCGCCTCTGACCGCCTCGCCAGGTGCGGTCGAATTCGGCGAGGCCTATCTGACTTGGAGCGAGCGCGGGCTGCAATTGGCGACGATCGGCCAGGATTACTTCGACATCGATCTGTTGGCCTATCCCCGCTCGTTTCCGCTCGGCGAGGCCTACCGGGTCGAATTGGGCGTCGATCTTGGGCAGGGGCCGCACCGCTTCACCTTGTTCTTCATCCCGCCGCGAACCAAGATCCACGACTATCCGGAAATGGCGGCCGAGCTCTGCCTTGGCGCGGCGCAGCGGGCGATTGCGCAGGGCTGCACTCCGGTCTCCGGCGGCAAGACGGCCTATTTCGGCGCCGACCAGCCGCGGATCACCGCCGAAGCGCGCATCCCGTGGTCGGCGCTCGGCGTTTCCGCACCGCGCGCGGGAACACCGCTGCGCGTCGAGATCGCGATCACCTCGTGGGACCGCGACCGCTGGATGTCATTGTCGGGCCGGCCTCCGGCTGCGGCGATGCATGATCCCGGCGAATGGCGTCCGATGCGCCTCGGCAGCGGCTCGCAGACGATCGATCTTTGGCCTGGGCTCGCACGGGGGCCCGGCTGAATTTTTGCGGAGCCTCCGCCCGTTGATTGCACGGCCAGGACCGGCATCATGCGGCGGCGGGCTTTAGAAGCAGCGAGGCGAGATGGCGGCGAATTTTCCCGACGGGTTTTTATGGGGCGCCTCGACCGCGGCCTATCAGATCGAGGGCGCAGTCGGCGAGGATGGCCGCGGGCCGTCGATCTGGGACACCTTCAGCCATCTGCCCGGCCGGATCGTCGACGGCGACACCGGCGACGTCGCCTGCGATCACTACCATCGCTGGCCCGAAGACGTGGCGCTGATGCGCGAGCTCGGCCTCGGCGCCTATCGGCTGTCAACCGCATGGCCGCGCATCTTGCCCGAGGGCCGCGGCGCCCCCAATCTGAAGGGGCTTGAATTTTATGACCGACTGATCGACGGCGTCCTCGGAGCCGGGGTCGAGCCGTGGGTCTGCCTCTATCACTGGGACCTGCCGCAATCTCTCGAAGATCGCGGCGGCTGGCAGAACCGCGACACTGCAAGCTGGTTCGCCGACTACGCGCATCTGACGGTGCGGCGGCTCGGCGACCGGGTCAAGCACTGGGCGACCTTCAACGAGCCCAACGCCGCCTGCGTCAAGGGCTATGGCGACGGCGAGCACGCCCCCGGCATTCGCGGCCGGGCGAGCGCGCTCGGCGCGATCCATGTGATGAACCTGGCGCATGGCCGCGGCGTCGAGGCGATGCGCTCCGAGCGCGCCGATTTGCTGATCGGCAACATCTACAATTTCCACCCGCGCGAGCCGGCGACCGAGCGCGAGGAGGACGAGATCGCTTGCCAGATGCTCGACGCGCTGTGGAACCGCTCATTCCCCGACCCGCAGATGCTGGGCCATTACCCCGAGCCACTCGCCGCCGAGATGGTCGAGCCGCTGGTGCAGCCGGGCGACCTCGAGATTATCAACCAGCCGCTCGATTACTTCGCCTTCAACCACTACACCCGCTCACGGGTGCGCCGTGACCCCGACCACCCGTTCGAGGCCGCTGCCTTGCCGCCGCCATCCGGCACGCCGGTCACCGAGATGGGCTGGGAGATCGCGCCTGACGCATTCCGCCAAGTCATGATCGAGGTCAAGGAGCGCTACAGCGGCGAGCTGCCGATCTACATCCTCGAAAACGGCGCCGCCTTTCCCGACCGGGTCGATGCCGACGGGCGGGTCCGCGACGAGCGCCGCATCGCCTATCTGCGTTCCTATCTAGGCGCGGTGCAGGACGCGATCTCCGCCGGGGTGCCGGTCAAGGGCTATTTTGTTTGGTCGCTGCTCGATAATTTCGAATGGACCCTCGGCTACAGCAAGCGCTTCGGCCTCGTCCACGTCGATTACGAGACGCAGGAGCGCCGTCCCAAGGACTCGTTCCACTTCTACGCCGAGCTCGCCCACGGCGCCGCCCTCGATCGCGAATAGCCGGTCGGCGGGCGGGGCGAATAGAGCATTGCTTGCTCGTCGCTCGCCCATTCTTCGAGACGTTTCGCTCCTATGTCGCCCGTGAAGAACGATTGAGCGGCAAAATTTAGGGGTGTTGGGAGCAAATCGGCGGTGGAAGAGCACCTGGAAGAGGGCGCGCAACAGCCGCGCCAGAGCCAGCGCAGCAGCAGCGCGAAATTGTTGCCGGCGGCAGCCGGCACGGCATTGACGCGGTCGCCGTCGCGCCCCTCGAGTGGTCGCGGCCGATACGGTGCGCGGCCTTGCGATGCCCGATAACCGGCTCGACGGCGGCGCGGCGCTTCAGCGATCAGCACCGGAGCCCGGCCAAGCCACGCCCTGCGTTGAAGATGGCTGGTCTTGTCGATCTTCCACAAACCTCGCGGCGAATAATTTCGATCGCGGGCGACGTAAACGCTGTCCTGCCGCTTTCAACCATTCAACATCTTGTGCCTCTACCGCTCACGTACATGTCGCCCGAGGCCGCATATCGTCGTTGGATCGGACCGCCGCCGCCGCGATATGCGACCGCGAAGGGTGCGTGCGGCTGGCGTGAACGCGTTGGCGGCAATAACATGGGGGGAGCAGCATAGGAGTGCCGCCATGACCACCGCACGGGCATCCGGGTATCGGCCGGGCCTCGTCGATGCGGCGACTGGCGAGATCAGCCGCGAGATCTTTGTCAATGACGAGATCTACGCCCAGGAGCAGGAGCGGCTGTTCGCCCGTGCCTGGCTCTATGTCGGCCATGAGAGCCAGATCCCGAACCCTGGCGACTTCTTCGTTTCCGGAGTGGGCGAGGAATCGGTCATTCTCTGTCGGGACCGTGCCGGCAAGATCCACGTCTTTCTGAACTCGTGCCGCCACCGCGGCATGAAGGTGTGCCGCTACGACGAAGGCAACACGCCGGTGTTCACCTGCCCCTATCACGGCTGGAGCTACGGCACCGACGGCAAGCTCGCCGGCGTCCCCTATTTTCGCGAGGCCTACCATTCGAAGCTCGACCGCGCGCAGTGGGGTTTGGTCGAGGTTGCGCAGCTCTGCAATTACAAAGGCTCGATTTGGGCGACCTGGGACCCCGCCGCGCCCTCCTTCACCGAATATCTCGGCGGGTTCGCGCGCTATCTCGATTTGATCCTCGACGGCTGCGACGGGCGCGCGGGCCAGGCCGAAGTATTGGGCGGCATCCAGAAATGGCTGATCCCTTGCAACTGGAAGTTCCCGGCGGAAAACTTCAGCGGCGACAGCTATCACAACATCAGCCACCGCTCGGTCGATCTGGCCGGCATCGGGCCGTCGGGCGCCGGCCGCCGCGACATGTCCGAATTGCTGATCGGCCGCAAATTGCATGTCGCGATCCCGGACCGCGGCCACCAGACGATCGTCTATGCGCTGCCAAAGGACCGGCCGCCGCCGGCGACCTACCAGCATTCGCCGGTCGTCTCCGAATATTTCCGCTACTGCGAGGAAGAGCGGCGCCGCACCTGCGGCGAGGAGGCCCGGCTGATGGGCGCGCCGGGCGAAATCTTTCCGAATGTCGCGCTCTTGCCGCGCCAGCCGCGCACGATCGCGGTATGGCATCCGCGCGGTGCGCACCAGACCGAGGTGTGGCGCTGGTTCCTGGTCGATCGCGAGGCCCCGCAGGAGGTCAAGGATTTCCTGCGCGACTATTACATCCGCTATTCGGGCCCGGCCGGGATGACCGAGCAGGACGACATGGAAAACTGGCTCTATGCGACGGCGGCCAGCACCGGCACCATCGCAAGGCGTTATCCGTTCAACTATCAGCAATCGATGGGCGCTTTCGACACCAACCATCCGTCGCTGGGCGGCGAGGTCAGCACGCAGATTACCGAACAGATCGCGCGTGGCTTCTATCGCCGGTGGACCACTTATATGCGCGGCGGGGACTGGAACGAATTATTGGGCTTGGCCGCCGGCAACAGACAGGCCGCAGAATGACCCCCGCCGGCAAAGTCGTCCTCGTCAGCGGAGGCACCTTCGGAATCGGGCGCGCGATCACGCTCGGGCTCGCCGGCCGCGGTC
>DASYBC010000075.1:0-27717 GCA_036500965.1 Allostellaceae bacterium | reverse complement strand
TATCGCCCGCGGCAACGCCACCCGCGCCCGGGTGCGCTCGCGGGTCGAGCATGTCTTCGCCGCCCAGAAATGCCGGCTGGGCCTCGTCGTGCGGACCATCGGCATGGTGCGCGCCCGCGGCAAAATCGGCCTGGCCAATCTGGCCTATAACTTTACCCGGCTGGCCTGGCTTCAGGGACGAACCGCGCCGGCGTGACGCATACCCCACCGAGATCGACCAGCGACAAACCACCCCCGTTGGCCCCAACCTTGATCGGGCCGCCAACCGGAACCATCAGCCTGCTGACCCGCCGAAAATCATCGCAAACCGGGTAATTCGAGCCGTCCAGCCGCCCAAATCGCCCGCAGATCAGGTTCTTCGAGGTGTCTGAGCGCTTTTGACCGCGGGCTTGCTCGCGATCGCGAGCGACGCCAAAACGAGGCGACCGGCCCTTGCCTCTTCTCATTACGCATGGTAGCGTCATCACATGAGCGCGGTTGGCTCAATCAGAATTCTGCTGCGGGGCCTGTTCTGTCATAATGGAATGACAGCCACTTGCCTGGCCGCGGCATCGCGATTAAGTGCTGAAGCCGACTTGCCGAAGTGCTGTAGCGAGCCCTTGAGGGCGACGCCACCGCCAGGCATCCTCAAAGCCCGTGCGGCAACAAGCCGCTGTCGGCACCCTGCATCGAGGCAGACACGCCCGGACAGAAAACCGGTCGTTTGTCTGCCCCGCCCGGCCCGCCGTCGATTGCGATCAGTGTGGGGAACAGATGCCAACGGAACGCTACAACAAAATGCAGCAAAGGTGGGTCTTTTTTGTCCCCGACAAGAATATCGTAAACGAATCCAATATCGGGTGGGGCGGCACCGAGCTCTATTTTCCGGCGGTCAGCTCGTGCACCGCACTGGTAATGGCCTTGGACGACAACACGCTCCTTGGTGCGCACTTTGACAAATTGCTGTCTACCAGCGACGTGGATCGTATCCTCGATCGGATGTTGGAAAAGAAAGCGAACCGGAGCGCCGGTGATCTGGCCGTAATCGGCAATCTGACCTATGGCGAGGACGACCCCACGCGGTTCATGTCGGCGCCGGAATACAAAGGGGAGCAACAGGTGGTAACCTTTGTCAAGAAGTTTGGCAACAAGGGCTTTATGTACCAATACGATCAGGGACAGAAAGCTGACAAGCACTACCGCGTGAAGGCCATTGGCAACCACCGCATCCAGGCGCATTACGCTGCTGTCGTCAGAAATGAGAAAGACAATCCGGTTCCGCTGCTTGACCCCAATAGCATTACCTGGCTGGATCAGCCACTCACGCCGCTACGCTGACCCGCGCAAATTTAACCCGTCTTGACCACCGAAAGTGAGGGGATTCGGTAATGGCTAAGTATTTGAGCGAGAATGAAGTCGGCTACGATCAGACCGAGCTCGGTTTTCCGAGCATCACCGGCTGCCATGCAATCGTCTATATGACGACGGACCGGCTGTTCGGGCTGCATAATTACGGTGGTGATGCCCGCGTCCACTGGATGGAACGATCTGCCGCGCTCGCGAGTTTCGTAAGCAGTCATGCCGGCGGTGCCGGCCGGCTCCTCTACGGCGTTTGTTATGCGACGGGCGGGAACCCCCGCGGCTACGGTGGCAATGCGCCAAAGAACGTATGGACGGAGGAGCTTGCTGCCTTTGCAGAGGCGTTGGGCTATGGCGGCGAGATCTGGGGTTACGACCTAGCGGATTCGGGCATCGCGTCGCCGGCCTATGTCCTGTACCACCGGCCGGCCGGCACGACCTGCGTGATCCAGGTGAAAGCGTGGAATCAGGCCCACAGCGTTAGGGGACAGAATCCGTCACCAAATGACCATAAGATGATGCGCAGGAACGAAGACGGCGTCGGCTACCGCCTCCAAGCACAGCCGAATGTCGTGACCTCTGTGACGACGGCCGGTCTTCGCACCGTTTATCCCGAAAAGCTCCGCGGCTGAACGGCGGCGGCGCGATAACAGGAGGAATAACATGTGGCATCACATAATTATCCGTGAGCAAGCGTACAGGCGGCTTGTCACTGATAACAACAGCGATACTGGCTGGGCAAGCTTCCTCGGCGATGCATTTAAAGCTGCTTTGCGCGTGATCAACGCGCGCCGACTACCACCCGAACAAGTAACGGAGTCCCAGCTCATGACGGAATCGTTGGCAGATGGCCGCAGAGCGGACCCCAATGATCCAGGAGACAGTTACGTGAGAATCTAGCGCGACGCGCACAGCCTGGAACCGGCGGTATGCCGCACAGCCCACCCTTATCGGCGGCGTTGATCAGGTTTATCGCCCTGCGGAGCCTGTGCTCGAGTCGGCGACGAGTCCGGCGCGCGCGATGGCATCCTTTCTGGCTTGTTCCGCGTTGCGGCAGATGATGTAGCGGCGCCGTGCGAGCGGCGCCTCGGTGACGACAAGTTCGGTCTCACCCTTCTGGCGCGGGATGACGAGCGGGACGGCGAGCCCGTCGTCATCGATGATTTCAGCACGCACCTCGCGGCTGGTGCGCTCGCGCACACCGAGGATGTACTCGATGTTCTCGGCTTCGAGGGCGGCAATGGTGTCGGCGCTGATCATGCCGCGATCGGCGACGATGCAGGCGTGGACGATCCCGAAGCGCTGGCGCAGGCGCTTGACCACCGGCAATAACAGTCTCTCGTCGGCGGTGTTGCCGGGCATCAGGAAGGAGGCGATCGGCCGGTCGGTATCATCGAGGACGATGCCGAGCACGACCTGTTTCAAGTGCCCGCGGGGAGTATTTGGAGTGACCGTGCTGGCCCCGGCTCTCGCCGCCAGCGCCCTCGAACCACAAGTTCGGGGCGTCGAAAAAAGCAATCGAAACGGCGCCGATCAGCGGCTGGCGATGCCGGTAGAGCGCCTCTTCGACCATCTCGGCGGTGCTGCGGCCATCGTCGTCGACCGCACCGAGCCAGGCCATCGCCTTATAGGCATGGTCGAGATCGAGCCCATCGGCGCCCGGCACGCGCAAACCACTGCGCCAGTCGCTGGCGTGGCGGTCGGAGCCCGAAATCATCAGCCGGTGCAGCACAGGGAGATAGACCGTGCGCTCGACATCGAAGGCAAAACGCCGGTCGGCGAGCAGGCTGTTGAGAACGTCGCGGCACCCGGTCTCCGTCCACAGCCGGCCGAACACCAGGTCGGGTCCGATGCTGAGGCGATGCAGTTCCGGCAAGTCGCCGCGATAGAAGCTCGACAACGCGATCGAGCGGCGCGAGTGCCGGGCCGCCGAGGCAATCAGCCCATCAATCAGGCCGGAGGCCGCGACCTCGCCGCGCCGGCCCAGCGCCTTGACGACGCGCTGCACGTGACGGCCGCCCTCGCGCGCGTTCTCGACGAGGTAGAGGTATTCATAGGCTCCGATCTTCTTGACGCGGATAAACATGGTGCTGCACCCTGCTCGCAGCAGCAGCACCACGATTCTGCGATATAACTCAAGCCTAATCCTGCAGCTCTATTGAAATTGTCTGCCGGATTTAGCACCATATTCTGTGCGGCTTGATCACACCCTCAGCATTTCTGCGGTCCTCATCCGCAAAATTACTCAAAACGGTGGAAGTTGGGTCATACACGAAACCAACGGTTTATGCCGCTCCCCGCCCGTCCCTTTCACGGGATTCGGTGAATTTTTCAGGGTAGCGGCGAAATTTGTGTTCGCCAATTTCGGACAGTTCACCAAAGGATACGCTTGCGCTGTTGGCGAGTTTCCGTTCGAGGCGCTGCGACACGACGCTTGCGGCGCTAACCGAGCGAGCTAAAAGCCGTCCCTCTTCCCAGCTGGTTTAAACACAAGCCTTTTTGAACCTAAGCGGTTGTGCGTTTGCCTGGCGGCCGGGATGGAGGTGGGCGGGACGATGCCGAGCGAACTTAACGAATTTTTTTCGATTTCTGCCCTGGCGATTCGCTTTTTTGCATCGATTTTCTGCTAGTATGAATTTAAGCTGTTAACCGATATCCGGTCGAGTGAGCGGGCAGCATGTTCGAAAGCGGTCCAAGGAAGTCGCATCGCCGCTGCACGGCATTGGCCGGCCGGTGCCAGTTGGGCAGCCGGCATTCGCTCCGCGAGCGCTTGGCATGAACTTCGCCGGCGCCGCCCGGCCGCTCCATCAGGATGGCTTGGCGGCAGCGGCGGCGCATGCCGGGGTTGATCCGGCGGTCTTATGGTCGGTGATTGTCGTCGAGACGGCGGGCTGCGGTTTCCTGCCCGACCGGCGGCCCGCCATCCTGTTCGAGAGGCATGTGTTCAGCCGGCGCACCGGCAGCCGCTTCGACGCCTCTCATCCCGAGATCAGCGGCCCGCCAGGGGGCTACGGCCCCTCGGGCGCCCCCCAGTTTATGCGGCTGGAGGCGGCGGTCGCCTGCGACCGGCGTGCAGCACTCGAGAGCGCATCCTGGGGTCTCGGCCAGATCATGGGTTTCAACGCCGCTCCGGCCGGGTTCGCCGATGTCGAAGCCATGGTCGCGCAGATGATGCAGGGCGAAAACGAGCAAATCCTGGCGATGGCGTCGTTTATGCGGGCGAGCGGGATGCACACCGCCCTGCAGCGGCGCGACTGGTCGGGGTTCGCCCGCCGCTACAACGGGCCGGGCTTTGCGGCCAACCGCTACGACGAGAAGCTGGCAGCGGCCCACACCAGGGCTGCCGACGGGGGATTGCCCAATCTGACCATCCGCGGCGTGCAGCTGCTGTTGTCCTACCACGGCTTCAACCCGGGAAAAATCGACGGCCTCGTCGGCGATCGCACGCGGGCGGCAATCGCCGCATTCACCGCAGCGAACGGCCTTCCGGACATGTCCGCGAGCTACCATGATCTGCATGCTGCCCTGCTGGAGCGGCTGCCCCGCGCAGCCGACGCGCCGCGGGCGGGCGCGCCGCCGCCGACCGCCGCGCGGGTCGCGGCCCCAGATCTGCGATTGGCCCAGTCGCTGCTCGCCTATCTCGGCGGCAATCCCGGGCCGGTTGACGGCAAGCCCGGTCCGCGCACACGCGCGGCGATCGCCGAATTTCAGAAGGCTCAGGGCGTACCCGCGACCGGCCAAGCCGATGCTGATTTGCTCGCCGCGCTCGAGGCCGAGACGCGCCGCCGTTTCGGGCAAAACCGCAGCGCCGATATCCGGTTGGTGCAGCAGCTGCTCGCGCTCAGGGGTTTTGACACCGGCGGCATTGACGGGCTTGTCGGCCCGAAGACAACGGCGGCACTGGCCGCATTCGCTCGGTCCCGGCGCGGCGTCGCCGCGGTTGCGACCGATCCAAAGATGCTCGACGCCCTCTTTCTTGGGGATTAGGCGCTGGCTTGGGGATTAGGCGCTGGCCGATCGCGGCATCAGCGACGCTGGGAAGCAACATGGCAAGCGATGTTTTGGCAAGACCGCCCGCCGCATCCAACGCTCAGGAGGCTTGCCATGCCGCACGTCCACCATAACAAGACTGAGCGCCCTTGGGCGCCTCGGCAGGCGTGACATCAGCTGGCGGGGCCGCCACCCGTGGCATAGCGCAACGGACCCGGCTTCGCAAATTTACTTCAGAGAAGGAGGAGGGAGACAATGGCAAAATCCGCAGGCGTAGTAGCGCCGGCCACGGTTCCCGCAGACCCGGCCACGGTTCCCCCGGCTAAACCCGCGGCGAACGAAACGACGGTCTATGTTCTGGGCAAGCTCAGGATCGAGGACGAAAAAGTGTCGGTCAGCGCGGTTGCCGGCAAGAACATGATCTTAAAGCTGGACAAGCCGGCGAAATTGGGAAACGCCTTGACCATTGGCGCCTGGCTGAACAATTCTTGGCGCACCCAGGTCGACGCCCTGCTGGTCAACAAGCGTGACCCCACCACAGGCAAAGTTGCGTCTCAGTCCAAGGTGACGAAGGCACAGGTAGAAGACCATCTCACAGCGCTTGATCGCTATCCGAAAGAGGTGGTCAACCTGCTGGCCGAATTGTTTACGGCGAATATCTGGATCACAGATCTTGACGTCAGATGCTTTGAGGTGAACGGCGTCGCCGAGAACGCCTTCAAATTCGGTATCGTCGTCGATTTCGCGAATGATCAGAACCCCGACGGTTTAACCTTGTTCGGGGACGTCAAATTGGAGCAGGCGTGCCTCGGGATCGTCAACGCTCCAAAGGATTACGATTTCACCAAGGTGCCGACCGTGGTCTTTCCCAAGTTCACTCTCCCCGAACCCGCTCAGCTCAAAAAAGCTGATGAGCTCGAGAAAGCCGTGGCCGCCGACGATACGAAACTGCTCAAAAACGGATCGGATGATCCGGCCCCCGCCAAGCCGGTTAGCGACGACCAACCATCCCCCGCGCCAGCCACATAGGGCAACCTGGCGACGTCGGAACGGGGTCGGGCGACGCCGGGGTCTGGCATCGCCTCATTGAGCGGCGGGCTGGCAACGCCCGACCCGGTGGCCGATAGGGGGACGCATAGCGATGCAGTCGATCGACGACGGCAAACGGGCAACCGGGGCCGCCGATCAAGCCGGCCAGCTGACCGAGATCACCCTTGGCCTGCGCGGCCGCTTTCATGAGTACGCTTGTCGGCTGGAGGCGGTGATCCGCGGTGCCGAGGGTGTTACGTTCACCGGCACGGTCGATGCCAAGGATGCGACGCTCGGCGATTTCCTGAAGCAGGCTTTCCCTTCCGAAGCGCAAAATTGGAGCGCCTTTCCCGAGATTAAGCTGCCGTCGCTGGAGTTCGTCTATCGCAGCCAGTCCGCGGCGCTGCTGCTGCGCCTCAATGATCTCAAGATTCTGCTCGGCGCCGGTGCGCCGATCAAAGAGCTCGATTTGTCGTTCGCCTTTGGCCGGCTCAGCGGCGAACAGAGGCCGGGTGGCGCGCCGGATGACGCGCCGGCCGGCACCCGGTATGTCGCCGGCATCCGCGCCCTGACCCGCGAGCGCATCGAGCTTGCGGCGATCGGCGGCTCGGCCATTATCGGCAAATTGCTGGGCGATCTCGGCGTCAGCCATCTCGGCGTCTATTTCGCCAGCGACGCGATCGAGCGGCTGGCGCTGTTCGACGGCGAGGCCCAGGGCCAGGCTTTCGCCAAGGGTTTTTCGTTCTCCGCGCGGTTCGGCACCAAGGAATCCTACACCGACATTACATTGCCGCCGCAGAATGGCGCCGGGGCCAGGGCTGCGCTGCCAGCCCCCGCATCATCGGCAATGCCGGCCAGACCGGCGGCCCTATCCGGCGCCGGTTCAGCCCCCGCCCTGCCGCCAACGCAAACCGCTCCGGCGCCAGGTGCCGCTGCCGGTGGCGACCAGCGCATGCGCAAATGGGTCAATGTGCAAAAGACTTTTGGGCCGCTCGAGCTGCGGCGGATCGGCGGCGAGTGGGATCGGGGCAAGCTCGGCTTTCTGCTCGACGCCGGGGTGGACCTCCTCGGGCTGAAGGTCGCCCTTGCCGGGTTGCGGGTCAGCGTCGAGCCGGCCAAGCTCGCCAAGCTGACGGTGCAAGATCTCGAATTCGGGCTCGACGGGCTGGAAATCGGCTTCAAGGCCGGGCCGGTCTCGATCAGCGGCGCCTTTCTGAAAACCCCAAAAGGGGATTACGCCGGCATGGCGCTGATCCGCGCCGAAATGTTCTCGATCGCCGCGATCGGGGCTTATGGGCAGACCGAGCAGCGCGATCCCTCGCTGTTCATCTTTGGCGCGTATATCGGCGTGATCGGCGGCCCACCCTGCTTTGTCGTGCAGGGATTGGCCGCAGGGTTTGGCTATAATCGCGGCTTGACGATCCCGCCGATCGAGGACGTCAACAAATTCCCGCTGGTCAGCCTGGTGGCGCCACCCGCAGGCGGCTCGACTTCTGCCCTCGGGTCGGGGTCGCCCGGCGGATCGCCAAGCATGTTGGAGCAACTGTCAGGCGACCATTTCCCGGTCATGCAGGGGCAGTATTGGCTGGCGGCCGGCGTCAAATTCACCTCGTTCAAGCTGATCGACGCCTTTGCGCTGATCACGGTTCAATTCGGCGTGCGGTTCGAGCTGGCGCTGCTCGGTTTGGCGACGATGCAGCAGCCGCCAAAGGTCGAAGGGTTGCCCGCCCCGCGACCATTTGTAATGGTCGAGCTGGCGCTCAGTGTTCGCTTTGCCCCTGACGATGGCCTGCTCGCGGCGCGCGCCGTCCTGACCTCGAATTCCTATCTGTTCGACACGAGCTGCAAATTAACCGGCGGCTTCGCCTTCTGCATCTGGTTCAAGCCGACCAACCCGGTATTTGCCGACCATTCCGGCGATTTTGTCCTGACCCTCGGCGGTTATCATCCGCGTTTCAAGCTGCCGGATCATTACCCGCGCGTGCCGCGGATCGGCTTCAACTGGCAGTTGCCCGATGCGGGCGTGACCGTCAAGGGCGAGTGCTATTTCGCGCTGACCCCGTCTTGCCTGATGGCCGGCTGCCGCCTGACCGCGATCTATCGCTCGGGGGATTTCGCGGCGTGGTTCGAGGCTTACGCCGATTTTCTGATGGCCTGGGCGCCGTTCCATTACGAAGCGGATATCGGCATCTTTATCGGCGCGTCGTTTACCTTGCGGCTTGGCGAATTAACCTCGGTCATCTCGTTTCAACTCGGCGCTTCGCTCAGCATCTGGGGACCGGAGTTTGCCGGCATAGCCTATATCGATCTCGGGATCGCCGCCTTTACCGTCCATATCGGGGCCGCCAACGTGCCGCGCACGCCGGCGCCAATCAAATGGAACGACTTCTGCGGCCGGTTCATCCCGCATATCGACAACAAACCGGCACCGCTCAGCGTCACGATCACCGGCGGCCTGCTGCGCGAGGTCAAAGAAAAGGGCCTGATTATCATCAATCCCTCCGAGCTTGGGCTGACGGTCGATACCTATATTCCGGTCACCCAAATCGTGCTCAACGATAAGCCGCTGAACCGGAGCGGCGAGAAGCTCGAGACCAATTTTGGCATTCGGCCCTTGGCCGAGACGTCGATCAAATCGGAGCTGAAGATTTCTTTCGCGCGCGCCGACACACCTCGCCAACCTTATGATGGGCTGGAGTCGGGGCCGATCACCAAGGGCCTTCCCGAGGCGCTGTGGAGCCGCAACCCGGCCCCCTCGGCATCGGACAATCGGCCAATCGAGGCGAAAGTCATCAACGATGCGTTGAGCGGCGTACGCCTGTTTGTCGGGCAGCCGCGACCGCCAAAAGAGGCAAAGGCCTCGCCCGGGCTCGACGAGGTGTCGCGGCCGACGGCCCAGCCGCCGACGCTCTCCCGCGAGCCCGCCCAACCCGCCGACCAGAAAAGCGCCAACGAGCTTGGCAACATCTTGCGCGACGACGCCGTGAGGAGGGGCAAGATCGTCACGGCATTGCACGCGCTCGGGTTCGATTTTACGCCCGAGGCAATCGATCTCGCGCAAATGGCCGACTATGCCCAGCAGGCGGACATGCTGGCGACCCCGCCGGCGTTTGTCGCGCTCGGCCAATTGCCGCCATTGGCCGAACTGAAGCGACAATAACGGCAAGAGCGGCGACACGCGATGCCCGATACGCCTGACGCGACCAAACCGAACCTCGAAATTGTGTTTGCGGACGGGTTCGCGCCGCCATTGCCGGCCGGCCGGTACACGATCAAAGCGAACCAGCAGCTGACGATTTCAAGCGAGCCGAATTCAATAGAATTCGCGGCGGAAAAGACGGTCTACGTGTCAGCGCCGCGCTTTAGCCTCAGCCCGGGCGAGATTTATTCAGTCTACCCGCCGGCGGGGCAGTCGGGGGCGTTCCACGAGGCGCTGCCGCACATTGTGCTGACGCGCAAAACCCTCCCCTGGGAGCGCAGCATCAACGGCGCGGCCGGAGGGGGGGAGCTCCCTGCGCCATGGATGGTGCTGCTGACGCTCGACGACGACGAGATCGCCGAACATAAGATCGAGATCAAATCGTTGTCGTTGTTCGATTACTTCAATCCGCCCGAGGGCGTTTGGCGGCCGGAGATTGCGCAGGAGCCGGGCGAACGCGTCGATCGCGCCGCGCCCGAGCCTGGGCACAGCGACCCTGCGCAGAGCGAGCAGGATCATTGCCTGGCCGCCAAGATCCCGATAGCGCGGTTTCGCGAGATCGCGCCGGCTGCCGACGAGCTGCGCTTTCTCGCTCATGCAAGGCAAGTCGGAAGCGAAGACAAGGATGCCGCGGATATGGTCAGCGACGGGTGGCTGGCCGTGGTCGTCGGCAACCGGCGGCCGCGGCAGGGGATCCGCAGCCACGGCCTGCTGGTCTCCCTCGAGGGCTTTGGCAAAATATTGAAGCAGCAGCGGAATGAGGATTCCGCCTCGAATCTGGCCGGATGGGTTCAGCCGGTAGTCCTGCACCATTGGACCTACGTTTCCGAGGGGCAGACCTTTGGCGAATTGCTCAAGGGCCTGACCGAAAAAGACGGAGTCGAAAAAGACGTGTGGCTGCGGATTTTGCCGGATCGGGACGCCGCCGGTGCGCCGGATCGGGACGGCGGCAGCGAGAAGGCCCTTGACGCGTTAAAGCTCGGCTACACCGCGCTCAGCCACCGCCTGCGGCAGGGCGGCCAGAGCGTATCCTGGTATCGCGGCCCGTTGATCCCGATGCCGGTCGCCACCAGCTCATACCACCCGATCCACACCAATGCCGACGAAGCGCTGCAATACGATCCCGGCACCGGTTTTTTCAACGCGTCTTATGCGGCGGCTTGGCAGCTGGGCCGGCTCCTCGCCCTACAGAATCTGGACTTCGCCAATTCTCTGCTGCACCGAACCGACGGCTACGTCGCCCATAGCACACTGGAGCAGGCCAAGAAAATACTGAAAACGGACGATACGATCGAGGAAAAAGCCAAGCTGCTGCTTCAGGATGATTTGGTCGTCGGGCTGCTGACCGAATGGTGGCTGTCCGACCCGGCGAACGCCGACACCGACAGTGGCAGC
The DNA here is from genome assembly GCA_036500965.1 of Allostellaceae bacterium. Classification (GTDB taxonomy): domain Bacteria; phylum Pseudomonadota; class Alphaproteobacteria; order ATCC43930; family CGMCC-115725; genus AP-15. The sequence goes on along the minus strand of DASYBC010000075.1, from coordinate 16,766 downwards.
TCAACATGACAACAAATTTGTTCGACGCGCTCCATGAAGAGGGGACACGCAACGACATCCTTGATCAGGCGCCGCTGCTCCCCGAGGACACCAGGAGATGGCTCGGCCGGCTGACGCTGCTCTATGGCGTTCCGTTTCAGTATCTGGTGCCGGACGAGAGAATGCTGCCGACCGAGTCGCTGCGCTTCTTTTATGTCGACCCGGTGTGGATGGAAGCGCTGCTAGGCGGCGCGTTGAGCATTGGGCCGCCCGCGGACGTTCGGCTGCTGTTGAACAAGGTCATGGCCGCCACTTACACCAAGACGCTGATCGACGAGGCGAGAACGATCCGCCAAGGGGAGCAGGCGGGGCGTGACGCCAGCCAGGCGCTGCCGCCGGTCGCGGGGTCTTTTCAATTCAGCGGTTTTCTGCTGCGCTCCGACATCGTCGCCGGGTGGCGGGGGCTCACGGTCAGCGCCTATCCGACCGCCAACGGACGAGGCGGCGGCGGCGCGCTGGTGACCCTGCGATTGGAGCGGCTGGCGCGCGATGTCCTATTTGGCTTGTTCGAGGGGCATTTGCGCAGCCTGGAGATCGTCCAGCCGCTCGAAAGCCTCCATTTCGACCCGAAAGACGAGTTTGTCGATGCCCGCTCGCGGGTGCTCGACGTCAACCGCTATCGAAATGCGCTCAAGCCCGTCGCGGACAACTCCGCCGCCTTTGCCGCCAGCCTCTTGGCAAGGCCGGCTCGCTTCACCTTCAGGATCGAGGGCTGACCGTTGAGCAACGGCCGGGAGCGAAGCCTTCCTGTTGACGCGGCGGTAGCGGCGAATTGCTCGCTGCTGGTGCCGATGCGGTTGCAGGCACTGCCGGTGCCGGAGGCTCCCGACCCCGACAGCAGGTGGGCCGACCTGACCCCGCGATACGATGAGCTCGATGGGGAAACACCGCGGACCCTCGGATATGAATTGCGGCCCACCCTCTTTGACCAGCCGCCGGAGCCGCCGGGGCCGGGCATCCACCTGCATTGGACGTTGCCGGCCGCCTTTACCCATCTCGACCAAAAGATCGGCGAAGCGGCGAGTTTTCCTCCGGTGCCAAACCGCTGGCTGGTCGTGCGGCTGTGGGAGGAACGCACCGGCGAGGTCGCCTATCGCGCGCAGGTTGTCGAGAGCGATTACCTCGGCGAGGAGGGCACCAACCCGTGGCTGACATTGGGCGGCAGTCCCCGCGAATTTCGGGCCGGCGATAAAATCGGCCGTGCCGTCGATTTGGCCAGCTATGTAGAACAGCCGAGCCCGGCCTCGCTGACCGCGGTCGCCCCAGGGAATTTGGCCTTCGCCAGCTTTTATCCATCGTGCAGAAATGTCTTCGGATTTTATGACGAAGAGAGCGGGCCCGCACAGAGGGTCTATTCGTATTTGGTCATCGGCTGGTTCGCCGATCCGGCCAGAGATCCGTTGGCGGGTTGCAAGGACAGGGCCGATTGGCTTTTGCGTATGGGCAAGCTGGGCTGGTCGGTGCCGGAAAACACCAAGGCGCTGCCGACCCGCATTCTCTGTCACGGCGCGATCCATGGCGTCAGATGGCCCCCGACCAGTGCTGACGTCGTCAGCAACTTTCCCCAGTTCGAGCTCGCGGTCGGGAGCAACGCGGTCGATGCGATCGCCGCGCTGGTCAATAAAAGGACCGCCCTCCTGCCCGATCTCGGCTCGGCCCGCGACCGGCTGCTCGGCGAGCTGCAGTTCGCGGTGCTGCAGGATCGGCCGCCGACAGCCCGAGAGTTGTTTTCCGAGACGTTCACGCAGCGCCGGCGGCTGACCTCGCTGCGCGCAAGGCTGCACGAAAAGACCTTCACCGCGCTGCCCGGCGGCACGCGTTGGGAAATCGATCAGCCGGGTCGGAACGGCAATCAGGCGACCCAGCAAAACCGGGCGGTGCTCAAGCTGTCGCCCCAGCTTGCCGGCTGGCTCAGTCAGATCAACCAGGACCAGCGCGACTATGATTTGAAGCAGCGCGGACTGACCGGCCTGCAGCAGGAGATCTACTTTCAGTGGCACAAAAAGCGCCAGCTGCCGGGGATATTGTTGGCTGAGGCGGAGGCGCGACAGCGTGCCGAAATCCTAAACCGGCGCATCGCCGCAGCGGAGCCGCAGGTCACGCAGCAGAGGATCGAGCTCGCACAACTGAAAGTGAAGATCGAGCGGACCGCACAAGCCATTCGCGCCGTTTTCGACACCGATCCGGTGTGGCGCGGCCATGTGCTGGTCGCGCGGCCAATGCCGCGCTATTGGCGCCCGAATGATCCCAGCCTGTTGATGGCGGGCGTGCCGATCCCGGCAATACAGGATGGTGCTGCGCCGCTGATCTGCCGGGTGACCGGGCAAACCGTCTCGAGCTTCGCCCCCCGCGCCGAGGTGGCCGATTTCGGGTATGTCGATGCCAAAGCCGACGATCTGGCGGGCACCGATGTCGTCAAGGAATTCTCGTCGCGAATGCCGGCTGGCATCCCGCCCGGCGCCGCCGAGCTGTTCTGCGAGACATTGCTGCTGGATCCGGGGCGGGCCCGGGTGCTCGCCCGCATTGCCCGCCGCAAGACGCCCGCACCGATCACAGAAGAGGACCTGACGGCGCGAATTCGCAGCGTCTTGGCAAGCCGCTCCGCCGGGGACTTCACAATCGGCAGTCAGCGCGCGGACGAATGGGCCGCCTCGACCGCCTTTAACGCGGCGTTCTCGGCGATTGTCTCGCCGCCGTTCCCCTGGAAGCCGGTGTTTATGATTTGGCGGGTGCGTTATCTCCCTGGGCGTTCCGCTTCGGCCCAGAACAACTTGCAGCCGTACAACTTGCAGCCGTGGCGACTCGATGCCGATGGCGTCGATTACGATTGGCGCGGGCCGCCGCCGCCGGAGTCGGACAGCGCCGCCCCGGATGATTATGTGGACTATCAGGGATATTCCCCGCTCAGCGACAGCGTCGGGCGCGGTTTGGCGAGCGAGCGGCCGCGGCCTGCGGTTTTCAACACGCTCCCCGCGGGTTCCCTGGTCGTGCAGAGCATCGGCGGCTTCACCGAAGCGCTGCTGATGCACGACACGGCGACCCAGCTTCCGCCGCTGCAGGAGAAAAGCCGGGCGATCGACGAAGGAATGCGGCAATTGGTCGGCGACCAGTACGCCGTGGCGCCAATGGCTGAGCTGTTGGCGACAGACAAATTCTTCCCGATCCGCGGCGGGCACCTGGCGCTGCGTCGGCTGTGGCTGGTCGATACCTTTGGCCGGGCAAGGCGGGTGGTTGACGACGATGGCGGGGTGGCGCCGTCAATCTCGATCAACCACAGCCTCGCCGTTCCCGGCAGCGAGCAGCAAATTCGGCTGGCCCCGAGATTGGCCCAGCCCTCGCGCCTGCTGTTTCGCTGGCTGTCGGCCGAAAATGATCAGCATGAGTTTCTCGGCGACAGCGCAACCGAGCCGATCTGCGGTTGGATCATCCACAACCGCCTCGACAAGAGCCTGCTGATCTGCGACGCCGCGGGGCGGTCGCTGGGCGCGGTGCAGTCGGTAGTCCAGCCGGGCGGCTGGAACGAATGCGGCATCCGCTGGGCGAAGCTGCCGTTGGGCCCGATCGATCCCAGCCGCGCCGCGGCGGCGCTGCGGCCGGGCGAGAACGACATCCCGAACCGGCATTTGCGCGGGTTCGTCACCGGCTTGCTGGACCTTGCCGACCCGACCGGAAAAGCCACGACCGCCGCATTCGAGGATTTCATCGGGCTGATCGCCAGTCTCGAGGACAGCGAGCCGCGGCCGTCCGAACGGCAGGGCTTGTCGGCCCTTGTCGGCCGGCCATTGGCTCTGACCCGCGCGTCGCTGCGCCTTGATCTTCTCGGCCCGCCCGCGCGCGATCAGAGCTGGTCGCAACTCGAGGCGGCGGGGCCCGCCAGCTTCACCGAGGTGCCGTTTGAGGTGCGCCTGGGCAGCCGCGGCAAGGGACCGGACGGGCTGATCGGCTATTTTCCATCCGACGATTATCGGCTGATCCGTCTCGCCCACGAGCTGGCGCCACGCGCCGCCGGGACCGAGCACCAGTACTTCCGCTCGAACCAGGCCGTGCCGGTCACCGGCAACCCCGATATGCCGGCGGCGATGCTGACGCTGCTGCTCGATCCGCGTCTCGGCGTTCATGTCAGCTCGGGTATCCTGCCGACCAAGGTCATCGACCTGCCGGCCGAGCTCGTCTCCGAGGCGCTGTCGCGGCTTGAGGTGCCGTTTTTGGTGGCTCCCGTGCTCGGCGAGCGACAGGCCGATGGCGTCCCGAACATCCCGCTGCCAAGCGACATGCCCGGCACCTGGTTCTGGACCTGGCGGCCGGCACCCAACGCTGCTTCGGAATTTGCCAAGATCACGTCGGAAACGGCGCCGGCGCGCTCATTATTCAAGACGATGGCGCTTTACGAAGGCTGGCTCGCCCTGCGCCAAAACGGAGCGGAACCCAGATGACAACCGAAATCTCGGTGCGGAACCCAAAACCATTGGAGACCGTCGGCAAGCAAACCCTGTCGATCGAGGTCAAAACCCAAGGTAGCGAGTCTTTGTTCTTGCTGATTCCGGTCGGCAACGCCGTCGGGGATTTGATGACCCAGCAAGAATTCGACCGGGCGAGCTGGAAAATCGCCAAGGCAGACCCCGCCAAGAAGGAACAGCCGGACGCCCGATTGGGCACCCGTGCCATAGATCAAAATAAAGGCCGAGCACCGATAACGCGAAAGAATCGAAGCACGGAAGCAAGTTTTTTTATTGTAATCGAAAATTTTACACCGACGAACGCCGCCAAGTCGATAAATCTGGAAATCTGGGACAGCCGCGCGAAGCTTGCCGGCACGACGGTGGCCGTCAACGACGCCAGCCCGAAAATCGAAGAGTTCGTCAGCACGACATACAATTTCGAGAGGGGCAAGGGAGCGACGCTGTCGTGGGTCATCAGGCCGGCCGGCTCTCACCGGCTGCAGCGGCTCGATGATAAAAGGATCGTCGACACCGGCGAGCAAGAACAGGGCGAGAAACCCGTTGCTGATGCTGGAACCTATCAGCTCGAGGCAATGTCCGGTGACACGGTGGCCGACACGCGCAGCATCACCCTTTATTCCTTTGGCAAGACCGAAATCCAGTCGATCTATTGCGGGCCGACTAAGGATATTGCTCCCGGAGCACTGGCATGTGCCGAGATCCTGGGGATCTATCAGCACAAGGGGAAATTATACGCGGTGGTCCGCGACAGCGCGGCAGCGGATAGCGCCTCGATCTGGCGCACCGAATACGGCTTCGAGCGGAAGGACTGGGTCCGATTGGCGCCGAAACAGGGAGCGCCGGTTAGCATCCCGGTGGATGCGGCATCGTCCCCGGGCGTCGTGTTCGATGACAAGCTCTATTTTATGGGCGGCAGCAGCTACGATGCTGACGCCCCAGCCTCAGATGTCGGCTATTTCCATTTCGAATCCGCAACCTGGGTGGATCAGGACATCGTCGCGGAAGCCTGGCCACATCCCCGGCCCGAAGATCAAGACAGGCCTGAAGATCAAGACAGGCCAGTTGCCCCGTTTCCCAAGGCGCGCATGGGTCATGGCCTGGTCGCCGCGCCCGACGGCCAACGCCTCTGGCTGATCGGCGGCTATAACGGCGATGGCGGCGCGCTGAACGACATCTGGGTCTATGACAAGCTCACACAGACATGGGAGCAACGCGCAGCACCAAAAAACATGTGGGAGCCGCGCTGTTTGTTCGGAGCGACCTTTTGCGGCCCGCGATTGTGGATCGCCGGCGGTTTCGACAGCCCCGGCGGTTATCCGACGTATGATGATATTTGGTACTGCGACATCAGCAAGGGATACGAGTGGGAAAAGCTCGATACCCCGCTCGTAGTTGCGCCAGATAATAAAACAAGACAATATCGTGGTTGCGCGCTGGCGCCAATGGGCGATCAGATCTACGCCTTTGCTTCATACGATGAGGTCGACCAGCCCGGCCAGAACAACAAAGTCTTCCGGATCTACCCTTCGGGCAGCAATCGCTGGCGGGTCGAAGAGGTAACCGGGGTGACCCCCGACTGGGTGACCTCGAAGGATCTGGTCCCATTGGACTGCTACCGCTTGGACGCGACCGTGTTTGGCGGCGCTATCTTTGTCCGCCGGCTGGCGCGAGCAGCAGTCAAGGATAACAGTCTTCGCTACCTGGTCCTCGTTTAGCGCGCCACATCATAAACAGGGGGCGGGAAGTTGGAAAAGTCAATGCGCAGGCTATGCGCGCGCGCCATCGGGTTTTTGCTGGCAATCGCGGCCCCGTCTGCCATCGCGCTGGCCGACACATCGACGACAGTAGCGACAACGCTCGCCGTCCAAGCCGAGGCCGGAACGCCGACGGTCGCGGTCAGCGCCGACAAGTTCAAGCAGCCGGTCGACCGGATGACGCTCGGCGTCTATCTCGGCGCCATTCCGGCCAACGCCGAGATCAACTCCTGCACGCTTCGCCTGGTCACCGCAAGCGAGGTCCCCAAGACGCAGTATAATGGCGTTCTTCTTCAATTGTTCGATGCCGCCCAAGACGCCAAATCGACAAAGTCGCTGGCCGTCCGCCCGGTCAATGCCGACACTCCCGCCGGCAAGGTCGTCGAACTGAGCAGCGCCGGCCTGTGCCAAGACCTCAAGGCCGCCAAGCCGCCGGCCTCGACTGCCCAGCTTCGTCTGCAAACCACCAATGCCGACGCCCAGATCAGCTTTTACGGCCGTGCCGCCGAGCCGTCGAAATCGCCGCGGCTGCTCTTGACCTACGTGCTGCCCAACTCGTGGCCCGGCCGCGCGGACTGGTCGCAGCCCCGCCGCGACGCGCAGCAAAGCGGGCGCTCTCCGTGGCGCATCTACAACCCGGACCAGCGCTACGACCCGAGCCGCTTCAGCGTCCGCCCGGTCGGCAGCAACAGCTTTGCCGACGTGTCGCCGCCGCTGCTGCTCTACAACCGGCAGCTGGTGGCGGTGTCGGGCGAAGCCAATGTCCAATTCATGGACGCAAACGGCGCGGTCCTGAAAACAATCGCGCTCGACGTCAAACCCAAATTCATCGCGATCAGCCCGCAAGGCTGGCTCTACGCCACCGGCGAAAACCGGATCGTAATGCAGCCCATCGCGGGGCAAGGCCGGGCCGCGATCGATATCCCGGAAGCGCAAACGGTGCTGAACCCGCCGACCATCGGCGCCGACGGCAGCCTCTATGTCGTGACCAACACCTACGTTTACGCTTATCCGGCGCCGCCGGTCCCGGTCAGCCTCGCCAATGTGCCGTTATGGCGATATCGAACCGGGGCCGGCAACAGCAACGGCGTCAGCACCGTCGCCCTCAGCGAGGATGGGCGGACGGCTTATGTCGTCGACCAGCAGAGCGGCGCGATGATCGCGCTCGATGCCGCGACCGGGGCCGAGAAATGGAAGCGCGAAGGTTTGCCGATCAGCCGCGCCGAGAATGATCCGATGCCGGTGCCGGTGGTCGCCGACCGCGCCGTCTTTGTCACCAACAAGGCCCCTACCGGCAGCGCGCTCTACATCGTCGATGGGGTGACCGGCGCACTCCTCGGCACGGTCTCCGGCAAGGACATCACCGCCCCGGTCGCCGGCCCCGAGCAAAGCGTCTACTATTTCCGCGACGACGCGCTGCGCCGGTTGCGGCGCGATGCCGCCGGGGAGAAGTTCGAGGAGGTCGGCGCCGGCAATTGCCCCAACACCGCAAGCGTTGATCTGCTGCGCGCCGATCAGAGCGGCAACATTTATGCCCTTGACCGGAAGAATAACGGCTTTCTTTTTGTGGCGGCCGACAACAGCGGGGTGCCGGCGAGCAAGTGCATGCGGGAGGCTATGCCCGGCCTCGATTCCGCCAGTCTCATCATCGCCGCGGACGGCTCGGTCTACGGCTACACCCGCAAACACGAGCTGCAGGCGATCGTTGCTGAAGAAAATAATGGGCTCGTTCTGAGCAACCAATTCCTCAAGCTGAGCCAGGACGGCAATGTGCTGGTCGAGAACAACGACATGACGTTTCGCGCCACGGACGTGACGACGGATCCGAAGCTGAGCCTGCCAGCAAACACCAACATCAATATCGTCGCCGATAAATCCATCGTCTTCAGTCCGGGCCTGCGGATCGCCGTCGGTGCCCGCCTGCACGCCCGTGTGGGTGACTGACCGGACCGCTCGGGTTTCGATTGCCGAAGCTCGGGGAAGCTCACAATTGCAGAAGGAATGCAAATTGGCACGCCATGCCACGGACGGGTGTGAGAATGACAATGCCGACGATGCCGACGCAGCTGCACCCGGCCTGATGGCGGAAGTGGAGGCGCTCAGGCGCCGACTGGCGGCACTGGAGGCGCGCCTCCCGGGCAACGCCCGCAAGGACCCGTCGCGGCGGCTGGCGAAGCGGCAGATCGCTGTTGGTCTGACAGCAGGCGCCGCGCTGGCGTTGGTTGCCGGCGCGTCGGCGGTCTACGCTCAGGGCGCGGCCCAAAGCGTCGCTGACGCATTGTTCATCAGCCGGAACGGCAACATCGGCATCGGCACCTCGACACCGGCCGCCAAGCTGCAGGTTGCAGGGAGCGGCTGGTTTGGTCCTGATTCAGGCGCTCTGGACGCCGCCGCTGGCGCCGGGGTGCGCGTGTTCCAGGACGGCGCCAACGGCGCCCTATATTCGTGGGATTATCAGGCGAATGCGCCGCGCAACCTGGTTCTGCAGCAAGCCGGCGGCAATGTCGGGATTGGCAAGCTTAGCCCCAATGACAAATTCAACGTCGATGGCAGCGCGCGGATGGCCGACCTCAACGTCGATGGCAGCGCGCGTATCGCCGCGCTCAACGTCACTGGCATCGCAACGACGGCCGGGCTCAACGTCACCGGCGACGCGACCATCGCCGGGCTCAAGGTCCCTGGCTTGGCCATCGATGGCAAGAACGTGCTGCAGCTCGGAGCCGGCGTCAAAGACAAAGAAGCAAATGCTGGAAAAATCGGCTACGAAGCGTTTACGGCGGATGCCCTGGACATTGTCGGCGCCGGCACGACGAATACGAATCGCAAGATCAAGCTTTGGGCCGAGGGGGGCGCCACACTCACCGGCAGCTTGAATGTGTCCGGAACCATCGACGGGAACATGAAGGTCGTCTATCAACGCGACGACGAGCCGGTGTCATCATACGAGAAACCGCTGTGGCGCTATCACATGAGCCTGACGGCCGCGAAATATGGCGGAAAAACCAAAACGATACCGCCGGAAATTCTGACAAAGCTGTGCGGCACGCGGGATGGCTGCCAAGTTGGACTGGGAATGACCCGCTGGGATGCCGACTCCAAGACACAAACCGCATCCGAGATCTTCCGTTTCTATTATTCTCCAACCGACGGGCATTGGCGGTCGTCGAACGGCTGGGAGGGCGTCATCGGGGACGGCCACCGACAGGATGCCGCCAATGCGTGGAACACATGCTATTTTACCGACACAACATTCGACAAATACCAGGAGTTGGGGGACAAGAAGACCGGGATGCAGCTGTTGGTCTGGAATGGAAACAGCAACCCGGCGCGAACCTGCGAGCTGACCCTGATCCCTTGACCCATTCTACTCGCCGCACCCGCAGAAATCATTCGCCGGGAGCGGCATTGCACAATGCACCAATAGCGCTGATCGGCCGCTTGCGGCAGCAGCACCGAACCGCGATCGCAGCGTAACCCGATGCGCAGACTGGAGGAAGTCCACAGTGACGATTAGACGGGATGCGCTGGTCATCGGCGATGACCTCCCTGCAAATGCGGCAGCCGGCGACGGCACGGCCGCGACCGGCAGACGCAACGCGCTGCGTCTAGGTTTGGCAGCGTCTGCATTCGCGTTGAGCGGCGCCGGTGCCGCCCGCGCCGCGGATTCGCTGACCATCGAGCCGGCCGGGGTCAAGATCGACACTCTTCAGGTGGCGAAGAGCTTGACGGTTTCTGGCCCAATGAAAATCGACGGCAAAAACGCGCTGGAATTCGGGACAGGCATCAGCGGCAAAGAAGGAAGTGCTGGAAAAATCGGCTACCAAACGTTTACGACGGACGCCCTCGACATTGTCGGCGCCGGCCCCACGAACACGAACCGGAAGATCAAATTTTGGGCCGAAGGGGGTGCCACGCTCGCCGGCAATCTCGATATTACCGGAACCGTAAAAGCCCAATCGTTGGTGACAAGCGCCGGCGCTTCATTGGCAGCAGTGCAGAACGCCGTCAATATGCTGGTTCCGTTTGGAACGATCATGGCCTATGCTGGGGACACTAGTAATAATGGCGTTGTCGAAGCGCTGAGGAGCCAGGGATGGCTGCCCTGCGACGGCCGCGTCTATTCCGCGCAAGACTATCCCGACCTGGCAAAGGTCATCGGAAATTCGTTTGGGAGTCTGCGTGTGCCGGATCTGCGCGGGCGCTTTCTGCGCGGCACCGACCAAGGCGCCAAACGGGACCCCGATGCCGGCTCCCGACGTGCAGAAAATGGGGGGAACACCGGCGATAAAGTGGGATCGTTGCAAGATGATGAATTTAGGCAACATACGCACCAATATACCGTGTTTCCGGGCCAGCGAGGTGGGATCGCCTCAGGGGACTATTGGAAGGATGGCGGCGCCCAAACCGGTCCAGCGGGCGGCAACGAGACCCGGCCCAAAAATGTCTATGTCAACTGGATTATCAAGGCTAAGCAATTACCGACTTCTGCGTAACGTCGGCTGCTCCAGCGCGGATGCCCTGACCCTCGAGCCAGGCCGAGACAAGCCGGGCGGAGTCAAGATCGACAGTCTCGAGGTTGCGAAAAGCTTGACCGCTCGGGCTCGGGCGAGGCTGAGCATCGCAGCGAAACCCAATGCGCGGACTGGAGGAAATTCACAGTGACAATCAAACGGGATGCGCTGGTCATCGGTGATGACCTGCCTGCCAATGCAGCGGGCGACGGCACGGCTGCGACCGGCAGACGCAACGCGCTGCGTCTGGGCTTGGCGGCGTCCGCATTCGCGTTGAGCGGCGCCGCCGCCGCCCGCGCCGCCGATTCGCTGACCATCGAGCCGGCCGGGGTCAAGATCGACAATCTCGAGGTCGCGAAAAACCTGACGGCTCGGGGCGAGCTGACGGTTGAGGGCGGCGCCACCCTCAAGGGCTCCAAAAAACCGCTGACGGTAGCAGGCGATGCCACTGTCGCGGGCAAGCTGGATTTCGGGAAAAGCCTAGGACAGCGGGTAATCCTTTACGATCCCGATTACACCCTCGGGATTCAGCCCGCCACGATGTATTTCCGCACGTTGGAGAATTTCGCCTGGTATTATGGGGGCGAGCCTGACGCCAACGTCAAGCTCGGTGCTGGCGCCGCAAAGAAGGCAATGTCGCTCTCGAACAATGAACTGACGGTGGCCGGCCCGATCAAAATCGATGGCAAAAACGTGCTGGAGTTCGGGGCAGGCATCAAAGGCAAAGAAATCAGTGCTGGGCAAATCGGCTACCAAGCGCATTCAGGGGATGCTCTGGACTTTGTCGGTGCGGGAACCACTTCGGCTAACCGGAAGATCAAGCTTTGGGCCGAAGGGGGCGCAACACTGACCGGAAGCTTGACCGTCACCGGCAACATCAGCATCGGGACCCTCTCGGCTGCCGGTGGAGTAGAACATCTGCGGATGCTTCGCGGGATAATCAAAGACGATGGAACCAAGGTTGCGGGCAATGGATTTACGGTGGCCAGAGTGGCGGACCGTGGGCTTTACGATATTACCTTTGATCCGGGCTTTCCGTCGGTACCAGGGGCATCCGCGACACAAATCTTTGGATTTTTTTCGACTGGGAATGCGCCGGCGACTAACACAGGAGGCTCAACGACCGACAACGCCGTCATAGCTCACCTCAGCGCTGATCGGATGCGGGTCAAAACCGGGGACAGCGGCGGCAGTGAAAAGCCTAGAAATTTTTCATTTATCGTGATCGGGCCGCGCTGATACGAACATCAGATCTGGTCAAGTGAAAGATCTGATGATGGGAAAGATTATGCAAGAACAAATGCAAGCCCGGTTAGAAGTCCTAAAAACTGAAGATCGGATCGGCCACGCGAAGCTGCATGAGCTCGAGCAGCAGCAAACCTCTTTGCGCGAGACGCTCCTGCGCATCAGCGGCGCGATCCAGGTATTGGAGGAGCTCCTCGCCGAAGAAAAATCATCTAAAACCGGAAGCTCCGAGGCGAGGTCCGCTCAACCCACGACAGGCGCCTGACCGACAATTACCTTCCTTCCAGGAGAACATCGCTCTGCCCGAGTTGCAACATCGGGGCTTTCGCAATCTGCCTGCCGAGTGTGGACAAAAACAAATCCCTTGATCGGAGGGCGTCCCGGTGTTAGCGTTAATCATTAATAAAAGCGGAAGGGAGACGATCATGGCGAGATAGGACGCAGCAGCCAACCAGAGCTTCAGCCAAATCAAGAATGCTGCTCATGTCACCGACGCACAGATGCAGACGCTGAAGCAGCAAATAGAAACCTGGGCGGACCTTAATCCGGATGGGAACACAAATTTCCCATTCGGGCAATATAGAGCCTCGCAAGTTGAGGTCAAAACACAAGGCGGCTGGATCGTAAGGGCCGAATACGGACAGAATTAGCCGCGACGCGAGGCAGGCAACAATAAAACGAGGCGCGCAGCAAAAGCCGTGCCTTGGTTAACGTCAGTGGTCGTCCCTCTGGCGCCGCGCTCTACGGTCAACTGTGGCCGGATCAACGCACTTCGGTGACGCGACCGAGGTTAGCAGGAATAGAGGGGGATCGGATACCCATGGCGACGGAGCGCTACAACAATACAAACAAGCAATGGGTCTTTTATAATGCCGACAACCACATCATAAGAGAAGCCAATATCGGGTGGGGCGGCCCCAATCTTTATTTTCCCGCGGTCAGCACCTGCACCGCCTTGGTGACGGTGCTGACGGACAACACCTTGCTTGGTGCGCATTTCGACAAAATGCTTTCGGTCGGCGATGTCGATGTCATGCTGGATCGGATGTTGCAGAGAAAGGCGGACCGCAGCGTCGATCATTTGGCCGTAATCGGCAACATGACCTACGGCGATAACGACGGGACAGGGTTTATGTCGGCGCCGCAATTTCAAGGGACGCAACAGCTCCTAACCTTTGCCAAGAAGCTCGGCGTCACGGGCGTTGTGTCCAGCCATGACCAGGGACAGAAAGCCAATAAGCATTACCGGGCGCAGGCCACGGGCGAGCGGGGTGTCCTACTCTATTATGCCGATGTCACCTACTTAAACGGTAATCCGATTACGTTTGACCGAGATAAGACGTCTTGGCTGAAGCAGACGGTCACCCCATTGCGGGAGCTCTATTAAATTCACTGCGGGTGAGCGCCGAGGCCGAGGACGATTTCGTTATCGAGGTTTGGTTATGGCGTATCTCTGCGGAACGATGTGGGCCGCGATCAGGCTGATCTTGGGTTTCCGAGCATCGGCGGTTGCCACGCGATTGTTTATGTGAAGGCAAATGGCTGGTCGGATTGCACGATAATGCCGGTGACGACCGTACTTCCTGACCGGAGCGATTGGCGGTGTGCACCGAACTGCGCATGCGGTTGCCGGTAGGGATCCGCGCACCCCTGAAAGATAGATTCTCATTACCTGATCGGTTGGTGATTTATGTCCTGGGTGCAGTTGCTTGGATTTGGGCTGCCGCTCGCCCTGCTCCTGTCGTCACCGGCTGCGGCGCAAACTACGTTCCAGCCCAACACCGATCGTCGGACCGGGTTCGACTATGAGGACTCCACGATGGGGCGGCCAAACCCCCAGCTATGCTTGGACGCGTGTCTCAACAGTGCGCCTTGCCGCTCATGGACCTTCGTCAAAAGACCCGACGGGAGCGCGACATGCAGCCTGGGCAATCAAAAGCAGCAGCCGGTGCGCGGCCTCTGCTGCACCTCAGGGACGCGCTGAACTCGCCGGCCCACGCTCACTCACACGAGCTCCTCAGGCAGATAGGCTCGCTCAAAGGCCGACAGCTCGGCGATGATGGTCTGCTCCGGCTTGTCGAGCAGCGCAGCCGCATTTTTTGGACGATACGGAAACGGCGCGAAGCTGCCGGCTTTCAGCGATTTGTATCGCTGCACCACGGAAGAATGAATGAGCTCGCAGGTTTCCTTGCCCGCTGGCGGTTTCGCCATCAATACCCGCACCTGCTTTGGCAGCAAGCGCCAGGTCCCGCCGGCTGAGTCGGCAAGCGCGCCCATGCTGTGGTGCAGCTTTTTCCTCAGATAGTCCTCGTCAAAGGCGAGCGGCCGGCCGCCATCGTCCAGTGCCGCTGCGGCGGCCTTTGCTACCATCCAGAGAAACGAAATGTCCGACAGGCCGCAATCCGCGTACCCGCCGCCGATATTGGAGTGACATCCGGCGAACCAAACCTGTTCGAGAACTTGCTTGTGAGCCTGCTCTTCAGGAAGGGCGCCGCGCCCCTCCTTGCGCGTCCACAGAGTTGGAGAAAATGCTCCGCGCCGTTCGTCGATCGCCAGCGCCTGATAGGCGAAATTAACCGCCTCGCTCAATTCCGTGTTGTGAAAATTATAGCGTGAGGCGGCAATCCGGCTCAACGGCCCGTACGGGACGCCGAGCGAGCCGACCGTGTCCCAGACGCCGATGAAATGCAGCGCCGTGCGTCGCGAGTTGTCGATCGCTTCAAGGAGCTCGCGATTCCGCCCGTTGGCCTCCCCCGCCGGAAAAAGCTTGCCAAGCGCATCCTTGGCGGCAGTGAGGTCCTGGCCGCGGACCAGCGCCTCGCGATGCTCGCGCGCCATGTAGATTTTGTACACCTGAGGAAAGTAGTCCATGTCGGTCTTTTCCATCAGGCCGACAAGGCCGATCAGGCCGGCAAGGCTACGGACCGTATACGCGCCACGGGAAAACCCAAACAGAAAGATCTGATCGCCGTAGTTGAAGTTATCGACAAGAAATGCGTACTGGCTCTGCACATCGCCGGACAGGCCGACGCCAAATGCGCCGCCGATAAATTGATCGACACGGTTCCCGGTGCCGACGCCGGGATGGTAGTAGATTAGCTGAGAGACGCCGCTGTCGTCGAACGGGCGAAGTGAACGGGCTATCTTGGCGACGTTGGTCGTGGCGCCCGGCGCGTCCCGTTGATTCCAGGTTCCGTCGCAGCAGACTATCAGCTTGCGAGGTTGAAGTCCCTCTACGCCCACTCCCGGCCTTCCTTTCGATCTTCGTTGCCGAAATTGTCATCACCGACACCATTCCGCAAGGCGGACTTGACAGGGGCTGATGCCCAAACCGACAACGCCTGCAGCGCCGGACGGCGCGATTGCCTTGGCGCGGTGGTGCAGATTGACGGCTCGGAACACGCCGTGGACCGCGCGGAGAAGTGCGCACTGCTCCCGTTTGTCGACGACGCGACAAGCCGATTGATGCGTCTACGATTTATGGCTCTGTTGCAAACTTTTCGCTATGGCACGTGATGCTGCTGAGCGAGGTCTTGCTCGCGCTTCGCCACCGACCAGCCCCTCGGCGATGCAGCGCTTCCGCACGACCTCGAACAGACGCCGCAACAGGTCGCTCTCACGAAAGCGGCCGTGGCGGTTCTTCGAGAAGGTCGAGCGGTCGGGCACCGCACCGTCGAGCCCGAGCCGGCAAAACCACCCGTAGGCCAGACACCGGCTTTGTGCTGGACGCGCTGGAGCAGGCCCTGCACGAGCCCCGGCCCGTCCGCGGCGGCGGCCTCGTCCACCACAGCGATCGCGGTGTGCAGTACGTCTCGATCAAATATACCGAGCGGCTTGCCGCGGCGGGCATCGAGCCCTCGGTCGGCAGCGTCGGCGACAGCTACGACAATGCTCTCGCCGAGACCGTTAACGGCCTCTACAAAGCCGAGGTCATCCATCGCCGCAGCCCCTGGCGCAGCTTCGAAGCGGTCGAGTTCGCCACTGAACCGCGCCGGGTCTGTCGGAGGCTCCAACTCTTGAGAGGATGGAGCGATGACGAAGCGAGTTCCTCCATATTCCCCCGAGGTCCGGCGCGTCAGGTGGCACCGGGAAAGCCAGGTCAGTCGTTTGCTGGCGACCGTGCCAGGCGTCGGCATCATGGGCGCGAGCGCGATCGCCGCGACGGTAGCCGATCCTTCCTTGTTCCGATCAGGCCGAGAATTTGCGACCTGGCTTGGAATGACGCCGCGGCAGAATTCGAGCGGCGGCAAGGAACGCTTGGGCCGCACCAGCAAGCGCGGCGACAAATACATCCGCAGCCTGCTCACCGCCGGCGCGGTTGCGGTGCTGCGCCATGCCCGCAATCGACCAACTCGCGACGGCGAGTGGGTCCGCGCCCTGCTGGCACGCAAGCCGACCAAACTTGCCGCGGTCGCGCTGGCCAACAAGACCGCCCGCATCGTCTGGGCGGTGATGATGCGCGGCGATGGCTATCAGGCAAAGGAAGTTTTCGGGCAGCCGGCATAGGCACCGTCAGCCCGTTCAGCATGCGAGGGTGAAGAGAACGTGATGGCGAGCGGTCGAGCCGCGGATCGGGAAGACCCGAATAATTCAAGGCGCAACGCAGCGCGTAGTCTTGATTGGGACCCGATCGGCGAACTCCATCAGGGCCAGCGGTCAGATGCACCGCACCAAAGGGCCGGACATATGACTGCACCCGACCATTTCGCCGAAGCCGAACTTAACATCCTTTGCAGGCGGGGGCCGTCCACATATGA
>DASYBC010000074.1:0-113952 GCA_036500965.1 Allostellaceae bacterium | reverse complement strand
CGTCGCTCACCCTGCGACCGCTCAGCCGCGCCCCGACAGGCTCAAAACGCCAGGCTCGCGGCCCCAAAACCCCGACAAGCAGCCTGATACGTCAGAAAATCCAACATCAGCAGCCGCCCGGTGAGATATCCGGGCTAGCCGCCGCCTAGCCCGTGTCGGTCAGGTTTAAATGCGGCACAACCGGCTTTATGCCGGAGGACAGTGCCGCTAATCGAGAAAATTGGAGGAGCTGTATAAGGAGTTGTCGAAAATATCCCAGAGCGTCGACGTAATCGTCGTCCATTCTATCAATTGGGTCACGCGGCACACCAACACGTACGCTTAGCAGCGGATGCTTCCCAGCAAAAAGTGCTTCACCCGTGACAAATCGTTCAGCAAACGTGATGATGGGAGATTCATGAACCACCAAATCACGTAAATATCCGAGCTGCGCATCCATCCATCCGGATTTTTCTTATTGCAAATATTTAATATCGCGTCGGCAAGCTGTCCTCCCGGATGTTGATTTTTTAACCCCTTACATAAAGATGACATCGTCCCTATCGGTTCTGAGATCAGAAAGCTCGATATAAAACGCCAAGGTGATCTCGCGCCGAACACATCTCAACGAGCATCGAATGCAAATTCATGTAAGTGTCAAACGTCTGGACGTTCATAAACCGGGTGCCCGCCTTGATCCGGTTTACGGCGGCATAGATATTCTGGAAATGATATTGATTGGACAGGTCGCGTAGGCGTAAGCCCAATGATCTGAGAGCAAAGTTGATACTCCTTGCCACCGTTTCCGCCTCGACGTTTCCGTCCTTCTTCGCCGAGAACGTTATTTGTTTCCAGATGTCGATGATATGAAAGCCGTGAGGTTGATTTGGATCAAACAGTTCCCACCAAGAGTGTCTTAGCCCACCGTTTCTTGAAACACGCTCATACCCGACAAACTCCAATCCCAAGCCCGACAACACGGATAGATATTGCCTCTTGTCGGTTATCGCCAAGCCAATGCGTTTGTTCTCGTTGGTGGGAAAAAGAACGAGATGTCCTGAGGCGGTTGTTGCCGCTCGCAGTCCGCCGGATAAATGATACAACTCTGTCGTGTTTGTGACAGAGACAGCGACGCGAGCCGGCATCACGGCTCCTAGATCTGGACCTCGATGTCGTCGCCGATGAGGCGCACCGGATAGGTCCTCAAGTCTTCGCTGGCCGGCGGATCGAGCACCTTGCCGGTGCGGATGTCGAAGCGCGCGGCATGCAGCGGGCATTCGATGGTTTCGCCGTCGAGCCAGCCATCGGACAGGCAGGCATAGGCGTGGGTGCAGATGTTGTCGGTGGCGAATAGACTGCCGTCGCTGTCGTAGAGCGCGATCGAACGGCCCGCGACCTCGACCCCGATGACCTCGCCCGCCGTCAGATCGCCGCGCGCGGCCGCCCGCACCCAGCCCGCTTTATCCGCGCTCATCGCTCATCCCTCCCGATAGCCGAAGCCGGGCTGGCGGGATGGCATCGCCCGGGCAGGAATGCAAGCGGGGATCGCCGATAGGCGCCGGTTATGTCGAGGCATCCGCAGAGAACGCCTTGAATGCGATGATCGTGAACGTGTCCTTGACGTCGGGCAACGTTTGCAACCGCTCGGTGACGAAATGGCCGATATCGGCTGTTTCCGGCAGATAGACCTTCATCAACAAATCATATTGGCCCGAGGTCGAATAGACCTCCGAAACCTGCTCGACGTTGCTGACCGCCTTGTCGGCGACGGCATAGGCCTTGCCGAGCTGGCATTTGACCATGACGAAAATGGTCTTCATCGCGAGTGGCGGCGCTAGCGACGGCTCACGGCCCGGCGACGACCCGCGGCGGGCGGGCGAGAAAAGCCGGCAGATCGTCGCCAAAGCCGACGATCTTGCGGTCGTCCGGCTGGTGCTCCGGTTGGCGCGGCCGGCGCGGTGCCGCGGCGCGCGGGAAGAGCGTCACGTGTGTGTCGTTTGCGGGTTTTGCCGGCAGATCGGGGCGCGCCGGCGCAGCCGCCACCGGACGCGGCTTGCGGCGGGCCGGACCCTCCGCTGCCGACGCCGGGCGGCCGGCGGCGCCGCGCGCACGGTCGGGCCGCGTCGTCCGCGCGGCAGCGGTGCCCAAAGCGCGGCGCGGTCCGCGCCCGCGGCGCGCGCTATAATCGAGCTTGGCGGTATCGATCCCCTCGATCGCCACCTGCGGAACCTCGCTGCCGATCAGCCTGACGATGTCGGCCACCGCTTTCCCGTCCTCGGGTGCGGCCAGCATAAACGAGCGCCCCGACAAGCCGGCGCGGCCAGTGCGGCCGATGCGGTGCACGTAGTCCTCGGCATGAACCGGCACGTCGAAGCAAAAGACGTGGCTCATGCCCTTGATGTCGAGCCCGCGGGCGGCGACGTCGCTGGCGACCAGCAGCCGGATCTCGCCGTTCTTGAAGCGCTCCAGGGTCTCGGTGCGCTTTGGCTGCGGCATGTCGCCGTGCAGCGCCGCGGCGTCGAACCCGTGCCGGGTGAGCGATTTGAACAGGATATCGACATCGCGCTTGCGGTTGCAGAAGATCAGCGCGTTCTTGACATCCTCGGCGGCAATCAGCCGACGCAATGCCTCTCGCTTGTCCTGCGGCTCGATGACGGCGAGCGACTGGACCACGAGCGCGGCTGGAGAGGCTGGCGGGGCTACCGAGATTTCGACCGGGTTGGCGAGAAAGGCGTCGGCGAGCTTGCGGATCTCGGCCGGCATCGTCGCCGAAAAAAACAGGGTCTGCCGCGCCTTTGGCAAAAGGCCGACAATGCGCTCGACATCGGGGATAAAGCCCATATCGAGCATCCGATCGGCCTCGTCGATCACCAGGATGCGCGCGTCGGACAACAGTATTTTGCCGCGCCCGTAGAGATCGAGCAGGCGGCCCGGGGTGGCGATCAGTACATCGACGCCGCGATCGAGCTTACGCTCCTGATCGACAAAACTCTCGCCGCCGATCAACAGCGCCATCGTCAAGCGATGATATTTGCCATAGAGCTCGAACGAGGCGGCGACCTGGGTCGCCAGCTCGCGGGTCGGCTCGAGGATCAGCGAGCGCGGCATCCGTGCCCGCGATCGGCCGGCCGCGAGCATGTCGATCATCGGCAAGACAAAGCTGGCGGTCTTGCCGGTACCCGTTTGCGCACATCCCAAAACATCGCGCTCCCGTTTGACATGCGGGATCGCCTGTTCCTGGATCGGAGTGGGGATCGTGTAGCCAGCGTCGGAAATTGCCTGAAGGATCTCAGGCGACAGATCAAGTTCGGAAAAACCCATTGAGAAGTTGTAGCCTTTTTGTCATAATTAGTTGCGTTACGCTCTGAACCTCAGATCGGGTTTGTCGGACAGCATGTCAAACCTTTTCTGTGGGCAAGCCATGTCGGCGGCACAAGGCAGCACCCCGCTCAGCGCCGGCGAAATTGCGGGCGTGGCGTCATCGGCGGCGCTGCCCGCTCGTCCTTGTGGCGGAAATTGATCCGGCCTTTGGAGAGATCATACGGCGTCATTTCGACCGTGACCCGATCGCCGGCGAGGATTCTGATGCGGTTCTTTTTCATCCGCCCGGAGGAGTAGGCGAGGGTTTCGTGCCCGTTGTCGAGCTTTACGCGGAACCGCGCATCGGGCAACAGTTCAAGCACCATACCCTCAAATTCAATCAGGTCTTCTTTTGCCAAGCGTTTCTCCTCGGTAAAACGACGGGGGCACCGCAGCGCCCCCGCACCAAATTTTGATCCTCCCTCAAACCGGGCGCAGATTGACCGCGGAGACCCGGCCGCGCTGCCCCTGCTCGAGCTCGAAGCTGAGCTTTTGTCCTTCGCGAAGATTGTCGATCCCTGCGCGCTCGACGGCGGAGATGTGGACGAAGACATCAGCGCCGCCGTTTTCGGGCTGGATAAATCCGTAGCCCTTCTGCGCATTGAACCATTTGACCGTACCGGTCGCCATCAGCAGTAACTCCAAGTAGCAAGATAGGCCGCTGCGCGATTGCGCAACGCATCGGACATCGATTGGCTCGGGAGACACGGTCGGACGATCGCACACGAACGCTAGGCCGAGAAGCCGAACCCAAACGGGACGACATGATTTAGGTAGGCCGGTCGCCTGTATCGCGCAAGGAGTCTTTACGGATCGAGACGACAACAGCCCGAAATCGCCGACCACGACTTTTGCATGACAGGCTGCGCCTTGCGGAGCTATGAGCCTGCGACGCGGAGGCACTGGGCGCAGCCCTCCGCCGGCCGGTTGCGGATCTTGCGCGACCGGCGCCTTCGTCACATATCCTCGGCGCATCGACGCCAACCGCGACGGCAGAAAATGACCCAGGAAACCAGAAGCTTCCAGGCGGAAGTCAGCCGCCTTCTCGATATCGTCGCGCACTCGCTCTACAGCGAAAAAGAAATTTTTCTGCGCGAGCTGATCTCCAATGCCTCCGATGCCTGCGATCGGCTGCGCTACGCGGCGCTGACCGAGCCGGCGCTGGCCGAAGGGGATGCTGCCTATCGCGTCGTGCTGACCCCAGACAAGGGTGCCCGCAGCCTGACGATCGCGGACAACGGCATCGGCATGAACCGGGCTGAGCTGATCGACAATCTCGGCACCATCGCGCGCTCCGGCACGGCCGCCTTTCTTAGCCAGCTGTCGGGAGATTCACGCAAGGACATGAGCCTGATCGGCCAGTTCGGCGTCGGCTTCTACTCGGCTTTTATGGTCGCCGACAGGGTCGAGGTCCTGGCCCGCAAGGCCGGCGAAGCCGAGGGCTGGCGCTGGGTGTCCGACGGCAAGGGCGAATTTACCGTTGAGCCGTTCCCCGAGGCGGCGCGCGGCGCCGCGATCGTCGTCCACCTGCGCGAGGGCGAGGACGACTATCTCGACCCGGCCAGGCTGCGCCAAATCGTGCGCACCTATTCCGACCATATCGGCCTGCCGATCATGCTTAAAGACGGCGGCAAAGAGGAGACGATCAACACCGCCTCGGCGCTGTGGACCCGGCCAAAATCCGAGATCACCGACGGTCAGTACAAAGAGTTCTATCACCATGTCGGCCACAGCTTTGACGATCCGTGGTTGACCCTGCACAACCGGGCCGAAGGCGTTCTCGAATATACGAGCCTGCTGTTTGTGCCGTCGAGCAAGCCGTTCGACCTGTTCGACCCCGAGCGCAAGAGCCGGGTCAAGCTTTATGTGCGGCGGGTCTTCATTACCGACGAGGGAACCGAACTGCTGCCGGCCTATCTACGGTTTTTGCGCGGCGTCGTCGATAGCGAGGATTTGCCGCTTAACATCAGCCGGGAAATGCTCCAATCGAACCCCATGGTGGCGCGAATCCGCCAGCAGCTGACCCGCCGCGTCCTGGCCGAGCTCGGCAAGAAGGCGACCGAGGCGGCCGAGGAATATGCAAAGTTTTGGGACAATTTCGGCGCGGTGCTGAAGGAAGGCCTGTACGAGGACCGTGACCAGCGCGAGGCGCTGCTGGGGCTCGCCCGCTTCCGCTCGACCGCGCGCGACGGGCTGGTTTCGCTCGACGGCTATGTCGAGAAGATGCGGCCGGGACAGGAGGCGATTTACACGATCACCGGCGACAATCTCGACGTCGTCAAGCGCAGCCCGCAGCTCGAGGGTTTTCGCGCCCGCGGGGTCGAGGTATTGCTGCTGACCGACCCGATCGATGAGTTCTGGCTGCCGGCGATCGGCGCTTACAAGGAAAAGCCATTCAAATCTGCGACCCGTAGCGGCATCGACCTCGACAAGATCGCGACGCCCGAGGAGAAGCCGCCGGAGAAGTCGGCGCCGCCGGCCAAGCTCGCCAGCCTGATCGCGATCTTCAAGCTGGCGCTCGGCGACGCGGTCAAGGACGTGCGCAGCTCGGCGCGGCTGACCGACAGCGCCGTCTGCCTCGTCGCCGATGAGGGCGACGTGGACATGCATCTCGAGCGGCTCTTGAAGCAGCATCGCCAGCTCGACCGCGCGGCCAAGCGCATCCTCGAGCTTAACCCGAGCCACAAATTGATCGAGCGCCTCGCCGCCACGGTCGGCGAGACCGGGGCCTCGGACCAGCTTGGAGAGTTCGCCTGGCTGCTGCTCGACCAGGCTCGCATCATCGAGGGCGAGCAGCTGCCCGACCCGCCCGCCTTCGCCCGCCGCTTGGCCGAGCTGTTGGAGCGCGGGCTTCCGCAAGCCGGGTGAGTAGTGCGTGGGGGCCTCACGCCATCTCTTTCGAGGAGATAAGAGATGCTCAAAACTTATGAAGGCGGATGCCATTGCGGCCGCGTTCGCTTCCGCATTCGAGTAGATCTCGAGAAATCGACGGTTGGTGAGTGCAGTTGCTCAGTTTGCACCAAGAAAGGTATCCTCCATACCAGTGTGACACCGGAACAATTCGAGATCCTGAGCGGCTCGGACGACTTGATCACTTATCAGGTCAATACCGGGGTGGCAAAGCATACCTTCTGCCGCCATTGCGGGATCCGCCCATTCTGTGTTCCGCGCTCCCGATTCGCAGAATTACAGCGTCAACGCGCGCTGCCTCGACGATTACGATCCTGTCGAGATGCGTCCTCGCCGATTTTTTGACGGGCGGAACTGGGAGGCAGCCTTTGCAAAAGGTGAAGCCGAGCGAGCGGAAAACCCTAGGCGCGAGCGCCCGGAGACCCCGCTATTCGTCGAAGGACGGCGGTCGTGATATCGCGATACCGGCTCATCTGTCGCTCCTACCCTCGGCTTGCTGTGGCGAGGTTACAGCGAATTAATTCCCGCGAAAGCCTGCTGTCACATGCTCGCCCCAATTCTCTGGCTGATCGCGCTCTCGCTCATCCCGCCTTCAGCGCTCTGGCGCGAGCACAAACCGGTCGATACGAGGATCGAATGGCAAATTCTTCCGCTGACAAGATACGCTTTCCAGGGTTGACGCGGAGCCGCGCTGCAGCCGTTGCTGTTGGTCTTGGCGCAACCCTCGCGCTGTCGCCGATGGGCTGGGCCGAGAGTCCGACGCAGGCGCCGCCGTCACCGACCATGACCTCCCCGGTCGCCTTGATCCAGCAGCAGAGCTTTGCGCCGCTGGTGAAACGGGTGTTGCCGGCGGTGGTCAATATCTCGGTGACGCAAAAGACCGGCGCCGATCAGATGTCGGAGGAGCAGGATCAGCCGTCTCCAGATTTTCCCAATTCCCCGTTCGACGAGATGCTGCGCCGGTTCTTCGATCAGCAGAACCCAGGCGAGCACCATTTTTTCCCGCAGATGCCGAACGGCCCGGCCCAGCGGATCGCGCTCGGCTCGGGTTTTATCATCGACCCCTCCGGCTATGTCGTGACCAACAACCACGTCGTCGGGGACGCCGCGAAGGTTCAGGTCATTCTTCAGGATAAAACGAAATATGTTGCCAAGATCGTCGGTCGGGATCCGAAGACCGATCTTGCGGTCTTGAAGATAAAGGCCGACAAGCCGCTGCCCTACGTTGTTTTCGGCGACAGCAGCGCTGCTCAGGTCGGCGATTGGGTGATGGCCGTCGGCAACCCGTTTGGGTTGGGCGGGACGGTGACCACCGGGATCATCTCGGCGCGTGGGCGGGACATCAATGAAGGGCCGTACGACGATTTCCTGCAGATCGACGCGCCGATCAATCGCGGCAATTCGGGCGGCCCGACCTTTAATCTCGAGGGCCAGGTCATCGGCATCAACACCGCAATATACTCGCCCAACGGCGGCAGCGTCGGTATCGGCTTTGCGATCCCGTCGAATGTCGCCAAGACCATCGTCGCGCAGCTGGAGGAGCACGGCAAGATCAGCCGCGGCTGGCTCGGCGTGCAGATCCAGAAGGTAACGCCGGCGATCGCGGCGAGCCTTGGGCTGCATGGCGAGCACGGAGCGCTTGTCGCGGTCGTCAGCCCGAACAGTCCCGGCGCCAAGGCCGGCCTCAAGCAGGGCGACGTCATCTTGACCTTCGACGGCGCCAACGTGAACGAGCTGCATGACCTGCCGCGCCTGGTCGCCGCGGCGGCCCCCGACAGCGCTGCGACGATGACGGTCTGGCGCGATGGCAAAACCACCGAGCTTCGGGCGACGCTCGGCACCTTGCCCGACAACAATCGGGTCGCCTCGGCGGATAACGGGCCTCCGCAAGAACAGCCGGCGCAGGCGACGGCAGCCGGGATGCACTTTGCGCCGCTGACCCATGAGCTGCGGAGCGAGCTCCACGTCGCAAAGGGTGTCGAGGGCGTCGTTGTCACCAAGATCGACAGCGGCAGCGCTGCCGAAGACGTGGGTTTGAGCGAGGGCGACGTTGTGCTCGCGATCAATCAACAGCCGGTGCACACCCCACAAGAGGCGGCCGCGAAGCTAAGGCAAGCCGCTCAATCGCCGAAAAAGACCGCGCTGCTGCTGCTCGACCGACATGGCGTCACCCAGTATGTCGGCATGACCCTTGGGGCCAGCCAGGGGTAAAACGGCGCGGGCTGCGCTCCCCCGACGCGGGCTGCGCCACCCGGTGGGCCCTCGCGGAACCACGGCTCCCCGGGACGCGCGCTGGCGATCTCGCCGGACCTGAGATCAACGCCTGAAGAGCGGTGGCGCTTGGCTGCTCTTGTCGCGCAACGGCAACGGGGCGCGCGCTTCGAGCCGTTCCAACTCGATCCGCGTGCGGGCGCCGGCGCGCAACAGCCGGTCGGTCGCCTCGCGAAGCCCGGTCCGACTTTCGGGAGTGTCGTCGGCGAGCGCAGCGTCGAAGGCCGCGAGAAAGGCGGCGATGTCCCCTTCCACGCGCTCGCGCAGCGCGCGGTCGATGAAGGTGGTCGCTTCCTTTTCACGATGCGGCGCGGAAGGGCCGCTTGCTCTGGAGCTAGCCAGTGGCGAGGCTTCGGAGCCGGTCCGGCCCGGATCGGACGCCTGTTGCCAGCTTGACCCGCGCTCCGGCGCCCGGGCGCCCGGTCCAAGGGGTCCGAGGCTGGGGGTCGCGGCGCTCAGTGAGCCGTGCGCCGGATCGGCACCCTGAGAGCCCCCATTCCCTTGCGGCGACGGCAAGTGCAGCCGGCGCCGAGCTTCGCCATTCTGCGGCGGCTGCGGGGAGAGGCCAAATGAGTGGCTGGCGCCGCCATTTCCCGGCGCATCGCTACTCGGTTGGTTTTGGCCGTGTCGCGAGGCTGAGCTGGCTTCCGTGGGTGACACCCCTCTGGCGTGCAGTTGAGCCGACGCCTGCGCCTCATCCGGAAATAGCTGCCGTTCCGGAGGGCGGGGCGAATCAGCCGACTGCTCGATCAGACGTGGCTCCCTGACCGGCGTGCCCAGCACCTGGTGTTCTCCCCCAGCCGGTCGGCTATGCGGACTTTCGCCGGCAGCCATGCCGTTTACCGATGCCTCCGGCCCTGGCCCCTTGACCAGCTGCGGCTCCGCCGGCACCGACGCGTTTTGCTCGACCGCTTCGCTGGCGGCGCCACGGGCCCGCGTTCGGCTCACGATGTAGCTAATTGCAGGTGGCGAGCAATCATAGGTACGGGCGATACTCGCCAAGGTTTCCCCGGCTTCGTATCGAGTAATGATCGACGGCCAATCCTGCTGGGGGATTTTCCCTCTTTTGCTCGACTTCTCCATTCGAAAAAACCTTTGGCTGCGACTCTTGGGTTTGGTCTGGTGACAATCGGCGCACACTACCGGGGCGTGACGCCGATCCAAGGTCAGAGAAAGACAGAGTGATGAAATACGTGGGCCAGCACGACATTTCGGCCGGGCCGCTTGCCAAGCCCTGACGAAAATACCGCAACCCGAGCCCGTTTTCTGGAACCGATAATACTCTCAAGCGAATAAACAGTGAAGCTGTTAATTGGTTCCGGCGGACCGCAACAACCCTACGCCGGAACACCCGTGCGATCAGCGCGCACGATTTTCCCCGGGTTCATGATGCCGGCCGGATCGAGCGCCTGCTTGATCGCGCGCATGACGCTGACCGCCTCGCCGTGCTCGGCTATCAGAAACTCCATTTTGCCATAACCGACGCCGTGCTCGCCGGTGCAGGTGCCCTCCATCGCCAGCGCGCGGGCAACCATGCGGTCATTCAAGCGGCTAGCCTCGGCGATTTCTTCCGGCCGATTGGGGTCGATCATGAAGACAAGATGAAAATTGCCGTCACCGACATGCCCGACCAATGCTGAGGGAATCGACGATTGCGCCAAATCGCGCTTGGTCTCGCGAATGCACTCGGCGAGCCGCGAGATTGGCACGCACACATCGGTTGCCCAGCCTTTGGAGCCTGGCCGCAGCGCCAGCGCCGCGTAGTAGGCGTCGTGTCGCGCCTGCCATAGCTTCGAGCGCGCCTCCGGCGTCGTGGCCCAGCGAAAATCGCCACCGCCATGCTCGGCGGCGATGGCTTTTACGGTCTCGGACTGCTCGGCGACCCCGGCCGGAGTCCCGTGGAACTCGAAGAACAGGGTTGGAGCAACCTTGTGGTCGAGCTTGGAGTACCGGTTGATTGCGTTCATTTGCGATTCGTCGAGCAGCTCGATGCGGGCCACCGGCACCCCGCTCTGGATTGTCAGGATTACGCTGTCGACGGCGGCCTCCAGGCTCGGAAAGGCGCAGACCGCGGCCGCAATCGCTTCCGGGATGCCATAAAGCCGCACCGTTAGCTCAGTGATAATGCCGAGAGTGCCCTCCGAGCCGATAAAAAGCCGGGTCAAATCGTATCCAGCTGCCGATTTGCGCGCGCGCCGCGCGGTGCGGATGACCCGGCCATCAGCGAGCACAACGGTCAGCGACAGCACATTCTCGCGCATCGTGCCGTAGCGCACAGCATTGGTGCCGGAAGCGCGGGTTGCCGCCATGCCGCCGAGCGAGGCATCGGCGCCCGGATCGATCGGAAAAAACAGGCCGGTATCGCGCAGGTGCTCGTTCAGCTGCATGCGGGTCACCCCCGCCTCGACGGTGGCGTCGAGATCCTCGGCGTTCACGTGTAGGACACGGTTCAGCTGGGTCATGTCGATCGAGACGCCGCCGGCCAGCGCCGCGACCTGGCCTTCGAGCGAGGTGCCGGTGCCAAACGCAATGACCGGGGTTCGATGCGCGGCGCAGAGCTTGACGATCGCCGCGACCTCTTCAGTGGTTTGGGGGAAAGTTACCGCGTCCGGCGCATGGGCCGGGTGATAGGATTCGTCCTTGCCATGCTGGGCGCAGATCGCTGTCGAGGTGGACACCCGCTCACCGAGCAGCCGGCGCAGCCCGGCAAGCAATGACTGGGCAAAGGGTTCGCGGCGAAGCGCGGATGCGAGCATGGCGGCAACCGAAAATTCGAGGATTAAGGCCGGCGCGCGAGCATTACTCCCGCCTCGGCGTCGCCGCAATGCGCATTGTGGCGGATCATCGTCTCGGACATGTCGCTAACCGGGCGCGTCACACCATTTCGTGCCGGTAAAATCCGGCAACGGCGGCGATTCGTTGCCTTTTCGCGGCCGGGTTGCTGGCGGCATTGAGCGGCCATCACGCGCACCCCACGTTTCGTGTACACACTACGTTTCGCGGATGGCGGGTTTACGGAGGTCGCAATGGCGCTGAAGGCGGTCACGCTCGACGATAAATACGTTCTCGACGAGGGACGCGTCTATCTGACCGGGACCCAGGCGCTGGTGCGTTTGCCGATGGTGCAGCGCCAACGCGACGTCGCCGCCGGGCTCAACACAGGATGCTTTATTTCAGGATACCGCGGCTCGCCGTTGGGCGGTTTCGACCAGGCGCTATGGAGCGCGCGCCGCTTTATCGAACGGAACCACATCCGGTTTCAGCCGGCGATCAACGAGGAGCTCGGAGCTACCGCGGTGTGGGGCAGCCAGCAGCTCGGGCTTTTCCCGGGCGCCAAATACGACGGCGTCTTTGCCATGTGGTATGCCAAGGGGCCGGGGGTCGATCGCAGCGGCGACGCGCTGAAGCACGGCAATGCCGCCGGCTCGGCACCGTATGGCGGCGTGCTGCTGCTGGCCGGCGACGATCATACTTGCAAATCCTCGACCTTGGCGCACCAGTCCGAATATGCGTTCATGGATGCCTGCATCCCGGTGCTCAATCCGTCGGGGGTGCAGGAGATCCTGGATCTCGGCCTTTATGGCTGGGCGATGTCGCGCTTTTCCGGCTGCTGGATCGCCTTCAAGACGATCGCCGAGACGGTCGACAGCTCGGCCTCGGTCGATGTCGCTGCGGAGCGGACCCGGATAGTATTGCCGCAGGATTTCGAGATGCCGCCAGGCGGGCTCAATATCCGCTGGCCCGACCAACCGCTCGAGCAGGAATTTCGGCTGCATAAATACAAGCTCTACGCCGCGCTCGCCTTTGCCCGCGCCAACCGGCTCGACCGCATCGTCATCGACAGCCCGTATCCACGGTTCGGCATCGTCACGACGGGCAAATCCTATCTCGACGTGCGCCAGGCCCTGGACGATCTCGGCATCGACGAGGCGCATGCCGCCGAGATCGGGCTGCGTCTCTATAAAGTCGCGATGTCGTGGCCGCTCGAACGCGAGGGCATTCGTCATTTCGCCGAAGGGCTCGAGGAAATCCTGGTCGTCGAGGAGAAGCGAGCGGTCATCGAGAACCAATTCAAGGAGCAGCTCTATAATTGGCGCGAGGACGTGCGGCCTAGGGTGGTCGGCAAGTTCGACGAGAACCGCAACTGGATCCTGCCGTCGAACGGTGAGCTGACCCCGGCGATGATCGCCCGGGTGATCGCTCAGCGCATCGCCCGCTTTCATACCTCGGCGCGGATCGAGGAGCGGCTCGCGTTTCTCGAAGCCAAGGAGCGCCAGCTCGGCAGCGGCAATGTGGTGCCATTTGGCCGCACCCCGTATTTCTGCTCGGGATGCCCGCACAACTCCTCGACCAAGGTGCCCGAGGGCAGCCGGGCGCTCGCCGGCATCGGCTGCCATTACCTGGCACAGTTTATGGACCGGTCGACCGCGACCTTCACCCAGATGGGCGGCGAGGGAGTGCCATGGATCGGGCAGGCGCCGTTTACCGAGACGCCGCACGTGTTTGCCAATCTCGGCGACGGCACCTACACCCATTCGGGGGTGCTGGCGATCCGCGCTGCGGTCGCCGCCAAGGTCAACATCACCTATAAGCTGTTGTTCAACGACGCGGTGGCGATGACGGGCGGCCAGCCGATCGACGGCGGGTTGACCGTGCCGGTGCTGACCCGCCAGCTCGCCGCCGAGGGCGTCAGCCCGATCGTCGTCGTCACCGACGAGCCCGACAAATATTCCTCGGGCGCCGCGTTCGCCGCCGGCGTCAGCGTGCGCCATCGCGACGATCTCGATGCAGTGCAGCGCGATCTGCGCGAGATGCCCGGCGTTAGCGTCATCGTTTACGACCAGACCTGCGCGGCCGAGAAGCGCCGCCGGCGCAAGCGCGGCCGCTTTCCCGATCCCGCCAAGCGGGTGCTTATCAACGATCTGGTCTGCGAGGGATGCGGCGATTGCTCGAAGACCTCGAACTGCCTGTCGGTCGTACCGGTCGAGACCGAGTTCGGCCGCAAGCGGGCGATCGACCAGTCGAGCTGCAACAAGGATTATTCCTGCGTCGAGGGGTTCTGCCCGAGCTTTGTGACCGTGCATGGTGGGAGATTAAAAAAGCGATCTGCCGGCGATCTCGGCGAGGACGGGCTGCCGGCATTGCCGAAGCCGCCCCATCCAACGCTAGACGAGCCCTATGGCATTCTCGTTACCGGCGTCGGAGGCACCGGCGTGGTCACGATTGGGGCGCTGCTCGGGATGGCAGCACACCTCGAAGGCAAGGGCTGCACGATCCTCGACATGACCGGGCTCGCGCAAAAAGGCGGCGCGGTTTATAGCCACGTTCGGATCGCCCGGCAGCCGGACGAGATCCATGCGGTGCGCATCGCCGCCGGTGGCGCGCGGTTGTTGCTCGGCTGCGATCTGGTTGTTTCGGCGAGCGCCGATGCGCTGTCGAAATTGCAGCCCGGCCAGAGCCGCGCGATCGTCAATAGCCACGAGATCATCACCGGCGATTTTACCCGCAACCCGGACCTGGTGTTTCCGACCGGCGCGCTCGAGCGCAGCATTGCCGAGGCGACCGAGCCGGAGAACATCGAGCTCATCGACGCGACCCGGCTCGCCACCGGCCTTTTCGGCGATTCGATCGCCAGCAATATGTTCATGCTGGGCTACGCTTATCAGCGTGGGCTGGTGCCGCTGTCGGGTGAAGCGATCGAGCGCGCGATCGAATTGAACGGCGTCCAAGTCGACTTCAACATTGGTGCCTTTCGCTGGGGACGGCGCGCCGCGGAGGATCCGGTGCTCGTCGAAGCCCGGGCAACCTCGCGGGCTGCGATTCCGGAAAGCCATCACCTGTCGGAAACCCTCGACCAGATGATCGCGCGTCGCATCGCTATTCTGACCGATTATCAGGACGCACCCTACGCGTCGCGCTTTGCGGAAATTGTTCGGCAGGTGCGCGAGGCCGAGGCGGCGTGCATGCCCGGCGAGACGAGCTTGACCCAGACGGTCGCGAGGGCGCTGTTCAAGCTGATGGCCTACAAGGACGAGTATGAGGTCGCTCGGCTCTACACCGATGGCAATTTTCTGCGGCAGGTGTCGGGCCAGTTTGAGGGGCCGTACCGGCTGCGTTTCCACCTGGCGCCGCCGATCCTCGGCGACCGGGACCCGCAGACGGGGCATTTGCGCAAGCGCGAGTTCGGCCCGTGGATGCTGACGGTCTTTCGACTGTTGGCCAAATTGCGCCGGCTGCGCGGCACCCACCTCGACATCTTCGCACGCAGCGAGGAGCGCCGCGCCGAGCGTCGGCTAATCGGCGAATACGAGGCGGTAATCAATGAGATTGTTGGCCGGTTGTCAGCCTCGAACCACGCCACAGCGGTTGAGCTTGCATCGCTGCCGCTGGAGATTCGGGGCTTCGGCCACGTCAAGGACGGGAACCTCACCCGCGCCAAGCAGAAGGAGCCGGCGTTGCTGGCCCGTCTGCGCTCCCAATCCGGCACCGCGGCGATGGCGGCGGAATAGCGCTCCTCAGCCGCCTTCCGTCGGGAGGGCGACGAAGCGGGTGATCCCGTCGCGCTCGACGCGGACGAGGAGGCTCTTGTGGCCGGCTTTCTTGGCCGACGCGGCGGTGTGCTGGACCTCTTGCGGCATCGTGACATCGACGCGGCCGGTGGCAATGATCAGGTCGCCGGGGCGTAGACCCTGTTCCGCCGCTGCGCTATTCGGCGGGACTTCGGTGATGACCACGCCCTTGGCCGCGTCAGACAGCGAGAATTGCTTGCGCAGGTCGAGGGTGAGCCTCGCCAGCTTCAGGCCGAGCGTGCCGATGCTCGGCGGCGGCTTAGCCTTTTCCGGCTCTGGCTCGGGCGGCGGCCGACGATTGGGGTTCAGCTCTGCTACCTTGAGCTGGACCTCCTGCGCCTTGCCGTCGCGCCAGATCGACAGCTTCACCAGCTTGTTAGGCGGCGTGTCTGCGACCAGGTGGGGCAGCTGGCGACTGCGGCCGATCGGGTGGCCATCATAAGCGAGGATCACGTCGCCCGGCCGCAGCTTGACCTGGGCTGCCGGGCTCGCCGGGTCGATCGATGCGATCATCGCGCCGCGGCTTTTATCGAGCCCGATTGCTTCGGCGATCTCATCGGTGACCGGCTGGATTTGGGCGCCGATCCAGCCACGCTCGACTTTTCCGGTCGCCTTGAGCTGATCGATGATCGTTCGGGCCAACTCGGACGGGATGGCGAAGCCGATCCCGATCGAACCTCCCGAAGGCGAGAAGATCGCGGTGTTGATGCCGATCACCTCACCCGAGAGGTTGAACATTGGCCCCCCGGAATTGCCGCGGTTGATCGAGGCGTCGGTCTGCAGGAAATCGTCGTAGGGTCCGGCATGGATATCGCGGGCTGTCGCCGAGATGATGCCCGAGGTGACCGTGCCGCCGAGGCCAAACGGGTTGCCGATCGCCAACACCCAATCCCCGACTCTGGTCTTCGTCGAATCGCCCCAGCTGGCGGCCGGAAGCGGCGCCTTGGCGTCGACCTTGAGGAGCGCGAGATCGCTGACCGGGTCGCGCCCGATCACGCGGGCGTGCAGCATCGTGTTGTCCGACAAGATCACGGTAATCTGCTCGGCATCGGCGATGACATGGTTGTTGGTGACGATTAGGCCGGACGGATCAATAATAAATCCCGAACCCAGCGAGGCGGCTGGCGGGGCCAATCCGTTGGGGCCGCCTGGCGCGCCCCGATCGCCGAAAAACTCGCGGAAGAACTGGTCGAGCGGCGATCCCGAGCCCGGGGGTTGGGTATCGGATGGACCCTTCGTCGCCGCTGCGGCGGGAGCCTGGGTCGTCGAGATGTTGACCACCACGCCGGAAAGCCGTGCCGCCAATTGTGCGAAGACCTCAGAGAACGGCGTCGACTGCGGCGTGTCGGCTCGGCCCGGTATCGCTGCGATCAGCAGCAGGCTTGCCAGCATCGCTCGTGCCGTGCCGCGGTAGGCGGAACGGTTCACCAGAACATTTCCTTCATCAGGGCCGGTTGCGGCATGCCATGCTGAGCGCCGGATCGAGCGCTGGCATTTCGATGCTGCTCGATGTGAAATGGTCGCGGCTCGGCCAAGACGGAACGGCGATGTGACCATATGCGACGAAGCGGCGGCCGGGGAGCTGCTGCGTTCCCTGTTTGATGCCGCGCTTGCGGCGGCCGATCCTGATCGGGCGCTCGCCGGACACATTCCGGTACCGGTGCCCGGACGAACGCTGTTGCTCGGCGCCGGGAAGGCCGCGGCAGCGATGGCACGAGCGTTCGAATCCCGTTGGCTCGGCCCTCTCGAAGGTATCGTGCTTACCCGCTATGGTCATGCCGTTTCCTGTGATCGGGTCGTGGTCGTCGAGGCGAGCCACCCCGTGCCCGATGCCGCGGGCGAGCGAGCGGCGCGGCAGATGCTTGCCTTGGCGCACAGCCTCGGCCCCGACGATCAGCTCGTCTTTCTCGCCTCAGGCGGCGGCTCGGCTTTGCTGACCCTTCCGGCGCCAAGCCTCACCCTGGCCGACAAGCAGGCGGTGACGCACGCATTGCTGCGTTCCGGCGCGACGATTGCCGAGATCAACGCGGTGCGCAAGCATATCAGTGCGATCAAGGGTGGCCGCCTGGCCGCGGCGGCGGCGCCGGCTCATATCCTGACCTTGGCGATTTCCGATGTTCCGGGCGACGACCCGGCGGTGATCGCCTCCGGGCCGACGGTGCCCGATCCGACGACCTTCGCCGACGCCCGGGCGGTTCTGGCCAAATACGGAATCAGCGGGCCCGCAGCGGTGATGGCGCATCTGGCGCTCGAACTGGAGGAGACGCCAAAGCCCGACGACCCGATCTTTGCGCGGACGCGCTTCGCGCTCATCGCCAGCCCGCAGGGCTCGCTCGATGCCGCTGCCGCAGTGGCGCTGCGGCGAAATATCACTCCCATCGTTCTGAGCGACCGGATCGAGGGTGAAGCGCGCGATGTTGCGCTGGTGCATGCTGCGATTGCCCAGCAGATTCGGTCCGGAGAGTTCCGGGTCGGCGATCGGATCGTCTATCCGCCGGCCGTGCTGCTGTCGGGCGGCGAAACCACCGTCACGATCAAGGGTCCGGGCCGCGGCGGCCGCAATGTCGAATTTCTGCTGGCGCTTGCCGTAGCGCTCGACGGCGTCGCCGGGATTTCGGCGCTCGCCTGCGATACGGACGGCATCGACGGAACCGAAGACAATGCCGGGGCAATTCTTTACGCGGACAGTATCGCGCGTGCGGCGGCTCGCGGGATCCGGGCGCCGGCGGCGCTCGCCGGCAATGACGGGTGTGGGTTTTTTGACGCTCTCGGCGATCTCGTGGTCACCGGGCCGACCTTGACCAATGTCAACGATTTCCGGGCCATTCTGGTTCTCGCCTGAACGCAAGAGATATGGACATGCGGCGCCGGCGCAGCGCGAAGATTGTTGCCACCCTCGGCCCTTCGAGTTCCAGCCCCGAACGGATCCGGGCTCTGTTCGAGGCCGGCGTCGATGTGTTCCGGCTCAATTTCAGCCATGGAACGCACGAAGATCATTATGCCCGGTTCGAGGCGATCCGCCGGATCGAGCACGACACCGGTCGCCCGATCGGCATTCTGGCCGATCTGCAAGGGCCAAAGCTGCGCCTCGGAACCTTTGCCGGGGGTCCGATCGCGCTCGCCGCCGGCGACCGTTTCCGGCTGGACCTCGATCGCTGCCCGGGCGACCGGACGCGCGCGCCGTTGCCGCATCCCGAGATCTTCGAGGCGTTGAAAACCGGGACCGAGCTGTTGGTCGATGACGGCAAGGTGCGGCTCGAGACCGAAGCATGCGGCCCCTGGTTTGCCGATACCGTGTGCCGGGTCGGCGGGGCGCTCTCGGACCGCAAGGGGGTCAATGTGCCGAACGCGGTGCTGCCATTGTCGGCGGTTACCGAAAAGGACCGGTCGGATCTCGCTTTCGCGCTCGACCACGGCGCCGATTGGATCGCGTTCTCGTTCGTGCAGCGCCCCGACGACGTCGCCGAAGGCCGCAAGCTCGTCGGCGGCCGCGCCGGGGTCATGGTCAAGCTCGAAAAGCCCTCGGCAATCGATCGGCTGGCGGAGATCATCGAGCTCGCGGACGCGCTGATGGTCGCCCGCGGCGATCTCGGCGTCGAGATGCCGCCGGAGGAGGTGCCGAGGGTGCAGAAGCAAGTGGTCCATGCCTGCAGGCTTGCCGGCAAGCCGGTCGTCGTGGCGACGCAGATGCTCGAATCGATGATTGCGTCGCCGACCCCGACCCGGGCGGAGGCCTCGGATGTCGCGACCGCGGTCTATGACGGGGCGGATGCGGTGATGTTGTCGGCCGAGACCGCCGCCGGGAATTACCCAGTCGAAGCCGTGGCAATGATGGATCGCATCGCCTGTCGTGTGCAGGAGGACCCGCTTTACCGCACGATGCTAGAGGGCACCCGGATCGAGCACGAGCACACGGCACCGGATGCGATCAGCGCCGCCGCCTGCCAAGTCGCGGGCACGGTCGGCGCCGCAGCGATCGTGTCTTACACGACCTCGGGGGCTACGGCGTTGCGCGCCGCGCGCGAGCGCCCGGAGGCGCCGATCCTGGTGTTGACCTCGAACCTCGGCACCGCCCGGCGGTTGGCACTGTTGTGGGGGGCGCATTGCGTGCACACCCGTGACGTCAAAGGCTTCGCCGACATGGTGCACCAGGCGGCGCGCATCGCCCATCGGGAGCAGATCGCGCAGCCAGGCGAGCGGGTGGTCATCACCGCCGGGGTGCCATTTGGCACGCCCGGGGCCACCAACATCCTGCGCATCGCCTGGGTAGACTAGTAGCGCGCCGATTTTAGCGCGGATACACTTGAATGCTGCCGGCGACAGCATCGGCAACATGCTCCTTGGTGATCACGCCGCGCACATCCGCCGGCCGCGGCAGGCGAAAGCGGCGGCCCTCGGAGGGCACCACGAGCGCCATGATGACCTGTCGGCGCCACATCCGCCTGATCACGTCGAAAGCGACATCGTCCTCTCTGACGAGCGTGAAGTCGCGGGTTGCGACATCGCCGAATGCAATGTCAGCTCCGGTCTCGGCCAGGCGTTGCCTGAGCGCAGTATTGATGCGCACGACGCCGAGGATGCGGTCGCCTTTGATCACGACGACATGGCGCATCGCGCCGCTGTGATCGGGCTGCCGCAAAAACGCGTTCAAAGACAACTCGGCGGGCACCACCAGAAAATCCCGCTCCATTACCTCTTTCGCCTTGCGCACCAGGAACATGTTCGCCTGTAGGGCTTTGGGGATCGTGTGCCCGCGGCGCGCCAGCTTCAGGGTGTAGATGTTCTCTCGCGACAGCAGGCGGCGAACACCAAGGGCGACGGCGACCGCCAAGATCATCGGCAGCACGATGGTGTAGTCGCGGGTCATCTCGAAGATCATAGTCACTGCGGTCATCGCCGCGCCGGTGGCGCCGCCGACCATGGCGCCCATGCCGATCATCGCGAAGGCCGGCAGATTGACCGGTATTGCCGGAGCGACCATCGTGACGAGGCCGGCGAAGGCGGCGCCCAAGGTGGCGCCCATGAATAGCGATGGCGAAAAGATGCCGCCAGACGATCCCGAGCCGAGGCTCAGCGAAGTCGCCGCCAGCTTGCAGACGAACAGCAGCGCCAGAAGCCCCGCGGCGTTGAGCTGCCCGGTCAGGATCGCCTGGATCGTCGCATAGCCGACCCCCTCGACGTAATACTGCCCGAAGCTTTCGTGCAGCCCGTAGATCAGCACGCCAACGAGCAGCATGCCCAGGCAATGACGGAAATAATTCCACGGAATACGATCAAACAAGTCTTCAAGTGCATAAAGGCCGCGGGTGTAAACCGCCGCGGCAACCCCGATCACGCCGCCGAGCACGATGTAAAGCACGATGACCAGCGCGGCTGCGGCTGGAGCATCGGGAAGTGCTACGATCGGCGGCACCTGAAACGAGGGGTGAGTGCCGAAGAAAATCCGTCCGATAAAGGTTGCCGTGCCGGTTGCCACCGCAACCGGCAGAAAGGTGTTGACGCTGACCTCGGGCAGCATCAATTCGATCGCAAACAGCACGCCGCCAATCGGCGTATTAAAGGTCGCGGCGATCCCGGCCCCGGCACCTGCGGCGATCAGGACGATGCGCTGCCCCGGGTCCATTCGGATCAACTGGCCGAGGGTCGAGCCAAACGAAGAACCGATCTGAACGATCGGGCCCTCTCGCCCGACTGACGCACCGCTGCCGATGGCAAAGGCGGAGGCGAGAGATTTGACCAAGGCCACGACCGGGCGGATAACGCCGCCGCCATAATAGATCGCGTCCATCACTTCCGGAACGCCGTGTCCCTTGGCCTCCGGGGCAAAATTCACGACGAGAAAGGTGACGATGATCGCCCCGACGACCGGGACGAGAATGACCAGCGCACCCCACGGGCTCGCCGGCGTGAATAGGTTGGCGTCGTATTCGAAGGCAAACCTGCCCAGAAAAAGGATGTTGTGAACGAGACCAATCAGCTCGCGAAAAACATATGCTCCGAGCCCGGCGATTACCCCGACCGAGAATGCCAGGAGCGACATGCGAATAAGGCCGAACCGCGTCGCCCCGACGCGCCAGCCGGGAAGGGCGCGCCACGCTGGAAACGACCCGCGTGCTGGTTCGAGCATGGCGGCTAGCGGCCCCACTCGTCGTGCGGCGGCGTCGATCTTGTCAGGCAATGAGTTTCTCCCAAGGCGATTCGCTTCAATGTAGGGGAACATGGTACATGCGCCGCCCGTTGTAGCGCGAGCATTCAGCGGCCTTCACCGTGTGATTGCGCCCGCCTTTGGGCAGTTGCATATCTGGTTGTCGCACATGGATCTGTCCGTAGTTGTCCCGGTCAAAAACGAAGCCGAAAATGTTGCCCCCCTGGTCGCCGAGATCGGGCGGGCGCTCGACGGCTTGCTCAGCTATGAGATCATTTACGTCGATGACGGCAGCACCGATGCGACCGCCGCCGAAATCATGCGGTTCGGGCCGCGTGTGAGGCTGCTGCGCCACGCGCGGAGCTGCGGACAAAGCGCGGCAATTCGCACCGGGGTGCGGGCGGCGCATTCCGAATGGGTCGCCACCCTCGATGGCGACGGTCAAAACGACCCGGCCGATCTGCCGCAATTGTGGCGCCTCGCTCGGGCTGCCCCGGCAAACCCACCGCTATTGATCGCCGGCTATCGCCGCAACCGGCAGGACAGCTGGTCAAAGCGCGCCGCCTCGCGCGTAGCGAACCGGATCAGGGCGCGGCTGCTCGGCGACAACACCCCGGACACCGGGTGCGGCCTAAAGCTGTTTCCGCGCGCGCTGTTCCTCGATTTGCCCGATTTCGACCACATGCACCGGTTTTTGCCGGCGCTGGTGCTGCGCGCCGGCGGAACGGTGCGCTCGGTGCCGGTCAATCACCGCGCACGCCGCCGCGGTGTCTCGAATTATGGCGTGCTCGACCGGCTTGGCGTCGGCATCGTCGACCTATTCGGCGTGCTGTGGCTGCAGCGCCGCGCTGGCCAGCCGCATCTCGTCGGCGAGGTGCCTGTAGATGCGGCTGAGGCCGCTCCGACGGGATCGGTTTCGTCCTCGGTTTCGGCGTTGCGATGACAGCCAACGTGAAAACGGTGCGGGAGCTGCCCGGCGCCGGCCTGCGCCGGGCGATCCCGATAGTGGCGCTTGGGCTGCTGATGGTCGGGATCGCCGCTGCCTGGCATTGGCGTGCGGCCCTCGACCCGGCCGCGGTCGCAACCGCGATCGGCCGCTATCCGGCAGCGCCGCTGATTTATCTTGCTATCCATATTGCCGCGAGCCTGCTGTTTGTTCCGCGCACCTTGCTGGCGATCCTGGCCGGGCTGCTGTTCGGCATCGGATCAGGGACTTTTTGGGCGGCGACCGGCAGCGTCGCTGGCGCGGTCGCAGGCTTCCTGGTCGCGCGCTATATCAATTCCGGTCTGTTCGGCCTCGACCGCAATGCCCGGATGCGACCGCTCCTCGACCGGGTCGAACGCGGCGGCTGGCGTGCGGTGGCGTTGCTGCGGCTGATCCCGGTCATGCCGCACAGCCTCGGCAATTATGGTCTGGGGCTGACGCGGATGCCGCTGGGGGCTTACGCGTTCGGTTCGCTTCTCGGCCAATTGCCGATGACGATCGCATATGTCGAATTCGGCGCGGCCGGGCAGCGGGTCATGCTTGGCAGCGCTGACTGGCTTGCACCGGCGGCGATTGGCGCCGCAGCGCTGTCGCTGTCGCTGCTGATCCCGGCGATTGCCCGCCGGCGCGCCGGCTGACCCGAGGCAAGGGCCTTCGGCGCCAGGCCGCCGGTGGCCCAGTCGAGAAGCTCGACCGTGTGCACGACCGGCACGGGCGAGCCGCCGGCGAGCTGGGTAATGCAGCCGATATTGCCGGTGGCGACGAGATCGGGCTCGGTTTTGGTGATGTTGGCGAGCTTGCGCTGGCGCAGCTTTTCGGCGATTTCCGGCTGCAGCAGATTATAGGTTCCGGCCGAGCCGCAGCACAGGTGCCCTTCCGGCACGTCGATCACCTCGAACCCGGCGCGCGCCAGCAGCACTTTTGGCAGGCGGTGAATGCGCTGGCCGTGCTGCATCGAGCAGGCGGAGTGATAGGCGACGCGACGGCCGAGGGCGGCAGCGTCCGAAGCCGGCTCGTGCAGGCCGAGCGCGTCGATCACCTCGGTCACGTCGCGCGCCAGGGCGGCGATCCGCGCGGCCTTGTCAGCGTATGCCGCGTCCTCGCGCAGCATAAATCCATAGTCCTTGACCGTCGTGCCGCAGCCGGACGCGTTGATCACGATCGCATCGAGCCCGCCGGCGACGCGTTCGCGCTCCCAAGCGTCGATGTCAGCCCGGGCGAAAGCGAGCGCCGATTCTTCCTGGCCGAGATGGTGGGCAAGCGACCCGCAGCAGCCGCTGCCCTGCGGCAAAACAACTTCGCAGCCGTGGCGGGTCAACAGCCGGATCGTCGCCTCGTTGATCTCGGGGGCGAGCACCAGCTGGGCGCAGCCGGCGAGCAGCGCCACCCGCATCCGCCGCTCGCCCTCGGCCGGGAAGAAGCGCCGTCGCTCGGTCGGCGATGCGGCGGGAACCGAGGCCGGGGCCAGCGTCAACAGCGGGGCGAGAGGTTTCGGTAGAAGTCCTGCGAAGGGCTTGCCGAGAGCGGCGCAGCGCAGCGCCAGGCGGAACAGCGAAGGTCGGGACAGGACGGTTCCGAGCATCCGCCGCAACGCCCGTTCGCCCCGCGGCCGGCGGTATTTCGCCTCGATCCAGCGCCGGGCGTGGTCGACGAGGTGCATGTAATTGACCCCCGACGGGCAGGTCGTCATGCATGAAAGGCACGAGAGGCAGCGGTCGATGTGCTTGACCGTGTCGGCGGTAACCTTTTCGCCGGCCAGCATCTCTTTGATCAGGTAGATGCGGCCGCGCGGCCCGTCGAGCTCGTCGCCGAGCAACAAATAGGTCGGGCAGGTCGCGGTGCAGAACCCGCAATGGGTGCAGGTTCGCAAAATCTTTTCGGATTGCGCCGTATCGGGATCCGCAAGCTGCTCATTGGTGAAATCGGTGCGCACGGGTTCAGCTCCGCTCGACCAGGCGGCCTGGGTTCAGGATATGGTGCGGGTCGAAACCGGCCTTGACCCTGGCGGCGAGCGCCGCCAGCGCCGGGGGCTGCGGCTCGAACACCGGCACCGTGCGGCGCAGCGCCGCCGAGCCCTTGACCAGAGTGGCATGTCCGGTGCCGTGCCCGTCGGACCCAGTGATCGTGGCGCGAATCTCTGCGGCGCCGCCATCCTCGGCACCGAAAACCGCAATCCACACGAGCCCGCCGCCCCAATCGAGATACCAGGTGGCATCGAGCCGGCGCGCGATCGTCTCGCCGAATTCGGCGCCGCGGGACGGGGCGACCGAAACGCGCCACACGGCGCGGTCGGGGAGACGTACCAGCGGCTCGACATCGCGGATCGCCCGCCAAAATGCTGCCGAGGCTTGGCCATCGATCACCGTCGATTCGCACTCAGCCGCCAGCTCCGCCAGCAGCCGCCCGCGGCGGAAGGCGACCGAGGGTGCTGGACCTTCGAGGCGAAGTGCCGCGACCCCCGGCATTTCCGACAGCGAGGTCAAGGCCGCGGTCGAGGCCGCCGGCAGATAGGCGGCGCCCGAGACCTCGTGCGGCGAGGCGAGCGCCCGGCTCATCGATCGCGTCGCGGTCGCGGGGTCGAGACCGCAGAGCATGATCGTAGCGCCGCGCTCGGGCTGCGGCAGCACCTTGACCGTCACCTCCTCGAGTGCGGCGAGGGTGCCGTAAGAGCCGGCCATCAGCTTCGAAAGGTCGTAGCCGGTGACGTTCTTGACGACCTTGCCGCCGGATTTGAAGATTTCGCCCCGGCCGCTGACCCCGCGAAAGCCGAGAAAATGGTCGCGGGCGGCGCCGGTCTTGATCCGACGCGGCCCTGAGAGGTTGCAGGCGAGCACGCCGCCGAGGGTCGGCTGCGCCTCCTGCGCGCCCAGAAGAGCCTGCCAATCCGGCGGTTCGAAAGCTAGCATCTGCTCATGCTTGGCCAGTACCGCCTCGATTTGGTCAAGCGGGGTTGCCGCAGCCGCCGTCAATACCAGTTCGCCGGGCTCGTAGCTGCGGATGCCGGCAAACTTCGACAGATCGAGCGTGTGCGGCGTCTGCATGGGATGGCCGAGGCTGCGCTTCGACCCGCCCGCCACCAGCTCAAGCGGCTCCTCCGCGGCCAGCGCCTCGCCGACCGCATCGCGCAGCTCCGTCAAATCGCCGGGCGAGAACCGTGTCACGCCGGCACGATGTCATTGCGAGCGCAGCGACGCAATCTCACGCCACATGCCTCAGGATCGGATGGCTGTGTTGCGTGGCAGCTCCTCGCCGGGTGCCGCGCTCAGAACCGGGGCAGGTCGGGGAACGGCACTTGGCCGGCGTGGACGTGAAGGCGGCCGAGCTCGGCGCAGCGGTGGAGCTGCGGGAAGACTTTGCCGGGGTTTAAGAGGCCGTCGGGATCGAAAGCGCATTTCAGCCGCTGCTGGTGCGCGAGGTCGCTGGCGTCGAACATGACGCCCATCAGGTCGCGCTTTTCGACGCCGACCCCATGCTCGCCGGTCAATACGCCGCCGACCTCAACGCAAAGCCGCAGGATGTCCGACCCGAATGCCTCGGCGCGCTCGATTTCGCCGGGCTTGTTGGCGTCGTAGAGGATCAGCGGATGCAGGTTGCCGTCACCGGCGTGAAACACATTGGCGACACCAAGCCCGTAGCGGTCGGACAGCTCGCTCATCCGACGCAACACCTCGGCCATGCGGGCACGCGGGATGGTGCCGTCCATGCAATAGTAATCCGGCGAGATCCGCCCGACTGCGGGAAAGGCGGCCTTGCGCCCGGACCAGAAGGCGAGGCGTTCGGCATCGCCGCGGCTTTTTCGGATCGTCGTGGCCCGATGATCGCGGGCGAGCCCCTCGACCGTGCTGAGCAGATGCTCGATCTCGGCCGGGGCACCATCGAGCTCGACGATCAGCATCGCTTCGACATCAAGCGGATAGCCGGCCCTGACAAACGCCTCGGCGGCGTGGATCGCCGGCCGGTCCATCATTTCCATGCCGCTCGGAATGACGCCGGCGGCGATGATCGCGGCGACGCAATTGCCGGCGTCCTGAGGCGTTGCGAACCCGACCAGCAAGGCGCGCGCCGCGGTCGGCTTGGGCAGGATGCGCACGGTGACTTCGGTGACGACGCCGAGCAGCCCTTCGGACCCAGTCATCACGCCGAGCAAATCATAACCCTCGGAATCGAAATGCTTGCCGCCGAGGCGGATGATCTCGCCGTCAATCAGCACCATCTCGACGCCGAGGATATTGTTGGTGGTCAACCCGTATTTGAGGCAATGCACGCCGCCCGAGTTCTCGGCGACATTGCCGCCGATCGTGCAGGCGATCTGGCTCGACGGGTCGGGCGCGTAGTAGAAGCCGGCATGCTCGACCGCCTGGGTCAGCGCCAGGTTGGTGACCCCCGGCTGGGCGGTGACGCAGCGGTTATCGTAATCGATGTCGAGAATGCGGTTGAACTTGGCCATGCCGAGCAGCACCCCGTCGGCCAGCGGCAAGGCGCCACCCGACAGCGAGGTGCCGGCGCCGCGCGGCACGACTTTAACACCTAGTTCCTGGCAATAGCGCAGCACCGCCGCGACCTCATCGACACGGGACGGCAGCACGACGACCATCGGCAGCTGGCGATAGGCGGTCAGCCCATCGCTCTCATAGACGCGGCGCTCGGCCTCGGAGACGACGACTCCTTCGCCGGGCACGATCCGCCGCAGCGCCTCGACAATCTCGGTGCGCCGCTGCAGAACGGCGGCGTCAGGCGTCGGCATCTTCATCGAGGTTCGCCGCCGCGAATGGGAGGGTCGCAGTCAGCCTTGACGCGCCTTGTACCTCGGATTGGTCTTGTTGATGATGTAGACACGGCCCTTGCGCCGCACGACACGACAGTTCTTGTCGCGCTTCTTCAATGATTTTAGGGAGTTGACGATCTTCATCTCGGGGCTCCTCGGCGGTTCCGGAAAATAGGGAGCAGGTCGGCCAAAGTCAAATCCGGAGGGGCCGGTCGTTGGACAACGGGCGCCGCCAAGCCGGTTTCAACGTCGCACGATCGCCGCTCGTTGAGCATCGGCACTTGAGGAGTTCCTCGGAACGCAGCACCTTATGCGAACTGCTCGATCGCGGCTCCTTTGCTATCGTGATCCGGGCGCGGAGAGATATTGATGCAGCTTTTGCAGCCGGCGCGCGGCACCCAGGATCTGTTGCCCGAAGCGGCACGACGCCATCGGCGTGTCACCGACACGGCGCGCGCCGCCGCCGAGCTCTATGGCTTTGCCGAGATGGCGACGCCGATCTTTGAGTTCACCGAAGTGTTCGCCCGCCCTATCGGCGAGCACACCGACATCGTCGCCAAGGAAATGTATACCTTCAAGGACCGCG
Source organism: Allostellaceae bacterium (assembly GCA_036500965.1). Taxonomy (GTDB): domain Bacteria; phylum Pseudomonadota; class Alphaproteobacteria; order ATCC43930; family CGMCC-115725; genus AP-15. Next base: position 86,382 of record DASYBC010000074.1, on the reverse strand, counting down.
GTGGCGAGGAGGTCACCTTGCGTCCTGAAGCCACCGGCGGCATCGTCCGCGCAGTGTTGTCGAACGGGCTGACGCAATCGACACCGCTCAAATTCTTCTACAGCGGACCGATGTTCCGCTACGAGCGGCCACAGAAGGGGCGCTTTCGCCAGTTCCATCAGATCGACGTGGAGATCCTGGGCGTAGCCCAGCCGCAGGCCGATATCGAGGCCATCGCGCTGGGGCGGCGCATCCTCGGCGAGCTCGGCATCGGCGACCGGGTGGCCCTCGAGCTCAATTCGCTGGGCGACCCGGAAAGCCGCGCCGCGTACCGCGAGGCGCTCGTCACCTACTTCTCGTCGCGCAGCTCCGAGCTGTCGCCGGACAGCCAGCGCCGACTCCATGCCAACCCCCTGCGCATACTCGATTCGAAGGACCCGGGCGATGCGCGGATCAATGCCGACGCGCCGCTCTTCGACGATTGGCTAAACGACGCCTCGCGCGATTTTTTTGCGCGGGTTCGCGATGGGGTCGACCGGCTCGGCATCGCCTATCGGCTCAATCCGCGGCTGGTGCGCGGCCTCGATTACTACACGCACACCGTCTTCGAGTTCGTCACCACTGATCTCGGCGCGCAGGGCACGGTGCTGGCGGGCGGGCGCTATGACGGCCTGGTCGAGCTGATGGGGGGACCGAGCATGCCGGGGATCGGCTGGGCCGCCGGCATCGAGCGGCTCGCCATGTTGATCGCCGAGCCGCCGCCGCCACGGCGGCCATTGGCGCTAGTGCCGGTCGGCGACGCGGGCGAGCGGGTTGCGCTCGCTCTCGCCGAGGAATTGCGCGGCAGCGGGCTCGTCGTCGATCTCGGCTATTCCGGCAACCTCGCCCGCCGGATGCGGCGCGCGAACCGGATCGGGGCGAAAGTTGCGGTGCTGATCGGCGATGACGAGATCGCGCGCGGAACGGCGGTGGTGCGCGACCTTGACAGCGGCGCGCAGAGCGAGGTGGCGCTTGGCGCCTTGCCGCAGAAGCTCGCGGCGCTTGCCGCCGGATCGGGCTGCTATTGATGGAAGCGGGGCTCGAGGGCCGTCTCGAACAGCTGCGCCGCCGCCATTCCGAGCTGCGTGATGCGCTGAGCGGCAGCGGGCTCGGTGGCGCCGAGTTCGCCAAAATGTCGAAAGAATACAGCGAGCTGAGCCCAATCATCGACAATATCGAGGCGCTTGACCGGGCGCGGCGCGAGCTGGCCGGTCTCGCCGAAATGATGCGGTCCGCCGACGATTCGGAGCTGAAGGCGCTTGCCGAAGAGGAGCTGCAGGCCCTGCGCGGTTTGCTCCCGGCGCTTGAGAATCGGGTCAAGTTAGCGCTCTTGCCCAAGGACGAGGACGACGCACGCAATGCGATCCTCGAAGTCCGCGCCGGCACCGGCGGCGAGGAGGCGGCGCTGTTCGCCGCCGAGCTGTTTCGCATGTATCAGCGTTACGCGGGGCTGCGCGGCTGGCATTTCGAAGTTCTCGACCTGTCCGAGACCGGGCTCGGCGGCTTCAAGGAGGCCAGCGCCTCTATTTCCGGGCGGGACGTGTTCGCCCGGCTGAAATTCGAATCCGGAGTGCACCGGGTCCAGCGGGTTCCGGAGACCGAGGCCGGCGGCCGCATCCACACCTCCGCGGCGACCGTCGCGGTGCTACCCGAAGCCGAAGAGGTCGATGTCAGGATCGATGACAAGGATCTGCGCATTGATGTGTTTCGGGCGAGCGGACCCGGCGGGCAGTCGGTCAACACCACCGACAGCGCGGTGCGGATCACCCATTTGCCGACCGGGCTGGTTGTCATTCAGCAGGACGAGAAGTCGCAGCACAAGAACAAGGCGCGGGCGCTTAAGGTGCTGCGCTCGCGGCTGTACGAGATGGAGCGCCAGGCGCGCGACACGGCCCGCGCGGCCGACCGCAAGAGCCAAGTCGGCAGCGGCGACCGCTCGGAGCGCATCCGCACCTATAATTTTCCGCAGGGCCGGGTGACCGACCACCGCATCAACCTAACGCTTTACAAGATCGACCGGGTGATGAGCGGCGAGGCGCTCGACGAGATCATCGATGCGATCCTCACCGAAGATCATGCGACGCGATTGGCGGCGGCGGAGGGGTAAGGGGCCGGGTCACGGACACGCTCGGGTCGCTTCTCGGTGAAGCTGCGGCAGCGCTGTCGGCGGCCGGGTTCGACGAGCCCCGGCGCCACGCCCGGCGGCTGATCTGCGGGTTGCTGCGGCTTTCCGCGGCCGAGGTGCTGGGCCGTTCCGAGCGCCGGCTCGATCCCGTCGAGGCCGATCGCCTGCGCCACGCGCTCAGACGGCTCATCGCGGGCGAGCCGCCGAGCCGCATTTTCGGGCGGCGCGAGTTCTGGGGGTTGCCGTTCATCTTGTCGGCCGACACCCTCGATCCGCGGCCGGACAGCGAGACGCTTGTCGAGGCAGTGCTCGGCCGGATCACCGATCGCAGCGCCCCGCTCCGCTTTCTCGATCTCGGGACCGGGACCGGATGTCTGCTGCTGGCACTGCTTTCCGAATGTCCGGAGACCGTCGGGTTTGGCGTCGATATCGCCCTAGGCGCAGTGCGGACGGCCCGCAGCAACGCGGCGGCGCTGGGCCTAGCAAAGCGCGCCCGGTTCTTCGTCGGCGACTGGGGCTCGCCGATATCGGGGCGGTTTGAGGCGATCGTCGCAAATCTGCCTTACATCGCCACCGGCGAGCTTGCCGGGCTGCCGCCAGAGGTTGGCCGCTATGATCCGCGCCGCGCCCTCGACGGCGGCGAGGATGGTCTTGACGCCTATCGGAGCATTGCCCCGGCGGTGCCGGTGCTGTTGGCGTCCGGCGGGATTCTGGCGGTGGAGATCAGCGCCGGGCAGGCGACCGCCGCAATCGCGATTTTCGAGGCTCAGGGCCTTGCTATCGATGGCATCGAGCGCGACCTTGCCGGTTTTGAGCGCTGTATCGTTGCGCGCCTGGGTAAAACCGACCGGGCCGGTGCGCGCTCCGGCGGTCAAAAACATCTTGGAATGTACGGCCGTCCCGTCTAGGCTTGGATGGTGGGGAGTTCGATCCCGCGCAGGGGAGCGCCGGATAATTGCGCGAGACCACCCTGACCGAGATCGCAGGGGATGCTGGACGCTCCGATCGGACCCAGAGTTCCGACCGTATCCATCAAAGATCAGATAGGTGTCATGAGACCAGGCCCAAACAAGCGATCGCGTGGCCGGAATAACGGAAACAACCCGCATCACAACCGTCCGCGGCTGCCGCATCGAATTCAGACTTTTGATAGCAACGGCCCAAACGTCAAAATCCGGGGCAACGCCTATCAGGTGTTTGAGCGCTACGTCGCCTTGGCCCGGGAGGCGGCGGCGAGCGGCGACCGGATCGCGGCGGAAAACCTGTACCAGCATGCCGAGCATTATTTTCGGGTCATGAACGCCAATGGCGACGCCAATCAGCACGGTGCGCCACGGCCGATGACGCCCGCCGACGCGGATACCGGCGAATCCGAGGAAGAGCGCGGCGAGGGGGACGATGACATGCTGCAACCGTCGCTGCCGATGGTCCCGAACGAGGATCAATCGCCGCGTTTTTGACCGCTTGTCGATAGCGGTCCGATGTCGGATTTGCCGGCAACATAGCCTTTTGGAAGCCGAGCGCGACCGCTGGCGGCGACGGGTTGTCTCGTCGCTCGGCCGCGCCATATACGCCCGAGAAGAGGATCGCGGGGCTGCCTGAGCGGAGCCTCGCGGCCGGCTTGGCGGAGCGTCTCATGGATTTCGAAAAATATACTGAACGATCAAAAGGGTTCATCCAGTCGGCCCAAGCGCTGGCGTTGCGGAGCGGGCATCAGCGGCTGACCCCGGAGCATCTGCTGAAGGTGCTGCTCGACGATAAGGAGGGTCTCAGCGCCAACCTGATCCGAGCGGCGGGGGGTGATCCGCGCGCCGCGCTGGGAGCGGTCGAGGCCGAGCTCGCCAAGCTGCCGCGGGTCGAGGGCTCCGGGGCCGGCCAAGTCTATATGGCGCCGGAGACCGCGCGGGTTTTTGAACAGGCCGAGCAGATCGCGCAGAAGGCCGGCGACAGTTTTGTCACGGTCGAGCGCTTGCTGCTCGCGCTGTCGATGGCTCGCGAGACAGCGGCGGGCAGAGCGCTCGCCGCGGCCGGGGTGACGCCGCAGAAGCTCAACGCGGCGATCGAGGATGTGCGCAAGGGCCGCAAGGCCGACACCGCTTCGGCTGAGGAGGGCTACGACGCGCTAAAGAAATATGCCCGCGATCTGACCGAGGCCGCTCGCGAGGGCAAGCTCGATCCGGTGATCGGGCGCGACGAGGAGATCCGCCGCACGATCCAGGTGCTGTCGCGGCGCACCAAGAACAACCCGGTATTGATCGGCGAGCCAGGGGTCGGCAAGACCGCGATCGTCGAGGGGTTGGCGCTGCGCATCGTCAACGGCGACGTGCCGGAAGGCTTGAAGGACAAGCGTCTGCTGGCGCTGGATCTCGGCGCGCTGATCGCCGGCTCCAAATTCCGCGGCGAGTTCGAGGAGCGGCTGAAAGCGGTGCTGGCGGAGATCACCGCAGGGGCGGGCGAGATCATCCTGTTTATCGACGAATTGCACACCCTCGTCGGCGCCGGCAAGGCGGAGGGGTCGATGGATGCCTCCAACATGCTGAAGCCCGCGCTGGCGCGTGGCGAGCTGCATTGCGTCGGCGCCACGACGCTCGACGAATACCGCAAGAACATCGAGAAAGACGCGGCGCTCGCGCGGCGCTTTCAGCCGGTCTTTGTCGACGAGCCTTCGGTCGAGGATACGATCTCGATCCTGCGCGGCATCAAGGAAAAATACGAGCTGCACCACGGGGTGCGAATCACCGACGCGGCGATCGTTGCGGCGGCGACGTTGTCGAATCGCTACATCACCGACCGGTTCTTGCCGGACAAGGCGATCGACCTGATGGATGAGGCAGCCTCGCGGCTGCGCATGGAGGTCGATTCAAAGCCCGAAGCGATCGACGAGCTCGACCGCCGGATCATCCAGCTCAAGATCGAGCGCGAGGCGTTGACCAAGGAGAACGATGCAGCCTCGCGCGACCGCTTGGAGAAGCTGGTCAAGGAGCTTGAGGAGCTGGAGCAGCGCTCGGCCGAACTGACCGCGCAATGGCGGGCGGAAAAGGACAAGCTCGCCGGCGCAGCCAAGCTCAAGGAGCAGCTCGAGCAGGCGCGCGCCGATTTGGAAAATGCCCAGCGCCGCGGTGATTGGAGCCGGGCCGGCGAGCTGACCTATGGGATCATCCCCGAGCTCGAACGCAAGCTGAAGGAGGTCGAGGAGGCCGAGGCCGGGCGCATGCTCGAAGAGGCGGTGACCGCCGAGCACATTGCCGCGGTGGTGTCGCGCTGGACCGGCATCCCAGTCGACAAGATGCTGTCGAGCGAACGCGAGAAGCTCCTCTCCATGGAGGTCGCTCTCTGCCGCAGAGTGGTCGGTCAAGACGAAGCGGTGACCGCGGTTGCCAACGCGATCCGCCGGGCGCGCGCCGGGCTCCAGGACCCCAACCGGCCGATGGGCTCGTTTCTATTTCTGGGGCCGACCGGCGTCGGCAAGACCGAGCTGACCCGGGCGCTCGCCGAATTCCTGTTCGACGACGAGAGCGCGATGGTGCGCATCGACATGTCGGAATACATGGAGAAGCATTCGGTGTCGCGCCTGATCGGCGCCCCGCCGGGTTATGTCGGTTACGACGAGGGCGGCAGCCTGACCGAGGCGGTGCGGCGCCGGCCCTATCAGGTGATCCTGTTCGACGAGGTCGAGAAGGCGCATCCCGATGTGTTCAACGTGCTGCTGCAAGTGCTCGACGACGGCCGGCTGACCGACGGTCAGGGCCGCACCGTCGATTTCCGCAATACCTTGATCGTGCTGACCTCCAACCTTGGCAGCGAGGCGCTGGCCCGGTTGCCCGAGCGGGCCGATGTCTCGGTCGCACGCGAGGCGGTCATGGAGGCGGTGCGCGCGGCGTTCCGGCCGGAATTCCTTAACCGGCTCGACGAGATCTTGCTGTTCCGCCGGCTCTCCCGCGATGACATGAAGGGCATCGTCGCGATCCAAATCGAGCGGCTGAAAAAGCTGCTGGCCGATCGCAAGATCGCCCTCGACCTCGATGCCGCGGCGATGGCATGGCTCGGCAACGCCGGCTACGACCCGGTTTACGGCGCCCGGCCGCTGAAACGGGTGATCCAGCGCGAATTGCAGAATCCGCTGGCCGAGCTGATCCTGGAAGGGCGAATTCCCGACGGCTCGACGGTGCAGGTCAGTGCCGGCGAGAAGGGTCTGGTTATCGAGGAGGCGGCCAGGCGAGAGGCTGCCTGACCCGATCGTGCCAGAGTTCGCGGCCTGAGCCTGAGCGCGGGCGCAAAAGGAACTGTGCCTGCGCCTCAGCCTTCCTGGTCGGCGCCGACCACGAGGTGACACTCGCGGACTTCGGCGCGCGGGATGCGCAGCGTATCCGGCGGGTTGAGCTGGCGTAGCACCAGGGTATCGCCTTCCCAGCCGACAAACTGCTTGATCAGGACGATATTCCCCTGCTTGTAGACGACAACGTCGCGGCCGCGCGTCGGCGGCTTGAACGGGTTGACGTGCAGCAGCCAACTCTGCTCGTAGCGCGGCTCCATGCTGTCGCCGACCATATAGATGGCATAAGCCTCGCGCACCCCGGATAGGTTGGCTGGGCGCGGCGTCGAGCCGATTGGGTCACTGAGGAACATCTCCTGGTCGGCGCCGCCGCGCCCGCCGCTACGGACCGGGATCCGGTCTGCCGCGTGAGCGGGGGCGGCGCCGGCTCCAGGAGGACGGCCGCGACCCGCTCGTGGGGCCTCCCCTGACGGCGCCGAGATCGGCCTCTGCAGGATGTGGTTCAGCACTTCCTCGGGCGATACCCCGAGAAATGCTGCGATCTGCGCTTGCTCCAAAGGTTTCATCTGACGCTCGCCCTTGAGCATGCGGGAAACCGCCGACGGGGCGAGACGCAATTGCCGGGCAAGATCGGCCTGGGTCGCGCCGACCCGCTCGAGGGCCTGATGGAACCACGGTGCGTCCATGGCAATACCGCAATTTCTTTATTGACATCAATCCGGACTATGTTATCATGGCAATGCGATCACGACAAGTGGGTCCGATCGAGCTAGGGAGGGCGAAGTGGCGCAGCCGCAGCTTTCAAGTTCTCGGCATCGCGACGATCGATCGGGCTGCTGCTACATTCTCGATGGCGATGGCCGCCGCCGCTTCTGCGGGTCGGAGCGGCGGTTAGGCTCCTCCTACTGTCCAGAGCATCATGCGCTCTGCCATCTCGCGGGCGGCACCAGGGCGGAAGCCAGGCGGCTGCGCGAGGTCGAAGCGCTGGCAAGCGCGGTTGGCGGCCGCCGCGGCAGTAGCGGCCCCGAGCCGCCTCGGAACTTTCTGCGAAAGCTCGAACAAGCAATTCGTGCATTTTCGTGATCGATTCGTTCTTGTTATGTTCGGAGGCCGTATGGCTCGCAAAGGTTCTCGCCGCGAAATTTCCGGCGTTGCCGAGGCACCGATTTTGCCAACTCCCGAGCGTCTCAGCCAAGGAACGGTCGAACGGCTGGAGCGGCCAATAGCCGATAGCGCCGGGCGTTTGGCGCGCCCGTATCGGGCGGTCGACACTCTCGCCACAATGGAGCGCCGCGGCTCGATCACCCCGGCGATGCGGCAGGCCGGAGAGGATTTTCGGGCGCGCTTTGGCGTCGCCCAGCTCGATCCGTTGCGCGCGCTCGACTATTCGCGAGCGCGGGACGCCAGCGCTGCGCGGCATTACCGCGGCAGCGACGGGCCGGGATCGCGGATCGAAGGCGCGCGACAGACGGTATGGCGTGCGATCCTGGCGGTGGGCGGTCTGGGCTCGCCCGGAGGCTCGTGCCTGTGGCATGTCGTCGGCTGGGAGCGTTCGCTGAAAGAGTGGGCGCTCGAGCAAGGCTGGAGCGGACGCCGGGTCAGCCAGGAGGCGGCCTCCGGCATCCTGATCGCTGCGCTCGGCGCCCTTGAGGCGCATTGCCAGAATGACTAGTTATTGCGATAATGAGCATTTTCGGATTGACAAATCCGGATCGATCTGATATACGTCATTGAAATTGGCAGAACCGGGCGATGCACCGGGACGGCGGAACGAGCGGATTTTTCCGATGAACGCCACCGCTCCACATCGCCAGCGCAGGCGGGGTCTGGGACCTCCCCATGGCGACAGCAGGAACCGTGACGTCGCCTGCTCGCTGGTTCCCGCTTTCGTGGGAATGACGGTCCAATATGGTTGGAGCGCGCTAACGGATGAGCCTCGGACAACGCTGTCGGGCCGGCAGGCTGCAGGGGCGAGCTTGCGGCCGCTCGACGCCAACAATGGGCGAAACAACTCAGAGCGTTGAACTTGGCATCTGGCTCCGGTCGTCGGCCGACCTCGCGCTCGGCATCAGGCAGCCGCCGCGGCAAGCCCGCGAGCGAACCGGCGGCCCGGGCCTCGCCTGAAAGCTTTCCGAACGAGATCGCCGCGCGCGCGGCCCGGCTCGGGGTGACCCCCGAGCGGGTACTGCGAGAATATGCACGCATTGCCTTTGCCGATTTGCGCCGCGTCGCCGATTGGGGACCGGACGGGCTGGTCTTGAAGACGCCAGGAATGCTGAGCGATGCGGATGCCGCGGCGATTTCGGAAATCACTCCGGCGGCCGGCGGGAGCGGAAGCTATCGGGTGAAGCTCTACGACAAAAAAGCGGCTCTCGACGCGATCGCCCGTCATCTCGGAATGTTCGTGCAACCGCCCCGGCCGCCAGAGGACGGCGCACCGGCCGATCTCGCGGAGGACGCGCGTGAGGTGCTTGCACGCCGGTTGGCTCGCCTCGCTGCCGGAGGCGCTGAGAAATAACCTGATCGCTGCGCTGAGCCCGGCCGAGGCCCGCGCATTGCTCTATGACTGGCAATTCTGGGCGCGGCCGTCGCAATTGCCGCCCGCCGGCGATTGGCGGGTATGGCTGCTGATCGCCGGGCGCGGCTTTGGCAAGACCCGCACCGGAGCCGAGCTGGTGAGGGCGCGGGTGAGCGCGCGGACAGCGCGCCGGGTGGCGCTCGTCGCCCCGACCGCCGCCGACGCCCGCGACGTCATGGTCGAGGGCGAAAGCGGGATGCTGGCAATTTCGCCGCCATGGGATCGACCGCGTTACGAGCCGTCGAAGCGGCGGCTGACTTGGCCCAACGGGGCGATCGCCACGCTCTACAGCGCCGACGAGCCCGCCCGGCTGCGCGGCCCGCAACACGATGCCGCATGGTGCGACGAGCTCGCCAGCTGGCGCTATCCCGAGGCCTGGGACATGCTGATGCTCGGGCTGCGCTTGGGAACCGACCCGAGGGTCGTGGTGACGACGACGCCGCGCCCCACAAAGCTGCTGCGCGAACTTGCCGCCGACCGTACGGCTACCATCACGCGTGGAACCACCTATGAGAACCGCGCCAACCTGGCGGCGGATTTCATCGAGCAGATCGTTCGCAAATACGAGGGGACGCGGCTCGGGCGGCAGGAAATCGAAGCCGAAATCCTCGACGACACACCCGGCGGCTTATGGAGCCGCGGCGTGATCGAGGCAGCGCGAGCCCGCACCGCATCCGACTTGGTCAGAGTGGTGGTCGCGATCGATCCGGCTGCGACCTCGGGCGAGGCAGCCGACGAGACCGGCATCATCGTCGCCGGCAAGGATCGGCAGGATCACGGCTGGGTTCTCGCCGACCTCTCCGGCCGCTACAAGCCGGCCGAGTGGGCGAAGGCGGCGGTCGCCGCCTATCGCGCGCACCATGCCGATCGGATCGTCGCCGAAATCAACAATGGCGGCGAGATGGTCGAGGCGACATTGCGGATGATCGAGCCGAATTTGGCGTTCGCCGCGGTGCACGCCTCGCGCGGCAAGGTGACCCGTGCCGATCCGGTGGCCGCACTCTATGAGCAGGGTCGGGTGCATCACCTGGGCTCGTTCCCGCAGCTCGAAGACCAGATGTGCAATCTCGGCGGTGGGGCAGGCGCCGAGGCTGACAGCCGACGGTCGGGGTATTCCCCCGACCGGGCCGATGCCCTGGTTTGGGCGCTGACCGATCTTTTGGTCGAGCCGATGCCAGGCGAAGGGATCTACGAAGTTTATCGTCGGCTGAACCGCGAGCTGTAGCAAGCGCCTTGCAGGAAGCCGTCCGGGTGACCTCTCAGGCAATTGCCTGTCTGTCATTGCAAAGGGAGTCGATCGGTGACGCTGCTGGTGAAGGACGCGAACACGACGGTTCAGGCGCTGTCGACCGGGCTCGACAGTGCCGGCAGTGCCGCTGCACGCGCCGGCCGCGATCGTGGGCGGAGTGGCGACACCGATCAGCGCCGCGGCCCCGCTGCCGGTCATCAACACCGCAGGCTCGGCCGCGACCGACGGCAGCGGCACGGTCGCTGTCGGCGGGACCGCGCAGGTGCTGTTTGGCGGCATTGTGCCCCTCAACGGCTGGCTTCTCGCCAACAACTCGTCGTCGACGCTGTACGTTTCCGATGTTGGCAGCGCGACGCCAGGTGGGGCATCGGTTCCGATCGCACCCGGCGCCGTGTTCGCCACGCCGCCGGGATACAAGCCGGGTGGCTCTGTCAGCCTTTATGGGGCCACGAGTGGCCAGACATTTGCTGCGCGGCGCTGGTGACGAGCGACGGCAGGACAAGGCGGCCTGCCGACTTAGCCGATCAAGACCCACCGTTCGTTGAGGAACCCATGATTTTCAAGCCTCAACCGCCGGTCGCGGCGACACCCGCGAGCCGGCGCAATGCGACCACGACCCTCGCCGCGGCGGCGATCACATCCGAAAGGGGCGCCGAGCGATGAGGGTCGTTGCCGCGGCCACAGCGCTGTGCATTGCGAGCCTCTCTTTCGCCATGCCGGCTTTGGCCCAGTCGCCGGGCAATTTCTCGAGCTTGACGACGACCGGAACCGCGACTTTGGGCGGCGATGTGCTGATGTGCTCTGGCCGGCCCTGGATTGACGTGCGTTGCAACGGCGCTGTCGGCGACGACGCTCATGACGACACCAGCGCGATCCAGAGCACGATCGACAGCGCCGTCACCAATGACTGGCCGGTGCACATCCCGGCCGGGACCTACAAGGTTACCTCGCAGCTGACCATCGACTACGCCGGCCAGGCCAGCAATGGCTTTCGCCTTATTTCTCAGGGCGCGACCATCGACGGCCGCGCCATTGCCGCGGGACCAGTGCTGCAGATCGAGTGCGGCGGCGGCACTCCGGCGAGCCCGACCGGCTGCTTCTATTTCAAGGAAGCGGGATCGCTGTTTGTTAATGCCAACACCCCGGCCTATGCCGTGGTTTTCGGCAAGCCCGATTTTTCCGATGCTCATAACTCGGCCAAGATCGACGATCTGATCGTCAACAACGCGAGCACCAGCGCTTCGGCCGGTGCCTGTGAGTTCAACTATGTGCTCGACAGCGATCTCTATGCAGTGTGCGATTCGGCTGGGGGTGCAGCGGGAATGGCGTTTGAGCAGACCCAATTCTCCCGCGTCTCCGGCGCCGGCACTGCGTCGGCCGCCGGTGGTCGCGGCGCCGTTCTGGAAAACGGCTACAATTTTTCGAATACCTTTGCCGGTCTTGATCTGGAGGCCTCGCCAATCTGCCTGTCGATCACCTTCAATCACAATGGCCTGAACACCTTTGTGTCGCCCTATTTCGACTGCGCCACCGCGGTCAGTGCGACGGCAAGCCTCGGCAACACTTTGATCAACCCCAATTACGGCGGCAGCGTCGTCAATTATGGGCCGCAGTCGGTCGGCATCACGGTGCAAGGAACGGGCTCTCGCCCGCAATGGATGTTTCCAGCGGCCGCGACCTACACCGCTGCGCCGATCGATGACGGCATGTCGATTTCGAGCTTCAATGCTCCCGGCTCCTCGATGGCGGTGACACTGCCGCCGATCGCCAATGTTGGCGCGGGCTGGTCGATGGGATTTGCCACCGATAGCGGCAAGGGGATGACGATTACAGCGCCAACCGGCAACATCGTGCTCGGCGGCAAATTTGTCGCCACGGTAACGCTCGGCGGCGGTAATTACGAATACCTGCGGGTCCAGTCCGACGGCAACAACTGGCGGATCGTCTCGTCAACCCGCAATACTCGGCTGAACATGGGTTTCGAGCCGCCGCCCTGGCCCAGCAATTGGCTCTATCCGACCTCCTCGGGGTATGCGGCGGCGCTGGGCGACAATGGCAACATCCTGTCGAGCTACGACACCTCGGCCGGGCTGACCGTGACTCTGCCGGCAACGAGCGCCTTGCCGACCGGCTGGAGCATTGGTTTTGCCACCGATAACGGCAAGCCGCTCTCGGTTCAGGTTAACGGGGTTTCCGGCGGCCATATCGTCTGGCCCGGGGCGGGCGCTTCGTCGACCGCGGTGGCCTTGGCCAACACGAGCCAGGGGGCGTACGAGTTCCTGGCGCTGCAATACGACGGGAGCGGCAATTTCCGCGTGGTCGGGGCGACGCCGGCAACCGAGCAGTCGATCGGGATGATCGGCGCGGCCGCGCTCAGCCATTGGAGCTTTCCATCGATCAGCGCCTATGCCGCAAGCGTTGCCGATAACGGCAATGTGGTGTCGAGCTACAACAGTCCGGCATCCTACATCGCGGTGACCTTGCCGCCGACCACGACATTGCCGATGGGTTGGACCGTGGGGCTGGCCACCGACAACGGCAAGACAATGTCGGTCCAGGTCAACGGCACCTCGGGCGGCCACATTCTTTATCCCGGCAGCGGCGCCTCGGTGACCTCGACAAGCCTTGCTGCAGGCAATTACGAGCTTTTGGTTTTACGCTTCGACGGGGCCAACTTTCGCGTTACCGAGGCAACGCCGGCGACGGCGGCGCTGATCGGGCTTGCCGGCTCGACCCCCGACATCAACCGGTGGAGCTTTCCGGCCGCGGCCACCTATGTTGCCGGGCAGAGCGACAACGGAAATGCGCTGTCGAGCTACAATACCGCCGCCGGCCTGACCGTCACCTTGCCATCAACAACGGCGATCGGCGCCGGGTGGACGATGGGGTTTGCGACCGACAACGGCAAGCCGCTCAGCGTCCAGGTCAATGGGATTTCCGGCGGATCAATCCTGGAGCCGGCCCAGGGCGGCACTTCGGCCGCATCGATCGCGCTGGCCGCAGGACAAAACTACGAGTTCCTGCAGGTGCGCTTCGACGGCAGCAATTTCCGCATCACCAGCGCAACACCGCAGACGATCAACGATCTCGGCGGGCTGATCTCGCCTGGCACCCCGGCGTCGAGCACGGCTCCATGCAATATCGGGCAGCTGCAGGCGGACAGCAGCTATCTCTACTTCTGCACCGGGCCTAACAGCTGGAAGCGCACCGCGCTTTCGGCATTCTGAGACGAGATGATGCGAACCCTGAATGCGCTTGCATGCCTCGTCGCATGCGCCGCCGCCGGTGCACCGCACGCTTGGGCCTATGAGCCTGGCATCGTGCCGGTCGTCTCGGCAGCGGCAGAGGCCAGCCACCTGATCAAGGCCGCACCGGGAAATCTTTACTCACTCTATGTGACGACCGGGGCGACCGCGGGGTATGTGATGACGTTCAACGCCGATGTCGTGCCGGCGGATGGAGTGGTGACCCCGGTCGAGTGCGTCGTGGCGCCGGCCGACACCACGGTCTCGATCAGCTTCAATGGGCCGCCCGACATCTATTCGATCGGCATTGTCGCGGTGTTCAGCACGACCGGCTGCTTTATCAAGACGGCGAGCCAGACGGCGTTTTTCAAAGCGCGCGCGCAATGAGGCTCGGTGCAGTCGCCGGCGCCCTCGCGCTGCTGTATGCGGCGCCGCTCTGGGCACAATCGGTTCAGTACGGACCGAGCAGCGGCAGCAGCGACGGCGTCGTTCAATCCGGCTCGGTCACAGCCGGTGATGTTGCCGCCTGGGCCGGCTCGGGGCAAATCCGCGACGGCGGCAACCCCGCCGGCACTGTTTCCAGCGTTGGGCTGGCAATGCCGTCGTGGCTGGCGGTTTCGGGCTCTCCGGTCACTGGCGCCGGGACTCTGTCGGTCAGCGGTGCGTCGCAACCAGCAAATTTGTTCCTGGCGTCGCCGAGCGGCTTGGCGGGCGCGATGGCGCCGCGGGCGATCGTCGGCGCCGATCTGCCGCTGCCCGGCTCCGGCAGCCTGGGCGGGACCGAGAGCCTCGCGCCGGTTGCCCATAACTGGCTCGACAGCATCTCAACCGCCGGCGTGCCGCACGCCTCGCAGCCATCCTGCAGCGACCTGGCGGGCGTAGCGGCCTCTTGCTCGATCGACGCGACCAATGCCGGCAACATCGCCTCGGGCACTTTGCCGGCCGCCCGCCTGCCGAGCACCCTGCCTCAGAATACCATGTTCTCTGGCAATAACGTCTATTCCGGAACCTCTACCTGGAACGGCTCGCTGTTTGTTCCGGTCCGGGTGGTGACGGCGACGGGTTCGGTCACGGCTTCGCCGGCGACGGATTACCTGATCGTCATCGACAAGACGACGCCGGCACCGACCACGGTCAGCTTCACCTGCGCGCCGGGTTTCACGCTTTTGGTCAAGGACGGCGCCGGTAATGACGCGGCGAACCCGATCACTCTGACCCCGTCCTCGGGGACGATCGATGGTGGGGCCAGCTTTGTCATGAGTGCCAGCACCGCGGGCGTCCCCCCCTACGAAGCGCGCGGAGTGACTTGCGACGCCAATGGCAACTCCTGGGTGAATTGACGATGCGACGCTCGCTGCTGGCTGCCATTTTCCTCTGCGCATCGCTGCCCGTTCAGGCGGCAACGCCGTTCTTGTGGCAGCCTGGCGCCGCGAACAGCGGCTTGTACGCGCCAGCCCTTACGGTGATGTCCACCGAGCTCAATGCACTGGCTTCCGGGGCGGTCGCGCTGAGCAGCGCGGGTGGTTCTGCCGGGGTGTTCAGCAATGCCAATACCGGGCAAGTCATCTGGTCGCCATTGGTGCTGACCTTGGGCTCCACTGCCGGCGCGTTTCAAACGGGAGGCAATCTGTCGTGCTGGTTTCTGCAATCGCTCGACGGCACGACGTTCGAGAGCGGCGCCGCCGCGCCGCCGCGCGCGCCGGACGCGATATTTCCTCTCCCGGCCTCGGCTCTGGCAGCGACGACGACATTTCTGTCGCAAGGGCTGATCCGACTGCCGGCGCTGCGCTTCAAGGTGTTGTGCCAGAACAACAGTGGCCAGCCCTTGAACGCTTCGGGAAATACTGTCGTCTTAGCGCCCACGGCAGTACAATATTGACGCCTCATCCGCGTCTCGCCCGGGCGCTGTGTCGGTCTGAGATCGAAGGTCCGCCGGTATCGTGCTCGATCCCTGGCGTGCGGCCGAGCCGCCGCCGCTTTTTGACCGGTCTCGCTGCGGGCGGCGCAGGGCTGGTTACGGCCCGACCGGTGGCCGCCTTTCAGCATCCGATGCGGCCGTATCGGGGGCTCTATCGGCCGCCGGGATTTCCTCGTCTGGCCGACGACCCGGTGACCGAGTTCCTGGCGGACGCCTGGCATTTCGACGGGTCGGCCTATAACGTCAATCAGGGAGTCGGCGGCACCCCGCTATGGGGCCTGTCGGCGCGGGGCTATCCCTATCGCACGCAGTTCGCCGGATTCAGCCGCGCGGTCACTACCGCGGGCCAAGGTTGTGGGTTCAATGGGAGCTCGCAATACATCTGGACGTCGGTCGGCGCCGGCCGCGGGCCGTGGTCGATGAGTCCGGCGCAGCAGACGATGCTCGTCGTCGCCCAGATCAATGCCGTGCAGACGGCGGCGCAAACGCTGATCGGGATCGAGGGGCACGCCGTGCCGCGGCGAGCGTCGCTGCAGATTGCCGCGAACAGCACGAGCTTTTTTGTTGACTGGGTGACGAGCACGACGACAACCGGCGCCTTCTCCCAGTCTGTGATGCTTGGTCAGCCTTTCGCAGCAGCGCTGACGCTCGATTACGATGCCGGCGTCGCGAGCCTATTCTTTGGCCGGATCAAGAGCACGATCTCCGGCTCGGCGAAAGGCGTCAATCAATGGGACGAGGCCAATTTCGGCAATTCGGTCGTGAGCGGGGTCAATGAAGGAAATTACCTCAACGGGGTCATGCTGTTTGCCGCGGCCTGGAACGCGGTGCTGCCGGACCAGGTGATCTTTGACCTGCTGACCGACCCGTTTGGATTTTTGATCTTCCCCGACGACGACATGATGTCCGACGCAGTTGGCGCTACGACAGCGGCAAGATCGCTGCGCAATGGCGCGCATGGCTTTCCGAGGTAGTCCGATGCCCCCGTCCGGCGGAAAACGTACGTCGCTCGCCTCCTACAGCTGGGGTGGGTTCGGCTCGCAAAACGACATCACCCAGTTCCGCGATGTCTTTCAACCCGACCAAGGGATCTTTTCCCCCGGCTATCCGCTGGTTCCGCCCGAGCGCGAGCGCACCCGGGTATGGGATTTCCCGGTTGGCTACAACACCATCTACACGCCGCGGTCGTATGAGCCGATCGGCTTTCACGAGCTTCGCGCCCTGGCCGAAAACCACGACATCACGCGGCTCGCCATCGAGACGCGCAAGGATCAGATCGAGCAGCTGGACTGGGCGATCCGCTCTCGTGACGAGAAGCGGCCCGCGACCGACGCGGCTGAACGCATCGCCAAATTGAACGCGTTCTGGCGCAAGCCGGATGGCGAGCAGCCCTTTGCGACCTGGCTGCGCGAGCTGCTCGAGGACCTATTGGTGCTGGACGCGCCAGCCCTCGAGCTGCGCCGCAACCGCGGCGGCGACGTCATCGGTCTCGATATTGTCGACGGAGCCACGATCAAGGTGCTGATCGACGATACCGGCCGCCGACCGCAGCCGCCGGCGCCGGCTTACGAGCAGATCATTCACGGGCGTCCGTGGCGGCTGTTGACCTCGAACGATCTCCTCTATCTGCCGCGCAATAAGCGGCCGCACAAGGCCTATGGTTTTGGGCCGTGCGAACAGATCGTCATGACGATCAATATCGGCCTGCGTCGCCAGCTGATGCAGCTGCAACACTTCACCGAGGGCAATGTGCCCCCTGGGCTGCTGAACGCGCCAGACGGCTGGAACGCCGAGCAGATCCGCCAGTTCCAGGAGTGGTTCGATTCGATCCTTGCCGGCAACACCGGCAGCCGCACCCGGCTGATTTGGGCGCCGACCGGGGCCAAGTATCAGGCCTTTAAAGAGGCGCCCTACAAGGACGAGTTCGACGAGTGGCTGGCTCGCATCGTCTGCTACGCGTTTTCGTTGCCGCCGACGGCATTTACCCCGCAGGTCAATCGGGCGACGGCGCAATCAGCGCAGGACACCGCTCTCAAAGAGGGGCTGGCGCCGCTGTCGAGCTGGGTCAAGCGGCTCGTCGACAGCGTCATTCAGGATCGCATGGGTCATGCCGACCTCGAATTCATCTGGTCCGACGTCCGGTCGAACGATCCCAAGGACCAGGCCTCGATCCTCGACATCTATGTCAAGGACGGGGTCTATACCCTGAATGAGGCCCGTGACCTGCTCGGATTGGCTCCGGTCGAAGGCGGTGACCAAACTATGTTTCAGACTGCACGCGGCCCGTTTCCGCTGCCTTCTCCGATCTCGTCAAAGCTGCCGAATCCATCCTAGCCTGGCGCTGCTGGGCATGCCGACGACAAGCTGAAGTTTTGTGCCGCGAGAAAGGCGGCACAAGGCTGCCGCCAGTTCCCGCTGCCAGTGCGCTATTGGCGATCGCTTTGGCGATGGCCGTTTGCACGCCCTCATCACCAATCGATCGGCGCGGCCCATCGCCGATCGCGGCCGGGCGCCCCGAACGTGTTCGTGACGCCCGGATCGTCAACAGGAGCTTCCGTACATGAGCGTCACACCCAACAACATTGTTGCCTACGGGTCGGCCAACATGCCCGAAGCCGATGGGCTTATCGTTGGCGGCGCGGTCGATTTTACCAAACGCGTCGCTTTTTACGATTTGAGCCCGGCCGGCACCGTCGACGTGGTGTCGAGCTCGCCCAGCGACAGCGGGACCAAGATGCAGGTGACCGGACGCGATGCGACCGGCGTCATCCAGACGCCGACGGCCGTGACGTTGAACGGGACGACCCCGGTCCCCGGTTCGCAGGGTTTCGAGCGGCTGCTCGCGGCGGTTATTACCGGGGGTGCGATCGGCTCACTATCGAACCCGGGCGGCACGGCGGCGCTCGGCGACGTCGCGGTCTATGCCCACACTCCGGTCGTCTCCGCGCACACGATGCAGACCGGCTCGGCCAACACCAGCGGCGCCACGCCGCCGATCGCCAAACTGCAATCGGGTGATGGTGCTACGGTCGCAGCGGGTCAGATCATCCGGATCACCAGCGGCACTGGAGCCAACCAGCTGCGCCAGATCATCGCGACTTCGGGCTACGGCGCCGATGTGGTGGCGGTCAGCCGCGACTGGACCACGTTGCCCGATGCGACCAGCGTCTACAGCATTCTCCAGGGCATGCTGTTCGAGAGCTCGCCCAATGCGGTGGTGGCGATCACCCGCTGTTTCTCGACCGCGGCGGCCGATATTCCCGGCGGGGCGCAGCGCGTGTTCTATGAAAAGATATTCGTCGTCAACAACAACAGCACGACGTCGCTGACGGGAGCGCAGGTCGAGATCGCCAGCGAGGCCCCGACCCTGCCGTCGGGCGCGCTGCTCGATCTGGCGCTGTGTACCGCGCTCGCCGACGGCAACACGACGACCAACCGCCAGACGGCGCCAACTTCCGGCGCCGGCTCGTTTGTGACCCAGCCGGCGCTCGTCTCGGTGCCTGGCGCCGGCAATCTGCCCTCCGGGGCCGCGCCCAACGGTGCCGGCGCGCAAGGCGTGTGGCTGCGCCTGACCTTGCCGGCCGGCGCCGCCGCCTACAAAGGCAGCGCCGACCTGCGGGTGCAAGGCACGACGACTTGAGCAGCGTGCACGCCCGCATCGGCGGCGCGGCGCAGCAGGCAAAGGCCCGCATTCCGCCACACGGCTGGACGAGGAGCGGGCCGAAGAGATGACGGGCAGCGGGTTTGCCTGGGAAGTCTTCTGCCTCGCTGCGGCAATCGTCATCCTCCTTCTCGTGCAGTGTCCAAAGGGTTGACAGGCGGCTGGCTTGTCGAAGCGTGCGCTGGTCGGAGCCGGCATTGTCCTCGCTATGCAGCGCGGAAAGCGCCGGAGCTTGTTATGGGCATCGCGCCGCGGCGCGCGAGCGAAGCCGGCCAGCGCGTCCTAACGAATCCATGAGGCATCGCACGAAATGACCGAGCCAATGACCCTCACCGGCATCATCGCTGCGGCCACGCCCGGCGCGCAGGGCTTCGACAGCGACACGGTGCTCGTCGCCGACACTGCGAGCAAACTGTTCGGGGCTGGCTTTCGATTTGCGCTGCGTTATTTGTCGCGCACCGAGCCGCAGAATCCGAGCGACCTGTCGACTGGTGAGGCGCAGGCGATTCTCGGCGCGGGCCTGGCGCTGATGGCGGTGCAGCATTGCCCGCTGTCAGGCTGGGCGCCATCGGCGGCGCTCGGCAAGCAATATGGGCAGTCGGCCTCGCACAACGCTGCTGCGATCGGGCTGCCCTTCGCCTCCACGCCGGCAGGCTTGGGTTTGAGCCTGTGGCTCGACCTCGAAGGGGTCGCGAGCTGGGCGAGCGCCGCCGACACGATTGCTTATTGCAATGCCTGGGCAGGTGCTGTCGAAGCCGCCGGGTTTCTGCCCGGCCTCTATGTCGGCGCGAACCAGCCGCTTTCCGGCGACGAGCTCTATTGGCGGCTGCGCGTTACGCATTATTGGAGGTCGGCCTCGACTGTGCCCGATATCCCTTATCGCGGCTATCAGATGGTGCAGGCCCTGGCGCCATCGCCGGTGGACGGGGTCGCCATCGACCGCGATGTGGTGATGGCTGACGCCTTTGGCGCGCTGCCAACATGGCTTACGAGCTGAACGGGATGGGAAGGCAATGAACGACGCAAACCTCAGCTCGCCGCTGCAGGTCGCCTCAGAGATTCGACGCCTCGCCAGCATGCTCTCTCGCAAAATGCCGGAACGCCAGTGGGCTGAAATCGTCGATGCGCTCGAGCATTGCGCGCGGCGGATCGACGACCTGGCGACCGCCATAGCTTGACTTGCCGAAAACCCAAATCCTCGCAGCAAGGGAGGTGTCAACATGCATTCTCTAATTCGCTCTTTCATCGTCGGCTCAGCTCTCGGGGTTGCGGCCGTTGCCTCGGCACAGGCGGCTACAGTCTCCGGCACCCTTACCATCGTGATAGCGCCACCGGCGCTGACGATGGTCATCAACCCGTCCAGCGCCAACGAAGCTTGCCAGGCGCCGGCTGGAACTGTCGTATCGCAGCTCTCGATTTCCGGCGGCGACGGCAACCCGGTCACGTTCGCTCTGGCACCGCTCAATTCAAGCGCGACCGATTTCGCGATCAGCGGTTCGAATGTCGTGATTGGCGCCAATGGTATCGCCTCCGCCCATTGCGGCGAGACCGAAGCCTTCACCATCACGGCGTCGCAGCAGTAGCAAGCTGGCTCCAGCTCGCAGCCGGACGGTCGATGGGTAGTCAAGAGAGGCACCCGAGGGTTTATGCCGCGTTAGACGGAATTAAAATCGCCGAGTCCCGACAATATCCGATCGCAGGGTGTTAAACATGTCTATGGTCTTATGTGAGGCGGGGTGGCGGATATGACCACCCTAAAGCCGTCTTACGGCACCCCGACCGCGATCACGATCACCACGAGCTCGCTGGCCAGCGACGCGAACCTATTGGCCGGGCGGCAGTCGAGCATCGTCAACAACACCTCCGACCTGGCGGTGGACTCGGTCGTCGGCGGCACGATCTCGGCCCCCGGCTCGGCCCCGACCGCCGGCACCTTTATCGAGGTGTGGCTGTTCGGCTCGTGGGATGGCGGGACGAGTTTTTCCGGCGGCGCATCCTCGGGCGGCGACGCCAACCTCTCGCTGGCGACGACCGGGACGAAGCAGCTCTTAAGCCGGGGGGCGCTGATCGGCCAGACCGATACGACGGCGCGCGCCTATGAGATCGGCCCGGTTTCGGTGGCGCAGGCCTTCGGCGGCACGATGCCTGACCATTGGGGCGTGTTTATCGTCCACGATCTCGGCGTGACCCTGGGCGCCGCAGCGCTCAAATACACGCCGATCCAGTACACCAACGCCTGATGCCGGCACTCCCGAAAATGCCGCGGATCGCCCCGTGGAAGACCACGGCCAAGGGGCTCGTGGCCTGCTGGCCGTTCTTTGAGGGCGCCGGGCCGGCGCTGCACGATGTGTCGGGGCAAGGCAACGATGGCACCAATCCGGGCACTTGGTACGGAACATTGGCGACCGGCTCGGTCGTGCCGCCGTTCAGCACGATCTCCTTGAACGGTTCCGAATACATCGCAGCTGTGGCCGGCAACAGCCCGGTCAGGACCGGAAAAGTGAGCGCGTGCGCGTGGGTGGCACCTGCCTCGCTGACCCGCGGGGATCTGGTGACGGTCTGGTACAGCGGAGGCAATGGCAACGATCAGTTTGATCTGCTCTTTGCCTCCGGCGTGCCCTACTTTTTTGTATCAAACGGGACGACTACAGCTGATGCAGCAGGTGCGGGTATTTCCGCCAACGTGTGGCAGCATTTATGCGGCACCTTTGACGGCGCGACGGTCAAGATTTACGTCAATGGCCTCTTATATTAGAGGCCAGCACCTCTTCCGCCCTGATATTAGGCTCCGGCGTTGGCCTTGGGGTGCGGCTTGGCAACAATACCCTTGGCGACGGGGCGTTGACCGGCTCCCTCAGCGAGACGCGCATCTACGACCGCGCGCTGGCGCCTGCGGAAATCTGGGACATCTACACCGGGAACGGGTGAGCCATGGCCGCGCTGTATCGGGCGCTTCCAAACCGATTGCGGTTGTTCTCGGTGCCTCCGGGGACCACGATAGTCTCAACCGATATCGGCCTCGCCTCCGCCATCCTCGCGACGCAAGCCCGCGACCAGGCGGTCGCCGTCGAGAGTACCGGGCGAGCATCAAGCGACGGGTCGGCACCGTTCGAATCGCTTACGCCAGCGTTGGCCGGTGCGGCTGGCGCCGGGGTGCTGCCGATCGAAGCCGGGGCCGCGGTGCGCTCGGATCGCGTAATCGCGGTCGAGGGCTCGGCACAGCTGCATGGGGATACGCCGGCCGCGGTCGAATGGTCCGGCGCCGTTGACCTCGCTGCCGATGCGCTAGTGCCGCTCGAAGGGCTCGCGACTGAGTGCGGGGAGCTGAGCGCCCCCGCCGAGACCGTCGCTTTGTTGTTGCTTGCGACTGAAGCCTCCGCCGAATGGCTGACGACAGCTTCCGGCGCTGCGGCATTGATGGCGGAAGCGCTTGCTGCGCTTGTGCGCGACGAGCGCGGCTTGACCGAGTGGCTGGGGACCGGAGCAACGATTCTCGCTGATGCGATGCTGCCACTGGAAGGGCGAGGAGCGCCGCCTGCGTCGTTGCTGTCGCTGGAATCAGGCCCTGGTCGGACCCGGTTGCTCGAGACGCCGGGCCGAGTTCGCCTGGTCAGGAGAAATTGAGATGCGCCTGCCCGCCGCCTTCGATCCAATAGAACCGAACGAAATCGACAATTTCGCTTTCGACTTCACTGCTGATATGGGCGCCACGACGATCCTGTCGACGAGCTGGACTTGCGCGCTGGCACCGTACCAGACGGCAACAGATGCGACACCGCAAGCACGAATTCTGTCGGCATCGGCACAGACCCAGATCCAGCTGCGCTCACCGCTCGACGGCTCACTGCAGACCATGGTGGGATTCTTCTCTGTGGCTACGGTCGGCGGCATGCCGGCCTCGGCCATTGGCGGCACCTATGTCCTCGAGGCAACCGCCAATCTCAGCGACGGCCGGGTGCTGAAGCTCAACTCGACGGTGCTGTGCGCGCCGCCCGGCCCCTGAGCACCTCGGACAACTGGGCCGGGACACGATGGCCCAGGCTCCAATACCAGAAGCGCGGCGGTGGCGGCTGACGGCCGCTGCCGCCTCGCGAAACCAAAGGCTAGAAATCGCATCATGAAAATCTACCTGCCGATCGCGAAGGTCGATGCGGATAGGCGCGAGGTGTGGGGATATGCCTCGACTGAAGCGCGCGATGACCAGGGTGAGGTCGTAAGGCGAGAAGCGCTGATCGCGGCGCTCGGCGACTATATGCGGTTTGCCAATATCCGCGAGATGCACCAGCTCTCAGCGGTTGGCGTCGCCAGGGAGGCTGCGGTCGATGACAAGGGCCTTTATGTCGGTGCTCGGATCGTCGATGACCAGGCTTGGCAGAAGGTGATCGAGGGCGTCTACAAAGGCTACTCGATCGGCGGCCTCGTGACCCAGCGCGATCCGGCCGACTTCAAGACGATCACCGGCCTGGTCCTCAACGAAATTTCGCTGGTCGATCGCCCGGCCAATCCCGAGGCGGTGTTCGACTATTGGAAAGCCGCAGGAGCATCGCTGATGCCAGAGACCCGGTTCAAAAATCCGCCGATGCAAGTCTGGGCCTGCGGCGTGCCCGAGCACCGCCACCTGGCCAAGGCCGATGCGCTGAAATGTCAGGACCAGCAAGCGCCATTCGCCGGTTTCGCCCGGTCGAGCGACAGCAAGGGGTCTGGGGCGGAGCTAATTGCCGCGGCGCGAAGCGCCATTGCAACCGCTGAAGGGGTGCTCGAAAAGGCTCAGAGCACGACTGGGGGAGACGCCGCTTACGGCGCGGTCGACTATGCCGATCCGGGCTATCAGGCAGACGGCAAGAAGCGCTACCCGATCGATACCGAAAGACACATCCGGGCCGCGTGGAATTTTATCAACCGCCCGAGCAACGCGCAGCGCTACACGACGGCGCAGCTCGACCAGATCAAAGCGCGCATCGTCGCCGCATGGAAGGAGAAGATCGACAACGACGGGCCGCACGCGGCCGACGAGGGAAACAAGGCCGGACGGAACTCGGCGCAGGTCGCACTGACCAAGGCGCTGTGGGATGTCGGCCATGTTGCCCGCATCATTCTCGACCTGGATTGGCTTGAGGACAGCCTCGCCGTCGAAGCGGCGATGGAAGGCGACGATTCGCCCCAGCCGGCGCGGCTTCAGGCAATCATCGCCGAGCTGTGCGGGTTTCTTAATGCTTTGGTGGCCGAAGAGACCGAAGAGATCCTGGACGACACGGAGATCAGCGGCGCTCCTGGTGGCCCGGACATGGAGGAGGTTCTGACCATGGCGGCCGGCACGGCGGGGACCGCCCATGTGGCCGATCTGTGCCGGGTCCGCGGCCCGAAGCTGCAAAAATTCGCCGCTGGGCTAATCGCCAAGTCGAAGCATAGCGTCGGGGACCAGGCGCTGCTCGACCTCGCCTATCACGCGGTGGATAAATGCATTGGAATGGACGGATTGCTGTTTGCCGAAAAGAGCCGGCTCGGCCAGGCGCGCGACGCGCTAAAGGCGGCGGGTGCCGCTCCAAGCGAGGGGACCACGGCCAATACGGGTCGCAACCCCGAAATCCCGGCGCCGATGGTCCGGCCGCCCGCGCGCGAATACCGTCCCAGCGCGAATGCCGCGGTTGACCCGTCTCAGAACTCTGCTTCGGCCGTCTCGGAGGGCGTGCTCGAGATGATCGCCGCGGCGCTGGGCAAGCGCGGGTCCGGGCATCAGGCGCTGATGGATGTCGCGCATGACTGCATCGGGAAGCTGACCGGCGGAGCATTATGCGCCGCGGTCAAGGCCGGGGCGCGCCATTCGCAGGAAACCTTGCAGCGCCTTGCTGAGGCGCATGACCACCTGGTCGCTGCCGGCGCCAAATGCGATGCGGCCGGTTTCGTCCCCGAGGCGGAATGGCAGGGGACCGAATTCGAGACCGGCAAGGCCGCGGCGGGCAATCTGGCCAAGATGTTGGCCGGCGAACGGGCAGAAAAGGCGGCGCTGATCGCGACCCTGTCCGAGATCGTGCCGCGCCTCGACCAGCTGTCAAAGCGGGTCGAGGACATCGCGCGCACGCCACTGCCGCCGCTGACCGTCAGCAAAAGCGTGGCTGCGGTCTCCAAGCAGCAGGATTGGGGGGCCGGCGCCAGCGGAGCATCGCCCGACGATCTCGCCGCCGCCTTTTCGCGCATGAGCAAGGAAGAGCAGACCCTGACCCTGATCAAGGCGAGCTACGCCAACCCGATCCACCCACCCGGCCTCGCCCCCGCCGCCTCTGCCAAGGACCGGCGCGGCGAATAACTCCGGCCCATCGGCCGTCACCGAACCCGCCCTGTGGCGGGTTTTTCTTTGCCCCCCTTTTGGGAGGAACTGTTGATGAGCTCAGTCACCCAGGACACGCTGGAGCTTTGCAAGAGTGCGCTCCGGCATCCCAACGACGTGCTGGCCAAGTCGATTTCGACCGCGACCGGCCTCGTCGCTTACGATTTGCAGGCGCCGGCGAAAAACCTTTATCCCTTCGTCACCCCGATCAGGAACGTCATGCCGCGGGTCGGCGGCGGCACCGGCACGGCGACCAACTGGCGCCAGGTCAACGCAATCATCGGCTCCGGCTTTGATGCGATGGGCTGGGTCCCGGAAGGCCAGCGCTCGGGGCAGATGTCGTATTCGACCTCAAGCAAATCAGCGACGTTCGTCACCATCGGCGAGGAGGATGCCGCGACTTTCGAAGCGATCTCCGCCGGCCGCGAGTTCGAGGACATCCAGTCGCGGATGACCTTTCGCCTCTTACAAAAGATGATGCTGAAGGAGGAGATGGCGATCCTCGCCGGCAACGCCTCGCTGCAGCTTGGCACGCCCGCCACTCCGACCTTGTCGGCATCCGGCGCCGCGGCGACGCTGCCGGCCGGCACCTATTACGTCAAGGTCGTGGCGCTGACCCTTGAGGGCTACCAGAATTCGAGCGTGGCGAATGGGGTGGCCACGACCAAGTTGGTCACCGGCGTCGACAACAAGACCTTCACGCTGTCGGGCGGCTCGTCCAACATCAGCGCCGAGGCAAATCAGGCGGTGACGCTCGGCCAGAGCCTGTTCTGCAGCGTCACCCCGATCCAGGGGGCGGTTGGTTATGCCTGGTACATCTCGGCGGCGACCGGGACAGAGACGTTGCAGGCGATCACCACGCTCAACAGCCTCGCGGTTTCGGCGCCCCTCAGCACCGGGAACCAGTCGCAGAGCGTGGTCACGGCCGACAATTCGGCCAATCCGAGCTATGCCTATGACGGCCTGTTGACGACAGCCCTGAAAAACGGGTCGAACGCCTATGTCAACATCATGGCCACCGGCACCGCCGGCACCGGCACGACCCTGACCGCCTCGGGCCGCGGGTCGGTCGTCGAGATCGACACGATGTTCCAGACCATGTGGAACAATTTCGAATTGTCTCCGACGGTTCTTTACGTCAATGCGCAGGAGCTCAAGAACATTACCACGAAGGTATTGTCGAACAGCTCGGGGCCGCTGCTGCGCTACGACACGCCGGCCGATGGCAGCGAGGGCGAGTACCAGCTGACCGCATCCGGGGTGGTGCAATTCTATTACAACCCGTTCGCGATCTATGGCGGGCTGCGCATCTCGATCAAGATCCACCCGCGCGTCCCGCCCGGCACGATCATCGGCTGGGCCGAGAACCTGCCGATCCAGTACCAGTCGAACGAAGTGCCAAACGTCGCTGAGGTCAAGACCCGGCAAGACTACTACCAAATCGACTGGCCGATCGTCACAAGACAGCGCCAGGTCGGAGTCTATGCCGAAGAGGTGCTGGCGGTTTACGCGCCGTTTGCGATGGGTGTGATCACCAACATCGCCAACGGCTGATCCCGATGATCGAGCTGATAGCGCTGCGTGCCGTGTTCGGCCAGGACGAGGCCAATCACGGCACGGCGCGCTATCGCGTCGATGCCGAGGGGCTGGTGCATGTGCCGCCCGAAGCTGTCGATTTTCTGATCAGCAAGGGAGGGTTTGTTTTGCCAAAAACGAGCGGCGCTGCAACCGCGCAGCCCGAGCCCATCGACGCCAAGCCGGACGGTCTGGTGCGGCTGCATCACGGCGACGCTGCCGGGTGCAGCTATGCCGGGCGCCAATATCCAAGCGACGAGAACGGCGACGTGCTGGTTCCGGCGCCGGCTGCGGCCGATCTGATGGCGCACGGCTTCGTGCCGGCGCCGGAGGATGGTTTGCCCTATCGCCCTGGACCGGCGGCAAAGCCGGCCGCTGTAGGTAAGCCGGCGCCTGGAGCCATGCCGAAGCCGGCTTTACGTGAGGCGAGGGGGTGAGCGTGTCCGAGACCAGCAAGCCGGTCTACGCCGCGACCGTAAGGCAGGCGATCAAGGTCATCAATCCGGCGGTGACCAGCGCCGCACAAGCCTGCGGCTGGCCGGCCGCCTTCGACGCGGTCAGCACTTTGTTGATATCGCTGCTGATCGCCGCGGTCGGCGGGGAAGAGGCGCGCGCCGCCTGCGGGCGGATGTACGAGGAAGTGGCGAGGCTTGAGGACGCCTTGGTGCCGCTGCTGGAATTGGCTGCGGATTCGGGCGTAGAGCCGCAGGGACGCGCCTGATGGCCTACGGCGATTTGACGAACCTCGCCGATGTCAAGGCGTGGCTGCAGACCGGCCAGAGTGCCTTTCCGCCGACCGACGACGCATTGCTGACCCGGCTGATCACGGCGGCAAGCCAGTACATCCAGACTTGGCTCAACCGTCGGGTCGTCCAATCCGATTATGTGGACGTGCGTGACGGAACCGGCGGCCAGCGCTTGCAATTCGCCTGCTTTCCGGTTTCCGCCGTGCTGTCGCTGACGATCGACGGCATCGCCATTCCCCCGGCCCCGCCGCCATTGCCGAGCACCGGGTTGGCCGCGGGATATGTGTTCTCGCCGACGCAATTGGCCCGTCCGCGGCTATTGTTTCACGCGCCGAGCCCAGAATGTGATTGTGACCTACACGGCAGGGTACCCGGCGACCCCTCCCGAAATCGCCCAGGCGTGCATCGAGCTGGTGGCGCTGCGCTACCGCGAGCGCACGCGGATCGGCGAGGTCTCGCGATCGGTCGGCGGCGGCGAGACCGTCAGTTATGCGCAAAGGGATATGAGCCCATCTATCGCGACATTGCTGCAGCAATACCGTGTAGTGGCGCCGATTGCCGGCTATTCGCTGGCGATGGCGCCGACCGGCACCGACCCGGCGACACTCGTGGCGGCGCTATGATTTTGGCCGGTCTCGTTGGCGACAGGGCGGCGCTCGATCAGCTAAGAGGTCTGCCGGATGCAGCTAATGCGGGGCTCGCGCGCGCGGTCGCCAAGCTCGGCATCGCTCTGCAGAGCAATGTGCAGCAGAACAAGCTAAGCGGCCAAGTGCTCAACGTCCGGAGCGGAGCCTTGAGATCAAGCATTGATGTTGCGTTCGAGCAGAGCGGCGCCGGGGTCACCGCGACGGTGTTCACCGATCTCGATTACGCCGCAGCCCAGGAATACGGATTTTCCGGGACGGTCAATGTCCGATCGAGCCTGCGGCTGATCAAAGAGGCGTTCGGTCGCCCAATTGCCGGCAGGGCCATCAGCATCGGCGCGCACAGCCGCCGTATGGATTTGCCCGAACGTTCGTTTCTGCGCTCGGCGCTCGCCGACATGGCGCCGGACATCAGCGCTGGTGTTGAAGACGCTTTGTGCGAGGCGATAACCTGATGATCATTCGCGAAGCTATTTACGCCGCGCTGTGGACGCTTGGCTCGCAGGCGGGGCGCTTTGCCAGCGTCAATCGCAGGCTGCGGCATTGGGCCGATGTGGCGCCGGCCGAGCAGCCGGCATTGTTCATGAGCGAAAAGGGCGGCCACGCCGCGATCAAGGTATTGGGCGCGCCGATCGTGTGGACGCTTTACGCCGATTTCTACATCTACGTCCATTCGAGCGACCCGTATGCGGCGCCGGCGACCATTCTGAACCCGCTGCTCGATGCCCTCGAACGCGCATTGGCGCCATCGCCGGCGACCGGGATCCAGAATCTCGGACTGCCGCTGATGGTGCAGCACGCCTACATCGCCGGCAAGATCGACACCGACGAGGGCATCCTCGGCGACCAGGCGATCGGCATCGTTCCGGTCGAGATTTTATGCGTCTGAGGGTCCCAAGCTGCGGGCCTGCCGGAGCTGCGGGCCTGCCGGTCTGTCGCGCAGGCCTGCTCGACCAGCGCAGACCAACGGCCTCACATTACCGGAGCAAAGCATAACTGACAAAGACGGGACGATTGAGACGCCAGCCAATCCGGTCCACCAGCTGATCGAGCGCTGGTGGGAAGATCACTTCCCAGGCTCGGCGATCGCCCGCGACACTGCGGCGTGGAATATTGCGCATGCCGCCAAGGAAACGCTGAAGCGGCTGCTGGGACAGGAGCCGCGCCCAGGCCAAAACCCGCCTGCTGCGGATGCCGGGTCAGGGCGAGGCGGCGAAGATTTTCAAGGGAGTAACTGAAATGCAGCTCAGCTTCGGCTCTGGCGCTGTCTGGGGCGAACGCACCGATGTAACCGGCTCCGGTATCGGTCCGCGCCAGTTCGGCGTGCTCCAGGACATCCAGATCGATTTCGACTGGACCGACAAGGAGCTCTACGGCCAGCTCCAGTTCCCGGTGGCGATCGCCCGCGGCCAGGGCAAGATCAGCGGCAAGGCCAAGTTCGCCCAGATCCTTGGGCTCCTTTACTCCGACATCTTCTTTGGCACGACTGCCGCTACCGGCCAGTTCGCGGTGTCGCAACTCGAAGCCGGGAGCGTGCCAGCAACCACGCCCTATACGGTCACCGTCGCCAATGCGGCGCATTACAACGACGACCTCGGCGTCATCTATACCGGCTCCGGCCTGCGGTTCAACCGGGTGACAACACCCTCTGTCGCCGGTCAATACTCGATCAATTTCGCCACTGGTGTCTATACCTTCTCGGCTGCCGATGCCAACGCGGCGGTGCTGATCTCATATACCTACAACGTCACGACCAGCGGCAGCAAGCTGACCTTGACCAACCAGCTGATGGGAACGACGCCGACCTTCAAGGCGACGTTCTACACGACGTACAGCGGCGAGGGCTTGGCGCTGCGACTCAATGCGTGCACCGCGAATAAGCTGTCGATGCCGACCAAGATCGATGATTGGTCGATCAGCGAGCTCGACTTTATGGCGTTTGCCGACGCCTCCGGCACGATCGGCTATCTCTCGACCGTGGAATAGACCCGACGTTGACTGGGGCATCGCTGCGAGGCCCGGCAGCCGCCACGGCGATCTCCACCGGGCGATTGCTCGCGGTGCTTGCAACGACGATGGCGTGAGGAGGAGTCAAGATGATTCCGGGCATGATGATCGCTATGGGCGGTCAACAGTGGACGATCCCGCCATTGACCTTGGGCCAGCTTCGCCGGCTGATGCCCAAGATCCATCAGCTGACCGAGATCGGCGCGCAGATGGGCGAGGCCCAGATCGGCGTCCTGGTCGAGATCGTCACGGCCGCGTTGCAGCGCAACTACCCCGAGATGACAGCAGATGCGGTCGAGACCCTACTCGATCTCGGCAATGCCGGGACCGTACTGAGCGCCGTGCTGACCGGCTCGGGTCTGCAAACGCAGGAACGACCGCCGGGGGAAGCCCCAGCCCCCGGGCCAGGCTCGGGGGCGGTGCGCGCTCCGGGGACGATTGGAGACACATCTACGGTCTCCTCGCCACCGCCTGCGGCTATTCCTATCCAGTAATCGACGCGATGACATTGATCGATGTCGAGGAGCTGACCCGGTATTGGGTCGATCATCCGCCGCTGCACCTGATGGTGGCGGCCTATCTCGGCGTCGGCAAGGGAAATGGCAAGCGGACTCGATCCGGGTCCGTTGCCGCAGCGGCCGCAGCGCATGGTGCGAACAGGGATGTCGGCGCGCTGCTCGCCGAACTCGGGCCGAGCTTCGCGGGGGCCGACGTGCATGCCGGCCTCGCCCCGGTGGTGCTCGATTTTGCCGAGCTGAGGCGCGGGGCCAAGCCGGCCGGCTGAGAGCGCAGCGAGCTGTGCGCCACGGCGTTGGCGCCGGATGAGCGCCCTTAACGCGCCTTTTTAATCTGAGAGGCCGACTTTGGCTGATATTGAAACCAGCGTCGCCATTTCCGCCAACACCGACGATCTGCAATCGGGCATGCAGAGTGCCGCGAATTCGGTGGAAACCGCGACCGAGGCAATGAAGGCCCAGTTCTCCGGCCTTGGCGCCACTGCCCAGCAGGCGCAGTCGCGCGTCACCGCCGCGGCGGCG
This sequence comes from Allostellaceae bacterium, assembly GCA_036500965.1. GTDB lineage: Bacteria > Pseudomonadota > Alphaproteobacteria > ATCC43930 > CGMCC-115725 > AP-15. Next base: position 54,981 of record DASYBC010000074.1, on the reverse strand, counting down.
CAGATCGGGTCGGCGGTCGGCGCGCTGCAGGCCAAAGCAGCGAACCTTGCCGGCGCGGCGGCCGGAGGCATCGGCCAGAAGGCTGGCGCCGGGGCCGACCGCGGCCAGGGCGCCGGAATTTCCGTCAGCGAGGCCGGCGGGCGGGGCCAATCTGCCGGCGGGCAGAACCGCCTGCAGCAGTGGCGGGCCGATTTGCAAACCCAGCTCAGCGACGAGCAATCGTATTTTGCCGATTCGAAGGCCGAAGAGCTGGCGTTCTGGCAGGACAAGCTGGCGCTGACCGAGGCCGGCTCGAAGGAGCAGCTAGCGGTCCAGAACGACATCTATCAGCTGCAAAAGCAGCTGGCGGTGCAAAACGAGCGCGACACCCTGGCCTCGCTCGACGCCGATGAAAAGGTCACCACCGCTGCCTATGCGCGCAAGAAGGCGGCAATTCAAGAGCAGACCGAGCTCGGCAAGACCTCAGCCGGAGAGGAGGTCGCGCAGCTTAAAGACCTGCTCGATAGCGAATGGGCGCTTGAGCAGGATTACTACGAGAAAAAGCTGGCAGCTGCGACAGACGACGCGCGCACCCAGGAGAAGTTGACCGAGCAGGAAGGCCTCGCCTATCAGAAATACCTGACTGACAAGGACAAGCTCGACGCGCAGGCGGTGCGCGACAGCCAAAAGCAATGGGCGAGCTTGCTCGAGCCGATCCAGCGCGCGCTCGACACCTCGATCACCGGGATCGTCCTGGGCACGACGACGGTGCAAAAGGCGCTGTCGAACCTCGCGCAATCGATTATCGCCGAATTTGTCAACTCCGCTGTCAAAAGCGTGTTCGGCGAGATCGGCAAACTGCTCGGCGCGAGCCTGGCGGGAGGGGATAGAGGCGGCAGCGGCGGCAGCGGCAATCAGGATTTCTGGGGTGGCATCACCGGCGCTGGCGAGAGCGTCGCGGGCGGCGGGATTTCCCAGGGGTTGTTCGGCTCCGGCGGGATTCTCGGTGCGCTCGGGCTCGGCAGCCTAGTTTCGGGCGGCGGGCTCTTTGGCGGCCTGTTCAAGGGCATCGGCTCGCTGTTCGGTTTTGAGCATGGCGGCATCGTGCCGTCGGCGGCGGGCGGCTGGATGGTCCCATCGGCCTCGCTGGCGATGCTGCACGCCAATGAAATGGTATTGCCGGCCAATATCAGCCAAGGGCTCCAGTCGATGATCGCCGGCGGCGGGGGAGGCGGCGGCGCCTCGGCCGGGGCCAATGTCATGTTCAATGTTTCGGCGATGGACAGCCAGTCCGTCGCAAAATTCTTCCAATCCAACGGCAGTGTTCTGGTCGCCGCGATCAACCGCGCGATGCGCAACGGGTCCACTCTGCGGAGCGCCTGATGGCACTGGTTTTCCCGACGTTGCCGGGGCTTGCCTGGAGCGTTACCAAGGCGCCAACCTTCCAGACCCGCATCCAGCGCGCGGTGTCGGGCCGCGAGCTGCGGGCGCTCGACTACCCTTATCCGCTGTGGCAGTTCACCCTCGTCTTCGCATTTCTGCGCGACAACCCGGCTGCGGGCTACGATGAATTGCGCACGCTGCTCGGGTTCTTCCTGTCGTGCCAGGGGGCTTACGGCACCTTTCTGTTCCAGGACCCGAGCGATTACCAGGTCACCGGCCAATATCTCGGCGCCGGCGACTCAAGCGCCTCCGTCTTCCAGCTGCGGCGCACGATGGGCGCTGGATTGCCCAGCGGCGGCTTTGCCGAGCCGATCCTGGCGCCAGACCTCGTCGCCGCAGTCTGTTTTAACGGGATCACTCAGAGCCCGTCGAGCTACAGCGCCGACCCGAATACCGGGCTGCTGACCTTTGCGGCACCGCCGGCCACCGGTCTCGTCATCACGGCTGACTTCTCCTATTGGTTCCGCTGCCGCTTTGTCGATGACAGCTACGACTTCGAGAACTTCATGTATCGGCTGTGGCAGCTGAAAAAGCTGACATTCATTTCGGTGAGGCCATGATGCTGCTGAAATCACCAGCACGACGCCGTTCTCGGGTGCTGTTCATCTGCAAGCGGCGCCGCGGTTATTGGGGCCCCTGCGAGCATTATGTCGCAGACTTGTCGTCGGGTCTGAGCAATTCAGTTGCCTTTCTCGTCGATATGCTGGCCGGGCTCGGCGTGGCGGCAAAGGCCGTCGATGTCGTCGACAACAACTCGATCGATCGCGAAGTCACGGCGTTTCGAGCCACGCACGCGATCATCGAGGCGCTGTGGGTCGTGCCCGAAAAGTTTGATGTTCTGGCGAGGCTTCACCCGCGCGTGCAATGGATCGTGCGCACCCACTCGGAAGCGCCGGTCCTGTCCAATGAGGGAATAGCGACCGCGTGGATCACCGGCTATCTGAAGCGCGGCGTCGAAATCATGTGCAATTCGACGGCCGCCCAGATGCAGCTGAAAGCCATGGCCGCCGATGTCGGTGGCGCGGAATCGCTGATCAGCTACGGGCCGAATTTTTACCCGTTCCCTGGGCAGGCTGCGGTGACGCCGCACCCACCGGTGGCGATGGGCGAAGCTCATATCGGGTGTTTTGGCGCGATCCGCCCATTAAAGAACCATTTGGCGCAGGCCATCGCCGCGATCTCCTTTGCCAATGCCCAGGGCCTAAAGCTGCGGTTCCATGTCAATGCCGGCCGGGTCGAGGGCGGCGCATCGCCGGTGCTGCGCAATCTGCGTCAGCTGTTTTCGGCTTCCGCCGGCAGCCGTCATGTGCTGGTCGAGCAGGACTGGCTGCCGCATCAGGAGTTTTTGCAGAGCCTCGCAGCGACCACCGACATTGCGATGCAGGTGTCGTTTTCCGAAACCTTCAATGTCGTCTCGGCGGATTCGGCTGCGGTTGGCCTGCCGGTCGTCGGGTCTGCCGCGATCCCATGGCTCGGCGCTTACGCGCAGGTTTCGCCCGGCGATATCGCCGCTATGGAGACGGCCTTGGATGCGGTTTGGAACGTCGATCTTCGCCAGCGGCTCAGCTCGCAAAGCAGCGATCTGCGCGCCTGGTCGCAGGCGGCGCAATCGGCGTGGTCGGCGCGGTTCCAACGATCGAGCGCGGCGCATGAAGCCTGCCTCGCCGGCGCTGATCGCGCTGCTGAATTCGTCCGAGCAGTTTGTGATGGCCGACCTCTACACCTTCACTCTGGTCGGCGGCAATGTGGTGCGCTATTCGGCGGCGCCGACCGCGATCGCCGCCAATGGCTTTTCCTTTGGCCTCGGCCCCAAATTCGAGCGCTCGAAGACCAAGACGGTGATCGGGACGCAAGTCGACGAGCTCGACATCAAGGTCTACCCCGAGCCGACCGACCTGATCGGCGCGACCCCGTGGCTGCAGGCGGCCTGGCAGGGCCAGCTCGACGGCGCGCTCTTACAGCTGGAGCGCGCCTTCATGCCGACCTATGCCGACACCAGCCCGGGAACGGTGGTGCTGTTCGCGGGCCGCATCTCGGACCTCGATTGCAGCCGCACCGGCATCGACATGAAGTGCCGCTCGCACCTCGAATTGCTGAACATTCAGATGCCGCGGCGGCTGTGGCAATCCTCGTGCACGCATGTCTTCGGCGACGCGATGTGCCAGTTCGACCGGGCGAGCCTGCTGGCGAATTTCGCCTGTCTGCCTGGCTCGGTCGAGACCCAGATCCTCAGCAGCATCAATCCGACGCCGCCCGGGCTCTACGTCCAAGGAACGATCATCGGCCTGACCGGGGCAAACGCCGGCGATAGCCGGACGATCGCGCAAATGGCCAATGGCGCGGTCACGGTCAAGCTCGCCTTCCTGGCGGCGCCGGCAACGGGCGACCAGTTTCAGCTGCTGCCCGGCTGCGACCGGACGCTGCCGACCTGCACCAACGTCTTCAACAACGCCATCCATTTCGGCGGAATGCCCTACGTCCCGACCCCGGAAAGCGCGGTATGAGCGACACGCGCCGTACCGCGGTTACTGCCGAGGCGGCGACATGGCTGCGCACGCCGTATCACCATATGGGACGGGTTAGGGGCGGCGGCACCGACTGCCTGATGCTGCTGGCCGAGGTTTATCGGGCCGCAGGCGTCATTCCGCATCTTGAGATACCGTTTTATCCGCCCGATTGGCACCTGCATCGCGGCGTCGAACGCTATCTTGAAGGACTGATGCAATATGCCCGCGAGATCGGCGGGCCACCGCAGCCGGGCGACGCCGTGCTGTTCAGATTTGGCCGCTGCTTTGCCCACGGCGCGATCGTCATTGCCTGGCCGCGGCTGATCCACGCCTGGCACAGTGCCGGGGTCGTTTATGCCGACGCCAATCAGGGGCAGCTCGCCGGGCGCGACGCCCGGTTTTTCTGCCCCTTCTCTGACCTCTGATTTCTGACCTCTGGGATCTGAATGACCGGGATTCTTCGCGGCGGGTCGAACGCCAAGCAGAAGACGGCGATCGGCTCGCTGCAATTCCAGACCTCGCAAAAGGGCGGCGCGATCCCGCTCATCTATGGAACGACGCGGGTTGCGCCCAACCTGATCCAGTACGACGATTTCATCCCGACGCCGGCGAATTCGGGCATCAAAGGCAAGGGTGGCGGCGGCGGCAAATCGGGGAGCGGCGAATACAATTACAGCGCCTCGGTGATCTTGGGCGTGTGCCAGGGGCCGGTCACCGGCTTTGGCACGGTATGGTGGAACAAGAATACGGTGCCGCTCACCGCCATGCCGGGCCTATCGACGATCAATCTTGGCGCCGACGGCCAGCCGGCCGACCCCTATTGGGTCAGCAATCACCCGGCCACTGCTCTAAATTATTCCGGCACCGCCAACGTTACGCTGGATAATTATCAGCTGGGCATGAGCGCGGCCCTGCCCAATTTCTCGTTCGAGGTCATCGGCATCGAATCATCGAGCGGGATCAATGGCTACGACGCCAACCCGGCGGCGATCATTACCGATTTCCTGACCAATCCGCGCTATGGCGCGGGGTTTCCGGCGGCCAATCTCGACAGCCTCAGCACCTATTCGCAATATTGCGCCGCCGCCGGCCTGTTTCTGTCGCCGCTGCTGAATACCCAGCAGGAGGCGCAGAAATCGCTGGGCGACATCGCCCAGATCACCAACAGCGCCATCGTCTGGTCGGGCGCGCGGCTGAAGATCCTGCCCTATGGAGACCAGCCGTTCAGCGTCACCTACACGATCATCGGCCTCTCTGGAACCATCGTTGCCGGCGACACCTTGAGCCTGACCTTTGCGAACCCGGCGCTTGGCGGATTGCCGGTCACAGTCACCTACACTGCCAGCCTCGCCGACCAGACCTCCTACACCAGCACTGCGGCGGGGCTGGCGCAGCAGGTCGTCGGCAACGGAACGCTCGGGGGGTACGGCATCTATGCGTCCTGCTCGGTGAATTCTTTGGTCATTGTCCAATCGCAGGGCGGCGCCATGATCACGGGCAATGCCAGCGGCGCCGAGACGATCTTTGTCGGCACCACTAGCGCACCCTACACCTATACTCCGAACATCAACGTGCTCTACAGCTTCGGCGAGGACGATTTTATCGTCCAGGAGTCGACGGTCGGCACCTATCTCGGGGTCAATCCGGGCGGGCCGGCACTGCGGCAGGGCGCGGGGCCGATCACCGAGGGCTTTACCGACGACCCGGTGCACATCGTCCGTTCGAGCCCAGCCGACGCCGACAACATGATCGAGGTCGAGTGCCTCGACCGCGCCAACAGCTACAACACCACGATCGTCGAGGCGTTCGACCAGGGCTCAATCGATCTTTACGGCGTGCGGCGCAATACCTCGTTGAAGGCGAATGCGATCGTCGATGCGACTTATGCCGGGCCGATGGCGGCGCAGCTGCTGTTGCAGCGCAGCCTCTACATCCGCAATACCTATACGTTTCAGCTCGGCTGGAAATATTGCCTGCTCGAGCCGATGGATCTGGTTCAAATCACCGACGCGCGGCTCGGCGCTGCGGCATTGACCGTGCGCGTCACCGCGGTCGAGGAGGATGACGAGGGGACATTATCGATCACCGCCGAAGACTATTTCGGCGGCTATTCGACCGCCGTGCTGTATCCAAAGCAGGGTGCCGCCGGCTATGTGCCGAACTATAATTCGGCACCGGGCGGGACCAACCCGCCGCTGATATTCGAGCCGCCGGCGGGGCTGCTGTCGGGCAATTTGGAGATCTGGGTCGGGCTGTCCGGCAGCGCAAATTGGGGCTCGGCGCAGGTCTGGATCTCAAGCGACGGCAGCTCTTATGCGCTAGCCGGCACGGTCGATGCGCCGGCGACGCAAGGGGTTTCGACCGCCGATCTGCCGCCGCATTCCTCGCCGGACATGGCCAATACGCTGGCGGTCGATCTGTCCGAGAGCCGGGGCTCGCTGGTCTCGGTCTCGGCGACCGATGCGCAGAACCTGGCGACGCTGAGCTATGTCGGCGGCGAATTGCTCGCCTATCAGACTGCCAGCTTGACCGGGGCTTCGAACTACAATCTGACGACCCTGTACCGCGGCGCCTATGGCACGACGATTGCCGATCATCCGGCCGACGCCCAATTCGCGCTGCTCAATGGGGCGATCGGACATTTCCCCTATCCGGCAAATCTGATCGGGCAGACGATCTATCTGAAATTCGTCTCGCTGAACATCGTCGGCGGCGGCATCGAGGACCTGGCCTCGGTCCCGGCCTACACCCACACGATCACCGGCGCCGGGCAAGCGACCGTGAGCGTCGTCACCGGGACATTCGTCAACGGCGCGCCGAGCGCCAGCCTAGTGCTGCAGCGCTATGTGTTTGCCACCGCCGTGACGTTCCCGGCTGGGCTCGCCGGCAGCCAGGGAACTGCCGAAACCGCGGCTACGGCCATGGCAAAGTTCGAGGTGCAAAAGAACGGGGCCAATGTCGGCACCATGGTGTTCGCGGCCGCGGCGACCACCGCAAAATTCGCGATGACCTCGGCCACGACATTCAATGCCGGGGATGTGCTGACCTTGGTGGCGCCGGCAGTGCCGGACGCGACGCTGGCCAATTTGGCGTGGACGTTCATCGGAGCAACGGGAGCATGAGGCAGATGTCGAGGCTGTGGAACTACGTCGACGGCCGTGCAGTGGCGTTCGCTGACGGGGTGGTCACGCTGGGCGCGCTGTCGCTGGCGATCGTGCTGGCGCTGTGGCTCGGGGGCTGCGCGCAGATCGGACAATTGACCGCGACCGATGCGCAGAATGCGACGGCGATCGCGACCGCGGTTGGCGATAGTGAAGGCGCCGCCTGCTGGCCAGTGCTGGCCGCGACCGGGAATGCAATCGCCGCGGGCGGGAGCTCGGCGGGACTCTTGACCACGATTGAAGAAAAGCGCGCGGTCAGGATCGCGCTGCAAGATACCGCGTGTCAGCCGGTCTGGGCGGGAGTGCTGGCGGAGCTGCTGAAAGCGACCCCGGCGGCCCCGTTCGTGCCATGATGCCGCGGCCGCATTTTTCGCCCGAGATCAATTTCGGGCACATCATGCAGGCGGCGGTGCTGATGCTGACGATCGGCGGCGGCGCCGTCACCAGCTACATCAGCCTGCGCGGCGACATCGAGCAGCTGCGCGCCGACCTCAGCGTCAAGATCGCCTCGCATGAGCTGCGCATCGAAGAGATCGAGCAGGCGGCGGAACAGCGCCGGCTCGACGAGCGCGATTTTCGCGCGGAAATGCGCACAGCACTGGCGCGGATCATCGACGCCATCGGCGATCTGCGCACCCAGATCGTGCAAAAGCAGGACCGGAAATAAATGGCTTCTGATTCGTGGCGAAAGCCCACCCTGTTGGGGAGCACGCAATGCTGCCGCGCCAGCTGACCGGGGTCGATCCGGAAACCGAGCGGCGCCGCTACAAGATCGTGCGCTGCGACACAATGGCCGATGTGCCGGGGCTGATCCTGTCAGCCAACATCGAGACCGGGCTGTGCTTGCTGCGGCAGCCGAACGGCGCCAGCCAGGAGTTCAATTTCGGCCCCGACGGATTGCGCATCGTCGTCGCCGCGCGCTGAGCGCGGCGCTGCGCTGCGCCGACGCCAAGCTGATCGAGGCGAATTACAACCAAGACGAGCTGCGCGACTGGCACGGCCGCTGGAGTGGCGACGGCGGCGGAACTGAGCGCCCTGCTCCAGCAGCCAGGCCCGGTTCGATCGCGCCAAGTGCGCCGAACCCACTCCTGCGGCCCGCGAGCGACATCACTTTCGGACACGGCGCGCGCCACGTCGCCGACCCGGAGGCGGCAGAAGCGGCAATCGGCTTTAACTTATATTAGGTGCTTTGTCAATCGCGCTGGCAGAGCCGGAACGGCCTTCGGGGTTGCTGCGAAAACTACAACTTTCTTAAGGAGATTGCGATGAACCTGCTCGCTTTCGTGCTCGCTCGTCTGAAAGAGCCGTCGAGCTATGCCGGCGCCGGCGCGCTTGTCGCCGCGGCCGGCATTCACGTCAACGACGCGGTGGTGCAGGCCGCTATTCAGGCGCTGGTGTCGCTGGCCGGCCTCGCCGCGGTGCTGGTGCCCGAGAAAGCCGGCTCGATATAGGCGTGAGCTCTTGCCATCGGATGGGAGAACAGAGAGCCGAAGCACTTGGATCGGTCAAGGTCATTTCAACAGCCGGAGCCCGGGTCCTTTCTCCCCGCCTGCCCCTCAACCGCACCCCAATTTCCAGCGGCAGTTTGAGCTCGTGGGCAATGCCCGGATCGTTTGGCGTCCCCTTGTTTAATTACTACAAGCACGGCCCAATCCCGGTCAGTGACATGAATCGGCGCTGATCATGGCGGCCTTGCATCAGGAGCAAATGCGCCGCAAGCGCGGTAAATAGCGGCTCCTCGCATGCTCTGCGCCGGACGCTTCGATCAAGAGGCGGGTACCCGCATCGTTCATGCAGCTGCAATACGCGCAGACGGTGGTCCTGAGCTGTCTCGGCATCGATCGGCCACAGATCTCGGTGGCGACCCTGGTCGAGCAATAGCAGAACGGCCTCCCCGGAAGTTCACGGCGTCTGCTGTGCGACGCCATTCCGGCTTGATCGGAGGCCCGGCGCTCTTCATGGTGAGCGGCGCCGGGGCGGGGGAGCGGGCATGGCGTCGGGGTCGAGGGTGGGGGGTGCGGCGCTCGCCGCGGTTCTGGTTTTGGCCGGCTGCAGCAGCGTGGGCTCGACCGGCGCCTGCCAGTGCCCCAAGCCGGTGGCTTACAACGAGGCGACGATCAAAGCGATTACTGCTGCGCTGAAGGCTTTGCCGCCCGACAGCGTGTTGCAGGCCGCGATGGACGATTACGAGGACGAACGCTACAACCTGCGCCATTGCACCGGCGGCCAGTGAGGGCTGCCGAGGCTGCCGGGCGGCTACAGAAGCAGCGCCAGCAGATGCCGGCCAAGCACCATGCCGGCAGCCAAAGCGAGAAGCATCAGCGGGATGTAGTTCCGCTTACCGGGCCGATAGGGGCGGCGATCGAGAACGACCGCGACTGCGAGAACGATTACGCAAGCCGCCAACGCGATGCTCGTCGCAGTCAGGCCCATGCGCTGAATGGCCCGAGCGCGTGTAGCACCATCGGCGACAACGCGCTACCCGGCTTCCCCGATCGCTTCTTCGAATGCCGCAAGCGTCGATTCGATCGCCTCGCGCGGCAGGTCGCGGGTGATGAACACCATCCGCGTTCGATGGTCGTCGCTCGGCCATTCCTTCAGCAGCACCGGCGGATGAAACAGGTGCTGCACCCCGTGCACGACGACCGGCTCGCCGGGCCGGTCGCTCAGCGCCACGATCGCCTTCAGCCGTAGGAGATCGTCGCCGCGCATCGTCGCCAGCGCGTCGAGCCAGGTCGATAAGGCCGCCCAGGAGATCGGCCGCTCGCGGGTGATGCAAAAGGCGCGGATGCGGTCGTCATGCCGATTGACGTCGGGCTGATCATGGCCGTGCTCGTCGGCGTGCGCATGCCCGGTCTCGTACGCCTCCTCGCGCAACCAGCGCTGCACATCGACGCTCTTGGTCCGCGGATCGTAAAAGCCGAGATTGAACAGCAGCGCCGGATCGACCTCACCCTGGGCCACCGACAGCACCGGGGCGCCGGGGTTCAGCACCGCGAGCCGCGCCTTTAACGACGCCGCGGCTCCGGGCTCGGCGAGATCGGTCTTAGTCAGCAATAGCCGGTCGGCGACCGCGGCTTGCTTGACCGCTTCGGATTGCCGGTCGAGGGTGCCGGCGCCATTGACCGCATCGACCGTCGCCACCACCCCGTCGAGCATATAGCGCGCCGCCACCAGCGGGTCGGAGATCAAGGTGTGCAGGATCGGCGCCGGGTCGGCGAGCCCGGTCGTCTCGATCACCACTCGGGCAAAATGCGGGATCTTGCCGTTGGCGCGGCCAACATAGAGGTTCAGCAACGTGTCAACGATGTCGCCGCGCACGCTGCAGCACAAACAGCCGCTGTTCAGCAGCACTACATCGTCAGTCGCCTTTTCGACCAGGAGATGGTCGATGCCGATCTCGCCGAACTCGTTGACGACGACCGCCGTCGCCACCATCCCCGGCTGCTTCAGCAGGTAGTTGAGCACGGTCGTCTTGCCGCTGCCGAGGAAGCCGGTCAGCAAGGTAACCGGGATCAGCGAGGGTTCGGTCGAGTTCATCGCGCGCCAGCTCCGCCGGAGATTTTCGCCGAGTTTCGTCGAAATCGCCGGCTCGGTCGAGCGCGGCGGCTCAATTGTCGATCTCGGGCGCCCTGGACCGGGCAGCGACGGCGATACGATCGAAATCGGCGACGACCCGGGTTCGCGGAAACACGGCAGCCGCTTCCGCGGCGATATCCTCGGGCCGATAGCGGCCGGAGATATGGGTCAGCAGCAATTCGCCGATGCTGGCCGCCCGCGCCAGCCCTGCCGCTGCGGCAGCGGTCAGATGGCCGCGCGCACGGGCGAGCGAAGTGTCCCGGTCGAGAAAGGTGGCTTCGATCACCAGCGCATCGCACCCGCCGACCTCGTCAGTCAACGACGCTACCGCCTCGACATCGCCGATCACGACCAGCCTCGTGCCGGCGATTTCCGGACCCTGGACCATCTCGGGCGCGATCAGCCGGCTATCCGCCAGCGTCACCGCTCGGCCCTCGGCCAGCTCGCGCCGCACCGCTCCCTCGGGCACGCCGAGGGCAGCGAGGCGTTCTGCCAGGAGCGGCCGGCGCGCCTCCTCCTCAAAGCGCCAGCCAAGGCTCTTGGTGCCGCGATGCGCCACCGCGAAGGCGTCGAGGCGCCAGCCTGGCCGCGACAGCACCAATCCCGGCTCGACCGCGCGCAGGCGATAGCCACCACCCGCTTCCCCGACCGTCACAGCCAGATAGCGGCGGACAAAATCTATGGTCTCGCCGCTGCCAATAATTTCGATTGCGTCTCCGAGCCCCCACAGCGCGCGGGTCGCGACGAGCCCAGCCAGCCCGGCCACATGATCGAGATGCGCATGCGTCAGCAGCACGTGGGCGAGCCCGCGAAAGCCGAGCCCGGCGCGCAGCAGCTGCCGCTGCGTCCCCTCCCCGCAATCGACGAGAAACCGGTCGGGCGCGTGCCCGACATAGAGTGCCGGCAAACCCCGCTCGGCCGAGGGCACCGCCGCGGCAGTGCCGAGAAACACCAGATCGAACATTGGCTGGGGCGGCCTCACGCGAGGATAGGGACGATAATCATAGCGCCGGGATGGTAGGCTGCACCCGGGGTCCTTCACGGCGGCGGCTTTCGGTCATGGCGCGTTTCGATGTCACGACTGCGACGATCAGCGATCTGCAACAGGCGCTTTCGGACGGCGCAGTCACGGCGACGGCGCTGGTGCAAGCCTACCTTGCGCGGATCGCGGCTTATGACCGCGCCGGCCCGCTCGTCAACGCGGTGCGCGAGGTCAACCCCGAGGCGTTGGCGCTCGCCGCCGCGCTTGACGCCCGCCGGCCGGATGCGCGCCGGCCGCTGAAGGGCATTCCGATCCTGGTCAAGGACAACATCGCCACCGCCGACCTGCAGCACACGACCGCCGGCTCGCTCGCGCTCGCCGAGGCGCGGGCGCGGCAGGACGCCACAGTCGTCACACTGCTGCGGCGGGCCGGTGCAGTCATTCTCGGCAAGGCCAACCTGACCGAGTTCGCCAACATATTGGCGATCGACATGCCGGCCGGATACAGCTCGCTCGGGGGCCAGGTCAGGAACCCTTACGCGCCGCAGCTCGGCGAGCGCGGCGTGCCGATCGTCTCGCCCGGCGGTTCGAGCTCGGGTTCGGCCGCGGCGGTCGCGGCCGGGTTGGCGGCGGCGGCGATCGGCACCGAGACCTCGGGCTCGCTGCTGTCGCCAGCCTCTCAGAACGGCCTGGTCACGGTCAAGCCCACGGTCGGGCTCTTGAGCCGCGCCGGCATTGTCCCGATCGCCCACAGCCAGGACACCGCCGGGCCGTTGACCCGCAATGTGCGCGACGCGGCGATCCTGCTCAACGTGCTGGCCGCCACCGACCCGCTCGACCCGGCGACCTCAGCGATCGAGCGCCCAGCGGATTACACGCTCGCGCTTGATGCCGACGGGCTGCGCGGCGCCCGCATCGGCGTGCCGAGCGACCCCGCCGACCCGGCCAATGATGTTTACTGGCGCCCGCTACCGGCGCCCGCGGCCGCGGTGATGGCCGAAGCAATTGCTGTCATCGAGCGCTCGGGCGCCTCGATCGTGCGCGCCAACATGCCAACCGCCGGCTGGATCGGCGGTCCGGGCACCGAGATCGCGATCCTCAACCACAATCCCGAGAGCCCGACTTTTCAGCAGCCGGTACGCCGGCCGCTCGTCTTTATTTACGAGCTGAAGCACGATCTCGATCTTTATCTGCGCAACTGGGCCAGCGGCACCGCGATGCGCAGCCTCGACGACATCGTTGCCTTCAACGCGGCGCATGCCGATCGCGCCCTGCGCTTTGGCCAGGATGTGTTTCTTGCCGCTGCGGCGACGCGCGGCGATCTCACCGAGCCCGAATATCTGTCGGCCCGGCAAATGGATCTGCGGTCCTCGCGCACCCTCGGGCTCGACGCCTATATGGACCGGCACCGGCTCGACGCGGTGCTGTTTCCCGGTGCGGCGGGCGCCTCGATCGCTGCCAAGGCCGGCTATCCGAGCGTCCAGGTCCCGGCCGGGTTCGTCGTCGGCAGCAACAGTCGGGAAACGCCCGAATATCCGTTCGGCGTCACCTTCGCCGGCCGCGCCTGGAGCGAGCCGACCCTCTTGCGCCTCGCCTACGCCTTCGAGCAGGCGACCCACGCCCGCCGCCCACCGCCCACCACCCCCGAGCTTCGCTCCAGAGAATTGCGCTAGCGGTCAGCCGTCAATGACCGCGATCGCCTCGATCTCGATCATCCCATCGGGGTCGGCGAGCCGGCTGATTTCGACCGTCGTGCTGGTCGGCGTCGCTGGCCCGAAATAGCGCATCCGCATATCGGGGTGCTTGGCGAATTCCTCGTAATTGGTCACGAATGTGTTGGTCTTGACGATGTCGGCAAGGGTGGCGCCGGCCGCTTCGAGGCAGGTCTTGATGTTCTCGCCGACCTGCTCGATCTGAGCGCGCATGTCACCCTTGCCGACCAGGTTCCCCTGCGCATCGCGCGCCAGCTGGCCAGCGACAAAGATCATCTTGCCGGTGCCGCTGACGGTCACGACCTGGGTGTACCGCGCCTGGCCCTCGACCATGCGGACATGGATGCCCTGCGGCTGAATCTTCTCGCGCTTGATCGCCATCGCGTCCTCTTTCCCTATAATGCGGCCCACGAATGATACCGCGCGGCCGCGCGCGGCGCCAACCGGAGCGAGACCCGCCATGCCGCTGACCCATCTCCGCCACGGGATCTTTCTGCCGCCGTTTCATCCCAACGAGGAGAACCCGACCCAGTGCCTCGAGCGCGACCTCGAGCTGATGCAGTGGCTGGATAAGCTCGGCTTTCACGAGGCGTGGATCGGCGAGCACCACTCGGCCGGGTTCGAGATCATTTCTTCGCCCGAGATCTTCATCGCCTTCGCCGCCGAGCGCACTCGGCACATCCGCTTTGGCACCGGCGTCGTCTCGCTTCCTTATCACCACCCGATGATGGTCGCCGATCGTATCGTCCAGCTCGACCACATGACCCGCGGCCGCATCATGTTCGGCGCCGGCCCTGGCCTCCTCGCCGGCGACGCGATCATGATGGGCATCGACCCGATGACGCAGCGAGACCGCATGTCCCAGGCGCTCGATGCGATCCTGCGCCTGTTCCGCGGCGAGATCGTCACCGAAAAGACCGACTGGTACACGATGAAAGGCGCCCGGCTGCACCTATTGCCCTATACGAAGCCCCATCCCGAGGTCGCGGTGGTCAGCTCGAACACGCCGTCGGGCGGGCGGCTTGCCGGCAAGTACGACCTCGCCATGATCTGCGTCGCCGCAACCAACCCGTTCGGCTACGAGGCGCTGTCGGCGAACTGGCAGATCGCCAACGACGTTGCCGCCGAACATGGCCGCACGATGGACACCAACCGGCTGCGCCTCGTCGGCCCGATGCACATCGCCGAGACTCGCGAGCAGGCCTTCAAGAACGCCCGTTTCGGCTTTGAGCGCTATCTCGGCTACGCCAACAACAACCAGCCGCGGTTTATTGTGCCGGCGGGGCGGGACCCGCTCGAATGGTTTGTCGAGAACCGCTACGGCATCTGCGGTACCCCCGACGACGCGATCGCGCTGATCGACCGGCTTTATGAAAAGCAGGGCGAATTCGGCGCCTTTCTGCATCAGGCGCACAACTGGGCCGATTGGGAGGCGACAAAGCGCTCCTACGAACTCTACGCACGCTATGTGATGCCGCATTTCAGCCGGGCCAACGCGCCGCGCGCTGCCTCCTACCAATGGGCCGGTGACAACCGGACGGAGTTCAGCGCCAAGCGCCAGGCCGCCGCCAAAGCCATGTTCGACAAGCACGAAGCCGAACAGGCCGCCGTCCACGCCGATCGTCCGGCCTCACCCGCACGCCGCCCCGCCCGCGGCAGAGAGGCTTGGTAGAAGTCATAGGGCCGCAGGGCGGATTGACCCTCGCGAAATCCGTCGAGTTGGCTTTCATCCACCGGACGAAGGAACCATGACAGAGACTAAAATCAAGCAGCTGCACTGCAACACCTGTGGGCGAGCGAATAACCACATAATCTTGCATCAGGAGTCAACGAAATGGACTGATTATGCCGGTCTTGAGCGGGAAGAATATGAAATTAGCGGTGGCTGCACTTATAAAATGCTCAAATGTTTAGGTTGTGACGATGTCCATTTCCGTACATTGTCATGGTTCTCTGAGGACACAAATGCCTATGGCGCTCCCAATATTCAAAAAAACAGATATCCTCCTGCTATTTCCCGTCGGCGACCGCCTTGGACCACGGGCCATTTACAGCTAATGCTTCCGGCCGACATTCACCACTTTTTAGAAGAAATTTATATTTCCCTCCAAGATAATAGCTTACGGCTAACCGTCCTGGGTATCCGAGCCCTTCTTGAGCAGATAATGGTTGAAAAGGTGGGTGATCACCAGACGTTAGGCCAGAACGTAGATGCCTTTTTGCAGGCCGGTTACGTAGCTCCACAAAGCCATGAGATCTTCCGGAAAAGTCTGATCGAGGCCGGAAACGCCGCAATGCATCGGGGGTACAACCCGCTTTCCGATGACGTAGACACCCTACTCGACGTTACAGAGAGCTTAGTTGCGTCGATTTATGTCCACCCGAAACGGGCAGCTGAAGTTCGAAAAAAGATACCACAGAGAACCCCATGACAGCGTCGCCGCGGACCCATATTGACAACCTCCGCAACGAGCTGGCGATTGCCGTGCGCGATCTGAAGATTTGGGCCGGCTCGATCGCGGTGATCGTGGCCGGCCTGCTGTTCGGCGCCTTGCATCAATGGCCGCCACAGCCGACGCCGCCGGTGGCAGGATCGTCATCGCCGTCGGTGCGCTGAACCGGGGCTGCAACCCCGACAGCAAGTCCATACGGCGGCTGGGCTGCGGAATGACGATTTGTGCCAACAAACCGGCGGGGGGTTCAACCGTGCCCTTCAGCCGATCGATGCGCGCTGGCGCCCCTGCTCCGACAGGCTGCGGAAGGTGATCGACCAGCGCGTCGCCGACATCGGCGCGATGCTGTGCTCCCATTTGTGCCGCACCTCGCTGGTCAAGTGATAGATCGACCGCGGCGCGAGCGGCACCGTCGCCCGGTCAAAACCGCCGGGCCGGTGCTGCCGGAACCGCATCGTGGCCGCGGCGCCGAGCGAGATGCCGAGGACATGCCCGAACACCGGGCGGTCGCGGTGCCAGCCGATGCCGGCGCCCGGATCGTAGCGGATCAGCAGAGCCTGGACCAATTCGTCGGGCTCGAGCCGTGCGAAATGCGCCGCTTTCGCGCGTAGGGCCAACAGCCAATCCGGGATCGGATCCGACTGGTTAAGGCTGGCATCGTCAAAATCGTAACCCCAGCCATAGGACGCGGTCAGCCGTCTGCCGATCCAGCCGTGGAAGCGGAAGGGCGAAAGATCTGCGGCGTCGATCGCTGCGATCAATGCCCGCTCTTCGTCCGGGGTGACGATGGCGTCGGTCTGGGACAATCCGGGAAGGCGCGCTTCGCCGAAGAGATCGCGCTGCACCGAAGAGTCGCGCTGCACCGAAGAGTCGCGCTGCACCGGGGTCAGGGTCATCTCGCCGGCCTATTTGGGATGCGGCACCCGCGATCTCTATCCCCTCTCCGGCCCAAATTTCACATCGTTCAACCATCCTACGAGCAGCTGGGCACGGCACCGGAGGGAGCTACAGCACGATCTCGCGGCTGACGCCGCGGACATCGACTTCGACATCGAGGCCCTGCACCGGGGGGCGGGCAAAGTGCCAGGTGAGGCCGGGCGCCATAGCGCCGCGCCGCACGAACTCGTCGGCTAGCGCAGGATAGATGTCGAACACTGTGTAGAGCTGGGTGGCGGTGACATCGCCCCACGAGCGGCCGAGCGCGCCCATGCGCTGTTCCATGGCGCCGAGCACGAACTGCACCTTCTCGCGAAGCCCGTCGGGCGAGGTGTCGCCATGGCGGACGATCCGCTCGGCGTATGGGCCCGATGCGCCGTCGGCTTCGCCGCTGCCGGCGATGACAAAATCGGTCCGGTCGTAGCCGGTCGCGGCCGGCACCGTGTAGCAGAACGCGTAGAATGACGGTACCTCCGGCGGGTCGATTTCCGGGCACACGTTTGAGCGCGCCACCGGGTTGATGTCGTCACGAAAGACGCCCCAGCTTTCGAGCCGCTGCACGTAATGGCGGTTGAAGGTGACGAACCCCGCGTCGGTGAACTGCGCCGGCGAGCGCAATTCGCAGGCGCAGAACGCGCCGACTGGGCGCCCGAGCCGCCGCAGATGAGCTTCGACTGCGTCGAACCCCTCGGCGAGCGGCAACATACGGGCCAACCGCGCCCGCTCGATGGCGAAGCCCGATTGGGCCGCGACACCGCCCGAATACTGAAACGCATGCTCGAGAAAGCGGTAGCCGCCGCGCTCAAAGCTCACGACATTCGCCATCGTCCAATTCTCCGCTCATTCCACCAGCGCGCGAATACCCGGCGAAGCTCACCCGTGTGCTCATCTCCGCTCGATCCGGGCCTGTTCGCGCGCATTGCGGACCTCCACGCACGGCACAGCGAGCGCGACCCGCGCCCGATCGCCTGGGTCTTCCAGAACGCCATCGCCTGCACTGGTGCGGGCCGGCCTCCGCCGCATCAACATCGCGATAGTCTTCGGCTGCCCTGCCAGAATAAATTCGCGCTTGGCCATCGGCGGCTGATCTCGCGGAACCGAGAAGCCCGACATAGGCTCGGCCCGCGGTCGGCACCCGCCATCATTGCGCCCGCTGGGACGCGAAGCAACTGCACGGCGCGCCGCTCACCAGCATCGCGGGCGGCACCCGCGCCCACTTTTCATATCCCATTTCCGTTACGAGAAATCCGGGCTCGCCCTTGCTAGCCGCGTTTTGTGCCGAAGCAGTGTTCCGGGCCGGGGAAGCGGCGGGCGCGGACGTCGGCCGCATAGCTTTCGGCGGCGGCTGAGATCAACGGCGCCAATTCGGCATAGCGCTTGACAAAGCGCGGCGTGAACTCGGTAAAGACGCCGAGCACATCGTCGGTGACCAGGATCTGGCCGTCGCATGCGGGCGAGGCGCCAATGCCGATCGTCGGCACCGGCACGCTCTCGGTGATGGCGCGGGCGACGCTCTCGATTGTCCCCTCGATGACGACCGAGAAGGCGCCGGCCTCGGCGATCGCCGCGGCGTCGCTTGCAATCCGCCCGGCCTGCTCTTCGCCGCGGCCCTGCACCTTGAACCCGCCGGCGGTGTTGACCGATTGCGGCATCAGCCCAACATGGCCCATGACCGGCACCCCACGCCGGACAAGAAAGCGCACGGTCTCGGCCATTTCCGCGCCGCCTTCGAGCTTGACCGCGGCGCAGCCGGTCTCGGCCATGATCCGGGCGGCGCTGCCGAACGCCTGCTGCGGCGACGCCTGATACGCGCCAAACGGCAGATCGACGACGACCAGCGCCCGCGCGGTGGCGCGCACCACCGCGGCACCGTGCGCAACCATCATCTCCAAGTTTACCGGCAAGGTGCTGTCAAAGCCGTAGACCACCATGCCGAGCGAATCCCCGACCAGCAGAAAATCGACGTGCGGATCCAGAAGACGGGCGATCGGGGCGGTATAGGCGGTCAGTCCAACGATCGGCGGGCCGCCCTTGATGAGGTCGCTGATCCCGTGCCGTCCGCCCCGCGCCGGCGAATTTGCCCCGGCCGTATTTGTCTGTGCGCTCATGACGATCTCCTCAGAGCGTATGCCGCTAGTCGAGGGTGAAGCCGCGGGCGTGCAGATAGGGCGCGAAGGCCTGGCCTTCAGGTTGGGCCGCTGCTTGGCGCGCCTTGTCTTCCGACCAGCCGTAGAAATCGGCGTAGCCGAAGAGGTCCGGTGCGCGCTGCTGCTCGCGCGGGGTCGTGTAGCGGGCGGCGCGACGGCGGTCGTAGCTGTCCATCTCTGCGGCAAGACCGGAATCGTCGTAGCGGTCGGTGTGCAGAGTGACGACGAGCGGCAAGCGCATGCTGATATGACCTTCGTCCGCCGGATAGCCGACGCACAGGCCCGCCACCGGAAAGACCTTGTCCGGCAAATCCAGGATTTCGCTGACGGCCTCGGCATCGTTGCGGATGACGCTGATCGGGCAGCAGCCGAGCCCGGCGGTCTCGGCCGCGAGGATAAAGCTCTGCATGACCAGCGCGGCATCGATAGCGGCATTGAAAAACCCTTCGAGCCGGCCGTTCGTCTGCGGGTGGCCGCGCAACTCGCCCAGCCGCTCGAGCCGGCGCGCGTCGCCGCAAAACACCAGAAAGACTGGTGCCACGCCGATCCACGGCATGTCCGGCACCAGCGCCGCGAGCCGGTCGCGCCGGGCGCGCTCGGCAACCCGGATGACCGAGGCCTGCTGGAAATCGGATTTCGAGGAGGCCGAGAATGCCGCCCCGAGCAAGAGGCGCAGCAACCCCTCCTCCACCGCGCGCGGCTGATAGCGGCGGTGCGTGCGGCGCAACAGCACCTGCCGCAGCCACGGGTTCTCGGTCACCTCCTCCGGTGCTGTCTCGGTCTCGCCAAAACGGGCGCACCATTCGGCTTGATATTCTGCGGTCATGTTATGCCCTCGCTCAGCCAGCCCTAGTCATGGATGCCCGGATCAAGTCCGGGCACGGGGTCCGGGCGGGTGTCAGCAAGGACCGCGACAACCTCACGCCGGGGCGAGGCGGCTGATCTCGGCGGCATCGAAGACGTAGCGCGTGCTGCAGAATTCGCAGGTGATCGTGGTGACCCGCTCCTTCTGCATGTCGTCGAGCTCGTCGGCCGGAAAGGCGCGCAGGATGGTTTCGATCCGCTCGCGCGAGCAGCGGCAGCGCGCCTCTAGCGGGTGCGTGTCATAGACGCGCACCCCATCCTCGTGGAACAGACGAAACAGCAGCCGGTGCGGCGTGAGGCCGGGATCGATCAGCTCCTCGGCGGTGGCCGAGCTCATCAGCACCATCGAGCGCCGCCAGCCATCCTCGACGTCGTCGGCGATGACGCCATAGCCACCCTCTGGCGGCACCCGCTGCAGCATCAGCCCGCCGGCACGCCAAGCGCCATCCGGCCCGCTCCGGCCGACCGCGAGCTTGATCCCGGCCTGGATCTGCTCCGACTGGCGGAAATAATGCTGGGCGCAGTCGGCCAGGCTGGTGCCCGACAGCTCAACAATCCCCTGATAGCGGTCGGTGTCCTCGCCCTGGTCGACGGTAAAGGCGATGTACCCTTTCCCGAGCAGGCGCGGCACCGAAAGATCGGCCGACGCAGCAGCATCGCCCGTGGCGGCATCGAGCTTTGCCGCGTCGTACTGGGCATACCCGCGCACTGCGCCATCGGTCGAAACATCGGCGACCATCATCCGGATCGGCCCGTCGCCCTTAGTCTGCAAGGTGAAGACGCCGTCGTATTTGAGGGCGCCGGCGAGCAGCACGGCAAGGGTGATGGCTTCGCCCAGCATCGCTCCGACCGGCAACGGATAGGCGTGCCGCGCCAGGATATGATCGATTGCCAGGCCGAGCCGCACCAGGCGGCCGCGCAACGCGAACGGGTCGATCTGAAACGGCTGGACAACATCGTCCGGTCGGAAATTACGGGACGGGCTCAAGCTCCGGCACTCCGGCGGCGCTGCACACAGATATGCGCGATATGGGCCCGGGGCGTGGTGCGATTCAACCGAGGCACCAGGCGAGGATGCCCTTTTGCGCGTGCAGCCGGTTCTCGGCTTCGTCCCACACCACCGATTGCGGGCCGTCCACGACTTCGGCGGTGACCTCCTCGCCGCGCTTGACCGGCAGGCAATGCATGAAGACCGCGTCCGGCTTGGCCAGCGCCATCAGCGCCGCGTCAACCCGGTAGGGGGCGAGCAAATTGTGCCGGTTGACGCTTGCTTCGGCACCCATCGAAATCCAGGTGTCGGTGACGACGCAATCGGCACCGGCGACGGCCTCGCCGGGCTCGCTGGTCAGGGTGACCCGGCCGCCCGCGCGCCGCGCCCAGTCGAGCAGCGGCGGCGGCGGTCGCAGCTCGTCGGGGCAGGCCAGCCGCAGCGCGAAGTTGAAGCGGACCGCGGCATGAATCCAGCTCGCCGCCACATTATTGCCGTCGCCGCTCCAGGCCACGGTGCGGCCGGCGAGCGGGCCCTTTTTTTCCTGCAAGGTCATCACATCGGCCATGATCTGGCACGGATGCGAGGCGTCGGTCAGCCCGTTGATCACTGGAACCGTCGCATGGCGCGCCAGTTCCTCGAGCTTTTGCGGCCGATGCGTGCGGATCATGATCGCGTCGACATAGCGCGACAGCACGCGCGCCGTGTCGGCGACGGTCTCGCCGCGGCCGAGCTGGCTGTCGGTGCTGCTCAAAAAGATCGTGTCGCCGCCAAGCTGGCGCATCGCCACCTCGAACGACACGCGGGTCCGGGTCGACGGCTTTTCGAAGATCATCGCCAGGGTCTTGCCGGCCAGCGGCCGGTCGCGCCGGCCGTTCTTGTACGCGCTGCCGATGTCGAGGATGCCGCGCAGCTCGGCAGTGTCGAGCTGGTCGACATCGAGAAAATGGCGCGGCGGCTCGGGCGGCGCCAGCCGCCCGTCGATCAGCGCCGGCCCGCCGGCGGCCCGTCTTACGCCGACCATTCCCGCGCCACCTTCTGCAGGATGTTCATCGCCTGGCCGATCTCGGCCTCGCCGACGATTAGCGGCGGCAGCAGGCGCAACACGTTGTCGCCGGCGCTCAACGCCAAGAGGCCGTTCTCGCGCAGCCGGGTGACGACGTCGCCGGCCGGCACGACGCAGCGGATGCCGAGCAGCAGCCCCGCGCCGCGCAATTCGGCGAACAGCTTCGGATAGGATTTGACCAGCTCCTCGATCCGGCCGCGCAGCAGGCGGGCGCTGGCCTCGACCTTGTCGAAAAAGCCTGGCTCCAGCATCACGTCGAGCACCGCGTTGCCGGCCGCCACCGCCAGCGGGTTGCCGCCAAAGGTCGAGCCGTGAGTGCCGGGCCCCATGCCGGCCGCGGCCCGCTCGGTGGCGAGGCAGGCGCCAATCGGAAAACCGCCGCCCAGCGCCTTGGCGATCGCCATCACATCGGGGGTGACGCCGGACCATTCATAGGCAAACAGTTTGCCGGTCCGCCCCATCCCGGACTGCACCTCATCGAACACCAACAGCAGGCCGAACTCGTCGGCGATCGCCCGCAAACCGCGCAGATACTCGTCCGATCCGGGGCGCACGCCGCCCTCGCCCTGTACCGGCTCGACGATGATCGCGGCGGTCTCGTTGCCGATCGCCGCGCGCATCTCGTTCAAATTGCCAAAGGCGACGTGGTCGAACCCCTCCATCGGCGGGCCAAAGCCCTCCAGATATTTCTCGTTGCCGGCGGCGGCGAGGGTGGCGAAGGTGCGGCCATGAAACGAGCCCTCGCAGCCGATAATCCGATAGCGCTCGGGATGGCCGGTCTCGTGCTGGTATTTGCGCGCGACCTTTAGCGCCAGCTCGCACGCCTCGGCTCCCGAATTGCCGAAAAACACGGTATCGGCAAAGGTATTGTCAACCAGCCGCTGGGCCAGCCGCTCCTGCCCCGGAATGCGAAACAGGTTGGAGACGTGCCACAGCTGCTTGGCCTGAGCGGTGACGGCTTCGATCAGGTGCGGATGGCAGTGGCCGAGCCCGGTCACCGCGATGCCGCTGGTGAAGTCGAGGAATTTGCGGCCGTCGGTGGCGTAAAGCCAACAACCTTCGCCATGATCGACGGCGACGTCCCACCGGCCATAGGTGGGCATAACGGGTGTAATCACGAAATTTCTCCTGCGCGATAGAGAGGGAAACGGCGAAGCGGCGACCGGAGAAATTATCGTCGTCGCCCGAACTCCGCCGGGCCCGGCCGGCGGACCTGCCCCCAACGCCGGCACAGCTCGCCGGGATCGCGCATCATCGTCACTCTCCTCGTCGCGGCGGCCGCTACCGGCGTTCGCCAATGAGCAGGAAAGCGGCGGAGTATGGGGATGGCGGCCAACCCTGTCAATTCGCCGCCGGCAATCATCTATCAGCCGCCATCAATCTACCGGCGCGGTGCACCGCAACGATTTCGGCTTCACGATTTTCGCGGTATAGCGTCGTCGATGACGATCATCACCGATACCAAGGCTCTGGCGGCGTTCTGCTCACGCCAAGAAGGCGCGGATTTTGTCGCGGTCGACACCGAGTTCATGCGCGAGCGGACCTACTGGCCGATCCTCTGCCTGGTTCAGGTCGCCGGTCCCGCCGAGAGCGCGGCAATCGACGCGCTGGCCCCCGGCATCGATCTGGCGCCGCTGTTGGCGCTGATGGCCGACGAGCGCACGCTCAAGGTATTCCACGCGGCGCGCCAGGACGTCGAAATTTTCTATAATCTGTCCGGCTCGGTGCCGGAGCCGCTGTTCGACACCCAGATCGCGGCGATGGTCTGCGGCTTTGGCGACGCGGTCAGCTATGAAACCTTGGTCGGTAAGCTGGCGCGCGCACCGCTCGACAAATCGTCGCGCTTTACCGACTGGTCGCATCGGCCGCTGACCGAGCGGCAGGTTCGCTATGCGCTGGCCGACGTGATCCATTTGCGCACGGTCTACGACAAGCTGCGGCTGCTGCTGGTGGAGAACGGCCGAGAGCCATGGTTTGCCGAGGAAATGGCGGTGCTGTGCGATCCGGCGACCTATCGCGCCGAGCCGTTCGAGGCGTGGCGGCGGTTTCGCCTGCGCGGCCGGATCGACGCGCGCTTTTTCGGCGTGCTGCGCGAGGTGGCGGCGTGGCGCGAGGCCGCGGCGCAGCAGCGCGACCTGCCGCGCGGCCGGATCGTCAGGGACGAGGCGGTGCTCGAAATCGCCGCCCACATGCCAAGGACGATCGAGGCGCTGGCGCGCACCCGCAGCCTCGGCAAGGGGGTGGCCGAGGGCCGGCTCGGCGGCGAACTCCTCGAGGCTGTCCGGCGCGGGCTCGCTGCTTCCGCCACGATCGAGCTGCCGCCGTCGCGGGCTGAGCCACCGCCCGGCCTCGGTCCGCTCGTCGAATTGCTGCGGGTGCTGCTGAAGCATCGCTGCGAGGCGCACCAGGTGGCACAGAAGCTGGTCGCCTCGGCCGACGACCTCGAGGCGATCGCCGCCGACGATGAGGCGCCGGTGTCGGCGCTGTCGGGCTGGCGCCACGAAATCTTCGGCAAGGACGCGATCGCGCTGAAGCACGGCCGCCTCGCCTTGACGGTTCGGGAAAACCGGATCGCGCTGGTCGAGCCGGCCGCGCCGTAGCCGGCCCATGCGGGTTCAGCCGGTGGCCGGATCGAGCCTCAGATGGCGCTCGATGCGGCGCACCCGCTCATCGAGCTCGCTATAGAGGATGCCGTGGCCGAGCACAGTGGCATGGTAGTGTGTCAACGTCTCGCGCAGCCCGGCAACGTCGGTCGTAAGCTCATCGAGCTTGCGATCGTGCCTGTTGACGACGACAGCAAGCTCGTCGAGCTTCGCGGTGTGGTCGTTGACGACAATGATGACCTCGTTGAGCTTGCGGTCTTGGGCGTCGAGCTTGCGGTCTTGGGCGTCGAGCTTGTGGTCTTGGGCGTCGAGCTTGCGATCGTGACCGTCGAGCCGGTCGATGATGTCGTCGAGCTTGCGATCGTGACCGGCCACCGTATGCGCGACCTGGGTGAGGAGCTGATAGACCGCCCCGATATCGACGCCGTTGCCGCTGCTCATTGATCCGCTCTGCCCTCCTATGCTCTGGCCGCTGTAAACGACCGCGCGCCGGCATCCATACAACAATGCAGCCGGTCCAGAAACGATCGATTGGCCGGGCGTTAGTCGTCGGCCAATCGCCGCGGCTCGCGGTGCCGCAACTGCGCGGCGATGCCGAGCGAGCGGGCGACGGCATCGAGCCGGCGTTGCACGGTCTCGCCGCCGAACCGGCTGTCCGCCGCCGGCACTTCGAGGATCAGGTTGTTGCCCTCGCGCCCGAGCCTCGTGTCGGACAACAGCTCGATTACCCCGCCGCACATCGTATAGGCGAGACGCAGCGCCAGGCCCAAGGTGCGCACCTCGGCCGCGGCCTGCGGGTCGAGCAGCGGGCGCGTCGCATCGCGCGCCGGATCATCGGCAGACCCGCCGTAGCGGGTGTGCAGCACCGCTGCGACAAACACCCGGTCCGGGTGAGCAAGCGCCGCTAGCGGCATTCGTAGGGCGCGAGTAAAGGCCTGCTCGGCGCGGTAGTCGGGATGCTCGATCCAGGCGATGTCGGCGAGCCAGCAGGCGGCCCGGTGCAGCCGCCGCGAGCGCTCCGGCAGATCAGGAAAGAGCGGCGCCGTCCATTCCTGCAGCCGGTCCCCATTCGGCGCGAACCGGCTCTCGGTGCGGGCCAGCGCGACCGCGGCGGCGATCAGCGGGTCGGAATTTCGTTCCGCCTCAGGGATCAGACCGTGGGCATAGCCTTCGCGCAGGCCATAGGCGGAAAACGTCACCTGGCGCGGGCCAGCGACGGCGATCAGCCGGCGCAGAATCAAGGCGGCCAGCGGCACCATCTCGAGGCGCTTTTTCGAGATCGTCCTGATCCGCTCGAGCGATTTGCGCGACAGCCGGCCGATAATGTCGAAGAAGCCTTCGGCCTCGGCGCGGGCAACTGTGTAGCCATGCACGATGTGCAGCGGATAATGCGTGTGTTCCATATGCAGGCGGGCGATCGCCCGCGAGGCGCCGCCGACCAGATACAAGGTCTGACCGGCGCCGGCGCGCGCGACCGGTGCCGCGGCGAGGGCGCGCTCGACCGCATCGGATACGGCGCGGGCATTGTCGCCGAGCTCGGCCAGGCGCAGCGGCCCGAGTGGCAGGGTGATTCCCCGGCCGATCCGCGGCACCGCGCCGGCGCCAGCAACGGCAGGCCCGATGCGGATCAGCTCGACGCTGCCGCCGCCGAGATCGCCGACGATCCCCTCCGCCTCGGGGATGCCGGCCAAGACGCCGGCTGCGGACAGCCGCGCTTCCTCGGCGCCGTCGACGATGGTCACCGGGACGCGGCACTGGCGCGCGACGTCATCGGCGAAGATTTGCCCGTCGCTGGCGTCGCGCACCGCGGCGGTCGCCAGCACCGCCAAGTGATCGACGCCGATCGCCCGGGCCAGCGCCACAAACCGCCGCAGGTTGACCACCGCCTGCGCCATCCCGTCGCGGTTCAGCCGGCCGCTCGCAGACAAGCCGCGGGCGAGCCCGCACATGACCTTTTCGTTGAGCAATGGGAACAACGCCGCGCCCTGACGCTCGAACACCGCCAGACGCAGCGAGTTCGAGCCCAGATCGATGATGCCGATGCGGCCGGTCTCGAGTGCGGCGCTGCGGTCGGGCATCGGCTCAGCGAACCACGAGCTTAGGCTGGGTCCGCCGCATCGCCTTGCCGCGCCCGGACAGGCTCGGATTGGTCATGAAATAGGTGTGCGCAGAAAACGGCTCCTGCTCGGCCGGGACCCGGCGATAGGTTCCGTCGGGCGAAAGGCTCCAGCTTTGCAGCGTGTCGCGCAGATTGGCGACCATGATCTCGTCCAAGACTTGGCGGTGCACGGTTGGGTTTTCGATCGGGACCAGCGCCTCGACCCGCCCGTCGAAATTGCGCGGCATCCAGTCGGCCGAGCTGATGTACACCTTGGCCCGGTCCGAGGGCAGCTTGCTGCCGTTGCCGAAGCAGACGATGCGGCCGTGCTCGAGAAAGCGGCCGATAATGCTCTTGACCCGGATATTCTCGGAGAGGCCGGGGACCGCCGGGCGCAGGCAGCAGATGCCGCGCACGACGAGATCGATGCCGACCCCGGCCTGCGAGGCCCGATACAGGAGGTCGATGATCGCCGGGTCGACGAGCGCGTTCATCTTTGCCCAGATCTGCGCCGGCTTGCCCGCTTTCGCATTGGCGATCTCGGCCTCGATCAGCTCGAACAGCCGGGCCCGCAAATTGATCGGGGCGACCGAAATCTTCTCCAGGCTGGCCGGGGTCGCATACCCGGTCATGAAGTTGAACAGCCGGGCGGCGTCGCGGCACAACGCCGGGTCGCAGGTGAAAAACGACAAATCGGTGTAAACCTTTGCGGTATAGGGATGATAGTTGCCGGTCCCGAAATGCACATAGGAGCACAGCTGGCCGGCCTCACGACGGATAACCAGCGACACCTTGGCGTGCGTCTTCAGCTGCAAGAAACCGTAAACCACCTGCACGCCGGCGCGTTCCAAGTCGCGGGCCCAGCGGATGTTTGCCTCTTCGTCAAACCGCGCCTTGAGCTCGATCATCGCGGTGACCGACTTGCCCGCGTCGGCCGCCTCGGCGAGCGCGCGCACGATCGGGCTGTCCTCGCTGGTCCGGTAGAGCGTCTGCTTGATCGCCGCCACCGCCGGATCGCGTGCCGCCTGCCGCAAGAACTGGACGACGACGTCGAAGCTCTCGTAGGGATGGTGGACGATAATGTCCTTTTGCCGGATCGCGGCAAAGCAATCCCCGCCAAAATCGCGAATGCGCTCGGGGAACCGCGCATTATATGGGGTGAACACCAAATCGGGGCGCTCGTCGATGATCAGCTGGCGGGTGTCGTCGAGACCGAGCAGCCCCTCGGTAGCGAACACATCGGCCGGCGCGACGTCGAGCTTTTCCATTAGAAAGCGGCGCAGATCGGCCGGCATTTCCGCCGGCATCGTCGCGTCGATCGCCAGCAGGATAGCGTGGCCGCGCCGGCGCCGCTTCAGCGCCGTCTCGTAATGGCGAACCAGATCCTCGGCCTCCTCCTCGACCTCCACCTCGCTGTCGCGCAAGACCCGGAACGCTCCCTGGGCGACGACCGCGAAGCCAGGAAACAGGTGGTCGAGGAACAACGCGATCATCTGTTCGATCGGCAGAAAGCGAATCCGGTTTCCCGGAAGGCGGATAAAGCGGGGGACCGAGGACGGGATCAGGGTCAGCGCCTGCAGCCGCTCGCCGTCGCTGACGCGCTCGAGCTCGAGCGCCAGGCCAAAGCCGCGATTGGCGACAAACGGGAACGGGTGAGCCGGATCGATCGCCAGCGGCGTCAGCACCGGAAAAACGTCGGCCATAAACCGCTCTTCGAGCCAGGCGCGGTCGCCGGGCTCCAGATCGACTGGGTCGATCACCGCCACCCCGGCTTCCTCAAGCAGGTGCCGCAGCTCGAGCCAGGTGACCTGCTGGTCGGCCATCAGCCTTCCGGTGCGCTGGCGGATCGCCTCAAGCTGCTGGGCCGGGGTCAGCCCATCCTGGCTCGGAGTTTTGACCCCGGCCAGGAACTGGCCTTTGAGCCCGGCGACCCGCACCATGAAGAACTCATCGAGGTTGTTTGCCGAGATCGACAGAAAGCGCAGCCGCTCTAACAGCGGATGGCGCAGATTGTCGGTCTCGGCCAGCACGCGCTCGTTGAAGGCGAGCCACGACAGCTCGCGATTGATAAAACGGGCCTCGGACGAGGTATCGACCGGCTGGACCTCGACTGGTTGCGCGCTGATACTCACGCCGGTCTCCCCGTACGGCTCAGACGACACTAAATTAAGCGGCGATCCTATAGCGCCGATGGGGGCGTGTCATGCCTTAGCGGCAATACAACCGGGATCGGGCCCGCCGGGAGGAGGCTGGGGATGCACATGCTGCACCTGCTGCGGCACGCCAAATCAAGCTGGAAGGATGGGGTCGAGGATCACCAGCGGCCGTTAAACCGGCGCGGCCGGGAGGCGGCGCAGCGCCTCGGCCGGCACCTGCCGACAATCGCCGGCGGGATCGACTTGGTGCTGTGCTCGAGTGCGGCGCGCACCCGCGAGACGCTCGAGCTGGCGCTTGCCGGGTTCGCGATCCGGCCGCGCTGCCTGATCGAGGGCGGGCTCTATCTCGCGGATTGCGACAAGCTGCTCGACCGCCTGAAGCAGCTCGAAGAGAGCACCGGCAATGTTCTGCTGATCGGGCACAACCCTGGGCTGCACGAGCTGGCGCTGGCGCTGGCCGAGCCCGACACGCCGGCCGCGCGGACCCTGGCATCGGCCAAGTTTCCGACCGCAGCGCGTGCCAGCTTGTGCATTTTGACGCGTTGGCTGGCGCTGACCGGCTCGCGACATCCGCTCGCCGACTACGTCACCGTCGGGTCGCTCTCTGACGGCGATTGCTGACCGGCGCGCTCGGCCAGCAGCCGGCGCGCGAGCGGCACGGTGATCGCGCCGCCGGCGCGCAGGGCCGCCGCGTCGAGCGCCGCCGCCACCGCAGCCGCTTCGGCCAGCGAGCGGTTCATATGGCGGCTGAGATAGGCGATGACTTCGGGCGCCACCAACACCTGACGGTCGGCGAAATGCTTGGCGAGCACGGCATCGAGCAGCGCATCGTCGGGTAGCTCGATGCCAACCGAGGGCGCCGCGCGCAGGCGCGAGCCGAAATCGGCGAGCGTTGTCCGCCATGATGCGGGTGCGACCCCTGCGGTCAGCAGCACGCCGCCGCCGTCCTCGCGGCACACATTGATGAGATGCAGCAGGACGGCCTCGCCGGCGCAATCGGCATCATCGACCGCGATCCGGCGTTCGCCGCGATCGAGCAGCTGTCGCAGCCGGGCTTCGTCCAATATCGCCCCCGGAACGAGCGTCGCTGGCGCACGCGCACACCACAAATGGGCGAGGTGGGTCTTGCCACATCCCGGTGGGCCGTGCAGCAGCAAGGTCGAGGCCCGCCACGCCGGCCAATGATCGATCCAGCGCGCCGCTGCAACATTGCTGGCGGAAACAAAGAAATCCGCGCGGCCGAACTTCGCGCCGCGGCCGAGGTCAAAGATCAGCTGGGCCATTGGTCGCAGCGGCGGCGAAACCGGGCTCGCGCGAGACGGGCGCTCACCACGGCTGCTCCGCGCGCGCCACGATGCGCGCCCAACGCACCAGGTAAGAGAGCCCCGAGAGCACCGTCGTCGCAATCACCGCGAGGCTCAGCACAACGCCCGGCATCCCGGTGTCGGCGCCGAGGCCAAGCCGCGCCAGCACAAAGGCCACCAAGGCGATCTGCATCCCGGTATTGATCTTGCTGATATAGAGGGGATCATACTGCTGTGGCACGGCAAATGCCTGGATCAGCAGAAAGCCGCCGACAATCATCGCGTCGCGAAAGACGACGAGGATCACCACCGAGGTCCACAGCTGGTGCGCGAGCCCGAGCGTCACATAGACGCTGACCAGCAAAGTCTTGTCGGCAATCGGATCGAGCAGCGCGCCGATGCGCGTGCGCCGGTTGAAGCGCTTGGCGATAAACCCGTCGAGCGCGTCGGAGACCCCGGCGCTGACAAACACCCAGAACGCGGCGCCGTAGCGCCCACCGAGGATCAGCCAAATCGCCAGCGGCACCAACAGCAGCCGGCCCAGCGAGATCAAGTTGGGAAGGTTGAGGCCCAGCCGGGTCATCGAGGCCATCGGGACCGGGTTGCGGCATTTTCGGTGGGCACCGCTATTGCGGGGCCGCCGCGCCCGCCGGCTGCAATCGCCAGTCGGGGTCGGCCCCGTCAAGCTCGATATCGGCCGCGGCGAGGTCCGATTTCAGCTGATCGGGGCTGCCCATATAGCGGATTGCGATCTTTGCCTGCTGGCGGCTCAGCGACAACAGATCGATGTTGCGGATCGCCGGAACGGCGGCGAGGCGTTGGCGCATCTCAATCCAGTCGCCGAGGCTGGCGATCGGGACGACGGCGTCGAGGCTCGCCACATTGTTGTTGGTCTGGCTGCTCGGCGGCGGCCCGCGCTCGATGTCGGCAACGGCGACCGCGACCGCCCGTTTCAGTAGATCGGCCTCGCCTTCGCCCGGCTTGGCGTCGAGGCTGTCGGTGCGGCTGTCGATCAGCTGCCCCTGCCGGTATCGCTTCAGGCTGAGATCGACGCCAGCCAGCTGATCGCCCTGCCGCCGCGCCGTAGCGGTGGCGACGAGCGCCTCCTCACCGCCGTTGCGCTCGGCGATGTCGGTCAGCGCCTGCGCATCGCCGGAGCGGGCCTGCTCGGCATCGATCGTGGTCAAGTCGGCGATGCCGCCGAATGGCAGGCTCAGCCGGGTCGGCCCCGATTGGGCCGGGATCTGCCCCCAGGCCTCGCGCCACGGGTTGGGATCGTCCCACAGCATGGTCTTGTCGCCATCCAGATAAACCGGCACGACGACAACCGGCTTTCCGGGTGTTTCGGAAAAGGCGATCCCGGCATGGCGCAGCAGCTGGCGAACCTTTGACGGCCGAAAGTGAAAGGTGTAGTCGGCCAGGTAGCGGACCGGCGACATTTTTTCATGCGCGACCTCGAAGCTGTCGACCATATCGGTAATCGTCTGGTCGTTGAGCTTGGGCAGCTCGCTCTCGTCGGTCGAGCCAGTCAGGCCAGCGATCACTTTCATCAGGGCGGCGCGCTCGCCGTTGGTACGCGCGATGGTGCGCGCCGCGTCCGCATTGTCGGCCGTGGCGTCGACCTTGACCGTGGCCGAATAAGGGTCGGGCTGATCGGCCAACGCAGACGTCAAGGCAGCCGGCGCGAGGCTCAGCGCCATGACGAGCAGCAGCAGCCCGGCCCCGGCGGCACGGCGCCCGACCCAGCCTTCGGCGATCGCCGATCCCAGCGGCGCGCTCATTGCAAACTCACTCCGATCCCATATTTTGACGTGCCCGACAGCCGGCGGGTCATAGCGCAGTTTTGCAGGCGAAGCCATCGCCAGCCAGGCCCGCCGGGCGCGGCCGGGACGCCGACGCCGAGCGCCGAGGAGCCATGCGACTGGGGGTGATGATCTCGGGCCGCGGCTCGAATTTGCAAGCGCTGATCCGGGCCTGCGGCGGCCGCTTCTATCCGGCCGAAGTCGCGCTCGTCGTCAGCAACCGGGCTGAGGCGGCGGGGCTTGTGCATGCCGCCGCCGCCGGCATCGCGAGCGCGGTCGTGGCTGCGCGCGACCGCACCCGGTTTGCCGCCGAGGCGGATGCGCTGCTGCGCCGTCACCGGGTCGATCTGGTTTGCCTCGCCGGGTTCATGCGGCTGCTCGATCATGGCTTTGTCGAAGCCTGGCGCGACCGCATGGTCAACATCCACCCCTCGCTGCTGCCGGCCTTTCCCGGGCTGCACGCGCAGCGCCAGGCGTTGGCCGCCGGGGTGCGCTTTGCCGGCTGCACAGTCCATTTCGTCCGCCCCGAGACCGATACCGGGCCGATCATCGGCCAGGCCGTCGTGCCAGTGCACTCCGGCGACGATGAGACGAGCCTCTCGGCGCGCATCCTCGCGGCCGAGCACCGCCTCTACCCGGGCGCGGTGCGGCTGATCGCCGAGGGCCGCGCCAAGGTCGTCGGCGACAGGGTCGAGATCGACGGCTGGCAAGCGCCGGCTCTTGTGGCGCTGAACCCGCCGGAGCCGCCCGCCGATCCTCTTGTCTCCAAGCGCGGTTAGGCTATAGGTGGGCGAGGTTTTTTGCGGCAAATGAGGATGGCATGGCGTTGACCACTACCGACCCTGAACTCCAGCGGCATTATCAGACCTGGATCGGTTTTACCAGATTTATGCGCTATCTGACCGCCGCGGTGGTGATCACCCTTGCCTTGCTCGGGTATTTTCTGGTGTGAAGAGCGCATTTGGGGGCATTTGAATGAAATTGTTCGACTTGTCCGGCAAGGTCGCGATCATTACCGGCTCCAGCCGCGGCATCGGCCGGGCGATCGCCGAGGCGTTTGCCGAGGCCGGCGGGCGGGTGGTGATCTCGGCGCGCAATGCGGGACCCTGCGAGGAAGCGGCCGCGGCGATCCGGGCGAAGGGCGGCGAGGCGATCGTGGTGCCGGCGCGCATCTCCGACAAGGCGCAGCTCGAAAATCTGGTCGGCAAGACCCGCGCAGCTTGGGGCCATATCGACATCCTGGTTTGCAACGCCGCGATCAACCCGCATTACGGCTCGCTCGAACAGCTGACCGACGAGGTCTTCGAGCGAATGATGATTAACAATGTGCTGAGCAATCTTTGGCTGTCGCGGATGGTGGCCCCCGACATGCGGGCGCGTCGCGACGGCGCGATCATCTTTATCATCTCGACGGCGGCGTTGCGCGCCAGCACGATGCTCGGTATGTACGGCGTAACCAAATCCGCCGATTACGCGCTGTGCCGCAACCTCGCCGCCGAGTGGGGCCCCGACAATGTGCGGGTCAACTGCATCGCACCCAGCGTCGTCACCACCCAATTCGCCCGCGTGCTCTATGAAGATCCCGAGCGCCGGGCCGCCCGCGAGGCCGGGACCTTGTTGAAGCGTCTGGCCGAGCCCGACGACATCGCCGGCGTCGCCCTGATGCTGGCGGCGCGCGCTGGCGCCTACATCACCGGCCAGACCATCGTCGTCGACGGCGGCACCACAATCGCGCCGTCGTAGGCATTCCGCGGGTTCATTTATCAGTGGCGGCCCGCGCGAAGGTGCCCTGTCCGTCAACGTTGAGGTTCTCGATCGTCACCGCCTTCGCCTGCCGATCGGCGGCGATCGTGAAGGTGACGGCGCTCACCCCGGCGGCGTTCTCGCCCGCTGGCTGATAGGTGAACACGTCGCGGTCGAAATGCTGCATCGGAAAAGCTTGCCGACCCGGCCCCAGATCGATGACGAGCCCGGCATCGGTCGCGGCGACCGCGATCGGGCCGTAGAGCTCGTTCTGATAGGTCCCGGCATAGGCGGCGGCGGGCAATGCCGCCAAGGGCTGCGCCGGCGGCTTCGAATAATCGAACGCGGTGCCGTAATTGGGGGCGAGCGCTGACGCCATCAGCTGCCCATACAGCGGCAACCAATCCTGCTCGACCTTGCCGGTCAGGACGACATCGAAAAAGCTGCGGCTTAATGCTTCCGGCACGCCGATCGGCTGCGCATTGGTCAAGACGATGATGCCGAGCTGCTGGGCCGGCAGCACCGAGACGCTGGTCGCGGCCCCGAGGGCGAACGCTCCCGAATGTCCCCACTGGACGCGACCCTCGGCATCGTAGCCGATATTCCAGCCGAGCCCGTAAAACCCGGCGTGATCGACCGCCGGGTCTTTTGGCGGCGTGCGCACGATCTGCGGGCGGTGGGTCTCGGCGAGCGGCTCGGCCGCGACGATCTCTTTGCCGCCGAGCTTGCCGCCGCTCAATTGCAGCCGCAGCCACATCGCCATGTCGCGCGCCGTAGAGCTCGCCCCGCCGGCCGGCGACTGCGCATCAGGATCGCGGGTGTATTTGGCAACCCACTTGCCGCCGAGCCGCACATGCCCCAATGCGCGATTGGCCGAGGCGGCGAAATCGGCGAAGCGCGAGCTGGTATGCTTCATGCCCAACGGGCGATAGACGCGCTCGCTCGACAAATCCTCCCACGATTTGCCGCTCGCCATCGCCGCGGCCACCGCCGCTTCGGTGAAGCCGAAATTGGTGTAGGCGTAGCGCGAACGCAAGCTGCTGTCCGGCTTCTGGTAGCGCAGGCGATACAGGATCTCGCGGCGGCCGTAGCCAATGTCCTCCAGGGCGTCGCCGGCATGGTCGGGCAGCCCGCTTCGATGCGCGAGCATGTCGCGCAGGGTGACTTGATGCGTCACCCATGGATCGTGCATCTCGAACCCAGGATCATGGCGGATGATCGGGTCGTCCCAGCCAACGGTGCCGGAGCCGACCAGCGCCGCCACGACCGTCGTTGCCAGCGGTTTGGAGACCGAAGCAAGCTGAAACACCGTGTCCGGATCGATGGCTTGAGGCTTGCCGGCCTCACGCACCCCAAAACCCTCGAGATAGATGACCTCATCCTTGTAGACGACGGCGATCGAGAGGCCGGGGATCGCGGTGCGCTGCCGGGCGTCCTCGGCCAGCCGCTGTAGCTGCCGCAGCGCATCCTCGACCGTCTGCCGCCGCGGCACGGCCGCCGTCTCCCGCGCCAGGGCGGCGCGCGGCGCCACCATGCCCGCCGCCGCCGACAGCAGCGTGCGGCGCGAGGGTCTGACCTGCGGCAGCAACGGCTCCATGGACCGGCTCCTTGGGCGCTGTTCGGCGACGCCCTCGTCTGAGGCGCAATCGTGCGACGATGCGCCGACAAACGAGCGAAAATGAGGCTGCGCCGGTCGCGCTGCCGGCCGGCAGAGGGCATGCTATCGTTTTGCGCCCAACGGGCCGCCCGTTTGCTGTATGCAGCGAGCGGCGTCAGCCGCGCCGGACATAGGGGCGAACCGCCTCGATCAGCGCTGCGGATGGGGCAAGGCGCGGCCCGGCCCCGTCGTCGACAGGCGGGACGATGATCACGCCCCAGCGCGGCAGCCTCCTGAGCGAGGCCCGCGCCGCCGGATGCGCCAGCAGCGGCGCGTTCAGCGACGGGCCGACAATCACCGGCGTACCGCGCCCGATCGCCTCGGCGGCCACCGACAGGGCAAGATTGTCGGCGACGCCGTGGGCGAGCTTGTTCAGCGAGTTGAAGCTGCACGGCGCGAACAGCACCACCCCGCGCGGCGGCCGCGGCCGGATCGCCTGATCGAAATAGGATTGCACGACCTGGGCGCCCTTGACGTCGGCGAGCTCGCGCGGCGCGATCACGCGCGCAGCATTTGGTGTCGGGATCGCGAGCACGGTCGAAAAGCCGATCCGCGACAGTTCGGCCAAGAGCTCGGGACAGCGTGCCGCGGTCGTGGTGCCGCTGACCACCAGATAGGCTACCTCGAATGTTTCGCCCTTGCCCACGGCGCCGAGGCTCATCTCATTCTCATCGGGGTTGCTCCGCGACTTTATGGAGACCGCTGAAAACCTCCGGTGTTTTGCGGCACATGCCGTCGACTGATATAGACCGGGCCGGGCCAGACCCGGCACGCCGAGAAGCGCCGATAATTAGCGGTCGTTGCTGGACGCCCGCCACAACCCGATCTCGTGCAGCAGCGCCTCGACGGCGCCGCAGGCGAAGCCGAGACAGACCTCATCAATCAGCCGGCCGTCGCGGATCTTGTCGGGGGTGGCGGTGATAATGACCTCGCGCGCCAGCACCACCCGCGCCAGCATCGAGGCGAGCGCCACCCGCAGATGCTCGAGGCAGCGCGCCCCGCCCAGCGCCCCGCGCGAGGTCGCCATGATCGCCACCGGCTTGTAGGCCATGACCGAGGCGAAGGCTGGGCGCGAGGCCCAGTCGAGCGCGTTTTTTAGCACCCCCGGAATGCTGTGGTTGAACTCCGGCGCGCACAGCACCAGGCCATCGGCTTCGCCGATCGCGGCGAGCAATTCCCGGACCGCGGCCGGGCGCTTGTCGCCCTCGAAATCCTGGTTGTAGGCCGGGAGCGGCGCCAGGTCCCAGAGCGTCAGCTCGGCGCGCCCGGCGAATTCCTCGCGCAGCGTTTCGAGCACCGCGTTCGAGTACGAGCCGGCGCGCAGGCTGCCCGACATTCCGATCAGGCGCGGCGGCATGGGCTGGGTCATTGTGGCTCGGTTCCTTGGACAGGCGCCAGGCCGTCATAGCCAAAGCCGCGCGCGGATGGCAACCTTGTCGCGCAGGGCAGCGACGGCTGCCGTCAACCCGATGGTGCAAGGATGCTCGAACCAAAGCTCGGCCGGGACGGCCGCGGGTCCAAAGCCGGATGAGCTTGCGCGCGTCGCGGCGGGGGCTTGTGCCGCCCTTTATCGCGATGGATGTGCTGCGCGCCGCCAACAAGCGCGAGGCGGCCGGCGCCGCCGTCATCCATCTCGAAGTCGGCCAGCCCGGGACCCAGGCGCCCGAAGCGGTGCGCGAGGCCGCCCGGAAGGCGCTCGCCAGCGAGCCGCTCGGCTATACCGACGCGCTCGGCGTGCCATCATTGCGCCGGGCGATTGCCGAGCATTACCGCGAGCAATACCGGGTCGCGGTCGATCCGGCCGAAATCGTCGTCACCACCGGCTCCTCGGCCGCCTTTCAGCTGGCATTTCTGGCCGCGTTCGAGGCCGGCGACCGGGTGGCGCTCGCCGCCCCCGGCTATCCCGCGTACCGCAACATGCTGAGTGCCCTCGGCATCGAGCCGGTGCTGATCGAGGTCGGCGAAAACAGCAA
This sequence comes from Allostellaceae bacterium, assembly GCA_036500965.1. GTDB lineage: Bacteria > Pseudomonadota > Alphaproteobacteria > ATCC43930 > CGMCC-115725 > AP-15. The sequence goes on along the minus strand of DASYBC010000074.1, from coordinate 17,828 downwards.
TTACCAGCCCACCCCCGAGCTCTTGGCCGCGGCCGGGCGGCTCGATGGCCTGATTATCGCCAGCCCGGCCAACCCGACCGGCACGATGATCGGCGCTGCCGGTCTGGCGCTGCTCGCGAGCTGGTGCCGCGACCGCGGCATCCGCCTCGTTTCCGACGAGATCTATCACGGGATCACCTACGACGAGCCGGCGGCCACGGTGCGCGCCTACATGCGCGAGGCGGTCGTCGTCAACTCGTTCTCGAAGTACTACAGCATGACCGGCTGGCGGCTCGGCTGGATGCTGTCGCCGCCAGACCTGCTGCGCTCGGTCGAGTGCCTGGCGCAGAATTTCTACATCTCGCCGCCGGCCCTCTCCCAGCTTGCGGCGATCCCGGTGTTCGGTTGCCGCGCCGAGCTCGACCGCCATGTCGTGCGCTATCGCGCCAACCGCGACCTGATGGCCGGTGCTCTGTCGGCCGCCGGGCTCACCCGTCGCGCACCGGCCGAGGGCGCCTTCTATCTCTACGTCGATGTGTCCTGGCTGACCCGCGACAGCGCCGACTTCTGCCGCCGCCTCTTGGCCGAGACCGGCATCGCAATTACCCCAGGGCTCGACTTCGACCCGGTTAACGGCGGCGGCTGGGTTCGGCTCTCGCTCGCCGGCACGTCCGAAGACATCGCCGAAGCCGCGCACCGGCTGACCGAGTGGCTGGAGCGTTTCGCTTAAGCCGGCGGGCGGGTCGCTGTGGGTGTCTGCTAAGGCGTTACCACCAGCGGTGACCGTACCAGCCCCAATAGGGGCCGCCAAAGGCAATCACCAGCCAGAAGATGATGAATAAAATAATCAATATCCCGATTGCTCCCGACGCGCCGTAGGTCGGATAATAATAGGAGCGCCGGTAACCATAGTAGCCGCCGCCGCTGAATATCAGCCAGATGATGACGACCCACAGAACGAACCACCACCACATAACTCCGATCCTCATTCATGCTTCTGCCCAAAGAAAAACGCGGCGAGACGGTGATGGTTCAGCTTGCGGCCGCGTGCCGGCGGCGAAGCTCGCGGTTATCGGTTGCGAAATTGCCCGGCTTTTCGCCGCCCCGAACGGGTTGACAAAATAACCAACTTGGAACAAAAAGGGAACTAAAGCGAGCGAAGGTGTTTGCCGGGCATGTCCCGCGAAATGTTGACAGGGCTGCGCGAGCAAGTCCGCCGGATCGAGCGGCCGGCAGCGACGGCGCACGGAATGGTGTCCTCGGGCGTTGCTGCGATCGATCGGGCCTTGCCGGGCGGCGGGCTGGCGCGCGGCGCCGTGCACGAAATCCTGGGGGCGGGTAGCGACGAGGAGGACGGCGCGCTCGCCGCTGCCTTCGCCGCCGGCATCCTCGGCCGGCTCACGGCGGCAGCGGGCGGCATTGTGCTGTGGTGCCTGCCGCGGCCGGATTTGTATGGGCCGGGCCTTGCCGTCCACGGGCTCGACCCCGCTCGGCTCGTTTTGGTCCAGGCGCGGCGCGACGCCGACATCCTGTGGGCGATGGAGGAAGGGCTGCGCGTCCCCAGGCTCGCCGCGGTGGTCGGTGAAGTCGGCACGCTCGCCGCGGTGGCGAGCCGGCGATTGCAGCTTGCCGCGGAGCGCTGCGGCGTCACCGTTTTTCTGCTGCGGCGCTGGCGCGACAGTGGAGAAGCGGCGCGCGAACGCAATCTGCCGAACGCCGCAGCGACGCGCTGGCGGATCGCGGCGCTGCCCTCGCAGCCCATTCCTGTTCCGTCCCCGGCTTTTGTCGTTCGTCATCCCCGCGAAAACGGGGATCCAGGGGTTCTCCACGCATCGCTCGCGACCCTGGGCCCCCGCTTTCGCGGGGGTGATGGGTATAAGGCAAGGGGCAGTCGCGCGATGGAGCCGGGAGTCGGGCGGCCGCGCTGGCGGGTCGAGCTGCTGCGCTGCCGCGGCGGCGTGCCGGCTTGTTGGGGGGTGGAGGTCGAAGAAGGGAAGATAGCCGATGCGACGGGTTCTCTATCTGTGGTTGCCGCGTTGGCCGATCGACCGGCGGCGCCGATCGGCGCTTCCGAACTCAAGAAATTCCGCCGCACTGGCTGAGGAGGCCGCGTTCGCCACGGTGATCGATGCCGCCGGCCGGCGGCTGCTCGCCGCGATCAACCCGGCGGCTGCGGCGGCCGGCCTCGCCCCGGGGATGCCGCTGGCTGATGCCCTCTCCTTTCTGCCCGGCCTCGCCACCGCCTCGGCCGAGCCCGCGGCGGATGCCGCCGCGTTGCGGCGGCTGGCCGAATGGTGCGGCCGCTACAGCCCGTGGACGGCGCCCGACGGAGCCGACGGAGTGCGGATCGAGATCACCGGCTCGGCGCATCTGTGGGGCGGGGAGGCCGTCCTCGCCGCCGATCTCGCGGCCCGGCTTGATCGCCAAGGTGCCGCCGGCCGAATCGCCGTTGCCGACACGCTCGGCGCCGCCTGGGCATTGGCCCGTTTCGCGCCTGCGGGCGAGCGCGCCGTGATCCTGCCGGCGGGGGAGATGCGTGCCGGCCTCGCCGCGTTGCCGATCGAAGCGCTGCGCCTCGACCCGGCCACCGCCCAAGGGCTGCGCCGGGTCGGGCTGAAGCAGATCGGCGATCTTTATGCGATGCCGCGCTCGGCGCTGGCCCGCCGGTTCGGCGAAGGCGTGGCACGGCGCCTCGACCAAGCGCAAGGCGATCTGCCCGAGCCGCTGTCGCCGCTAGGCGAAGCGCCGATCCGCCGGGTGCGGTTGAGCTTTGCCGAGCCGATCGCCGATCCGGCCGACCTGGCGCGCGCCGCCGAGCGGCTCGCACTGGATCTTGCTGGTCGGTTGGCGCGCGAAGGAATGGGCGCGCGGCGGCTCGATCTCACCTTTTACCGGATCGACGGCCGGGTCGAGCGGATCGTCGTCGGAACCGCCCGCCCGAGCCGCGACCAGCACCACCTCGCCGCACTCTTCAAGGAACGGCTCGACACCGTCGATCCCGGCCTCGGCATCGAAGACGCGATCCTCGCCGCCTTTGCCGTCGAGCCCTTGGCCCCCGAGCAGATCGGCCTTCTTCGCCATGAGCCTCCTCTTGTCTGCCGAGAACATCCATCACTCGTCATTCCCGCGAAAGCGGGAAGCCAGGAGCGGCCGGCACCACTCCCTGGGCTCCTGGGCCCTCGCTTTCGCGGGGGTGACGGGAAACCACGAGGCACGAGGCCAGGGGCAAAGGGGACAACAGAGGGCATGGCGCCGCTGCTCGACCGGCTCAGCAACCGGCTCGGTCTCGATGCGCTGTCGCGGATCGAGGCGCATGCAAGCCACATCCCCGAATGCGCCTCGGTCAAGGTGCCGGCGGAGTTACCCTCACCCCCCTCGCAGCGCTCGGGACCCTCTCCCGCAATGCGGGAGAGGGGGGACCCAGCCCGAAGGGATGGGTGGGTGAGGGGACGGCGGGGCGAAGAAGGACTAAAACCGCTGCGCCCGATCCGGCTGTTCGAGCCGCCGGAGCCGATCGCGGCGGCATGGCTGTTGCCCGACGACCCACCGTTCCGCTTCACCTGGCGGCGACGGGCCCACCGCGTGACCCGCGCCGACGGACCCGAGCGGATCGCCGAGGAATGGTGGCGGCCGAGCGCATCAGACGCTGGTCCCCGCGAAAGCGGGGATGCGATCCGCGACTATTACCGGGTCGAGGACGAGGACGGGCGACGCTTCTGGCTGTTCCGCGCCGGTCTCGCCGGCGGCGACCCTCGGCCGCGCTGGTATCTCCATGGCCTCTTTGCCTGACCCCCGCTTTGAAAATGAACCCCGTCAAATCGGCACCCACCCGTCATTCCCGCGAAAGCGGGAACCCAGGAGCCGAGGGTAAGAACATCCGCCTCTGGCCCCTCGCTTTCGCGAGGATGACGAAAATCGGGCGATTTGACGTCACTTATGTTGAGCCGGTTTGCGAACCCCCGGCTTATGCCGAACTGCAGGTCACGACCAATTTCTCGTTTCTGCGCGGGGCGGCGCATCCGGCCGAGCTGGTGCTGACCGCGGCGGCGCTCGGCCACGGCGCGATCGCGATCACCGACTGCAACAGCCTTGCCGGCGTCGTGCGCGCGCATCAGGCGGCAAAGGAGGCCGGGCTGCGCCTCGTGGTCGGCTGCCGGCTCGCTCTCGGCGACGGCCCGGGCCTGCTCGCTTTTCCGCAGGATCGCGCCGCCTATGGCCGGCTGACGCGGCTCCTGACCCTCGGCAAGCGCCGCGCGCGGAAGGGCGAATGCCGGCTCGACTATGCCGATGTGGCGGCGCATGGCGAGGGCCAGATTATCGTCGTGCTGCCCCCTGCGGAGCCCCGCCCCAGTGGAGAATTCGCCGACTTTACCGCCCATGTCGCAGCCGATTTCGCAGGCTGCGCCTATCTCGCCGCCCAACACCTCTATCGCGGCGACGATGCCCACCGCATCGCCGGTCTCGCGGCGCTGGCCGAGGCGCTGGGGCTGCCGCTGGTCGCGACCAACGATGTGCTCTACCACCTGCCCGAGCGGCGCCCGCTGCAGGATGTGCTGACCTGCATCCGCGAGGGCTGCACGATCGCGGAAGCCGGCTTTCGCCTCGCCGCCAATGCCGAGCGCCACCTGAAATCGCCGCAGGAGATGGCCCGGCTGTTCCGTGGGCACGAGGACGCCGTCGCGCGCAGCCTCGAAATCGTCCGGCGCTGCCGGTTCAGCCTCGACGAATTGCGCTACGAATACCCGGACGAGACCACCGCCGATGGCCGCACCCCGCAGCAACGGTTGGCGGAACTCACCTGGGAGGGCGCCAAGGAACGCTTTCACTGTTCCGTTACCCTTGCGGAGGAGTCTTCGGGAAAATCGGCACGGAAGCAAAAGGGAGGACTACATCAACGCCCGGCGTGCTTCGAGACGCGCCAAGGAGCGCTCCTCAGCATGAGGCAAGCCGGTGATGGCATTGAGAAAGAACCTCATCCTGAGGAGCCCGCGCAGCGGGCGTCTCGAAGGACGCCGGACGCCGGTCCAGCCGACAGCGGCATCCCGGACAAGGTCCGCCAGCTGATCGCGCGTGAGCTCGCATTGATCGAGCGGCTCGACTACGCGCGCTATTTCCTGACCGTGCACGACATCGTGCGGTTCGCGCGGGAGCGCGGCATCCTGTGCCAGGGGCGCGGCTCGGCGGCCAATTCGGCCGTGTGCTATTGCCTCGGCATCACCGCGGTCGATCCGGCGCGCATCGACGTGCTGTTCGAGCGCTTCATCAGCGCCGCGCGCAACGAGCCGCCCGATATCGACGTCGATTTCGAGCACGAGCGGCGCGAGGAGGTGATCCAGTACGTCTATGAAAAATATGGCCGCGACCGGGCCGGGCTCGCCGCCACCGTGATCTGTTACCGGGCGCGCTCAGCGATCCGCGAGGTTGGCAAGGTGTTGGGCCTGTCGGTCGATGTCGTCGCCGCCTTGGCCGGCATCGTCTGGGGCTGGAGCAACGACCCGATCGCCGATCTGCGGGTGCGCGAGGCGGGGCTTGACCCGACCGACCCGACCCTGCGCACCGCGCTCGATCTCGCTGCCGAGCTCGTCGGCTTTCCGCGACACCTGTCGCAGCATGTCGGCGGCTTCGTGATCACCCGCGGGCCATTGTCCGAACTGGTGCCGATCGAGAACGCGGCGATGGCGGACCGGACCGTCATCGAATGGGACAAGGACGACCTCGACGCGCTCGGCATCCTGAAGATCGACGTGCTGGCGCTCGGCATGCTGACCTGCATCAGGAAGGCCTTCGCGCTGATCGAGCAGCATTATGGCCGCTGGCTCGAGCTGGCGAGCGTGCCGGCCGAGGATCCGGCGGTCTACGAGATGCTCTCCCGCGCCGATTCGCTCGGCGTCTTCCAGGTCGAGAGCCGTGCCCAGATGACGATGCTGCCGCGGCTGAAGCCGCGCGAGTTCTATGATCTGGTGATCGAGGTCGCGATCGTGCGGCCGGGGCCGATCCAGGGCGACATGGTGCACCCCTATCTGCGCCGCCGCTCCAGGCGCGAGCCGGTCGCCTACCCGTCCGAGGCATTGCGCCAGGTGCTCGGCAAAACTCTGGGAGTACCGCTGTTCCAGGAGCAGGCGATGCGGATCGCGATCGTCGGCGCCGGCTTTGCCCCGGAGGAGGCCGACCGGCTGCGGCGCGCGATGGCGACCTTTAAGCGCAACGGCGACATCCACCTGTTCCGCGACAAATTCGTCGCCGGCATGGTCGAAAACGGCTATGAGCGCGACTTTGCGATGCGCTGCTTCAGCCAGATCGAGGGCTTCGGCACCTACGGCTTTCCGGAAAGCCACGCGGCGAGCTTTGCGCTCCTCGTCTATGTTTCGGCCTGGATCAAATGCTTTTATCCCGAGGTGTTCGCCTGCGCCCTATTGAACAGCCAGCCGATGGGTTTTTACGCGCCGGCGCAAATCGTCCGCGACGCACGCGAGCACGGCGTCACGGTGCTGCCGGTCGATATTAATGAGAGCCAATGGGATTGCACCCTCGAGCTGACGCAGGAGGCCGTCACCCCCGCGAAAGCGGGGGCCCAGAGCCGCCGTTCAGAACCTGGTTCCCTGGATTCCCGCTTTTACGGGAATGACGATAATGCGAAGGGCGTGAATGGGCGCCGGGCGTTGCGTCTCGGCTTGCGCCAGATAAAGGGGTTTGCCGCGGCCGATGCCGAGCGGCTGGTCGCCGCCCGCGGCGCGGGGTATCTCGATGCCGAGGAATTGTGGCGGAAGAGTGGGCTCGGCCGCGCCGTACTCGAACGTCTCGCCGAAGCCGATGCCTTGCGCTCGCTCGGGCTTGACCGCCGCCGTGCCTTGTGGGCGCTGAAGGCGCTCGGCGAGCCGCCGCTGCCGCTGTTCGCAGCCGCGACCCTCACCCACCCAGCCCCCGGATCAGGTCCGGGCGCTGGATCCCCCCTCTCCCGCAGTGCGAGAGAGGGTGCTGACCCCCGGACTACGATCCAGAGGGAAGCGGGTGAGGGCGAGGCGTCCGAAACCCGCGCCGCGGCGCTGCTGCGGGAAATGCCGCTGGGCGAGCATGTGGTCGAGGATTACCGCAGCCTCCGCCTCAGCCTGAAGCGTCATCCGCTGGCGTTTCTACGCGCCGAGCTCGCCCGCGAGGGGCTGGTCGCTGCAGCCGATCTGGCGCATCTGCCGGTCGGACGCCGGCTGGCGATCGCCGGGATCGTGCTGATCCGGCAACGCCCCGGCAGCGCCAACGGCGTTGTCTTCATCACCATCGAGGACGAGACCGGGATCGCCAACCTGATCGTTTGGCCGCCGATCCTCGAACGCTTCCGCCGCGCCGCACTCGGCGCGACTTTGCTCTCATGCACCGGTCGATTGCAGCGCGAGGAGAGCGTCATCCATGTCGTCGCCGACCGCCTCGCCGACCTGACCCCGCGCCTCAACACCTTGCGCGAGCGCACTGGGGACGCTGAGCCGCCACCGCCACCGAGTGCCGTGCCGGTAAAGGCCCCCGGCTATGATTTGCGCGACATCGTTGTCTCGAGCCGCAATTTCCGGTAGCCGTCAGCCGCCGCCAGCGAGGCGCTACCCCATTCCGAGCCGCTCGGAGGCGAGGCGGGCGCCCTCGGCCATGGCGGCGAGCTTGGCCCACACCACGTCCTCGGCGACCCGGCTCGAACCGGCCGAGGTGCCGAAGCCGCAATCGGTGCCGGCGATAACCCGGGTCGGGTCGCCGACCACCTGCGCCACCCGTTCGAGCCGCTCGGCCACGGCCTCGGGATGCTCGACGAAATTGGTCAGGCTGTCGATGACCCCGGCGATCAGGAGCTGGTCGTCCGCCAATGGCTGCTGCTCAAAAACCTTATATTCGTGGGCGTGGCGCGGGTTGGCAAAGGGCAGGAAAAAGGCGCCGACCTTGGCCTGCCGCAACACGGGCAGGATCTCGGCGAGCGGCACGTCGCAATCATGCGGCCCCTCGTAATTGCCCCAGCAGACATGGAGCCGCACCCGATCGGGCGAGATGTTGACGAGCGCCTTGTTGATCGTCGCCACCACCCGCTCGACAAAGCCGAGGAAGTCGCCGAGCGGCCGGTCCTGGTACGAGAGGTGCCGCTCCAGCGCCAGGTCGGGGCAGTCGAGCTGTAAGAGAAACCCGGTGCCGACAATCGCCTCATATTCCTCGCGCAAAGCCACGCCGAGGGCGTCGAGATAGGCCTCCTCGGTGTCGTAATGCTCGTTCTTCATCGCCCCGGCGATGATGCCGGGCGAGGGTGCCGTCAGAAACGGCTCGGCGAAAGCGACCCCGGTCTCGTCGAGCGCGGTGCGAAACTCGGCGCATTCGGCTTCGACCGCGTCCCGGCCGAGATAGCGGATCGCGGCAATCGCCTTGGGCGGCCCCATGTTGCTGACCGCCGGCCGGGCAGCGAGCTGCTCCTCCATGAGCTGCCGGAAGGCCGGATAGCGCAACGCATCGGCACGAGTGCGGCGCTGCCACGACCCGCCAAACCCGCTCATGCGGTGGCGGATGTGCAGAAAAAAACCCTCGCGCTGCTGTTCGCCGTTGTTGCCGATATCGATGCCGGCCTCGGCCTGCTTGCGCACGACCCAGCGCGTAGCATCCCGCCCGAGCCGGTCGAGCTCCGCCAAATCGACCGATTCGCCGCGCGCCCGCTGGATCAGGAGCCGGGTCAGCTCGGCCGGGCGCGGCAGGCTGCCGGTGTGGGTGGTTAGGATTCGCTGTTCGCTGCGGCGCATCGTCGCTCCTTTCCGCGGGATTCGGCGGGTTTGGCCAATTTAGCGCGAGACCGGCCGCACGCGCGAGCGGCGATCGACGAAGAAGCCGCTTGCCTGTCCGGCGCCGGGCTCATAAGGTGCGGACCTTCGGCTCAACAACTGAAAGGAGGTGATCCTGTGTCTAGCCATAAACCGCGGTCGTCCGCTGCCGTGACCAGGATCCCCGCTTCTCTGGAGATCCGCGCCTGACTGAAGGCGACGGCTCGCGGCCGCGATCGGCCGCCGGTGTTTGAGTAAGGAAGGGCCGTCCCTCGGGGGCGGCCTTTCTCTTTCAGCCCGATCCACGGCCCGCGACCGCGATTTTAGGCCGATCCACGGGCCGCGACCGCGATCCGCAACATCCTGCAGGCGGCTCCACGCTTGGCCGCAACCGGTGCAAGGCTTACAACTGGCTGCGAATTTGGCTCTCGGCCGAGGAGTGACAGCGATGCCCGACACGATGACGACGAACTCGCCGATCATCGCCGCCTACCGCGCCAAGACCCCCGGATCGGCAGCGGCCGCGGCAAAAGCGGCCGGCCTGTTCCCGAGCGGCATCACCCATGATTCGCGCTATATCGAACCTTACGGGCTCTACATCGCCCGCGCCAACGGGCCGCGCAAATGGGATGTCGACGGCAATTGCTACGTCGATTATTTCGGTGGGCACGGTGCGTTGCTGCTCGGGCATTCGCATCCCAAGGTGGTTGCCGCGGTGCACGAGCAGATCGAGCGCGGAACCCATTTCGGCGCCAGCCACGAGACTGAGGTCGCCTGGGCCGAATGGATCACCAAGCTGGTGCCTTCGGCCAAGCGGGTGCGCTTCACCTCCTCCGGCACCGAGGCGACCTTGATGGCGGTGCGGCTCGCCCGCGCCTTTAGCGGCAAATCGAAGATCATCCGCTTCAAGCACCATTTCCACGGCTGGCACGACCACATGACCTCGGGTTTCGCCAGCCATTTTGACGGCAGCCCGACCACCGGCGTCCTGCCCGGAATCGCCGGCAATGTGCTGCTTGCCGAGCAGAACGACACCGACGGATTGGCCCGGCTGTTGGAACAGCACGACGACATTGCCGCGGCGATCCTCGAGCCGACCGGCGCCCATGGCGCACGGCTGCCGATCGACCCGTCCTTCCTGCATGCCCTGCGCGAGCTGACCCAGCAGCACGGCGTCTTGCTGATCTTCGACGAGGTGGTGACCGGTTTTCGCGTGTCGCCCGGTGGCGCACAGGCCGAATACGGCATCACCCCCGATTTGACGACCTTGGCCAAGATTCTGTCCGGCGGGCTGCCGGGGGGCGCCGTAGCCGGCCGCAAGGACATTCTCGACCTGTTGGATTTCCAGGTGACCCGGGCTTTGGACCGTGAAAAGATCGCCCATCCCGGCACCTTTAACGCCAACCCGCTATCGGCAGCGGCCGGCGTTGCGGCCCTGGAGGTCGTCGGCACCACGGACGCCTGTGCCCGCGCCAACCGCTATGGCGAGACCTTACGTCGGCGGATCAACGAGGTGCTCGAGGACGAGCGGGTGCCGTGGGCAGCCTACGGCACCTTTTCGATGCTGCACATCTTCACCAATCCCGATCGCGTCCCGATCACCCCGACCGCGTTCGAGCCCCATCGACAATCGACCGAAAGCCTGACCGGCAATCGCCAAGCCGGCATCGTGCACAAGCTACGGTTGGCGATGATGGTCAACGGAGTGGATTTCAGCGGCGCCCCCGGCGGGCTCGTCTCGGCCACGCATGCCGAGCCCGAGATGGAGGACACCCTGGCCGCGTTCCGCTCAACCGTGCGCATGATGCGGCAGGAAGGCGAGATCTGAGACCGAGAGCCGTGCAGAGCGTGAGCCCACGGGTGCGCGAGAGGGCGGGGAGCGGACCGCGGCACCGGTCTCCGCGTGGGAGGTCGATTGCGCCGACCCCGTAAACCGGATGTTAATCGCCGGCCGGCAGCCTGAGAACGGTTTTGCCCGTTTTCCAAAAAAAGGATGACGCGAATGAGCAACGAAATCTCCTGGCCGACCAAGCCCTTTTACCTCCAGTCGAAGATCGGCCTCTCGAACTGGGCGCTGACTATCACAGCGCAAAACACCGTGGTCATGCAGGCGCTCGACTCGGCAATCGACCAATTATGGGCGGCAATCCCTGACCAGCGCGGCGGCGCGTTCCTCAAGCATGTGGGCTTGGGCCGGGTCCTCGCCCGCGGCTCCGACGGACATTTGCAGGCGGTGAACCAGAACGGGGCCGACCCGGCCCAGCTCTGGCGCGTCGAGGATCTCGGCCGGCCCTGGGTCGGGATCAACTCGCTGACCGATTGGGAACAGAAAATCAACGTCTATGGCTCGAATGTGCACGGCACAATCGGGACCTGGCGTTGGGATGGCGGCGCCGACAATGAAGAGTGGCGGCTGGTCGAGGAAAGCGGCGCGGTCACCATCGATGGCATCGTCTACGACACCTCGAAGGCCGTCGCCGATCTCGGCAAACCTCCCTCGCGCTGCGCCGCGACCACCGTCGACAACACCCGCTCGGGCGTGCCGGACACCAGCACTTACACCTTGTCCCGCTCGGTGACGACCACGCGCTCATTCACCAACTCCGAGAGCGATACGACCGGGCACAAATACACCCAGACTTTCGGCGTGAAGGGCGGCATCGACAAGGTCATCGAGGTTTCGGCCTCCGCCTCGTTCGAAGAATCGGATTCGAAGACGATCTCGATTACCAGCCAGACATCGGAATCCGAGACGAACACCGATACGGTCAGCACGTCGGTGAATGTCCCGGCGGGCAAGAAGTACCGGTACCAGGTGGTGGTTCATTACGGCAAAGTGAGCGTGCCGTACACGGCGAGGCTCACCTTCCAGTCGGTCGTGCCGGGGGCGGCGCCGGTGCATTTCGAGCAGAAGGGCATGTTTGAGGGCGTCAACGCAACCGGAGTGGCGGTCGAGGTGGTCGACATCACGCCAAGCGAGGCGAAATCGGAAACGGTGGTCGCGCTCGAAAAGGTGTAGCGCAGGCGCAAAACGGGGGCGCAGGGCGCGAAACGGCGGCTTCGGCCGACACTGCGGCGTCGATCCAAGCTGCAGGATGCTACCGCGCTCTGCGCGACCCATTGCACCGGGATGAAGCACGAAACACGAGCTTCAAAGGATTGACGATCTGCCGTCCATAATCCGTCAAATCGATCCCGGCCACTGCCGCTTGAGCCACTGATCGGCTAGGCTCGCGGCGCGCGAGTCAGCGGGGCGGCAATGGCGGATGCGGCGATCGCCGATGGCGGGCGCGGCGCGGCTGCGGCGTGGGCGGCACGCCTCGCCAAGGCGGCGGCCAACGCCTACGCTGCCGAGGGCGAGCGCCGGCTCCTGTGGCTGCCGGTGCTCTTTGGCGCCGGCATCGGCGTCTATTTCTCGCTGACGTTCGAGCCGCCGCTGTGGCTCGGCGCAGGTGGGACAATCCTCGCCGGCGGCGCGGCCTTTGGGCTCCATCGGCATCCGCTGGCGTGCGAGCCGATGCTGGCGCTGGCCCTGTTCTGCGCCGGCTTTGCGCTGATCGGCGAGACCACCTGGGAACGCCAGGCACCGATGCTGCAGCGCCGCCTCGGGCCGGTCATGGTAACCGGGCGGGTGCTCGACATCGACGCGCTCGACCGGGGCTGGCGGGTGATCGTCGCCCCCGACCCGCTGCCGGGGCTCGCACCCGACCAGCAGCCAGCGCGTCTGCGCGTGCATATCGCGGCGTCGAGCGACCTGCTCGCCCCCGGCGACCGGGTCAGCATGTGGGCGGTGCTGTACCCAGTCCCCGGCCAGATCCTGCCGGGCGCGCACGACATGCAGCGCGAAGCCTATTTCGCCCGGATCGGCGGGGTCGGCTATACTTATGGCCCGGCTCGTCTGGTGCCAGCGCGCGTCGGGGCGACGGGAGGCGGCTGGCGGGAGGCTCTGCGGCGCCTGCGCACCTCGATGTCGCGGCGGATCATCGCCGTCCTGCCCGGCTCGACCGGCGGCGTCGCCTCGGCGCTGATCACCGGCAAGCGCGGCGCGATCTCGGAAGAGGTCAAGACCGCGTTCCGCCGATCCGGCCTGCAGCACCTGTTGGCGATCGCCGGGCTGCATCTGGGCCTGGTCGGCGGCTTCGTCTTCTTCACCGTGCGCGGCGGGCTGGCGCTGATCCCTTGGGTCGCATTGCGCTTTCCAATCAAAAAGATCGCCGCCGGCGCCACCCTCGCCGCACTGACCGGCTATCTTTTACTGTCGGGGGCGGCGATCCCGACCGAGCGCGCCTTTGTCATGAACGGCCTGGTGTTCGCCGCGATCCTGATCGACCGGCTGCGCATCTCGATGCGGATTTGCGCGCTGGCCGCGGCATTCGTGCTGGCAATCGAGCCGGAAAGCCTTGTCGGGGTCAGCTTTGAGATGTCGTTCGGCGCGGTCGTCGCGCTGATCGCGGTGTATGAGACCTATGGCCGGCGGCTCGGCGATCTGCTGCATCGCCCCTCGATGCCAAGGCGGGTGCTCGGCTATGCGGGGGCCGTGGTGGTCACTACCGTCGTCGTCACGATCGGCACCGACCCGTTCTCGATCTATCACTTTCATCACGTGGCGCTCTATTCGCCGCTGGCCAATGTCATCGCGGTGCCGCTGAGCGCGATGTGGACCCTGCCCTGGGGGGTGGTGGCCTGCCTGCTGATGCCGTTCGGGCTCGAACGCTTCGCGCTCGTGCCGATGGGCTGGGGCATCGACGCGACGATCGCGGTGGCGCGCCTGGTCTCGGCCCTTCCTGGCAACGTCTGGCCGATGCCGCGCCTGCCGGCGGCAGGACTGGTGCTGGTCTCGCTCGGCGGGCTCTGGCTCTGCCTGTGGCAAGGGCGATGGCGGCGCTGGGGAGCGCTGGCGATTGCCGCCGGGCTCGTCGGCATGGCGTTGACCCGCCCGCCCGACATCGTCATCGCCGATATCGGCCGTTTCCTCGCGGTCCGCGCGCCAAGCGGGTCTTATTTCGTCTCAGCCGGCTGGGGCGAGCGGATCGAGGGCTCGTTCCTGGCCGAGGAGACCGGGCTCAGCCTTGCTCCCTGGCCGGGACCCGGGGCGCGGGGCGGCCTCGATTGTACCGGCGAGCGCTGCCGCTATTCGGCGCGCGGGCATAATGTCGAGCTTGTCACCGGCGTCGCCGGGCTGCCGGTCGCTTGCGACGGCGTCGACGCGATCGTCGCTCAGGTACCGGCTGGGTTTCGCTGCCGTGGTATCGTACCGGTTATCGACCGCATCGATTCCTGGCGGCTCGGTTCAGTGGCGCTGTGGCTCGACCGGGGCGGCGTGACGATCGACAGTGCCAACGCTAGCCGCGGCGACCGCCCCTGGGTCCCGCGCCCGCGCCCCCGCTGGCGGCCACGCCCGCCGTCCCACCCTTACTGAGGAGCCGGGCCGGCTCCGACGATTGCCGCGGCAGAGTCGAGCCGATCAATCCTCAGGGAGCCAACTGGAACACGGTGCCCTTATCATAGCTCGCACCACCGCCGGCAAAAGTGGTCCCATAAAATCTTCCCGCTCCGTCCCTGATCAGACCGGATGAAGGCCATTGCCCGTCGGTGCAGTTCGTATGCGCACAAAAGCTATACAGTATCGTCTCACTCCATCTAGTCTTTGCCGCATTGGGGGTCAGCTTGAACACGGTTCCGCGGCTGTGAGCACCGCCTTCGAAAGTTGTCCCATACAGATCGCCGGCTGCATCCCTGAAGAGTCCGGCAGCAGGCGTCTCACCGTCGGCGCAACCCGCCTGCGAGCAAAAACTGTGCAGCACCTCGTATGACCACCTGGTCTTGGCGGAATTGGGCGTCAACTTGAATATTGTGCCACCATCGTATGAGGAGGCTCCGCCTTGAAGCTATTTTCATCGGCAACTTGCAGACTGCTTCTCTCTTGGGTCGCGCGGCGGCAGTCGTCGGCTGGATTTTGACGATCGGAAACCAGCTGGTTCCGACAAGGCTAAGGGTTCGCCGCCGGGACGCTGGTGCAGATGGAGAAATCCATGGCGTCCCCGATGGAATCGCCGCGCTCTGCGGATCGAAGTCTTCATCTTTTGGGATGTGCCCCGATAGCTTGTGACGTTTATTGGGAACTGGGAAGGGCATCGGCGGTGTTGAGGGCTGCGTCAACCCTGCACACGGAGATAGGCACCATGGATGGACATAACGTAGTGGCGGTCTACAAATCGCGCGCTGATGCCGAGATGGCCCGCGATCGCCTGATCGAATTCGGTGTTCCGCAAGTTGACATCCGGATGAGCGACACGGCGGCGCCGACCGGTGCTGCCGGTCCGGCCGTCGGACAAGCCGCGGTGGCAGGCGAGCATCGCGCCGGCTTCTGGGATTGGCTGTTCGGCAGAGACGTGCCGGAGCGGGATCGCGGCTGGTACGAGGCAAATCTGCGCGAGGGCCGCACGGTCGTCTCGGTGCTGGTCCGCAACGAGGCCGAGCGCGAGCGCATCGCCGACATTCTCGATGAGTTCGACCCGGTCGAATATACCGGAACGGCCGAGGCCTGGGCTCCGGGAGCCGCGACCGCGGCGCCGATGGCCAGCACGCCGATGGCGGAGCCCAGGGCCGAGGCGCCGCTCCGCGCCGGCAGCGTTTCAGGCGAGCGGAGCGCGTTCGAAACGGGACAGCAGGACGAGCAGGTCATCCCGGTGGTCAAGGAGGAGCTGGCGGTCGGCAAGCGGGCAAGCGAGCGCCACTATCGGATCCGCACCTACGTCGTCGAGACCCCGGTTGAGCAAGAGGTCACGCTGCGCGATGAGCGGGTGATCGTCGAGCGCCGGCCGGTTTCTGGCGAGGGCGCGATCGGCGCCGTCGAGATGCCGCAGGAGCGCGAATACGAGGTGACCGAGCGGCACGAGGAGCCGGTCGTCGAGAAGCGCGCGCGAGAGACCGAAGAGGTGGTCGTCCGCCGCGAGGCGAACGAGCGGACCGAGCGGGTGCGCGATACCGTGCGCGAAACCAAGGTTGACGTCGGAAACGAGACCGGTGGAGTAGTGGAAAACCGGGAAGGCACGTTGCCGAACCGCAAACCGTGATTCTGCCGCGCGGGGTGCCGCCGAACGGTGGCGCTCCGCACCGGCATGGGTGCCGGTCCCTCGATCGGTCCAACAGGAGAGCATGATGGGATTTCTCGACACCGTTCTGAGCGAGCTGCCGCAGGAGCATACAAGCTCCTCGAGCTCCGGGGTTCCAGCGGCGCTGGCCAGCCTGCTGCAGGGCGGGGAGGGCGGCGCCCTGCAAAATCTCGCGGAGCGGTTCAAATCGGCCGGGCTCGGCCAGGCATTCGATTCCTGGCTCAGCAACGAGCCCAACCAGCCGGTCGCGCCGGATGACGTGCACCGCGCCTTGGGCGAAAATCAGGTGCAGACAATGGCGGCGCAGGCCGGCATGTCAAAAACCGAGCTGCTGCCGTTGCTGGCGCAATACCTGCCGAGGATCGTCGATCGGTTGAGTCCGCAGGGCCAAATGCCCGAATCGGGCGGAGCCGCCGCATAAGAGAGCGGCGTTTTCTGCCCTCTGGCCGACCCGCGCACGCGCGTCGAGACCGCATCTTCGCAAAGCAGCTGTTTCGCAAAGCAGCTGTCGGCCGAGATCGGGATCTTTGACAGCCCTATAAATTGGGTCGACCGCTCGGAAGCCATTGCCGTAGCCCCGCTCGCCGAGCGCCTCCTGCCCTGTCGGGCGCGCTGTCCCGACGCTGCGAGCGCCGTTTCGGGGGTTGTGGCCGACGCCGGCCGGGCTCATCTTCGCGGGGAGCAGCAGGAGGATCAGATCATGGCAGCGGCAGCGGCACCCCAGACGCATCAACCCGTCACGCGCGAATCCGGGTTCAAGACCAACCCCGGCTACAAGATCGCGTTCGAGCCTTCGCCGCGCCGGGTGCGCGTCAAATTCAACGGCGAAACCATCGCCGACAGCACCAACGCGCATCTGTTGTTCGAGACCCGTCACCTGCCGGTCTACTACTTTTCGCGCGGCGACGTGCGCATGGATTTGATGACGCCGACCGACCATCACACCTTCTGCCCCTATAAGGGGACGGCGTCGTACTGGACCCTAAAGGTCGGCGACCGGGCGGCGGAAAACGCGGTCTGGGGCTATCCCGACCCGTTTGAGGAGGTGGCGGCGGTCAGCGACTTTGTCGCGTTTTATTGGGACCGGGTCGATCATTGGTATGAGGAGGACGAGGAGATCTTCGTTCACCCGCGCGATCCTTACAAGCGGATCGACGTCATTCAATCCTCGCGCCCGGTGCAGATCATCCTTGCCGGCGAGACCGTCGCCGACACCCGGCGCGCGCGCTTCCTGTTCGAGACCAGGCTGCCCACGCGCTATTACATCCCGCCCGAGGATGTGCGGATGGATCTTCTGATCCCGAGCGATAAGACCACCGCCTGCCCATATAAGGGCCGCGCGCGCTACTATTCGGTCAAGATTGGCGAGCAGCTCTACCAGGATCTGGTGTGGAGCTATCCCGAGCCGATCCCCGAATGCCCGAAAATCAAGGGCTATCTGTGCTTTTTCAACGAGCAGGTTGACGAAATCCGGGTCGACGGCCAGACGGTGCCGCGGCCGGTCACCCCTTGGTCGAAGGACTGGAAGGAAAAGGCCGCCACCCTCCCCGACCAGCGCGGCCCGGTGGCCCGCCCATAGGGTCTTCGGCCGGGCACCAGCACCTCCTTGAGGTTTACGAATCTGGAGTTTCTTCCTCGTCGCCCCTGCGAAAGCGGGGGCCGAGAGCCTGCCCCTGGCTTTAACAGGGGGTTGCAGGCGCGGGGCGGCCGCCCCGGTTCGAGCCAGGGGCAAGCCCTGGGTGCCCGCTTTTGCAGGCATGACGAAATGAGCATTTAATATCATAGGTGAATAAATTTGAATTTCTAGACCATGATCGTCTCGGATCGAAGCGCATGGCGCTCCGATCCGAGACGTGAATCATGGTCTCATCCTTGGAAGCGAGAGCAGGATTCACGCATGAAATGGAAGCTCTGTTTCCATTTCATGCGATCCTGCTCTAGGGCGCTGAGCCGGGGCCGG
>DASYBC010000073.1:0-1792 GCA_036500965.1 Allostellaceae bacterium | reverse complement strand
TCGCCGACGGCGCGGCGGCGTCGCCCTGGTATCCGGCGAACTGCGCGTTGGATTTCAGCGCCGTGGCATTGCCGCTCTTCAGCTTGACTGCGAGCTGGCCGGCGACGACGGCGTAGGAGATCACATCGCTGTGGCTTCCGGTCGCGAGCGGCACCGCGGAATCCAGCAAGGCTTTTGCCTTCGCGATCACTCTGGCGCCGCGGGCCTTGTTGTAGCCTTTGCCGTCTTCGCCCGCCTCATGCGGTACGGCGTCGGTGCCATAGAACGCGTCATAAAGGCTGCCCCAGCGGGCGTTCGCCGCATTGAGCGCATAGCGGGCGTTGGTCAGCGGCACCACCAGCTGCGGTCCGCAGATCTTGCCGATCTCCTCATCGACGTCAGCGGTCTCGACCTTCTGGGTGCCAGGCTCCGGCAGCAGATAGCCGATCTCCCGCAGGAATGCGGTGTAGGCGTCGAGGTCGAATGGTTTGCCCTTGTTGGCCCGGTGCCAGCCGTCGATTTTCGCCTGCAGACGGTCGCGCACCGCGAGCAGCTCGCGGTTCCTCGCCGCGAGGTCATGGAGAATCGCGGCAAGCCCGGCCCAGAACGCGTCGGGGGCAATCCCGGTCCCGGGGCTGGCTTCCTTGGCGATAAAATCGAACAGAACGGGCGCGATCT
The DNA here is from genome assembly GCA_036500965.1 of Allostellaceae bacterium. Taxonomy (GTDB): domain Bacteria; phylum Pseudomonadota; class Alphaproteobacteria; order ATCC43930; family CGMCC-115725; genus AP-15. The sequence goes on along the minus strand of DASYBC010000073.1, from coordinate 1,135 downwards.
TCAATCCGTGGACATCGATGCGATTCATCATTCAACTTTCGCGAAAAGCGGCGCCTGCCGGCTGCTTTGGGGCAAAAACAAAGAGCGCCGCAGAGGCGGCGTTCAGGCTCTTTTAGCGCCAAAGCGTGGGCCCTGAGAAGGCCTTTCGCGGGCCCCGATTGCGCAAACAATGGCCGGTGTCCGGGCTGGACATATGCCGCGCCGTGCGCCGAGTGGCTTGAGCATTTCGGGCTTGCGCGCCAGGACGATCGGGCTCGTGCAGGATGCGTGCTGCGTTCGGCCTCGCCGATATCGCTGTGCAACGATCATGTTCATGGCAATTTCCGCATCGGTCTTGTTCGGAGATTGCCCGGCGCCCGCAGCGGCTGAGATCGAGGACCCATTCAGCCGCGCCAAGGTTTCCCTGAAAATGCAGATGCTCTGCGTCCCGAACGGGTCCGGATGATCCATCGACGGCTGACCGGGATCGGGCAAGCGCGTGCCGCTGTTGGGCATCGGCTCGATCGCGGGTCCTGCGGCGCCCGGGTCGAGAAGATGCATCTCCGGGGCCTTGGCCTCCGCAGGCAAAAATTCTATAGTTGCGCTGCAATATGAAGGAATAATCTTCCCTTTGCGGGTCTTGAACGGGACCTATATAGAAAATAATTCCAGTGCACCCCGGGTGTCGGGGGAGAGAGTAGCGCATGCGATTTCTGCCGGTGTTTCTCGATCTGCAAGCTGGGGCCGTGCTCGTGGTTGGAGGCGGCGAGTTGGTGCGGGCGAAGTTGCGTCTGCTGGCGACCGCCGGCGCGCGGGTGCGCTGGTATGCGACCGACGGCAATCGTGATCTCGGCGGCTTGCAGGCATCCGACGCGGCGCGAATTGAGCTCGCGGCCGGCGATCCGCTGCTGGCGGATCTCGCCGAGGTGATTGCGATCCTGTGTGCGGGTGCCGGTGACGTCGGCATTGCGATGTCGGCGCGGGCCCGGTCGGTCGGGCTGCCGGTGAACGTGACGGACGATCTTTCGCATTCGACTTTCATTTTTCCCGCCATCGTCGATCGCGGCGACGTGGTGGTGGCGGTCGGCACCGGCGGTGCTTCCCCGGTGGTGGCGCGCCGCGTGCGCGAGCGCATCGAGGCGATGCTGCCGGCCCG
>DASYBC010000072.1:0-93991 GCA_036500965.1 Allostellaceae bacterium | reverse complement strand
GCCCTTGGCCGAGAGCTGCTTCAGCCGCTCGTCAATGTCAAAAAAACCCGCCTGCCCCCGCATCTCCGCCCCCCAGCGCAGACCCCGCTCATCGAATCACAAACCCGCCTAAACCGCCAGGTAATTGGAGGTCTCCAGCTTCATTGGTTCGGCAGCGGCCCATGAGACCGGGAGCGAGGCCAGAGCGGCCAGCGACAGCATGATGGAACGTCTCAGAGGCGTAACCACTGCGAGGACTCCGAACTTTGCCGGCGCGCGCACTGCCGCCCGCGTGCCCACCGCCCGTCTTCGGGTATTTTAGCGCGATCGGCGCCGGACCCAGGCACGGATTTCACGCCGCTGGGAGCCGATCCGCCAGCAGCGGCTCGCCGGCCGGTCAGCAGCTGACGCGCGCGCCGTCCTCGTCGGGGGCCAGCGTGGTCAAGGACAGCGCGTGAACATGGGTCGCCAATTCTTCGGCGAGCGTTTGATGGACGAGGCGCTGGCGCGCCACCCGGCCTTGGCCGGCAAAGGCGGCGGAAACGATGGCGACGGCAAAATGGGTCTCGCCCTCGGGGCGCGCGCCGGCATGCCCGGCATGGCGATGCGACTCGTCGATGATTTCGAGCCGGCTCGGGGCGAACCGCTCGGTCAGCTTGCGGCGGATCGTGTCGGCGACGGACATGCCCTTGCCTCGGGTTTGAGCAAAGCGGCGGCGAGAAAGCGGCCGAGATCGTCGATGATGTGGTGGATGTGGTCGCCCTCGGCGCCGGCGGCGGCCCAGTCGATCGTGCCGCGCACCCAGCCCGTGGTCATGCCGAGAGCCGCCGCCGGAACCAGGTTCTTGGCCATGTCCTCGACCATCAGCGCGGTTTCCGGAACGACCGCGTGACGGCGCAGCAGCTCGCGATAGCCGGCGAGCGCCGGCTTTGGCTCGAACCCGGCCATCGCGATGTCGACGACACCGCAGAACGATTGGGCGATGCCGAGATGATCGAGCAGCCGCTCGGCATGGGCGGCCGAGCCGTTGGTGTGGACGATCTTGCGGCCGGGCAGCGCGGCCAGCGCCGCAACCAGCGCCGGGTCGGCCGGCACGCAGGCGAGATCGACGTCATGGACATAGGCCATGAACTCGTGCGGGTCGATCCGATCGACGATCATCAGCCCGCGCATCGTCGTGCCATGCTCGCGGAAATAGGTCTTCTGCACGGCAAGCGCCGCTTCCGGCGACAGGCCGAGGCGCAGGGCGATAAAGCTCTGCATGCGGGCGTGGATCTGGTCGAACAGCCGGCACGACGCCGGATAGAGCGTGTTGTCGAGGTCGAAGATCCAGGTCTCGATCCGGTCGAGCGGCCGGCCGGCCGCGGCGGGCATCGCGCGAACCCCTAGCCGGCGCGGATCAGGGTGCCGGCGCCCGAGGCATCGGTAAAGAGCTCGAGCAGGATCGCGTGCGGCACCCGCCCGTCGAGGATCACCGCCGCTTCGGCACCGCCCGCGACCGCATCGAGGCAGGTCTCGACCTTGGGGATCATCCCGCCATGGATGACCCCGTCGGCGATCATCCGCCGTGCGGCAGCGGCGGTGATCTCGGACACCAGCCGCTGGTCGGCGTCGAGCACGCCCGCGACATCGGTCAGCAGCAGGAGCCGGGTGGCTTTGACCGCGGCGGCGACCGCCCCCGCCACCGTGTCGGCGTTGATGTTGTAGGTCTCGCCGGCGGCGCCGACCCCGATCGGGGCGATCACCGGGATTATGTCGGATTGGCGGAAGGTGTCGAGCACGCCGGCGGCCACATGCCGCGGCTCGCCGACAAAGCCGAGATCGATCTCGGTGCGGACGCCGGCTTCAATCTTGCTGCGCAGCACCTTTTTCGCCTCGATCAGCCGGCCGTCCTTGCCGGTCAGCCCGATCGCGCAGCCGCCCTCGGCGTTGATCGCCGCGACCAGCGCTTTGTTGATCGTGCCGGCGAGGACCATCTCGACCACCTCCATGGTCTCGCGGTCGGTGACCCTCAGCCCGTCGACAAAGCGGCTCTCGATGCCAAGGCGCACCAGCATCTGCCCGATCTGCGGCCCGCCGCCATGGACGACGATCGGGTTGATGCCGACCTGCTTTAAGAGCACGACGTCGCGGGCAAACGAGTCGCTGCCGCCCCTTCCCGTGTCCTGGCCGCCCATCGCGTGGCCGCCATATTTGACAACCAGGGTGTGGCCGGCATAGCGCCGCATATAGGGCAGCGCCTCGGCCAGCACCGCGGCCTTGGCGCGCGGGTCGAGACCGGCGCCGGCCGCGCCTGACAGGAGGTCGAGGGCAGGGTTCATTGCGCCGGTCACTCTAGCCCGGTTGCTCGCAGGCTGCTACCGCAAGAGCCTCGGCGCCGGACGGGGCAAAGCTGACCAGCGTCGCGCGCAATGCGTCGATGCCGCGGCGCTCCTCAGCGCTGGTCAGATGGAGCTCGGGATGCGCTGCGGTATGCAAGGCCAGCTCGGCCGCGACCCGCTCGGCCATCTCGGCAAGCGCCGTCGCGCCGAGCTTGTCGGTCTTGGTCAGCACGGCCTGGTAGGAAACCCCGGCGCGGTCGAGCATGTCGAAGAGCGGGCGGTCGATTTCCTTGATGCCGTGGCGCGCATCGATCAGCAGGCAGACCCGGCGCAGCGCCGCCCGGCTCTGCAGATAGCGGCGCACAAGGCCGGTCCAGCGCTTGATCGCGACTTTCGATGCCTCGGCGTAGCCGTAACCGGGCAGGTCAACGAGCATCAGCTCGCCGCCGAGCTCGAAAAAGTTTATCTGACGGGTACGGCCGGGCGTGTTCGAGATCCGGGCCAGCACCCGGCGCCCGGTCAGCGCGTTGACGAGGCTCGACTTGCCGACATTGGAGCGCCCGGCGAAGGCGATTTCCGGCAGGCTCTCGGGCGGCAGTGCCGCGGGCTCGGCGGCGCCGGCGATAAAGCGGGCTTCTTGGGCAAACAGGCGCCGTCCCGCCGCGACCAATTCGGGCGCCACGGCGCGCGGCGGAAACAGATCGGCTGCGATCTCTGCGATGACTGCCACGGCCGGGGTCAGGCCGCCCCGGCGCGGTGCATGATCACCCATTGCTGGGCGATGCTGAGCGTGTTGCTCCACGCCCAGTAGATCACCAGCCCGGCCGGGAAATGCGACAGCATGTAGGTAAAGACGATCGGCAGCAGCATGAACATGCGCGCCTGCATCGCATCGACCGGTTGCGGGTTGAGCTTTTGCTGAAGGAACATGGTCACGCCCATGATGATCGGCCAAGCCCCGATCATCAGGAACGAGGGCGGGGTGAACGGTAGGAGGCCGAACAGATTGGCGAACGAGGTCGGGTCCGGCGCCGACAGGTCGCGGATCCAGCCGAAAAACGGCGCGTGCCGCAGATCAATCGCGACGTAGAGGATTTGATAGAGGGCATAGAACACCGGGATCTGCACCACGATCGGCAGGCAGCCGGCCAATGGGTTGGCGCCGACCCGCTTGTAGACCGCCATCATCTCCTGCTGCTGGCGGGCTTTGTCGTCGGGAAAGCGCTCACGCAATTTCTGCATTTCGGGCTGCAGCAGCTTCATCTTGCTCATTGCCCGATAGGATTTGTTGGCGAGCGGGAAGAACAGAACCCTGACCATCAAGGTCAGCACCAGGATCGCCACTCCGAAATTGTTGAAGGCCCGATAAAGGATTTCGAGAACCTGAAACATCGGCTTGCTGATAAACCAAAACCAGCCGAAATCGATCGCATAGTCGAACAGCGGGATCCCCGAACTCGCGTAAGCCGTGAGCAGGCTGAGCTCTTTGGCGCCAGCGAAAAACCGGGTCGAGGCGGTGACGCTGCCATCGGGGGCCACGGTCTTCGCCGGCCCGGTATAATCAGCCTGGTAGCGGGTGGTTCCGTGCTCGTCGCTCAGCGTGAAGCGCGCCTTGATCGGCTGGTTCTGCGGCGGAATGAGCGACGTGAGCCAATATGTGTCGGTAAAGCCGAGCCAGCCCCCGGTCGATTCGTAGGCGGTCGGCTGGCCGGGCTTGAGCGAGCTGTATTTGACATCGTGCAGCGAGCCGTTGAGATCGCCGATCAACCCTTCGAAGCTCAAATAGGAGCTGGACACTTGCGGGGTGCCGGTACGGCTGATCAGGCCATAAGGCAACAGCGTGACCGGGGTGTTGCCGGTGTTGCGCACCGCCTCGCGCACCGTGAACATGTAGTTCTGGTCGATGCTGATGGTGCGGGTGAAGACGAGCCCTTGGCCGTTGTCCCAAGTCAGGGTCACCGCGTGCGACGGGGTCAGCGGCCCGCCCGACGCTTTCCACAGGGTCTGCGGCCCCGGCAGCTTGACCGTCCCGGGCTGCTCGGCCACCCAGCCGAATTCGGCGAGATAGGGGTGCGCGGTCCCGGGCGGGGACAGCAGGACCACATCGGGGCTCTTCGGGTTGACCGTCTCGTGATACTTGGCCAGGGTCAGGTCGTCGATTCGGGCGCCGACCAGCGCGATCGAGCCGTGCACCCGGGGCGTGTCGATCTTGACCCGAGGCTGCGCGGCGACTGCCGCGGCACGGGTTAGCGGCGCTCGGGCCGCGAGCGCGCTCGCGGCACCGGTTGCCGGCGCCGCGACACCGGGGGCGGGCGTGGCCCCGGAGGTGGCCGGAGCCGAACCCGTCGCCTGGCTGCTGGAGGTGGTGGCGACATGCGGCGCCGGCGGCGGGTGCATCCGTTCAAACAGGAACTGGAAGCCGATCAGAATCCCGACCGACACCACGATCGCAATCAGCAGGTTGCGCTGTTCCATTCGGACCGGGCCCGGTGCCGCTCAGGCGTTGGCGTTGGCGCGCCGCGAAGCCGCCGGATCGCGGGCAGGATCGGGCGATCGATGGGCGATCGGCGGCGGCACTGGATCGTAGCCGCTGCCGCCCCACGGATGGCAGCGGGCGAGCCGCCGCAGCGCCAGCCCGCCGCCGCGCCACACACCATGCCGGGTGATCGCTTCGATTGCATAATCGGAGCAGGTCGGCAGAAACCGGCAGCAGGGTGGCCGCACTGGCGACACAAACAGCTGATAGAAGCGAACGCCAGCTTTCAGGGCCGCACCCACGATGTCTGCCAGGGCAGCGCCCACGATGTCTGCACCGACAATGTCGGCAGTCACCGCGCTTGGGCGGTATCGCCGCTTCATCTCAACCCTCCTGCGGTGCCTGAGCGGCGTGCCCCCGTGCTCCGCCCGATCCGGCTCAGCGCCGCCGCGAGATCGTTCAAAAGCGCCGAATACGGCCGCTCGGCCGTTCCCGATCGGGCGATCAGCACATAATCGGTATCGGGGTTTCCGCGATCCGCCAGGATCTCGGCCGCCACCTCGCGCAGCCGTCGCTTCGCCCGATTGCGGATCACCGCATTGCCGACCTTTCGGCTGGCGGTGAAACCGACCCGCGACGCGGTGCCGGCCGTCGGATTCGCAGGGCGCGGCGCAGCCTGCAAAATCAGGCCGGGCGTCACCACCTTGTTGCGGGTCGCCGCGACACGGAGAAAATCGGCCCGAACCTTCAGTGTTGCAAGCCTGCCGCCCACGGATTTACCGCCCGGCGGGCCCGAGCGGCGAAGCGTCGCGCCTCAGGCGGACAACCGCTTGCGGCCCTTCGCCCGCCGCGCCGAAAGCACGCGCCGGCCGGCGACGGTCGCCATCCGCGCCCGGAACCCGTGGCGGCGCTTGCGGACGAGGTTGCTGGGCTGGTAAGTGCGCTTCACGGCACCGGCTCCGATTGCGGCATCTCTCTCGAGCGGAGGCGGCTATATAAGAGAGGCGGTCGGCCAAGTCAACGCTGGCCCGCCGCTCTGGGGAATGGCGAGGGCCAGTGAGGCGTTCGGCCTTCAGCGCAGGCTTCGGGTGGGCGATGACGGCAGCAATGGGGAGCGATTTTGGGGCCGATGTTGGATAACGCGACGGTCGAGGCTGCTGATCGTGCCGCCCGCATTTGGGCTGCCGCCCAACCGGGGCCGATCGTTCCCGGCAGCGAGGCGCATAAAACCGCATTTTGCCGGATGCTGCTCGACACCCACAATCGCTATAAGCCATCGATCGTCGATTGGCCGGCGCTCGACAGCGAGGCGCGCGACCGGCTCGTCGGCCTGCCGATTTGGGATATCGCCGTGCAGACCGAGGGCAAGGCCCGCCTGCGGGTGTTGAGCTATGGCGAGACGGTCGCCGATCCGCTGCTGCGCCAGGCGATCGAGCTCGATGGACGCGAGGAGGGGCGGCACAAGGAGGTTTTGTCCAACCTCGTCGAGGCCTATGGCATCCGTCTCGCCCCCGAGCCCGCCTATGTGCGCCCGCGCGATCCCGAATGGGCCTTTATGGTTACCGGCTTCAGCGAATGCATCGACAGCTTTTTTGCCTTTGGCCTGTTCGCGCTGGCCAAGCGCTCCGGCTTTTTCCCGCCGGCTCTGGTCGACACCTTCGAGCCGGTCATGCAGGAGGAAGGCCGCCACATCCTGTTTTTCGTCAACTGGGTGGCGTGGCACCGACGGCGGCTGCCGCTGTGGCGGCGGCCGCTGTTCCTGGCCAAGATCCTGGCGGTCTGGGCCTTCCTGATCTGGGAGCGCATCGGCATCGCGCGCGGCGTCGGCAGCGGCAAGGCGGCGGACAGCGCTGCCCCCGGCTCGGTTACACAGGACAACAACTTCACCCTGACCGGCGGCAAGTCGCTCGGGGCCGTCGATCTGTCGCCGGCGGCGCTGATCGAAATCTGCCTCTCCGAGAACGATCGACGCCTTTCGGGGTATGATCCCCGGCTGCTGCGGCCCAACACGGTGCCGCGGCTGATGCGCCTCGTTCGCCGCCTGATCCGATGGCGGCGCCCACTTTCGGCGGCGTCATGAAGATCGGCTCGGACGAGCACAAGCAACGGTTTTGCGCTCAGTTCATCGGGAGCCACAACCGATACGACCCCCGGATGCTTGGCTGGCCCGATCTCGATCGTGCGGCGTTAACGCGGCTGCGCGCAATCCCGTTCTGGCCGCAAGTGCTGCACACCGAGCGGCGCGCCGGCGCCATTGTCGATGCCTATGCGGCGACGATCGCCGATCCGCTGGTGCGCGAGGCAGTCGCGCTGCAAGGGTTCGAGGAGGCGCGCCACGCCGACCTCCTGCGACTGATGATCGGCCGCTATGGCCTCGCTGCCGAAGAAAGCCCGCTCGAGCCGCCTGGCCCCGACCTCTACCGCGCCTTTGCCGATTTCGGCTATGGCGAGTGCCTCGACGCATTTCTCGGCTTTGGCGTGTTTCAGATCGCCCGAAGGTCGGGGTTCCTGCCGGAGCCGATGTTCGCGATCTTCGACACCCTGATGCATGAGGAAAATCGTCATATCGTGTTCTTTGTCAATTGGATGGCCTGGGAGCAGGCGCGCCGTGGGCGACGCCCGAAATGGCTGCGATCGGCGATCGCGGCGCGCTACTATGGCCGGGCGATCGGCCGGCTGCTCGGGACTGTCCGAAGCGGCCGGACGGTCAATGGCGGAAAGGACTTCTCGGCGACCGAGGCGAGTGTTTTCCTTGACGGCTTTTCGCTGCGCGGCCTGGTCGAGGAATGCTGCGCCGAGCACGCCCGGCGGATGAAAGCCTTCGACCCCGAGCTGCTGCAGCCGCATCTCTTGCCGAGGCTCGGTGCGATCGCGCTGGCGGCGATGCGCTTCGGGGCGCGGGCGCGCGGTTTGCGCTAGAAGCCGATGAAGCCGGCTTCGTTGGCGGCGGCGGCGATCGGGATCGCGGTTGTCGGCGGGCTCCTCATCCATTTTGGCGCCGGCGCGGTGCTGCACTCGCTGCTGGCGGTCGGGTGGGCCGGGTTCGCCACCGTGTGCCTTATTCAAGCCGCGCTGGTCGCGGTGATGGGCCTCGCCTGGTGGGCGCTGTTGCCGGGGACGAACCCGTGGCCGGCGATCTGGGCCCGCCTGGTCCGCGATTCCGCCTCCGAGGTGCTGCCGCTGTCGCAGGTCGGCGGCTATGTCGCGGGCGCGCGGGCAATCGCCAACGCCGGGGTTTCCGGCAGCGCCGCCGCGGCGAGCACGATCGTCGACGTCACCCTCGAGTTCCTGGCCCAGATCGCCTACACCGCGATCGCGCTGTCATGGCTGCTGCACCTCGATCCGAAAGCGCGGGTCGCGGCCCCGGTGGCGGTCGGCCTCGCGATCGGCGCATCGCTGGCCGCCGGCTTTGTCTTTGCCCAGCGGCACGGCTTTGGCCTGCTCGATCGCCTCGCGGGCGCGCTGGGCCGGGGCTGGGCGGAGCGGACGGCGGCCGGGGCGGCGACGCTGCACGCGGCGATCGCTGCGATTTATGCCCGACCCGCCGGGCTGGCGGCGAGCTTTGCCGTCCACCTGATCTGCTGGCTCGCCAGTGCCGCCGAGATCTGGCTGGCCTTGCGGTTTATCGGCGTGCCGCTTCACCTCGGTGCAGTTCTAGTGATCGAAAGCCTGGTCTACGCGATCCGCAGCGTCGCGTTTGCCGTGCCGAACGCGGTCGGGGTCCAGGAGGGCGCCTATGTTCTGCTCGGCGCCAGCTTTGGCTTGACCCCGGAGGCGGCGCTGGCCTTGTCGTTGCTGAAGCGGGGGCGCGACTTCGCGATTGGGCTGCCGGCGCTCGCCGTCTGGCAGCTGGTCGAAGCCGGCCGCCTGTGGCGCGGCACCGATCGGGCTGGCGATGCGGCACAAAAACGAAACCCCGGTCGCCACGACCGGGGTTCCATTCCCTGCACCCAGAGGTAAGTGCAGGGCTGTGCGCATCGCTCACGAGGACCATCGGGGAGACATCACGATGCAGGCGCATAATGCTAAAACCAGGTCGGCATTGCAATAAATATCGCTTTTATTAAGTATGTATTCGATCTACTCGCGATACGAGCAGCGATGCTGGCGCGGGCCGCTCGCTCGCCGATCTCGCGCAGCCCCGTTGCGGCAGACTGCACCGCTTCACAGGAAGGTGACTGCCCTTCTGCCGCCGCGGCGCTAGCATCGCCGTTTCTTGGCTGTCCCGGACCCCGCATGCCCGACGATCTGCCGCCGCGACTTGGCATTTCCGCGCGCCGCCTGGTGCCGCTGGGCCTGCTCCTCGCCGCCGGCCTCGCGTTCGTGATCGCCGGCGGGCACCGCTATCTGACGTTTGCGGCACTCGCCGACAACCGCGGCTGGCTGTGCGGCCTCGCTGCCCGCTGGGGTTGTGTCGCTGCGGTTCTCTATGTCGCCGCCTATGCCGGGCTGGTCGCGCTGTCAGTGCCCGGCGGAGCGGTGTTGACGGTTGCCGGCGGCTTTCTGTTCGGGACCTGGCTCGGCGGCGCTTGCGCGGTGATCGGCGCGACGCTGGGCGCGACGGGGGTCTTTGTCGCCGCGCGCGCCGGCCTCGGCGGCCTCGCCCAGCGTGCCGGGCCGTTCTTCGGCAAGCTTGAAGACGGGTTTCGCGAGGACGCGTTCAATTATCTATTGGTGCTGCGTTTGGTCCCGCTGTTTCCGTTTTGGCTGGTCAATTTGGTTCCGGCTTTGGCCGGGGTCGGCCTGCCGACCTATTTGGCTGCGAGCTTTCTCGGCATCATTCCGGCAACCTTCGTCTATGCGGGGCTTGGCAACGGGCTCGGCAAAGTGGTCGAGCAGCCGGATTTCGGCATCGTGCTTCGCCCGAGCGTGCTGCTGCCGATCATCGCCCTTGCCGTGCTCGCCCTCGTCCCGGTGTGGTACAAGCGGCGGCGCCGCAAACGGGCCCGCTGACCGCTGACCCGGTGCCGCTGCCGCATCAGCGATGCGAGGACGCGGGCGCACCGCGCTTGCCTCGCGCTGCTGGCTCGCGCTACTCCGTGTCGCAGCGATCGCGAGCGGAGGGAACGAAATGATTTCGGGCGAGTTCGATGTCGTCGTCGTCGGCGCCGGCAATGCCGGGATGTGCGCGGCGCTGGCGGCGCGCGGCGAGGGCGCGCGGGTGCTGGTGCTGGAAGCCGCCCCCTTTGACGAGCGCGGCGGCAACAGCCGCTACACCGCCGGCGCGCTGCGCTTCGTCTACAATGGCGTCGACGACCTTCTGAAGCTGTGCGACCTCTCCGAAACCGAGATCGCGACCAGCGATTTCGGCACCTACACGACCGACAAGTATTACGACGATCTCGGCCGGCTGACCGACTATCGCAGCAATCCCGACATGGCGGAGCTGCTGATCACCAAGAGCCAGGAGACGCTCTTATGGATGCGCGGCCAGGGCATCCGCTTTGCCCCGATGTATTCGCGCCAGGCGTTCAAGCACGAGGGCAAGTTCGTGTTCTGGGGAGGGCTGGCGCTCGAAGCCTGGGGCGGCGGGCCGGGGCTGGTCGAAGGATTGTTCAAGGCGGCCGAGGAGCGCCAGATCCAGATCGCCTATGAAGCGCGCGGCCAAAGGCTGATCGCCGACGATGACGGGGTCCATGGCGTCGTCGCCAATGTCGAGGGCAAGACCACCTCGATCGCGGCCAAGGCGGTGATCCTCGCCTGTGGTGGGTTCGAGGCCAACGCCGAGATGCGCACCCGCTATCTGGGGCCCGGCTGGGATCTCGCCAAGGTGCGCGGCACCCGCTTCAACACCGGCGCCGGGATCAACATGGCGCTCGAGATCGGGGCGATGCCGTATGGCAACTGGTCGGGCTGTCACGCGGTGGGCTGGGATTACAACGCGCCGGAGTTTGGCGACCTCGCGGTCGGCGACAATTTCCAGAAGCACAGCTACCCGTTCGCGATCATGGTCAATGCCGATGGCGTGCGGTTCTGCGACGAGGGTGCCGATTTCCGCAACTACACCTATGCCAAATACGGTCGGCTGATTCTCGAGCAGCCGCACCAATTCGCCTGGCAGATTTTCGACCAGCAGACCGTGCATTTGCAACGCGACGAGTACCGCATCCGCCAAGTCACCAAGGTGACTGCCGACACGATCGAGGCGCTGGCCGACAAGATGGCCGAATATGCCCCGGTCGATAAGCCCCGCTTTCTCGAAACCATTCGCGAATACAATGCGGCGGTGCAGCGCGACACCCCCTACAACCCGACGGTCAAGGACGGGCGGACCACGACAGGGCTCGCGATCGACAAGACCAATTGGGCGATGCCGATCGAAAAGCCGCCGTTCGAGGCCTATTGCACGACCTGCGGGCTGACCTTCACCTTTGGCGGGCTGCGCATCGACACCGACGGCAAGGTGCTCGACACCGCGCAGCGGCCGATCCCCGGACTCTACGCCGCGGGCGAGCTGGTCGGCGGGTTGTTCTATTTCAACTATCCGGGTGGCACCGGCCTGGTTTCGGGCTCGGTGTTCGGCAAGATCGCCGGGACCAGCGCCGGCCAGCAGCTGAAACAGGCCTGAGCTTGACCGGGGTGCGGGCCGCCCCGCCGGGACCAGCGCCGGCCAGCAGCTGAAGCAGGCCTGAGCTTTACCGGCGGGCCGCCCCGCCGGGACCCGGGCCGGGGGCGGCATTCACCGCTCGGCCCGGCAGGCCGGCGCTTGACAGTCAGTCACGGCGGTAGGGGTAGCAGCGCGCCCGCTCGAGGGCGATGCCGAAATGCTGGCCCAGTGCGCGGATCGCATCGGCGTGCTCGACATAAGGGTCGGCGTTGGCCATGCCGACAATGATCGGCCGGAAGGTGCGGTCGTCGTGCCCGCCCGGCGGCAGCATGGCGGTGGCGAGCGGGCTGCCGTCATCCTCGCGCAAGGTCAGGAACAGCGGCATTTCGCGCTGGATATGGGCCTTGAGCCCGATCTCCTGCTCGAAATACACCTTGGACAACGGTTGGAACGTCTGCGTCGCCTTTTCCTGTTCCTTGCGAAAGAACTTCTCGACGGCATGGCGCATCGTGTCCGATTCGCTGGACGCCTCGGCCTCGGTCTCGATTCGAAACCAGGTTTTCCCGCCTGGAGCATCGCAAACGTATTTCATGCATCCTCCGATGTTGCACACGACAGGCCGGGCGCGAGCCGCTCGCGCAAGACGCCTCGCCGCCAGCGGAGAGGAGGCGGCCCGGAAGGCCGCGCCCACGACCCGCGCCAAATAATATAGCAGCATTCTGCGCATCGATTGCCCGGCTGTCGAGCCCCAGCGGGCCGGTGCGGTTGCATCGGGCTCGACTCTGTTGGCGCACGCGGCAGGGCGCGACCGACCCCGTCACCATTCCCCGACCCGCTCGCTGCGGGCGCCGGCATGGCGATAAGCCGGGCGCTGCCACGCGGCTATTCACGATATTTCAATGCTTCCAGAGCAGTCTGCCGCTCGGTCAGCGTCGGAACCCCTAACTTGAAGGGCGAGCACATGAAGAATTCACGCGGGAGGCCGCTCCGCGCACCGGCCAGCCGAGTGCCAGCCGCGGTTGCGCGCCGGGTCAGGCGCGTCACGCTGGTAGAGGCGGGGTTTGGGGTCGCTGCGATGATTTTGGCCGGCGCGGCGAGCGACCGCTGCGCGTCGGCGGCGCAGGCGCATGATTTCAGGATCTGCAGCGGCTACTATGCGCTGTGCGCCGCCTCGACCTGCCAGCCGACCGGGAAATCGATAACGGTCAACGTCAGCGGCGGCGGCACTGCCCGCTACCCGGAGGCCGAGTGCACCTGTCCGGTCGAATCCGGCGAAGCGATCGCCGATGTTGTCGGCGGCAACATGAAGGGCTCCTGCAAGCCGGCGGCGGAGGGCGAGCTGTGGTCGCTCTACGCGGTCAAAAAAGAAATCCCGCAAGCGATCAACCATTGGGTCACAAATGGCCCCGCGGCCCAAGCGCCGCTCCTCTACTGCAGCAAGGACTTCAACCAAGGCAACCAGCTGGCCAATTGCTTCAGCTTCGCCTGCAACAACGAGCGCTACGTCAACGGCGTCCCGGTCGCCAGCTGCTATTGCCCGCTCGGGGAAGGCCTCGAAGGCACCATGGTTGCGCCGCACACCGCCTTTGTGACGCAAGCCGGCCAGGACGACTACAGCTTTTGCGCCGAACATCCGGTCGGCGGCCCGGTTTCGTTTCCATAACGGCAGCATTGGTTGTTCCTCGGGGCTGGCGGCGCGCAGCCGCAGCCTCGCCCGGCCATCAGCCGCCTCGCTTGTCGGCAAACGCCGCTTTACACGGCGTGCACCTCAGCCAACGGCGGACCGGCGTCGAGGGTCTACCGGAGGTCGCAGATCGGTAGCGAGGCTAAGTCAATACCCGCAGATCAGTTCTGTATTGCCTGGGTCACCGCGCCGCCGGTGGCGGTGCGGCCGCCATCGACGACGTATTGCGCGCCGGTGATCGCCGCGGCGAGGTCGGAGCACAGAAACAAGACCGTGCCGGCGATCTCGTCCGGATTGACATAGCGGCCCATCGGGATCGCCGCCTGGTAGCGACGGCTGACGCTGGCCGGGTCGGACGGGTTCAGCTGGGCTTCGAGCGAGTGGATCATCCTTGTGTCGACCGGGCCGGGGCAGACCGCGTTGACGCGAATACCCTGGCGCGCGACCTCGCCGGCGGCGGTCTTGGTCAGCCCGATCACCGCGTGCTTGGAGGCGACATAGGCCGGCATGCCCGGCGTCGCCACCAGCCCCGCGACCGAGGCGGTATTGACGACGGCGCCGCGCTGCTGCCGCAGCATGACCGGCAAGACGTGGCGCAAGCCGAGGAACACGCCCTTGACGTTGACCGCAATGACCTGGTCGAACGCCTCCTCGTCGTGCTCGGCGGTATGCGCCCATTTGCCCTCGATGCCGGCATTGTTGAAAAAGCAGTCGATCGCGCCATAGGCGTCGAGCGCCGCCTTGACGTAGCCCTGCACCTCGGCCGATCTGGTGACGTCGGCCGGGACGAACAGCGCCTCGCCGCCCTGCTGGCGGATCACCCCGGCGGTCGCCTCGCCGCCGGCCGCGTCGCGGTCGACGAGCACGGTCTTGGCCCCGCTGTTGGCAAAGCCCAGCGCCGTGGCGCGGCCGATGCCGCCCGCCGCCCCGGTGATCAGCGCGACCTTGCCGGTGAAATCGAGCTGCATGACGTTTCCTCCTCCATTCTTGTTTGATGGATCGTCATTCCGGGACGGCCGATGAGGCCGGGCCCGGAACCCATGAACTTCGGCTTTCCCCAGAGCAGGGTGGAAAAACCAACTTCTCGTCGCTTGCCCATCCTTCGAGACGCTTCGCTGCTCAGGATGAGGTCTTTTATATCGAAGGCCTGCCGCACCCGGCGGAGGGCCCGGAGGGCCGTCTCGAAGGCGCTTGTGCGGGGGAAACCGCATTTTTCCACAATGTTAGGGGTCATAGGTCGGTAGCGGTCATAAGTCCGTGTTCACGGGTTCCAGGCTCGCGGGGGGGGGGTCCCGCGCCCCCGAATGACGACAATGGTCGTAATACTAAGACCCCAACCGGTCAGTGCTTGCCGCCGATCTGGCGCGTCCATTGCTCGAGCGCCACGAGCAGGTCGCGAATAAAGCCGCGTCCGGCCTCGTCGGTCAGGCGGCCGGAGGCGTCGAACTTGGTCTGGGCCTGGCCGATCAGCACTTCGGGCTTGTTTACGGGGTGCATGTCGAGAAAGACGCAGCTGCGGCGCAGGTCATATTGCGCCCGCGCCGTTCCGGCCATGCCGGCGCCGGCCCCCATGATCGCCACCGGCTTGCCGGCGAAGGGCTGGTCCGGCGGCCGCGAGGCCCAGTCGATCGCATTTTTCAGCACCCCCGGCATCGAATAATTGTATTCGGGGGTGACAAAGAGCGCCGCGTCAGCCGCCTTGATCTGCTGCCGCAAGACCTCGACCGGCGGCGGAAACCCCTGGGCGCGCACATCCTCGTTGTAGAGCGGGATGGTGCCGATCTCGGCCACCTTGATGGTCATGCCGGGCGGCTTCAATTCGATCGCGGTGCGCAATGTCGCCATGTTGTACGAGCCCTTGCGCAAGCTGCCGCAAATGCCGAGGACAACGATCCCTTTAGCATCGCTCATCCGCCTCTCCTCTGCGCCGCCGTTGTGCAGGCGCCAACCGCCCCCTTACCGCACCTTCCGATCATCGGCAAGCTGGCCGAGCATCGGCAAGCCGGCTGCCCCGATACGGCTTGTACCCCGCCGCCCTTCAATCTAAAGATCACCGCGACCGCACAATGGGGCGCAGGCAAGGGGGAACGTCGCATGGCTCGCATCGCTCGGCGCAGGCTTTTGCAATTGTCGGGCGCCGGCGCGATCGCGGCCGGCGCCGGCGGCCTCGCCGGCATCATCGCCGCCGGACGGGCGCCGGCCTATGCCCAGGCGACAACGGTGCACTGGCTGCGCTGGTCGGATTTTGTGCCGGCCTCCGACCAGCTGCTGCTTAACCAGGTCGTGCCGGAATGCCAGAAGGCGCTCGGCATCAAGCTCAACCTCGAAATGGTCAACGCCAACGACATCCAGGCGCGCGTGACCTCGGCAGTCCAGTCGGGATCGGGGCCGGACATCATCCTCGCCCTCAACAACTGGCCGCAGCTCTATACCGACAGCCTCGCCGATGTCGGCGACGTGGCCGAGAAGCTGGGCGGCGAGCAGGGGGGCTACTACCCGATTTCGAAAGCGGTGGCGAGTGTCGGCAACAAGTGGATCGGCGTGCCGTGGTGCATCGGCGGCGGGCTCGTCGCCTATCGCAAATCCTGGTTCAAGGAGATCGGCTACGACAAATTCCCGGACACTTGGGAAAAGCTGCAGGCCGCCGGCAAGACGCTGAAGGCCAAGGGCCGTCCGATCGGCCAGGCGCTGAGCCATTCGTTTGGCGACCCGCCGGGCTTCTGGTATCCGTGGCTGTGGTCCTGGGGCGGCAAGGAGGTCGATACCGACGGCAAGACGGTGGCGCTCGACAGTCCGGCAACGCTTCAGTCGGTCAAGGCGGCCGTCCCATTTTGGAACGAGGCGTGCGACACCGGCGGGCTCGCCTGGGATGATTCAAGCAACAACCGCGCATTTCTGTCGGGCAGCATCTGCGCCACCAACAACGGCGCCTCGATCTATCTCGAGGCCAAGCGCAAGCCCGATACCTATCTGACCGAGGACGGGAAGCCGATGTACCAGGACATCCTGCACGCGCCGCTTCCCAAGGGCCCCGGCGGCCAGTTCAACCTGCCGGGCCCGTTCACCAACATGCTGATGGGCTATTCGAAAAACCAGAAGGCGGCGAAAGACCTGATCCTCTGGGTCAGCTCGAAGCCGATCTTCGAGCAATGGTTCACCTCGCAGCAGGGCTACACCGTCGGTGCGACCAAGTATTGGGCGAACGACCCGGTGTGGAACAAGGACCCGGTGCTGCGGCCGTTCCGCGATTTGCCGAACGAGGGCCGGCTGATGGGCTATGCCGGGCCGCCAAACCGCGCCTCGGCCGAAGCGCAGACCAAGTACATCATCGTCGATATGTACGCCAAGGCGGTGCAGGGCATGGCCGCCGAGGACGCGGTCAAATGGGCGCAGGACGAGCTGACCAAGGTCTACACCTGATTTCGGGCGTGGGCGGCGTGGAGAACTTGCTATGACCTTTACCACTGCCGCGGCCCCGCGGGCCTATGTCAGTGCACCGCGGCGCGGGCCGCTGACGCGGCTGCTCGAAGACGAGCGCTGGCTCGCGCTGGTGCTGCTGCTGCCGACGGTGGTGCTGCTCGGCCTCTTTATCGCCTACCCGTTTGTCAAAGGCGTCATGCTGTCCGTGACCGACGCCAAGGTCGGCGTTCCCGGACATTTTGTCGGGCTGCAAAATTTCAAGGATGTGTGGAACGACAGCATCTTTCGCGTCGCGGTGTGGAACACCTGCGTCTACACCTTCGCCGCGACCGTGATCAAGCTCGCGCTCGGCTTGTGGCTGGCTGTGCTGCTCAACCAGCATTTCAGAGGAAAGGCCATCACCCGGGCCTTTATCCTGTTGCCGTTTATCGTCCCGACCGTGCTGTCGACCCTCGCCTGGAAATGGATGTTCGACCCGACCTTCAGCGTGATCAACTGGGTCCTGTTCCACCTCGATCTGATCCACAGCCGGATCAATTGGCTCGGCGATCCGAATCTGGCGCTGATCTCGGTGATCATCGTCAACATCTGGCGTGGGCTGCCGTTCTACGCGATCACCTTGCTCGCCGGGCTGCAGACGATCAGCCCCGAACTGCACGAGGCGGCGGCGATCGACGGCGCGCGCGCCTGGCAGCGCTTTCGCCATGTCACCTGGCCGCTCTTGCTGCCGGTGACCTTGGTCGTGACCCTGTTCTCGGTGATCCAGACCTTTGCCGATTTCCAGCTCGTCTATGTGCTGACCGGCGGCGGGCCGGCCAACGCCACCCAGCTGTTCGCGACCTATGCCTACCAGATCGGCATCGGCACCGGCCTCCTTAGCCAGGGCGCCACGATTTCGCTCGCGGTCTTTCCGGTGCTGCTGCTGGTCGTCATCGTCCAGCTCTTCTACATTCGCAGGGTGGAGACTCACTGAGCCATGATCGAGGGAGCCACCTGGCGGCGCTGGGTCTTCTTCTATGTGCCGCTGACCAGCTTTATCGTGCTGCTGCTGTTCCCGTTCTATTGGATGGTGATCACCACCTTGCGGCCGGACCGCGAGCTCTACCGGCCGTGGAACTCGGCCAACTACAACCCATTCTGGACCTGGCATCCGACCCTGTCGCACATCAAGGACCTGCTGACGCAGACCCTGTTCACCACCTGGCTCCTGAACACGATGATCATCGCCTTGTCGGCGACCGCGATCTCGTTGTTCTGCGGCCTCTTGGCCGGATATGCGCTGTCGCGGTTAAAGTTTCCGTTTGCCGGGCTGTTGGGGACCGCAATCTTTATCACCTATCTGGTGCCGCAGACTCTGCTGTTCATCCCGCTCGCCGACATCATCCGCAATTTCCATCTCGGCGACTCGCCCTGGGCCCTGATCCTGACCTATCCGACCTTTCTGATCCCGTTCTGCACCTGGCTGATGATGGGCTATTTCAAATCCATCCCGAAGGAGCTCGAGGAATGCGCCCGCATCGATGGTGCGGCGCGCTGGAAGGCGATGCTCTACATCATCTTTCCAATCGCGGTGCCGGGCATCCTGTCGGCCGGGATTTTCGCCTTTACCCTCTCGTGGAACGAGTTCCTTTATGCTCTGGTGTTCCTGTCGTCGCCCGGTGAAAAGACCGTGCCGGTCGGCGTCACCTCCGAGCTGATCCGCGGCGACGTGTTCTATTGGGGCGAGCTGATGGCCGGGGCATTGCTCGGCTCGATCCCGGTGGCCTTTGTCTATTCGTTCTTTGTCGAGCACTACGTTGCCAGCGTGACCGGCTCGGTCAAGGGATAGCACCACGACATGAGAGAGCGATGGCCGAGGTAGTACTGCAGAACCTCAACAAGAATTTTGACGAGGTCTACGCCGTCAAGGACGTGAACCTGTCGATCCAGGACAAGGAGTTCATGGTTCTGGTCGGCCCCTCGGGCTGCGGCAAGACCACCACGTTGCGGATGGTGGCCGGGCTCGAATCGATCAGCTCGGGGCGCATCCTGATCGACACCAAGGTGATCAACGATCTGTCGCCGATGGACCGCGACATCGCAATGGTGTTCCAGAACTATGCGCTCTATCCGCATATGAGCGTCTACGACAACATGGCTTTCGGGCTAAAGATGCGCAAGCTCGACCGCGCCGACATTGCCCGGCGGGTGCAGGACGCGGCCGAAATCCTCGGCATAGAGGCGCTGCTCGCCCGCAAGCCGCGCCAGCTGTCGGGCGGCCAGCGCCAGCGTGTGGCGCTCGGGCGTGCGATCGTGCGCCATCCGCGGGTGTTCCTGTTCGACGAGCCGCTCTCAAACCTCGACGCCAAACTGCGCGTCCAGATGCGGGTCGAATTAAAAAAGCTGCACGACCGGCTCGGCACCACGGCGATCTATGTGACCCACGACCAGGTCGAGGCAATGACCCTGGGCGATCGCGTCGTGGTCATGAAGGACGGTCTCGTGCAGCAGGTCGGCGAGCCGCTCGAGCTCTATAACGAGCCGGCCAACCGCTTTGTCGCCGGGTTTCTCGGCTCGCCGGCAATGAATTTCGCCATGGTCGGGGTGCGCGACAATGCCGGCGCGCTGTGGGCCGAGGATGACGGCATTCGCATCAAGGTGCCGGGGCAGATTGCCGGCCGCCTCGGCCGCTATTCCGGCCAGCAGGTGACGATGGGCATTCGGCCCGAGGATCTGCATGTCGCCGGGGCCGACGACCCGGCCGAGCTCACCTTCGATGCCGCGGTCGAGGTCGTCGAAAAGCTTGGCTCGGAAATCCTGCTCGACGTCGCGGTCGGCAAGAACACGATGGTCGCCTCGGTCGAGCCCGACATCCGCGTCAACGTTCGCGACCGCCTCCGGCTGGCGCTGAACCCGGAACGACTGCATTTCTTCGACGCCGCCTCCGAAGCGGTGATCTGAATGGGGTAATCGGCACGACCGAAATCACGGCCGGCATACGGGCGCTCATTCGCGCCACTTGGGCATGGGAGGAATTGCATGAAGAAGGGCATTTGCCTGCTATCGGCGATCGGATTTTTCGGCTTGCTTGCGTCCGGGCATGCGCAGACGCCGCCGGCTGCGACTGCCGCCGGGCAGTTTGACGGTACCTATGCATTCGTCTCTGCGGCGAAGGCCAATCAGACTTACACGACGAGGGGCGGGCGGCTATTCCAGTGTCCGGAGCTGAGCGCCGGGCCGCTGACCATCGCGCAGGGTCGGGCGAGCTACACCACCGCCACCGGCCACCAGCTCACCGGAACCGTGGGGCCGCAAGGGCAGCTGGCGATGGGGTCGATGGCAGCGCCCAGCAGCGGCGGCGGCTACCGGCCGGTCGAGACCAATGTCAGCGGCCGGATCGAAGCGAGCGGCTACGCCCGCGCGCGCCAGATCGGTAATTCGTGCAGCTACGATTTCCTCTGGCAAAAAGAAGCCAGATAAAAAGTCGTCATTCCCGCGAAAGCGGGAACCCAGGGTAAGCGACGTGCGGTTGGCCCTGGACCCCCGCTTTTGCGGGGGCGCCGGACTCGCCGGGCGACCGAGAGCGGGAACGGGGAAAGGCCCGGGCCCGGTATGCAAAAGCACATTGGATGGCTGTCGGTCGCCGAGTGCTTCGGTCTGCTCGCCACCGCGAATGCGCAGACGCCGCCGGTTGCGGCCGTCGGGACGCGATTTGATGGAACCTACGCGTTCGTCTCTGGGACGAATGTGAATGAGACTTACTTGGCGGGAATTGGACGGGTAGGCTCATGCCCGGCCAATAAGAAGGCGGGAGCGCTCCACATCGTGAACGGTCGAGCGCGGTTGTCCAACGGGCCAGGCTACCACTACGAAGGAACGATAGGACCACAGGGCGAGCTGGCGATGCGATTAGTAACTCCGGCGGTTTGTAGTAAATGCTCACTCGGTGTTGAGATAATGGTAAATGGCCGGATAGAAGGAAACGGTACGGTGAAGGCGCGTCGTATGGACTATCGTTGTAGTTATGATCTGATCTGGCGAAAAGTGTCGAAATAGGAAGGAATAATGATGCAACACACTACTCGTCGCCGCTTTCTGCGGCTGTCCGGCGCGGGGGCGCTGGCCGCCGGCGGCGGCGGGCTTGCCGCGATCCTCGCTTCGGGCCGAGCGCCGGCCTATGCGCAGGGGACGACCCTGCACTGGCTTAAATTCGTCGATTTTGTGCCGATTTCCGATCAGCTGCTGCGCGGCAAGATCACCGACGAATGTCAGAAGGCGCTCGGCATCAAGCTCGAAATCGAGACCATCAATGGCGACGGGGTGCAGGCGCGGATCAGCTCGGCGATCCAGTCGCGCAGCGGCCCCGACATTCTGATGGCGGTCAACAATTGGGCCCAGCTCTATGCCAACAGCCTCGTCGATGTCAGCGATATCGCCGAGGAGATCGGCAAGGCGCAGGACGGCTATTACGAAACCGCGCGCGACGTCGCCTATGATCGCAAGGACAAGAAATGGATCGCGGTGCCCTACACGATCCTCGGGGTGCTGCTGGCCAACCGGACCTCGTGGTTCAACGCGGTCGGGCACGGCCCCGATAAGTTTCCACAGAATTGGGATGAATACCGAAGCGTCGGCAAATTGCTGAAGCCCAAGCAGCAGCCCTACGGCCAGACCCTCGCGCACGCCTTTGGCGACGGCCCGGCGTTCTGGTACCCCTATCTGTGGTCGTGGGGCGGCAAGGAGGTCGAGGCCGACGGCAAGACCGTGGCCTTGAACAGCAAGGAAACCATCGAATCGGTCAAGTTCGCGGTGCCGTTCTGGAACGAGTGCTACGATTCGGGCGGGCTTTCCTGGGACGACGCCGGCAACAACCGGGCGTTTCTGTCGGACACGATCAGCTCGACCAGCAACGGCGCTTCGATCTATCTATTGGCCAAGAGCAAGCCGGACAGCTATCTGACCGAAACTGGGGCGCCGATCTACAAGGACATTTTCCACGCGCCGCTGCCCAAGGGGCCGGCCGGGCAGTTCAGCTATCACGTGCCGTTTTCCAACCTGATCCCGACCTACACGGCCAATCAGAAGCCTGCCAAGGACTTTCTGCGCTGGTTCCAGTCGAAGCCGATCTACGAGCAGTGGTTCACCTCGCAGCAGGGATTCTCGGTCGGGGCCACCAAGTTCTGGGAGCAGGACCCGCTGTGGAAGATCGACCCGGTGATGGCGCCGTACCGCACCGCGGCGCTGAGCGGCCGCTATGCCGGCTATGCCGGCCCGGCGGGCCGGGCGGCGGCCGAGGCGATCTCCAAATTCATCATCGTCGATATGTATACGAAGGCGGTGCAGGGGATGGCGCCCGAGGATGCGGTCAAATGGGCGCATGGCCAGCTGGTCAACATCTATGGCGGCAACGGCTGAGCCGCGACTGACCGGGGGTCGGCGCCGGCAATGATCTCCTTGAGCTTGCCGACGGCGCTGCCGGGGCTGGTCAGCACCGGCCGGTCGAGCGCGGCGCTCACCGCCGGGGCCGCGCGCGCCGTTGAGAAATGGGCGAGCAGCACCGCCTCGCAATCCGCGAAACGCGGAGCCGCCGCGGCGATCAGCCGGTCGTGCGTCGCCGGGTCGCCGGCCTTCAGCGCCGCCATCGCCCCCGGCACGCAATAGGTCTCGAGCGTCGCCGGCGACCCTTGCTGCGCGGCCATTGCGCGAAACTCTTCCGCCATCGATTGCACGCTCGGGGCGAAGGTCGCCAGCATGCCGATGCGCCCTCCCTGCACGAGGGCCGCCTCGAACATCGCCTCGTTGGGCTTCAGCACCGGGATCGATGCGCGCGAAGCGGCGGCCTCGATCGCCTCGCCAAAGGCCGAGCAGGTAAACAGGATCCCGGCGGCGCCGGTCGCGGCGGCGTAATCGGCCAGCGCCATGATCCGCCGCCGCATCGCCGCGGTCAGCTCGCCGTCGCGCTCGCGGTCGAGGCTCAACGAATCATCGAGGATATTGCCGCATTCGGCCTGCGGCCACAGCTCGCGAAACGCCGCCTCGACCGGGGCGACGGCCACCATGACCGCGTGGATCAGGGCGATGCGAAGGGTCATCCGAACTCCTGTGAGGCTTGGGTTGCCACGCTCCGAATCAGCGGCGGCCAAACAGGCGCTCGATCGCGGCGAGGTCGAGCGCCACATAGGTGGGCCGGCCGTGGTTGCACTGGCCGCTATTCGGGGTCGCCTCCATCTGGCGCAGCAGCGCATCCATCTCAGGGGGCGACAGACGCCGCCCGGCGCGCACGCTCGTATGACAGGCCAAGGTGCCGCACACGGTCTCGATCTGCTCCTTCAGCGAGAGCGCGTCGCCCCATTCGGCGAGCTCGTCGGCGAGGTCGCGCACCAAGGCGCCGACATCGAGCCCGGGCAGCAGCGCCGGGACCTCGCGCACGACGACCGCGCCCGGACCAAACCCCTCGATGACGAGGCCGAATTCGGCGAGCTCCGCGGCGCGGGCGGCGAGCCGGGCGGCGGCGGCTTCGCCAAGCTCGACGATCTCGGGCAATAGCAGGGTCTGGCGCGCGACGCCGCGGCGGGCGAGGTCGGCCTTGAGGCGCTCGTGGACGAGCCGCTCATGCGCCGCGTGCTGATCGACCAGAACGATGCCGGTCGCGGTCTCGGCCAGGATATAGGTGCCGTGCAATTGCGCCCGGGCCATGCCGAGCGGGGCCGCCACCGGGCTGTCGGCGGCGGGCGCGGCGGCCGTGGCCAAAAAGGGATCGGCGCTCTCGGCAAAACCGCGGGGCTCGCCGGGTGTGGGCGGGGGAAACGCGAAATACCGCGGGCCCGCGGCGGCATCGCCCGGATCGGCGGCGCCTGCGCGAAAGGCGCCGAGTGCGGCGGCGGCAACCGTGGTCGAGGCGCGGTGCCCGGCGGCGGCGAGCGCCGTTCTGAGCGCGCCGACGATCAGCCCGCGCACCAGGGCGGCATCGCGAAACCGGATCTCGACCTTGGCCGGGTGAACATTGACGTCGATCTCGTCCTCCGGCCCATCGAGAAACAAGGCGACGATCGGGTGGCGGTCGCGCGCCAGCAGATCCTGATAGGCGCCGCGCACCGCCCCGACCAAGAGCTTATCGCGCACCGGGCGGCCGTTGACGACCAGATGCTGGTCGCGCGGTAAGGCGCGGTTCAGGGTCGGCAGCCCGGCGAGGCCGGAGAGGCGAAAGCCGCCGCGCTCGGCGTCGATCTCGATCGCGTTGTCGGCGAAGTCGCGGCCGAGCAGCGCCGCGAGCCGGGCCCGGCGTTCGCCGGCGGCCGGCAATCGCAGCAATTGGCGCTCGTCCTCGGCGGTGACCGTAAACGCAATCCGCGGATAGGCCATTGCCAGCCGGCGCACCGAATCGACCGCCAGCTCACGCTCGGTCCGCGCCGTCTTGAGGAATTTGAGCCGCGCTGGCGTGGCGAAGAACAGGTCGCGCACCTCGACCCTGGTGCCCGGCGCCGCTGCGGCCGGCACCGGCGCGCTTTTGGTGCCGGCTTCGACGGCGATCGCCCAGCCATTCGCGGCATGGGGCGGGCGCGAAACGATGCGCAGCCGGCTCACCGCGCCGATCGACGGCAGGGCTTCGCCGCGAAACCCGAGCGAGCAGATCCGTAAGAGCTCGTCATCGGGCAGTTTCGAGGTGCAATGGCGCTCGACCGCGAGGGCGAGCTCATCCGCGCTCATCCCGGCGCCGTCGTCGCCGACCGCGATCAGCGCCTGCCCGCCCTCGTGCAGGGTCACATCGATCTGCCGGGCGCCGGCATCGATCGCGTTCTCGACCAATTCCTTGACCGCCGCCGCCGGGCGCTCGACCACCTCGCCGGCGGCGATGCGGTTGACCAGGATCGGCGGCAGCAGGCGGATCGTCATCGCCGAAGCTTACCGGCAAGCGGGCCGGTCGCGACAGCGCTTTGTCGCGGCTTACGAGAACGCCGGAACCCGACGATGCCGGCGCGCCGGGTCGGCGACTGCGGTCGCCGTGATCGCCAGCCCGGCGACCGCGGCGCCGGCGATCAGGTCCACCAGATAATGCGGGCCAAAGCTCGGGATCGAGACCACCATGACCAAGTTGACGAGTGCTGCCGGGATCAGCAAAGGCGAGCGGCGATGCGCCCAAACCAGCAGCACCGCCAAGACCATGTGATAGGACGGGAACGAGATCAGCCCTTGCAGCCGGGCGACGTCGAACGACAACGCGCCGCCGCCCCGCAAGGCGAGCAGCACCGGCAGATATGGCTGCTGGCCGACTTCAAGATGGCCTAGTGCCGGGTAGAATAGAAACAGAGCCGCGGTGATCAGCAGGCTGACGATGTTGTTGCGCAGCAGCTCGTAATTGAAATAATCGAGATCGCACAATGAAAACCAGATGACCGAGATCAGAATCTGCGGCAGCAGGCTTTGATAGCCGAGCCAGAGGACAAAACGCAGTACTAGGTGCGGGGCCAGAAAGTTGTACCAGCCGGTCCAGTCGAAGCCGAGCGCTGCGTCGATCGCGGCCAGCCGGGCGTCGTGGGGCGGCCCGCCGCAGGCGGCGGCAACATAGGTCAGCACGTCGCCGGCATTCGAGAAGATCGCCCAGAGCAGGGCCCATTGCGCCAGATTGGCGAGACGCGCGCTGCGCCCGGAGAGCCGGTAATAGAGCGCGATGCCGCCGGTGACGGCGCCGGCCGCGAGCAAGCGCCCCCAGTCGGTAAAGCGCAATTGCAGTCGCTGGCACAGCACCAGGTCGATGATCGACAGCGCGATCACCGCGATCCAGATGACGCAGGCGCGGCACCGCATTCAAACCTCCCGAGCCGATCCCATCCTCGGCCCGAGCGGTTGAGAGTTTCTGAACGATGCGGCCGACCTCGATCATGCGCCCTGCCGGGGCTTGGGGCGATCGGCCGGCGTCGCCGGGCGGCCGGGCCGAACCGGTCCGCGATCAACCCGGAAATCGCGCCCCGCGGGCTCTACTGTTGCCGCGCGCGCGGCGCTATAAGCTGATCTCCAGTCGAGGGGAGGGGAGAGGGATGAGGAGAACGATTGCGGCCTGCGCCGGGCTGATGCTTGGGATGACCGCGGCCGCCGCGCTGGCCGCGGCCAAGCATCCGGCGCAAAAGGGGCCGCCGGCCTGCGGCGCGCTGAGCTTCCGTGCGGTCGCTGCGGGTGCCGGCGACGGCGACCAGCAGGCCGGCTTTTACCGCTCGCGCTACGGCACCTTGGCGCTGCACGCCGAGGTCAAGGGGGGCCAGCCGACCGACTATTTCGTGCTGGCCGACGGCAAGCGGCTCGCCGCAGCACCGGCCGCGCTGCCCGATTGGGCCGCCAGCTGCGCCGCCGAAAAGAAAATGCCAAAGCCCGAAGCGGCCGCAGCCTCGGCTTGCACCGGAGCGCGGTTCCGGGTGGTCCTCGCCCATGCCGGCAACGAACGCCTGGCGCTGCTCTACGGGCTCTCCGGCTCGACCTGGCGGTATTGCAGCGCCGGAAGCTATTAACGCGGGGCGCGGCAGTCTGTCGCAGCGGCCATTGCCAGCGCCGATCGGCTTCAGGTATGGTCCGCCCGGTGACCGGGCCGCGCCAGGTCCGGGCAGGCCTTGGCAGCGGGCAGCGAGCATCGCCCAACAAAGCTGATCGTGAAGAACGGTGCCAACCGTTCCACGATGCGTCGTAACGGCGCCGAGATCGGGAGGAAGCGCCATGCTGGAATTACTCGAGCAGCAGAAGAAACTGACTGTTAACCAGTGGAAGATCGCGCTGGCGGCGACGATCGGTGACATGCTCGATTTTTTCGACTTTCTGCTGATCGGGTTCGTCTTGGCGTTTATTGTCAAGGACTGGCATCTTACCTATGGCCAGTCGGGTGCGATCCTGCTGGCCTCGGGCATCAGCGCGCCGTTCGGCTCGTCGATTTACGGCTGGCTGGCCGACAAGATCGGCCGGCGCAAGGTCATGATCGCGACCGTGCTGAACGTCTCGATTGCCACCGCGGCGATGGCGCTGACCCCTGACGGCGGATGGATTTATCTGGTGTTCTGGCGCCTCCTCGTCGGCTTTGGCACGACTGGGCTCTATTCGGTCGACATCACCTTGGTGCAGGAATTCGTGCCGTCTGCCAAACGCGGCTGGATCACCGGATTGACCACCAGCATGCTGCCGGCCGGATTTCTTGCCGGCGCCCTGCTCGGCGCTTTTGCCACGCCCTATATCGGCTGGCGCGGTCTGTTCGCGGTCGGGCTCGTGCCGGCTTTGTTGACACTCTACATCCGGGCGTGGGTCCCGGAATCGCCGCATTGGCTGATCCGGCGCGGACGCACCGCCGAGGCACGCCAGTCCCTTGCCTGGGCATTGCAGATGGACCCGAGCGCGATCCAATTACCGGCCAGCGTCCCGGAGGTCGAGAAGACGCGCTGGATCGAGCTCTTCAAATATCCGCGCAGCCTCGTCGCCGGATGCCTGACCGGGCTGACCCAGACCGGCGGCGTGGCGCTGGCCCTGTGGCAGGTGACGCTGTTTGTCATGGTGCTGAAGATCACCCCGCCCGAGGCCTCCAAGCTGGTGATCTGGATCAGCATCTCGGCGATCCTCGGGCGGTTCTTCTGCTCGTGGATTTCGGATGCTTGGGGCCGCCGCGCCTCCGGCGTGTTCAGCTGCCTGGTGGCCGCGGTCTTTATGTTCCTCGCCGGCTACTTGCACGACGTGTTCGTCGGCGGCGTCTCGATGTTTTTTGCGATGATTCTGCTGCAGAGCTTTTTCGGCAGCGGCAATTATTCGATCGTCGGGCCTTATATGGGTGAGATGTGGCCGTCCCGGCTGCGCGGCAGCGGCATGGGCCTCGTCTATGGCGTCGGCAATCTCGGCAAGTTCATCGGGCCGGCCGGCCTCGCTCTGATCGCCGGCTCGTCGAACTATGTCAAGCCGGCGGTAACGAGCGCGGCGCTGATCCCCGGTTTTGCGTATTTCGCCTTCTGGTACGTGCTCGGCGCTGTCGCCTTCTGGTTCATCGGCTTTGAAACCAGCCGCCGCTCGATCGATGACATCGACAAAGAGCTGACCGGGCCGGCGGCGGCGGAGCGAGCGCGGCTCGCCTGAGCACGGGCGTTTCTGCCGAACTCCGGCAGCCCTCAAAAGTAGCCGGCGCCGCGTGGTTGCGCTGCGCCGCATGGCTGCGGTGCGCAGTTCGTTGATGTTCGCGCCGCTTTTAAGCTAAGGTCGGCTTCTGCCGAGAGCCGGGGATAACCCGCCGCCTCTTGGGGCTAGTAACCGGGGAGGAGCGACGGCATGCTTGAGTATCTCGAGCAACAAAAAAAGCTGACGCCGAACCAATGGAAGATCGCCGGCGCCGCCACGCTCGGCGACATGCTCGATTTCTTCGACTTCTTCCTGATCGGCTTCGTTTTGGCGTTTGTGGTCAAAAATTGGCATCTGACCTATGGGCAGTCGGGGGCGATCCTGCTGGCCTCGGGCGTCAGCGCCCCGTTCGGCTCGCTGCTCTATGGCTGGATGGCCGACAAGGTCGGCCGGCGCAAGGCGCTGATCACCGCCGTGCTCAATGTCTCGGTCGCCACCGGCGCCATGGCGCTGACCCCGGAAGGAGGCTGGATCTACCTGGTCGTCTGCCGCTTCTTCGTCGGGTTTGCCGTGACCGGCCTGTATTCGGTCGACATTACTCTGATGCAAGAGTTTTCGCCGGCCCATAAGCGCGGCTGGTTCACCGGCTTGACGACGACGATGCTGCCCGCCGGCGCCCTGCTGGCGGCATTGCTCGGGGCCTTTGCCGCACCCTATATCGGCTGGCGCGGCATGGTCGCAATCGGCTTGCTGCCGGCCTTCCTGTGCCTCTACATCCGTGCCTTCGTCCCCGAATCGCCGCACTGGCTGCTGCGCCAAGGCCGGGTCGAGGAGGCGCGGAAGGCGCTCGCCTGGGCCTTGCAAATGGATCCCGCGCAGATCGCGCTGCCGGCAGTGCCCCCCGCGATCGAGCACACCCGCTGGCTCGAGATCTTCAAGTATCCGCGCAGCATCATCGCCGGCTGCCTGACCGGGCTGACCCAGACCGGCGGCGTGGCGCTTGCCCTGTGGCTGGTGACCCTGCTGGTCATGGTGCTGAAGATCACCCCGCCCGAGGCGTCGAAGCTGGTGATCTGGATCAGCATTTCGGCGATCGCCGGCCGCTTCTTCTGCTCGTGGATCTCGGATGCGTGGGGACGCCGCACCTCGGGCATCGTCAGCTGTCTGATCTCAGCGTTGTTTATGTCGCTCGCCGGCTATCTGCACAGCGTGTTTATCGGCGGCGTGTCGATGTTCTTTTTGATGATCCTGATCCAGAACTTCTTTGGCAGCGGCAACTATTCGATCGTCGGGCCCTATATGGGCGAGCTGTGGCCGGCCCGGCTGCGCGGCAGCGGCATGGGCTTTGTCTATGGCGTTGGCAATCTCGGCAAGTTTATCGGGCCGGCCGGGCTGGCGCTGATCGCCGGTTCATCGAACCTTGTCAAGCCGCAGGCGACGCTCGACGCGCTGATCCCCGGCTTCAATTATTTCGCCTTCTGGTATTTGTTGGGCGCGATCGCCTTTTGGCTGATCGGCATGGAAACCAGCGGGCGCACCATCGGTGAGATCGACAGCGCGCTTACGCGAACGGCAACAGCGGCAGCCGCGGAGCGCGCCGCCGGGAATTAGTGTGGGCAGCTCGCGGCCAAGGGCGCGGCCGCTCAGCGGTTCTGGGTCCAGTCGTCGCGCCACAGGAAATCGGGCCCGAGCTGGTCTAGGCTCGGGCAGCCGATCTGGCCCATGACCAGGTCGATCTCGGTGCGGAAGATATCGACCGCCTTCTTGACCCCGGCGATCCCGCCGGCGACCGCGCCGTAGAGCGTCGGGCGGCCGAAAAACACGAATTGCGCGCCAAGGCAGCGGGCGATCAGGATGTCGGCGCCGCGCCTGACGCCGCTGTCGAGCATCACCGTAAGCTTGTCGCCGACCGCCGCCTTGATCGCCGGCAATGCGTCGAGCGAGGCCGGCGCCTGGTCGAGCTGGCGGCCGCCGTGGTTCGAGACGATGATCCCGTCGACGCCGATCTCGGCGGCGCGGACTGCGTCAGCCGGGTTCAGGATGCCCTTGACCACCAGCGGCCGCGGGAACAGCCGGCGATAGCGTTCGAGGTCGCGCCAAGTCTGCGCCGCGGCTGGCGTCTGGCTGCGGCCGAGCCGGATCGCATCCGCCTTGGTCGCGCCATTGCCGGCATGCGGCGCCCAGTTGGCCAAGGTCGGCGCGCCGCCGTGCCGCACATAATCGGCGACCCAGCCGGGATGGGTCATCGCCTCCAGCAGGATCGACGGCTTCAGCTTCAGCGCTTCCATGATCCCGCCGTTGCGCATGGTGGCAAAGCCGTTGCGCCAGTTGCGCTCGCGCTTTGGGTGCACCGGCACATCGACGGTCAGCACCAGCGCGCCGACGCCGCAATCGCGCGCCCGGCCGATCAGCGCGTCGGTCAGGTTCGGGTCCTTGGCGGCATAGAGCTGGAACCAAAGATTATTCGGCGCGACCTTGACCGCCTCTTCCATCGAGAAGTTGGCGGCGCCCGACATGATGTACGGAATATTGGCCTCAGCAGCCGTCTGCGCCAGCAACATCTCGCCGCCGCGCCGTTGATAGAGGGCGACGCTGCCGGTCGGCGAGATGCCGAACGGGCTCGCATAGGTATGACCGAACACGCTTGCCGACTGGTCGCGTACCGACACATCGACGAGGTAGCGGGGCAGCAGCCGGTGCTTGTGAAAGGCGGCGCGGTTGCGTTCGAGCCCGCGCTCGTCCTCGACGCCCCCTTCGATATAGTCGAAGATGATCTTCGGCAATTTGCGTTTGGCGATCTGGTGCAGGTCTTCGATGTTGATCGCCTGATCGAGCTTCATCTCCACAGGGTCCCGCTGAAAATGTCACGTCGCTGCAACAATGCTGGTTTCGCGGACCGCCGACAACCCGTCAGGGCGTCGCAACCGCCATGCCGAGCGCGCGGGCGGCACCGGCCATGCCGCGGTCGAAGGTAACGAGCGTCGCCTCGAGGCGCCGGGCGATGGCGACGTGAATGGCGTCGGGCGTGCACAAGCGTCAGATCAAAACGTCGAATGTATGTTGTGGCAAGCGCGACATCGCCGGCGGTGATCTCCGCTCGATCTGCCGCGCGAGCAAGCCATTCGCCGAACCCGGACAGTCCGCTAAGGGGTTCGGGAGTGAGCAGCGCCACCAAAATGTTTGTGTCGAGATAGCCGGCTACTTTTCCCACTCCTCATCGCGCATTTGCCGAACAAAGGTTGCAGCGTCAACCGTCGACGGTGGCAAGCGGGAGCGACGGGTCCGCAACCATTCGAGATCGGCTTCGGCTGCTCGCCGCGGCGCCGGTCGCACCGGCTTCAGCTCGACGACCGGCTCGCCGCGCCGGGTGATGACGATACCCTCGCCTTGGAGGGCACGATCGATCAGCTTCGACAACTGGCTCTTGGCTTCGGCGGCACTGTGGGTGCTCATCAGCCATAACATGGCCGTTTGCTGGCCACGGGTCGAGCGGCCGGCCGAGGCAGGCGCGAGGCTGGGCTAGCCCGCGGCGATCCAGTCGACGACGCGTTCGCCGATCATGATCACCGTCGCATGGGCGCCGCCCGACCTGGGGATGCGCGGCATCACCGATGCATCGGCCACCCACAGCCCTTGAATGCCCTTCACTCTGCAGTATTGGTCGACAACCGCCATCGGATCGTCATCGGGCCCCATCTTGCAGGTCCCGGACACGTGCCTGGCGGTGCCGACGGTTTGGCGGATCCACCGGTGCAGAGCGTCGTCGTCGGCCAGGATGTCGTCCGTGGGGTGGATCCGGCGATCGGCCACCTCCTTATACACGTCGGACTCCAGCAGTTTGGCTGCCAATCTCAGGCCTTCCCGCACTCGTCGAATATCGTTTGGATGCTGGAGATAGCAATAGTTGAAGGACGGCTGGACCTTGGGGTCGGCCGACGCCAGCCGGACGTATCCCGAGCCGTCGGGCAGTCCGAGCGTGCACGAGATCCGCGCCACCTGCTCAGGCGGAACATCGCCGCTCAGATACTTCGTCCGTACACCGGGGACACGCTCCTGGCGCTCGTCGACGACCGGGCTCGACCGCAGCACCATATCGTTGACGGCGCTCGACCCCGGGGCCGTGAAATGCAGCGAAAAGTGCGCCGCATCGCGATGAGCAGCCAGCGAGATGCCGTCTTTGACCTTGAAGGTCGTCTGGGCGCTGAGGTGGTTCCAGAGGTTCTGGCCGACGCCGGGGAGGTGATGGACCGCGGGTATCCCGAATTGCCGCAGATGGTCCTCGTCGCCGATGCCCGAGAGCATCAGCAGGTGCGGCGACCGGATCGCCCCGGAGCTCAGCACCACCCGGTCGGCGTCAATCTTGAACACCTTGCCGCCGCTTTCGGCTTCGACCCCGGTGGCCCTGCCACCCTCGATCACGATCTTGCGGGCGAACACCCCGCCGCGGATCGTCAGGTTCAGATGGTGGCGCACCGGGTTGAGATGCGTCATCGCCGTGCTCATTCTGACGCCGTCGATGTTGTTCGACGGCGACACCCCCAGGCCGGCGGGGTGCAGGCCGTTCTTGTCGTTCGTGGTGCCGAACCCGGCCTCTATACAAGCCGCATGGAACGCCTGTTGAAGGGCGGGCCAGGGGCCCGTTTGCCGGCGCCTGACCGGCATCGGCCCGTCCGAGCCGTGGCAATAATTATCCTGGATGTCGAGGTCGCGCTCCGATTTGCGAAAGTACGGCACGACCTTGTCATACGACCATTGATCGTTGCCGAGAGCCGCCCAGGAATCGAAATCCTCAGGGAACCCCCGTTGCATGGCCTGGCCATTGATCGACGATCCGCCGCCGATCACCTTGCCCTGGGCGACGTGGATCTCCCCCTGCTCCTCGGTGACGGTGCCGCGCAAGGCCCAGTTGTGCCGCGAGTCGGGGGCTTCGGCAAAGCGCGTGTGACCGAACCTGACGTCGTCCGGGAGATTGGCTGGGTCGGGGTAATCCGGCCCGGCTTCCAGCAACAGCACCGAAACCTGCGGGTTTGCCGCCAAGCGGCTGGCCAATACACATCCGGCGGCTCCCCCGCCGACGATCACGACGTCGTATTTCATGGTTTCTCCCCCGCTATGATATTTTTACAGCTGGATCAGTTGTACGGCTGCTCGCTTCGCCGACATGTCGTCGCAGCCACGCTCGTTCAGCGGTTTTGCGGCCAGTCGTCGCGCCACAGAAAATCGGGGCCCAATTGGTCGAGGCTCGGGCAGCCGATCTGGCCCATGACCAGGTCGATCTCGTTGACAAAGATGTCGACCGCTTTTTTGACCCCGGGCAGGCCGCCGGCGGCGGCGCCATAGAGGGTCGGGCGCCCCATAAAGCAGAAATCGGCGCCGAGGCACAACGCGATCAGGATGTCGGCGCCGCGCCGCACCCCGCTGTCGAGCAGCAGGGTTAGCTTGTCGCCGACCGCCGCCTTGATCGCCGGCAAAACGTCGAGCGAGCCCGGCGCCTGGTCGAGCTGGCGCCCGCCGTGGTTGGAAACCAGGATGCCGTCGCAGCCGATCTCGACGCAGCGCAGCGCGTCGGCCGGGCTCATGATGCCCTTTACCACGAGCGCGCGCGGGAACAGCTTGCGGTAGGTCTCCAGATCGCGCCAGGTCTGCGCGTTGAACGGGCGCACCGAGGAGGCGTGCTTGTAAACCTGTTCGGCGTTCGAGCCCGCCGGGGCGTAAGCCTGCCAATTGCCCAGCATCGGCGTGCCGCCGCCGCGTTTCAGATATTCGACGATCCAGCCGGGATGGGTCAGCGCCTCCGCCAGGATCGACGGCTTCAGGCTCAGCGCCTGGAACAGGCCGCCGCGGATGTTGGCGAAGCCGTTTCTGATGTTGCGCTCGCGCTTCGAGCCGACCGGGGTGTCGACGGTCAGCACCAGGGCGCCGAGCCCGGCATCGGCGGTGCGCTTGATCAGGTCGGCGTTGATCTGCGGCTCGCGCGCGGCATAGAGCTGATACCAGTGGTTCTTCGGCGCGACCTTGGCCGCTGTCTCGATCGAATCATTGCTGGCGCCCGACATGATGTAGGGGATGTTCGCGTCGCGCGCCGCCTCGGCCAGCATCAGATCGGCGTGATAGCGGAACAGCCCGGCCCCGCCCGTCGGCGAAATCCCAAAGGGGCTCGAAAAGGTCTGGCCAAAGATCGTCTTCGTCTGATCGCGCTTCGACACATCGACCAGATAGCGCGGCAATAGCTGGTGCTTGTGAAAGGCTGAGGTGTTGGTTTCGAGGCCGCGCTCGTCCTCGAGGCCGCCTTCGATAAAATCGAAGGCGATTTTCGGCAGCCGCCGCTTGGCCATCCGATGCAGGTCTTCGATGTTGATGGCCTTGTCGATGTTCATCTTCGCGCATCTCCCCCGGAGCGACGCCAAACCGGTGCAGCATCGCGTATTCCCGCCGCGCTCGACAATCCCCAACCAAGCGGGGCAGGGCTGCGCAACGGTCGGAGGGGACATGATCCGGTGGGGCCGCTGCCGCGGCCGGCTCCGGGCGAGGCATTCGCATAAGCGTTTTGCGCATGGTAGATGCGAATCGGTCGCATTTGCAGAAAGTCTGCGACTCATTCTCATAATCGCGCCCATGTCGTGCCGATTTCCGGCCGATGGGAGCTGTCGAACCAATGCCGAGCCATGCATCCTGTTCGCGGCGGCGGATCCGTTCGCGGCTGAGCGCCAAGCCCGCGAATGTCCTGCTCGCCGCGACGTGCGCCGCCGGCTGTTTGTCAACGGTGCCCGCTGCCGCGGCACCGCCGATATTGCTGGTGCCGGGAGGAGTGGAGGCGCTCCAGCCGGGCGCGCCCGCCGAGGGCGGCGAGGGACCGTTCGGATTTCTGACCGGGATATCGCGCAGCAGCGATCTGCTCGGCGATATGTGGGGCCTGCGCACGCTGCTCAGCAAATACGGGATTTCGCTGGCATTGTCGGAGACCAGTGAGGTACTGGGCAACATCATAGGTGGGGTCAGAAAAGGCTTCGAATATGACGGCTTGACCCAAATGGCGGTGCAGCTCGACACGCAGCAGGCGTTCGGCTGGCGTGGCGGCACGTTCCGCGCCAGCGCATTGCAGATCCACGGGCGCAACCTCAGCGCCGACAATCTTCTGAGCCTGCAGACCGCGAGCGGGATCGAGGCCGATGACGGCGCCCGGCTTTGGGAACTGTGGTATCAGCAGAAGTTCCTGACCGAGGACCGGCTCGATGTCAAAATCGGGCAGCAGAGCCTCGACCAGGAATTCATCGTCAGCCAGAACGCACTCACATTCGTCAACACGATGTTCGGCTGGCCGATGGTGCCCTCGGCCGATCTTCCCGGCGGCGGCCCGGCCTACCCGCTGTCGGCGCTGGGAGTGCGGCTGCGCGGGCGGCCGACCGACTCGCTGACCGCGCTGTTGGCGGTGACCAACGGCAACCCGGCGCCCAACCGGCTCGACGACCCGCAAAAGGAAAACCCCTCGGGGACCAGCTTTCCGCTCAACGGCGGCATCTTGGTGATCGGGGAGCTGCAATACGCCTATCCGGCGCTCGGCGCGATGGTCGCGTCGGGCGAGGGAGAGGTGCATCCGGGCACGTTCAAGGTCGGGTTCTGGTACGACAGCGAAAGCTTTCCCGACCTGTTGTTCGACGATATGGGCACCTCGCTCGCCAGCCCGTTGAGCAACGGCATGCCGCTCGAGCATCACGGCGACTACAGCTTTTATGGGGTCACCGATCAGGTGATCGGAGCGGCGCCCGGGGGAGGCACGCTCAGCGGCTTTGCCAGGCTCATGGGGACACCGCAGGGCGGCCGCAACCCGATCGTCTTCAGCCTGAACGCCGGTCTTACACTGCATGCGCCGTTCGCCGACCGCCCGGACGACACCGCCGGGCTCGCGATCGAATATGCTCGGGCCAGCGGCGCCCTCGCCGCCCTCGACCAGCAGACGGCCTTTTATACGGACAGCTTTGTCCCGATCCCGAGCGGGGAGACCGTGATCGAGCTGACCTACCAGTATCAGCTGACCCCGGCGGTCGTGTTGCAGCCGGATTTCCAATACGCGTTCAACCCGGGTGGCGGCATCGCCAGCCCGAACCTGCCGAACGAGACGATCAAGAACGAGGCGGTGCTCGGGTTTCGCGTGAACCTGACCTTTTGAGACGGGACGGCTGTTCAACCGCTGCCCGATAACGCAGGCGGGTTATGCGCGGCTCGCCGGGCTTCGCTCTTGACGGAACTTAAACAGAGCAGCTAGGAGATATGTGAATGCGAGTTATTCGCATCATCCAATGCCTACGGCGGAATCAACGCCGATTCAGCAGGAGCGGGACCGATGGTGCGTTGCCGGCAAGGTCTATCGGGGGATGGTTTCCGCGTTTTTGTGGTGCTGCTCGCCGTAGCGGCAATTCCAGTGAACCCCGCGCGATCGGCTGAGGCGCCGGGCCTGCTCGGCACGATCCATCGACACGTCACCCAGACCACCACCATCACCAACAATGGAGACCTCAACCCCTATGCCGTCGTCGTCGCCCCGGCCACAACCGGCAAGATCCAGCAGGGTGATGTTCTAGTCGATAACTTCAATGACCTTCCAATCTGCAGGGCACCGGCACCACGATCATCAGCTACCGTCCGGCAACCAAGGCCACGGCTCTGTTCGCCAAATTGCCGCAAAAGCTCGCCCAATGCCCCGGCGGCGTCGGGCTGACCACGGCAATGACCGTGCTGAAAAGCGGCTGGGTCATCGTCGGCAGCACGCCCAGCACCGACGGGACCACCCGCACCAAGGGCAATGGCTGCCTGATCGTGCTCAATGCCAATGGCGGGCTCGCCGTAGTGTGGGCCGGCCCGAATATCGACGATCCGTGGGGCGATATGGCGACGATCGACGATGGCTCGACCGCGACCCTGTTTGTCAGCATGGCCGGTTTCGATGTGCCCGGGCCGAAGGTGGTCGGCGCCGATGGATCGCCGGTGATCGTCAACAAGGCGACCGTGCTGCGCCTCCAGCTTTCGATTCCGCCAGGACAGCCACCGAAAATCACCAACCAGACCGTGGTGGCGAACGGCTTTGGCCAGCGGGCGGACAAGGACGTGTTTCTGATCGGCCCGACCGGCTTGGCGCTCGGTTCGGACAATACGCTTTATGTGTCGGATGCGCTCGGCAACCGGATCGTCGCAATCCCGGACGCGACCACGCGGACGACCAGTGCCGGCAGCGGGCGCGTCGTGACCGCGGATGGCCTTTTGAAACGGCCGCTGGCCCTGGTCATGACCGCGGATGGCCATCTGCTGACCTGCAATGGCCTGAACGGGCAAGTCGTCGAGGTCGACCCGGCGACCGGCAAGCAGCTCTACGCCCAATGGATCGATGCCAATCAGGCGCAGTCGCCGCCGGGCAGCGGCGATCTGTTCGGCCTCGCGATGGCGCCCGACGGCAACGGGTTCTACTACGTCGAGGACGACATGAACACGCTGGTCGAGGCCACGCGATGACCGGGCCAAAGGGCGGCGGCAGCAATCTGCGTCCGACCCGCCGCGGCCTCGTTCGCATCGCCGCCGGGCTTGCGGCTGTGGCCGGTGCGGGCATTGGCGCCTCGGGTGTCGCCGAAGCCCTGGTGGAGGCGAAACCCGGCATCGCAAGCGGGGCCGAGGGCAAAGCCGCGGTCGAATCCTTCTGGGGTGAGCACCAGGGCGGCATCGCCACGCCGACGCAAAGCCACACCTATTTTGCTGCGCTCGATCTCGTCACGACCAAGCGCGCCGATGTGATCGCGCTGCTGCGCCGGTGGACCGCGGCTTCGGCCAGAATGGCCGCCGGACGATCGGCTGAACCGATCGGCCAGGATTTTACGATCCCTGGGCCCGACACCGGCGAGGCACTGGGTCTGCCGCCGGCGCGGCTGACTTTGACATTCGGGTTTGGCGCGGGCCTCTTCGTCAAGGACGGCAAGGACCGCTATGGCCTGGCGGCGCAGCGCCCGCCGGCGCTGGTCGATCTGCCCCGGTTCAATGGTGACCAGCTGCTCGAGACGCGCACCGGCGGCGATCTTTCGGTCCAGGCCTGCGCCGACGATCCGCAAGTCGCTTTTCACGCGGTTCGCGAGCTGGCGCGGCTCGCCGATGGCGTCGCCGCAATGCGCTGGGCGCAAACCGGGTTTGTCCCCGGCTTTGGCCCAAACCAGACGCTGCGCAATCTGATGGGGTTCAGGGACGGCACTGTCAATCCGTCGGTCCGGGATCCTGCGGCGATGGCGAAATTCGTTTGGGCCGGCAGCGAGGGTCCCGACTGGATGCGCGGCGGCAGCTATCTCGTCGTGCGCCGAATCAGGATGGCGCTCGAGCACTGGGACCGGATGAAGGTGGAGTTCCAGGAGCAGACCTTCGGCCGCCACAAATATTCGGGCGCGCCGCTCGGCGGCAAGCACGAATCCGACCCGCTCGACCTGACCGCGACCGACAAGGACGGCAACCCGGTCATTCCCGAGAGCGCGCATGTGCGCTTGGCCGCCGCGGCCAGTAACGACGGCGCGCAGATCCTGCGCCGGCCCTATGCGTATAATGACGGCGTGAACTTTACTGCGGAGCGCTGGCCGCCGTGGCGGCAGGGCATGGAATACGACGCCGGCCTGTTGTTCGTGTGCTACCAGCGCGACCCGCGCACCGGGTTCATCAAAATCTTCGACAGGATGGCCAAGTTCGACATGCTCAACCAGTTCGTCACGCATACCGGCGGCGGCCTCTTCGCCTGTCCCTGTGGGATCGCACAAGGGGAGTTCATCGGACAACGTCTGGTCGAGACCGCCTGACGGCTGGTTTGGCGCGCGCGGGCCTTCCACCCTTAGCTGGGGTCGTCGAACGGCCGGTAACGCCTTCAGGGGCAGCAATCCGCCTACAAAAACACCTCAGGCGGGTTACCGAGCAGCACCTGGCCGATGGTTTCGTAATGGGCGTCGCGGGACTGGATTTGTTGGGAGACGGTGTGGATGTCGCGAAAGCGCCGCTCGAACGGGCTGCCCGGGAAGATCGCATCGACCCCGGCGGCCTTGTAGGCCCAGTCGGCGACCGCGAGCGCGCTCGAAATCGCGTGGCTGCCGGCGAGCCGGGCGCGGGCCCGGTCGGGGATGTCGATCGGGGCGGTCTCGTCGGCCCGGTCGTAGATGTCGCGCACGGTGCCGACCAGATAGGCGCGGGCGGCGCCGAGCTTCGCCTCGCCGCGGGCAATCTCGGCCTGGATCACCGCGTTGTCGGCGAGCCGGGCGCTGCCGCGCGGGGTCTTGCGCGAGGCGAGATCAATAAAGGCTTCGAGCATGCCGCGGGCGATGCCCAAAGCGACGCTGGCGATCCCGACCGAGTAGAGGGTCTGTTGCGGGAAGGCGTAGAGCGGTCCCGGCTCGCGGCGTAGGGTCGGGTCCTCGCGGGTGCCGGTCAGCTCCTCCGGCACGAACAAACCCTTGACGGTGTAGGATTCGGACGCGGTGCCGCGCAGCCCGATCGGGTTCCAATTGTCGAGCAGGATCGCCTCTGCCGCCGGGAACAGCCAGGTGCGGATCGTCGGCCGGCCGAAATTGTTGAGCCGCAGCGAGCCGTCGGGCTCAAGCACCGTGCCGTGCGCGCCGATCCAGCTGGCATGGCGGCAGCCGCTGGCGAAATCCCAGCGGCCGGTCACGCGATAGCCGCCCGGCACGGCGATCCCCTGGCTCTCATTGGGCGGGCCCCAGGCGCAGGTCGCGCGCGGACCACCGAACACCCTGCGCGCTGCCTCGGGGCCAAGATATGGAGCAAACAGGCCGATGCTGTTGGCGATCGAGGCGCACCAGCCGACCGAGCCGTCGGCCCGCGCCAATTCCTCGATTGCCAGAACATACTGGCTGGGCTCGATCTCGTCGCCGCCGACCGAGCGCGGATAGAGCATGCGAAAGAGGCGCGCCTCGTGCAGGGCCTCCAAGATCGGCGCAGTCAGCCGACGGTCGCGCTCGATCGCATCGGCCTCGCTCGCAATCAGCTCTGCCAGATCGCGCGCCCGCGCCACTGGGGACGCTCGCTTGATCTCATCCATCATGGGTCTCAAAACTGGTAAATCGGGCGCCATAGCGACGCGCGCCGCGGACCCTGTCAATGGGAGAAGTGCGGCCGGATACTCGACAGGTTGGCAACCTAATCGCGGAGGGCTATGTGCTCACTGTGCAGCGGGACGAACACATCCAGATCGCAGTGACCCATTTCATCGATGGTACGCAAAACATATGGCAACAATTGACAATAAACAGCCCTGACGCGCTGAAGCGAACAATCGTTCGTCCGGGTAACCAATGGCAAGGAAGGTAGGCCATGGTGGCTGAGGTCGGTCCGGAAACAGGAAATATACGCGTAGCGGCCGTGTTGGACAGCTACAGTGGTGCTGAATAAAGGCGCGAGAGATGGCGTCAAGCTAGGAGAGATGTTTCTAATTTACTCATTTGGACCTGATGTCGAAGATCCCGTTACTGGAAGCAACTAAAAGGTCAAGGTAAGGTGATCGGTCGGCCTCAGCCGGTGCGGTACGAGGCACAACCCTTCAGGGATGTCGAAGTAGGCGACGTAGCGCGCCGGGTTTAGGGTTGGCATCAGGGTTTGGTGCGAACAATGGTAAGCGCCCTGATCGCCAGCTCACCGGCGCCAGGTTACGGTGGGAGGGCCTCCTTCATCTCGACTGTGCCCGGAGGGAATTGCTCCGAGGCCGCGGCGTCCCACATCAGCCGCGGGTCGAAGGTTTCGGCGGCGAACATGGTCAGCACAACGACCGCGCAAAAGGCCAGCGCACCCATCCCGGGCTGGATCGTGATCACCGCGCCAAAGGTGACCAGCGCGCCGAGCAGCGATTCCATAAAGATGTCGATCATCGACCAGCGGCCGATAAAGCGGATGACGTGATAGAGCCGGGTGCGGTCGCGCAGCCAGCCGACACGCCCGGTCTGCGTCGCGGTCAGCATCACCGACAGGCCAACGAGCTTCAGCACCGGCACCAGGATGCTGGCGAAGAAAACGAGCGCGGCGAGCGGGTATTCGCGGGTTTGGATCAGTTCCTCGACGCCGCCCAGGATCGTGCTGGGCATGCCGGCGCCGAGCTGCACTATAGTCAGCACCGGGTAGTAGTTTGCCGGGATGTAAAGGATTGCGGCGGCGATCACCAGCGCCCAGGTGCGGGCGACGCTGTTCGGGCGACGCGGGTGCAGCAGGCTGGCGCAACGCGGGCAGCGGGGATCGCCGGGCTCGGGCTGGCTGACAAAGCCGCAAGTCTCGCAGCCGACGGCGCTCTCGATCCGGCCGGGCATCGCGTCCGGCCGATCGCTATGATCGAGCCGCTCCCACACCTTCTCCCGGTCGAGCGCCGCATCAAACCAGACGAAGACGACAGTCAGCGCAAACAGCGCGTAAACGCCGGCGCGCAGCCCGATCTCGACGAGCCCGCCGAGCTTGGCGTAGGCGACAAACACGCCCAGCACAAAGACTTCGATCATC
This sequence comes from Allostellaceae bacterium, assembly GCA_036500965.1. Taxonomy (GTDB): domain Bacteria; phylum Pseudomonadota; class Alphaproteobacteria; order ATCC43930; family CGMCC-115725; genus AP-15. The sequence continues at coordinate 53,003 of DASYBC010000072.1, read as the reverse complement.
GACCACGGGCGCAGCCTTTCGCACAGCGCAAAGACGCGGCGCAAATGGCGCGGCGGGTGCCGCTCGTGAGCGCGAACCAGCACGTAGAACGTGCCGAAAAGCCTGATAAACGGAGCCAGCACGGTAACGAACAGCACCACCGCGGCGAGCGGGGCCATGTCCTGGCGCACCAGCTCCTGCGGCCCGGAGAACAGGTTGGCGACGTGGCGAATGCCGAAGGTCTCGACGCTCATCAACGCGCTGGTGCACATCACGGCCAGCAGCACCAGCGCCGCCGTGGCAAGGGCGATAATGTGATCGAGGCGATGGGCGCTGGCGCGGCGCAGGATCGTCGGGCAGCGCGCGCATTGCGCGCTCATGCCGGGGATCAGCGCCGGCACCATCTGCAACAGCCCGCAGCACGGGCATTCGCGCAGCTGCGGCAGGGTCTCCGGCTGCTCGCCCGAGGAACGTGCCCGCGGCCAGTTCACCCGGCGGCGGCCCCGGCGCTCAGCATTGGTGCTATGCCGTCGGCGAGACGGCCGACCGCGGCGCTGATCGCCGCGACCTCGCCGGAAACGCCCGTTCCCCTCGGCGGCACCGTCAGGCGAAAGCTGCGCAGGACAGGCCGGCTTTGCCCGGCAAAGCGCACCGCGGCCTGGGCTTGCAGCACGACGTTGCCGGCCGCGTCCTCGTCGAGCCGCTGAATGTTGAGCTCGACCGTGGCGTCGGGCTCGGCTGAAACCGCACCATTATCGGCGATCACGGTGCTGCCTGGCAGACGCTGCCCGAGCTCCTCGACCAGCACCCGGTTCAGCATCGCACCGAGCGGCTCGCCCCACCAATCGTTCTCCATCACCGCGAGCCGGTAGTCTTCGGACGAGCGGACGACCTGCGAGCGTTCGAGGTAGCGCGCGATCGCGACCGGCTGCAGCAGCACGACCCTCGGTCCGCCGCGATACACCGCGCCGGGGGCGGCGGCCAAGGTGTAGAGCGTCGGATCGGGCGACGAGCAGGCGGCCAGCCCCGCGGCGAGCGCCAGCGCGGCGAGGCGGAGGGGACGCAGCCAGCGGCTCATTCGACGCCTCCGCCGGGCCGCCCCTTGATCAGCGCCTCCGGGTGGCGCGCCAAGAGATCGGCCAGCGCCCGGATCGAGGCGACCGCATCGTTGGTCTGCGCCAGAAGCCGTTCCATGTCGCGGTTGAACCGGGTGTTGTTGCCATAGCCGCTGTCGAGCGACACCAAGAGCTTGTTGGCGTTGTTGACCGTCTTTTGCAGCTGGGCCGCCATTTGCGGCAATTGCTTGAAGGCCGGGGCGGTGCCGCGGTTGAGGTTCTGGGTGAACGCGTCGGCGGTGGCCAGCGTCGCCGCGAGCTTGCTCAGCGCATCGCGCATCTGCGGGCCGCTGGCGAGGTCGTTGACCGATTTCAGGATGCCGTCGAGATTTTTGCCGATCTGGTCGAACGGGATGGCATTGACCTTGTCCAAGAGATCGTTTGCCGAGGCCTGCAACCCGGCGAACCCGCCGCCGGGTGCGGTCGGCAGCACGAAATAGCCGTCCTCGCTAGCAACTTTGACCGGCGGCGCGTTCGGCAAAAAATCGAGCGCCACCTGCTGCTGGCCGGTGATCAGGCTGGCGCTCTGCACGGTCGCCCGCAATCCCTTCTGCAGCAGTGCGGCGACACCCTCGGCCGGGTTCTTGAACACCCTGACCCCGACCCCGAGGACGCGCTCGGGCTCGACCTCAAAGCGCACCGGCGCCAGCACCGCGTCCTTCTCTTTGTCGTAGACCAGCCGCACGTCGGTGACGTGGCCGACGACAAGGCCGTGGATCGTAACCGGCGAGCCAGGCCCGAGACCGCTGACCGAGCCCGGAAAATACGATACGACCGGGATCTTGGTGGTGTAGGAGGCGGCTTCCGCGGTGTCCGCGTCGGCGAATAACGGGAAAACATGGTCTTCGCGGCTCGCGACCACGACGTGGTTTTCCGATTGCGGGGTGGCGAAGGCGATGCCGCCGAGCAGCACTGCGCGCAGCGACTCGACCTCGACCTTCAGCCCGGTCCCGGCGAGCTTGACCGACAGCCCCGAGGCATTCCAGAATCGCGTATTGTCATGGACGTAAGTATCGTATGGCGCACGGACAAAAGCGTGGATCGTCACGTACTCGGCCATGTCGCCGATATCCCAGCCGAGCACTTCGCCAACGCCGAGGCCCCGGTAAAAGATCGGCGATCCGAGCGAGATCGAGCCGAGGCGGCTCGCCTTCAGGTAAAAGATGCGGCCCGGGACGTGCGCCTGAAGGATCGGCGGGTCCTCGCGCCCGGTGAACTTTCGCTGCACCTTGCCCGGTTCGGCACCTGGCAGCATGCCGATATAGCTGCCCGAGAACAGGGTTTGCAGGCCGGAGATGGCGCCGGCGAAAAGGCGCGGCTTGACCACCCAGAACACGGTCTTGTGGGTCAAGAGCGGTTCGGCCTGCCGGGTCGTCGCGATCGTCACCACGACGTGGCTGTGGTCGGGCGAAAGCCCGAGGCTCTTGACCGTGCCGAAGGTGATGTCCTTGAACTTGAGCTGAGACTGCCCGGCCTGCAGGCCCTCGGCATTGTCGAAGGTGACCGTGATCGTCGGCCCCTGCTTCGACCAGGTATCCCAGGCGAGCCAAGCCCCGATCGCCACCGCCACCAGCGGGATGATCCAAATGACCGAGACGCGGTGACCCGCGCGCCGCGCCACGGCCTGGGCAACGACTGGCGGTTCGCCAAGATTGCTCATCGCAAGCTCCCCCCTCGGAGCGCACGCCGCAAGATTACCCCTTTTGGGTTGCTGTGGCTAGCTCTCGCCCAGCGTTGGCAGCAGGCGATGGCGCAGGGTGCGCGGCAGGATGCCGTGCAGCCGCGGGTCCTCGAACGACACCGGGCGGCGGGCATAGACGCTAAAGCCGGCGCGTTGATAGACCTGCAACGCGTGCGGGTGGTCGTAGGTCGAGGTGTGCAGCCAGAAGCGGTCGATCGGCCGCGCGGTCCAAGCCCGGTCGATCGCCGCCTGCAGCATGTAGGCGCCATAGCCGCGGCCGATGAAATCGGGCACGAGCCCGAAATAGCACAGCTTGGTTTCGCGGCGCTCGGCGGTGTCGAGCTCGAAGAAGCCGGCCGGCACGCCGCCGACATACAGCACAAAAATCTCGATGGTCGGCTTGGCGATCAGCTGGGCCAAGGCCGCGTCTCCGTAAAGCCGGCGCTCGAACCACAGCCAAGGCTCGCCGACCGCATCGTAAATATAGCGGTAGAATGAGACCGTGCAGTTCTCGGCCCGCATCAGCGCGAGCTTGCCCGCCGGAATTGGTGCTCGCCCCGAGGACGGGCGCGCCAGCATTTCGAGGTAGGTGATGGTGTCGTGCAGCACGGGGCTCACGCCTTTGCCCGGCCGGTTTCGACCGGGGTGTCGCCGGGCAGCCCCCATTCCGACCAGCTTCCGTCGTACACGGCGGCACCGGGGTGGCCGATCAGATGCAGGGCAAAGGCCAGAGCGCAGGCGGTGACGCCCGAGCCGCAGCTGGTCACGATCGGCCGGTCGAGGGCAACCCCGGCCATCTGGAACAACCGGGTCAATTCGTCGGCGCCGCGCAGCCGGTGGGTCGCCGGGTCGGTTACCTGCTCATAAGAGACGTTTCGGCTTCCAGGGATATGCCCGCTGCGCAGGCCGGGCCGGCTCTCGGGTGTGGTTCCGTCGAAGCGGCCGGCAGCGCGCGCATCGACGACCTGCTCGCGCCGGGCCGCGAGATCGGCGAGGAGCGCGGCCTTGTCGCGGACCAGCGCTGGATCGAGCCGCGCCGTGAAATGCCGCGGCGGCGGAGTGGGGATCGCGGCGTCGAGCGGCCTTCCCTCCGCCTTCCATTTCGGCAGCCCGCCATCGAGCAGCGCCACGTCGCGATGGCCGAAGAGCCGCAGCATCCACCAGGCCCGCCCGGCCGAGCTGAGCCCGTGGCTGTCATAGACCACCACCCGGTCGTCGTCGCCGACGCCGAGCGCGCCGATCTTTCGCGCGAAGAGCTCGGCCTGCGGGATCATGTGCGGCAGGGCGGTGCCGGGCTCGGCGACCTCGTCGATGTCGAAAAACACAGCACCGGGGATGTGCTCGCGCTCGTAATCCGCCCGCGCGGTCGGCAGGATGCCCGGCAGCTTGAACGACGAGTCGAGCACCCGCACATGCGGGTCATGGAGATGGGCGGCCAACCATTCGGTGCCGACCAGCGCTTCGGGATGGGCAAAGGGCATCGCAAGTCCCCCCTTGTCTAGTCGGCGAAGGCAATGATGATACGGCGGTTCTGCCGCCCCTTGTTTTCGATTTTGGCGACGACGACCGGGCCGATCTCCGCGGTGTTGCGAATGTGGGTGCCGCCGCAAGGCTGCAGATCGACCCCGGCAACTTCTATCAGCCGCACTTGGCCCGCCCCGGTCGGCGGCTTGACCGACATCGTGCGGACGAGCTCGGGCTGCGCGGCCAGGGCCTCGTCGCTGATCCAGCGCGGCTCGACCGGATGGCCGGCGGCGATCAGCGCGTTGAGCCTCTCCGCGATCGCCGCCTTGTCGAGGCTCGAACCGGGCACGTCGAAATCGAGCCGGCCCCTGCCATCGGCGACCTGGCCGCCGGTGACGGCGCCGGGGACGATGCTGCACAACAGATGCAGGCAGGTATGCATGCGCATCAGCCGGTGGCGCCGCGGCCAATCGATCTCAGCGCTGAGCTCTGCCCTGGGCTCGGGCAATGTCGCGCCCGCCACCGGCAGGTGGATCACCTCGTCCGGCGCCTCGCCCTTGACCGTATCGATGATCGCGACCGTCTCCCCCGAGGGCAGCCGCAGCACGCCGGCATCGCCCGGCTGGCCGCCGCCGGCCGGATAAAACACGGTGCGGTCGAGCCTTATGCCGCTCGGGTCGGCGGCGACGACCCGCGCTTCGCAGCAGCGCCGATAGCCATCCTCACGAAACAAAAGCTCAGTCATCTGGCCATCCCCCATCCCAATCTCGTCCATCCCGGCGACGGCCGGGACCCATTCAGATCAACGCACGAACCCTTCGGGTCAAGCTGGTAGATCATTCGACAAGTCGAGCCAATGCGGGTTGCCTCGCTCGATCAGGTTGATTCTCCAATCGCGCTTCCATCCCTTGACCCGCTTTTCACGCTGCAGCGCTGAAGCATGCTCCTCGTGCATTTCAAACCAGACCAGGCGCTCGACCCGATATTTCGCGGTGAAACCGCGCACCAGCTTGCCTTTGTGCTCCGAAACCCGCTGTGGCAAGTCGGATGTCACCCCGACGTAGAGGGTTCCATAGAGCTTGCTGGCGAGCAGATAGACCGAATACGTCAACCCGGCCGAAAGATGGGGCCCGGCCTTCCGCCGGGATAGGTTGGAGGAAAATTGACGTTCAGAGCCACGCTGGCACCGGCAGGTTCTTCTCCCTCAGAAAAGCGGGGTTGAACAGCTTCGACTGATATCGCGTGCCGGAATCGGCGAGGATCGTGATGACCGTGTGGCCCGGCCCCATGAGCCGCGCCAGGCGGATCGCGCCGCAGACATTGATCCCGGTCGAGCCGCCGAGCACCAGCCCTTCCTCCTGCACCAGGTCGAACAGGATCGGCAGCATCTCGGCGTCGGCGATCTGAAACTGCCCGTCCGGCGCAAAGCCGGCGAGGTTGCCGGTTTCATGATTGTTGCCGATGCCCTCGGTAATCGAGCTGCCTTCCGGCTTGAACTCGCCGCGAGCGTACCAGCTGTAGATCCCCGAGCCCATGCAGTCGGACAGGTAGACCTGGACCTTGGGGTTGCGCTCTTTGAGCGCGATGCCGACGCCCGACAAGGTGCCGCCGGTGCCGACCGAGCAGGTGAAGCCGTCGACCTTGCCCTCTGTCTCATTCCAGATTTCGGGGCCGGTCGTCTCGTAATGGCCGCGCCGGTTGGCGAGGTTGTCGAATTGGTTGGCCCAGATCGCCCCGTTCGGCTCGGCGGCCGCGATCTCTTCGGCAAGGCGCCCCGAATACCGCGCATAGTGCATCGGGTTAGCAAAAGGCACCGCCGGCACCAGCCGCAAATCGGCGCCGCACAGCGCCAGCATGTCCTTCTTTTCCTGGCTCTGGGTTTCCGGCATGACGATGACCGTGCGGTAGCCGCGCGCGTTGCCGACCAGCGCCAAGCCGATCCCGGTGTTGCCGGCGGTGCCCTCGACGATGACCCCGCCCGGCCGCAGCAGGCCACGCTCCTCGGCGTCCTTGATGATGTAGAGCGCCGCCCGGTCCTTGACCGAGCCGCCAGGGTTGAGAAACTCGGCCTTGCCGAGGATCGTGCAGCCGGTCTCCTCCGAGGCTCGCCGCAGTTTGATCAGCGGCGTGTTGCCGATCGTGCCGACAAAGCCGTCGCGGATCTGCATGCCGTTCTCCATCCGCCGCACGCTTGGCAGGGACTATCGGACCCGAGGCTCGCCGACGCAACAGCGCTGCGGTTTGCCGAGCCGCGACGTTGTCCTAAAACAACCCCGGAATTCGAAGGGAGCGAGTCGCTGCGCATGAGCGAAGGATCGACGGGCGTGCTGTTCGCGCCGGGGGCACCCGAGGCTTCGACAGGGGAGCTGTTTCCGCCGCCGGAGCCGAAGGAGCTCGAGCACGCGACCGGAATATTGCCGTATCAACTGTTGCGCGACGCAATCGAGCGCACGCACGAGATCCAGTCGCTCGACCCGATTACGGCCGATCAGATCCAGCCTGCGAGCCTCGATCTGCGTCTTGGAAACGTCGCCCATCGGGTCCGCGCGAGCTTTCTTCCAGGTCCCGATCGCACGGTGGCTCACAAACTCGACGATTTGAAGCTTCATACCCTCGATTTGCGAGAGGGTGCGGTCCTCGAAAAGGACTGTGTTTACATTGTGCCGCTGCTCGAACACGTCGCGCTGCGGTATCGCACCTCGGGATCCGCTAATCCAAAGAGCTCTACCGGTCGCTTGAACATCTTCGCCCGGGTCATTACCGATTACGCGACAGAGTTCGACAGCATAAAGTCCAACTATTCCGGCCCCCTTTACGCGGAGTTATCACCCCGCTCATTCAGCATTCTGGTGCGAAACGGCTCGCGCCTGGTGCAGCTTCGGGTTCGACGAGGGCGGCCGACTTCGAGCAACGCCGCGTTGCGCCGACTGCATGAGGAGGTCGGCTTCAGCATCGTTCCGCCGGGGTCCCCGATCGGTCAGGAATTGATCGAGGGCGGGCTGGCAGTTACCGTCGATGTCAGCGGAACTCTCCAGAAGGGTTTTGTAGGGTATAAGGCGAGAAAGCATACGCCAGTGATCGACGTCGATAAATTCAACCATTACAAAGTAGAAGACTTTTGGGATCCGGTTTACGCGACTGGCGATCGCGGAATTATTCTGGGCCCTGAAGATTTCTATATTCTGGCATCACGCGAATCGGTGGCGATACCGACTGACCAGGCGGCAGAAATGCTCGCGTACGACACTCTGGTCGGCGAATTTCGGGTTCATTATGCGGGCTTCTTTGATCCCGGCTTCGGAATGGCCGAGACTGGCGGCGAAGGCAGCCGCGCAGTCCTTGAAGTGCGGGCGCACGAGGTGCCGTTCGTGATCGAGCACGGGCAGATCGTGGGGCGCCTCGTCTACGAGCGGCTGATCGCCCGACCCGACAAGCTCTACGGCCGCGCCATCGGTTCGTCATACCAGAGCCAAGGGCTGGCGCTGTCCAAGCACTTCAAGCAATTTGTCTGGCGATGAAAATTTTTGGCGCCTGGTCGGCTATTCCCCGAGGAACGACATGCCATTGATGCTCTCCAAGACCTACGATGCGCTGTTGAGCGCAGGGGCCTCTGACGACAAGGCTCGGGAAGCAGCCGAGGAGCTGGCGGATTATGAGAGGCGCCTTGCCTCGCTCGACGCTCGGCTCGATCGGCTCGACGCCGGCCTGGCTGCGTTCCGCTCCGAAGTGAAAGTGAGGTTCGGCGTCCTCACCTGGGCGGCCGGCGTCAATGCCGCAGCTACCATTGCCATACTCGGCGTGCTGCTGCATCACCCTTGACCCGCACAGCTGCTTTCGTTGAGCCGCCGCTGCCTTCCCGGTCCGGTGGGGAGAGGGGCGGGGTGAGGGGGAGGCGCGGGTGCGGCGCCCCATAACCGGCGCAGGCGTTCGCGGTGGCGCAACAGCCAGTAGAGGGCGACCAGGGTGTGGCCGTTCTCGACGGCGCCGGCGTCGAGCATCGCTTCGACCTCGGCCACGCTCTTGACCACGACGCGGATGTCCTCGCCCTCTTCGGGCAGGCCGTGCACCCCGCCGGCGGCCGACGCATCGACGCGGGCGCAGAACAGCATCACGCTCTCGTCCGAGTCGCCCGGCGAGGGCAGATAGCGCTGGATCGGGACCAGCTCGCCCGCAAGCGCAAGGCCGGCTTCCTCGCGCGTCTCGCGGATCGCGACTTCATTCGGCGCCTCGCCGGCGCCAACCAGGCCAGCGACGATCTCGACCTGCCAGGGCGAGGCTCCGGCAAGCAATGCCGGCATCCGGAGCTGCTCGACCAGCACGACACGGTCGCGATCGGGGTCGTACAGCACGACCGCCACGGCCGCGCCGCGCCGCAACACGTCATGGGTAACGGGCGCGCTCCATTCGCCGCCAAACAGGCGATGGCGGAAGCAGATGACCTCCATCCGCAAAAAGCGCTCGAACGCCGTGGATGCGGAGATGATCTCGATGTCGGGGTGACCCGGTCGGGCGGGCTCGGTCATGCCGGCGCCCCGGTTCTGGCGGGGAGGGCGGCAACCGGGTGGCGCGGTAGACGAATGGTGAATTCGGTGAACCGGCCCGGCTCGCTGTCGACGGCAATCGTGCCGCCATGCTCCTGGACCACGATGTCGTAGCTGATCGACAGGCCGAGCCCAGTGCCCTCACCGGTCGGCTTGGTGGTAAAGAACGGGGTGAACGCCTTGTCGCGCACCTCGGCAGGCATGCCGGTGCCGTTGTCGCGCACGCGCACCTCGGCCATCTCGCCGCGGAGGCGGCTGGTTACCTTGACCACCGGGGTGAAGGCCGGGTTGCCGCCCTCGCGCCGGCGTTTGTTGACCGCATAGAACGCATTGGCGAACAGGTTCAAAAACACCCGGGTGAGATCCTGCGGCACGGTTTCGAGCGGGCCAAGACCGGGGTCGAGGTCGCGCTCGAGGGTCACATTAAAGCTCTGGTCCTGGGCGCGGGCGCCGTGAAAGGCGAGGTTGAGCGCCTCCTCGACCAGCGCGTTGAGGTCGCTCTGCCGGCGCTCGCCACTGTCGCCGCGCGAATGCAGCAGCATGCTCTTGACGATCCCGTCGGCGCGCCGGCCATGCTCGGCGATCTTTTCCAGATTGGCATCAAGCGTGGCCATCAGCTCGTCGCGGTCCTCCGCGCTGCGCGGGTCGGCGGGCGAGGCGACAACCTCCTTCAGCTCGCCCAGCAGCTCATGCGACAGCTCGGCGAAATTGTTGACGAAATTGAGCGGGTTCTTGATCTCGTGGGCGATGCCGGCGGTCAGCTGCCCGAGAGAAGCCATCTTTTCCGCCTGGATCAAATTCGCCTGCGCGGCCTTCAGCTGGTCATGAGCGGCGCGCAAGTCGCGTTCGCGCTGACGCTGCTCTTCGAACAGCTTGGCGTTGCGCACGGCGAGCGCCGACTGGATCGCGAAGGCCTCGACCAGCTGCACGATCTCATCCGAAAAGCGGCCGACCTCGCGGCGCACCACGATCAGCCCGCCGAGAATGGCCTCTTCATGCATCAACGGTGCGGCGAGCAGCGAGCGGTAGCCTAGCTCGACCAGGATATTCGCCAAGATCGGGACGCCGATGCCCTGCGGATCGCGCAAATCGGCGATCTGCGCCGGGGCGGTGCTCAGCGCCGCCCGTCCCACAGCGCCCTCGCCGAACCGGATCGGCTGAGCCTTGAGGCGCTCGGCCAGCTCCTCTTCGGCGCCATAGCTCATCCTGAAGTGAAATTCACGGGCGGTCTCGTCGTATTCGTAGACCATGCCGGCGCGGGCCTGCGAGAACTCCACCGCGCGGGCGACGATCAGCCCGAGCACCGCTTCGAGATCGAGGGTCGAGCCGACCGCGCGCCCGACCCCGCGCAGCGCCTCCAGCTGCGCCAAGGTCCGGCGCAGCTCTTCGAGGGTGTCGCGAAAGGCGGCGAGGGTGCGCGCCATAGCACCAATCTCGTCCGGCCCCGCGGCGGGGATCTTCACGGTCAGATCGCCGGTATTGAGGCCGCGCATCGCCAGCACCAACCGGCGCAGCGGAACCGCGATCGAGCGCAGCACCAGGAATGTCAACAGGGCGCCGACGAGCACGGCGATCGAGACCACGATGCGCGACACCCGCTTGGCCGCCGCCGCCCCCAAGACGACGCGCTCGCGCGCGGCAACCGCTTCGCGGGTCTGCTCGGCGACGATCGCCGAGAGCAGCCGGTCGACCGCGACGCTATGCTGGCTCGCCTGCGCCAACAGCGAGTTGCCGATCACCCGGTGGCCGGCGGTGTATTCGTCGACCGCCTTGAGCGCGAGCTGATGATATTGCCCCAGCTCGCGGCGCACCGCGGCGACGGCGCGTGGGTGATGCTGCGCCAGCCGTTCGAGATCGTACTCCATGCTGTTCGCAGCATCGGTGGCGTTGTGCTGCGACAGCATCAGCATGCTGACGGCGAGATCGGTCATCCAGTAGCGCATCTCGCCAAAGGCGATTTGGGCTCTGTTCGCCTCCTCGATGACCCCGAGCAGCCGAGCCGACTCGACCATTCTCGCCGAGTTCTCGGTAAGCTTATGGTTCAGATAGGAATTTGTACCGATCAGGGCGAGCAGCAGCACGCCCGACAGCAGGATCAGCCGGGTCCGGATCGTCAGCCGGGCCATCATTGGGCTGGTGCCATGCCGGCGCTTCAGCGAAACAGGGTGATGCTCATGACACCGCCGAGGTCGCCGAGCTTTCGCCCCTCCTTCGGATAGCCGGTGATGTCGAGCGCCCCCTTTGGCGTCCCGTGGCAGGTGAGACAGGACGCAGTGTAATATTCGGGAACGGCGAACCGATAAGCTGGCTTCCCGTCGATCGCGACAGTGGCCGAATAGGGTTGCCCGCGCGGCCAGCCGGGGTTGAGCAGCTTGGTTTTGATGACCATCCTCTCCCAGGCGTCGGGCAGCGCCTTGCGGTTGCGGACGAGATCGGTCGGCGCGGTTACTTTGATCTCGGCCTCGCCCTTAGCCAGGTCGTTGAACGTTTCGCTGACCAGACGGCCGAACACCGCCGGGATAAACCCCTTAAACCCGGTTCCCTTCTCGTTGATCGTCACCTGGTTTTCATCGGTCACCTGGACGATGGCGCTCATCATCGCGCGCATCAGCCGGCCGTGATAAGAGGCCGGATCGATCGCCATGGGGTCGGAGGCGGTGTCCTTTCGATACAGCGCCTCGGCGTCGCTCAACACCTTGCGCCCGCCGAGATGCTTGTCGCCGATATCCGGGTTGTTGATCAGGTCCTCATTGTTGGAGATGACGGTTCGCGCGTCGCGCAGCATCTCGGCCAGGCTCTGGGCGATGGCGGCGTCTTTGTCATGCGTCGCGCTGTCGGCGCAAGCGCGGGGTGCCGTCATCCCGGCGGCGAGCAGACCGAGCAGCGCCAAGGCCGCCACCGGCGAGCCTTTGCGCCGTTCTGTCCCCGGCATCTGCTCAGGCCCCGCGGCCGCGGCGCGCAACGCCGCTCGCTGCCTCCGCGCGACGCAGCCAGCCCGGCCGAACCCCTGTTGCTGCCGCCATGCCGACACGGTCACGCTCCCGGACGCTGCGCCGCGAGCTCGGCCAGGCGGCGCTTCAGCTCGTCGAAATCGACCGGCTTGGCGAGAAAGGCGGCGGCGCCAAGCTCGTCGGCCCGCCGCATGCGCCGTTCGTCGCCATAAGCGGTCACCATCACGACTGGCAGCTCGGGACGGCGCTGCTTGATCTCGCCCAGCAGGGCGAGCCCGTCCATCCCGGGCATGTTGATGTCGGACAGGATGACGATCAGCTCCGCGCCGATCTCGTCGAGGCGGCGCAGCGCTTCCTCGCCCGAGGTGGCGAAGTAGAGGATGTATTCGCCCCGGCGCGCCTCGCGGCGAAAGCGCTGGCGAAACAGGTCGGCCACATCGGGCTCGTCGTCGACGATCAGGATGCTGAACCCCATTCCCGTGCTCTGCTTTGTGATCTGCGCTCGACGTAAACGCCGCTCAAACGACCGTGCCGTCAAGAATGCTCGCGGGCGAGCCGCTCTCAATCTCAACCACCCACAGATCCGGGTCGCGCCGGCGCTGGCGCGAAATATAGGCATCGGCATCGGCTTCGGCGACCGCGGCAGCGCCGGTGGCGCGCATCCATAGGAGCTCGCCATCCGGGCCGCGCGCCTGCGCCAGCACCGCGCAACCGTCGTCGCGGCCGTTGAGCTTGATCAGGACTGCGCCGGCATCGCCGTCGCCGCGAGCGACGACCGCGACCGCAACCGCGGCGAGATCGCAGCGGCGGACGAGCGCCTTGATCCAAAGGCCGGTTTTGAGCCGCGGTTCCACTGGCGAAAACCCTGCTCAGCCGCGCCCGGGCGCCAGCGGCAGTCGGATATGCACCGTCAGCCCGCGCGGCCGGCGATTCTCAGCGGCGATCAGCCCGCCCATCGCTTCGACATTGCGCCGGGCGATCCACAGCCCGATGCCAAAATAGCTCCCGGGCGTCTCGTCGCCGGCATCGGCCCGCCGCTCGGAATAATACCGCTCAAAAATCCGCTCGATCTGCGCTTCCGGCACACCCGGCCCGCGATCGGAAACGGTCAGATGGGCAAAGCGGCCGTCATGGCTCAGATGCACCAGGATTTCGCCGCCCGGCGGCGAAAACGACACCGCGTTGTCGATCAGATTGTCGAGCACCGTCTCGATCATAGCTTCGCTGCCAAGAACATAGAGGCCGGGCAGCAGGTCCGCGGTGATCGTCAGGTCGCGGCTGGCCAGCACGATGGTAACATCGTGCTCGTCGAGGATCGCCGACCGGGTTTGGATCATCCGGCCGATCACCCGTCCGAGATCGACCGGCACCAGCGGCTCGTCGATCAGATCGGCGGCGGCCTCGTCGAGCTCGCGCGCCGAGGCGACCAGCGCATCGAGCCGGTCGAGCGCATGCTCGACGACGCCGACCGCCCGCAAAGCGCGGATGTTGTCCTCGCTCAGAACACGCCGCAGCGGCTCGAGCGACTGGCGGATCACCGCGATCGGGGTCTTGAAAGCGTGGGCGTTGTCCTCCGCCGTCTGTCGGATTTCGGCGGCTGAGCGGTGCAGCGCGTCGACCATGCGGTCGAATTCGGCCGCGACCTCGGCGAGCTCCGGCACATCGGCGCGGGCGCCGAACGAGCCGGCGTCGGGCCCCTGGTCGCGAATCCGCCGTGCCCGCCGGGCAAAGCGGCGCAGCCCGGCGCGCACGCTGAACAGCGTCGAAAACGTGATCGCGGCCATCGCCAGATAGATCACCGCGGCAATCCGCACCGGCGGCGTCGCCCAATAGGGCTGGCCGAAATGGGCGCCGGGGAACGCTGCTTGCGAGAACGAGGAGACCACCGCCCAGCACCCCGCCGCGGTCGCCAGCGGGGTCACCGCGGTCACGATCTCGGCGCCGCCGGTGGGGCGATGATAAATCAGCGAAAACGGCATTTCGCCGCGGCAGTTCTGGGCGAGCCGCGCAAGCACGCCCTGTTGTGCCAGCATGTCGCGTTCGGCCTGCAAGTTGGCCGGCTCGACGGTCGGCCATGAGGCCACGTAGTAAAACCCGCCGCCGGCACCGGAGGGCGCCAGCAGCAGCTTGATCGTCGTCACCTCGCCGGCGAAACGGGCGAGGGTTGGGCCAAGCCCGGGCAGCGAGCCGACATCGGCGCTTCGCAGCAATGGGAGCAGCGATTGGCTGATCACCCGCCCTTCTTCGCGCACGCTGCGCAGCAGCAGCTCCTGGCTCTCCTCATAGGCGGCGCTGAACTCGATGTAGAGAAACGCCGGGACCAACAGGAAGATGATCGCCAGCAGACCGGTCTTTACCGACAGCGACCAGGCCCAGGCCCATCGCAGAGCGCGCCGCGGCCTATTTCTGCGCGGTCCAGCGGTATCCAAAACCGGCGTAATTATGGATGAGGTCGAAATCGGGGTCACAGTCGCGGAACTTCTTGCGGATACGCTTGATGAAGGTACGGACATTGGCACGGTACCCCTCTGCCCCGTGACCGGCGACGAAGTCCTTGCCGTGAACGAGATCATAGATGTCGCGATAGCCAACGTCATGGCCAGCGTTCTCGGCGAGGAGCGCCAGGATCCTGAACTCGGTCAGGGTCAGCTCGACAATGCGGCCCGCCCACTGCGCGCGGTTGGTGTCAAAGCGCAGCTCCAGCGGCCCGAGCCGCAGCGCGTCCGGACGCGGCGGCTCGAATTCGGCGGCCGGTCGAGCGCCTTCGGTGATCAGCTGTAGGCGCTTGACCAGGATCGGCAGGCGGCGCGCCTTGTCGATGAAATCGACCGCACCGCCGGCGAGCGCCGCCTCTTCGTAGATGTCGTCGGACAGCGCGGTCAGAAAGATCACCGGAATGGCGATCCCGCGCCCGCGCATGCGGCGCAGCACCTCGATGCCGGTCAGCTGCGGCATGCGCCAGTCGAGCAGCATCGCGTCGGCGCCGCCGCCCTGCTCGAGATAGGCCAGCGCGTCGCGGCCATTGTCGAAAGGGGTGACCTCGTAGCCCTCATCGATCAGGTTGAGGCCGAGCGATTCACGGAACAGATCGTCGTCATCGACGAGAAGCAGGTGCGGCATCGTTAAAATCGGCCCTCGCTCCCACGGGCGACGACCAGAGATCGCAGACAATCCTGCTGGCCGTCCGGATTGGCGGCGTCGCCTTTGAACTTATAGTGCAACGCCCGCATCTTACCGCTGCGCAGATCGAGGTAAAAGAACAGGTCGAGCTCGCAGGTGGCGTTGCGGTAGCGCCACACCGTGGCTGGGGGTTGGGCGGATTGTTCGGTCGCAGCTCCGAGCAGCTGCGCCGCCGCCGGCTCGTCGAGGCCGACCAGCTGGCTGGTTCGCGGCGCCGTCGCGGGCTCCGGGGTGTGCGCCGCCTCGCCAGGCCCGGGCTCGGGGGCTGCAGGCTCGGCCATCGCCATGCTGGACGCCGTGTCGGCGGGCGCTCCCTCGTCGGGCGATGGCGGGACAGGCTTGCGGGCCGGCACCGGAAACGCGGTCCGGCGCCGCGGGACCGAGGCCGGCGGCGGAGGCGGCGGCCGGCGCACAGCCGCGATGGTGCGCAGCGGGGGCGGTGGCAGGATTTCGGCGCAGGAAGCAAGCATTCCGATCCCGACGCTGATCAGCGCGGGATAGAACAACCGCCGCCCAGCCCGCGTCACCCCTGTCTCCCGTCAGCTCTCGTTTGTCAATCGGGCCCTAAATATAACACAAATCAACGCCGCGCCAGACGCTCGATGGCTCCGACATCGCCGTCGCGATAGATCGCTACCAGCTGCCGATCATTGAGCAGGACATAGGTCTGGTCGCCCTGGCCGCAATGCAGCACGGCAACGGGATAGGTTGGCGCTACCAGCATATCGGATAAATTCTTGTCGAGTCCGGGCTGGCGCGGCAACAGCCCGGTCAGCACGCTGCGGCTCCAGGTGGCGTAAGCAAAGCTGAAGGCGCCGTCGCAGGCTCCGCTGCCGAGCGCGATGCTGCGACCGTCGCGCTGGTTCTGGACGACGGTGTCTTGGCGAATCGTGATCGTGTCGTTGTCGGGATCGGCCCAGGTCCCGATCAACCGGTTTTGCGCTTGCGGCGGCGGCACCGCGGTGCACCCGGAGGCGACAGCCAACAGCAGCATCAGGGCAGCACGCGCGAACGGCCCTCGGCCTGGGTAGCTGGACAGCTGCGACACGACCCAGAGGAGCATATCGCAGCCCTCGGCGCAACCCGGCAGGCTCGCCGGTCATGCTCGTCGCGGCTCAGCTGGGTTGCGCCGTTCCGGGGTCGGCCAAAAACTAAAGCCAGCTCGGGAGAGATTGATGTCGCCGGGCGTCAGGCTAAGTTGACTAGTCATATCGACCAATCGGACATCGCGATGGCGCGCGAAGTTCAAGCCTCCGATGCCAAGACGCATCTTTCCCGCCTGCTCGACGAGGTCGAGCGTGGCGAGACGATCATCGTCACCCGGCATGGGCGCGCAATCGCGCGGATCGTCCCCGAGGCCCACCGGCGGCGGGAGATCGATGATGCGATCGACGATTTGAAGCGATTGGGCAAAGAAGTCGGCCATATCTCTATTGAAGAGCTGCTCTCGCTGCGCCACGAGGGGCACAAATATTGATGCCTTTTGTGGCTGACGCATCGATCGCCCTCGCCTGGGCGTTTGACGAAGTTCACCCAAGCGCAGTTGCCGCTCACGAGCGCTTGCGCGTTGACGCCGCCATAGTGCCGACCCTGTGGTGGTTCGAGGTTAGCCCGGGTCGCTGGTTTCCCGGAGCCGCGGCCAGGTATCCCGCGGCCGGCGCACCGTGGCGCAACCGCCTCACACCGAGAAATACTTGGCTTGCGGGTGGTGGACGACGATCGCCGAGGTCGACTGCTCGGGGTCGAGCTGGTCTTCTTCGGAGAGGGTGATGCCGATCGCCTCGGCGCGCAGCAATTCGAGAAGCTGCTTCTGGTCGGCGAGGTTGGGACAGGCCGGATAGCCGAACGAATAGCGGCTGCCGCGATAGCCCTGAGCCAGCATCGCCTGCGCGTCGCGCGCCTCCTCGGCGGCAAAGCCGAGCTCGCCGCGGATGCGCCGGTGCAGGTATTCGGCCAGCGCCTCGGCCATCTCGACGGTCAGCCCGTGCAAGTACAAGTAATCCTGGTAGCGGTTCTGGGCGAACCATTCGCGCGTCGCCTCGGAGGCGCGCCGGCCCATCGTCACCACCTGCAGACCGATCACGTCGCGCTCGCCCGCGTCCACATCGCGAAAGAAATCGGCGATGCACAGCCCGCCTTGCCGGTTCTGGCGCGGGAACGAGAAGCGGGCGACTTCGCGCCGGCCGTCATCGGCGAACAGAATGACGTCGTTGCCCTCGGCGGCGCAGCGCCAGTAGCCATAGGCGGCCTGCGGCATCAGGATTTCGTCGCGAATTGCGATGTCGAGGATGCGCCGCAATATCGGGCGCAGCTCGTCTTTCGCCCATTCGCGGTATTCCGAGAGGCTCTTGCCGTCTTTGCGGTAGCCCCACTGAAACTGGTAGAGCATGCGCTCGTTCAGATAGGGCACCACCGCTTTCGGTGAAATCCGCTCGATTGTCCGCGCCCCCCAGAAGGGCGGCGGCGGCACCGGCACGTCGCGGGTCAGTTCGGCCCGGCGCAGGCGGATCTCGTCGAGATCGAGCGGGCGCATCGGCCGCGGGTCGGCGGCGCGCCCGAGCTTGCGCGACGGCTTGACCGTCCGGCCCTCGCCCCTGGCCCGCACCTCGCCCAGATGGGCGTCGAACTTGCCGGTGACGATCTTGTCCATCAGCCCGAGCCCGTCGAAGGCGTCGCGCGCATAGGCGACGCGGCCTGCGGCATAGGCCTTGACGCAATCCTCCTCGACATAGCGCCGGGTCAGCGCCGCTCCGCCGAGCATGACCGGCAGGTCGAGGCCCTGCCGGCTCATCTCTTCGAGGTTCTCGCGCATGACGACGGTTGACTTGACCAGCAGACCCGACATGCCGACGGCGTCGGCCTTGTACGCGACCGCAGCTTCGAGAATCGCGCCGATCGGCTGCTTGATGCCGAGATTGATCACCCGGTAGCCGTTGTTGGTCAGGATGATGTCAACGAGGTTCTTGCCGATGTCGTGCACGTCGCCGCGCACCGTCGCCAGCACCACCGTGCCTTTCTCCTGGCCCGCCAGCCGCTCCATGTGCGGCTCGAGAAAGCGCACCGCGGTTTTCATCGTCTCGGCCGATTGCAGCACGAAAGGCAGCTGCATCTTGCCCGCGCCGAACAATTCGCCGACGGTTTTCATGCCGTCGAGCAGGATGTTGTTGATGATGTCGAGCGGCTTCCAGTTCAGCATCGCCAAGTCGAGATCGGCTTCGAGACCCTGGCGGTCGCCGTCGACGATGCGCTGAGCGAGCCGGTCTTCGAGCTTCTCAGGCCGCGCCTTTTTCTCGCTCTGCTCGGCGGCGCGGTTCTCGAACAAGCCGATAAAGGCGTGCAGCGGGTCGTAGCCGTCATGCCGCCGGTCGAAAATCAGGTCCTCGGCGATCCGCGCTTCCTCCGGCGGGATCTTGTGCAGCGGCATGATCCGCGAGAAATGCACGATCGCCCCGGTCAGCCCGCGGCGCAGCGCGTGATCGAGAAAGACCGAGTTCAGGATCTGCCGCGCCGCCGGGTTCAGCCCGAACGAAATGTTGGAAAGGCCGAGGATGATCTGGCATTCGGGCATCGCCTGGGCGATCGCCTCGATCGCTTCCAAGGTGTTGAGCCCGAGCCGGCGGTCGTCGGCGTTGCCGGTGCAGATCGTGAAGGTCAGCGGGTCGAACAGCAGGTCCGAGGGTGGCAGCCCGTGCTTGTTGCAGGCGAAATCGTGGAGCCGGCGGGCGACCGCCACCTTGTGCTCGACCTCTTTCGCCATGCCGGTCTCGTCGATGGTCAAGGCGATGACCGCGGCGCCAAAGCGGCGCGCCAGGCGCAAGCGCTTGTCGGCGGCTTCCTCGCCATCCTCGAAATTGATCGAGTTGATGATCGGCTTGCCGCCGTAGAGCTTCAGCGCCGCCTCGAGCACCGGGTATTCGGTCGAGTCGATAACGAGCGGCGCGTTGATCGCGCCGCGCATGCGGGTCACCGCCTGGGTCATGTCGGCGACCTCGTCGCGGCCGACAAAAGCGGTGCATAGATCGAGCGTGTGCGAGCCTTCCCTGACCTGCTCGCGTCCGATCTCGACGCAGCCGTCCCAGTCGCCCTCATCCTGCAGCCGGCGGAATTTGCGCGAGCCGTTGGCGTTGCAGCGCTCGCCGATCGACAGCCACGCGTTTTCCTGGCGCAGCGGCACCTGGCCATAGAGCGAGGCGGCCGACGGCGCCCAGACCGGGCTGCGCCGGCGCGGCGCCGGACGGCGGCGCCCGTCGCCACCGGCGCCGCCGATGCGGCGCAGCATCGCATCGAGAGCGGCGATATGCGGCACGTCGGTGCCGCAGCAGCCGCCGATCATGTTGACCCCGTCCTCGACGACAAAGCGCTCGAGCCACTGGGCCAGCTCGTCGGCGCCGAGCGGATATTGGGCGCGGCCGGCGACCAGCTCGGGCAGCCCGGCATTGGGCTGGACCGAAACGTATCCCGGCCAGCTCTCGCCGAGCCACTTGACGTGCTCGGCCATCTCGCGCGGGCCGGTCGCGCAATTGAGCCCGATCATCGGCACGCCGAGCGCGTGGACGATCGTCGCCGCCGCGGCGATGTCGGCGCCGACCAACAGCGAGCCGGTGGTTTCGATCGTGACCTGGACCAGGATCGGGGTGTCTTTGTGCGCATCCTCGCGCGCGCGCCTGGCGCCGTTGACCGCCGCCTTGATCTGCAGCGGGTCCTGGCAGGTTTCGATGATGATCGCATCGACCCCGCCATCGATCAGCCCGGCGCACTGGATCGCGAGCGCATCCTCAAGCTCCTGATAGCCGACATGGCCGAGCGAGGGCAGCCGGGTCCCGGGCCCGACCGAGCCCAGCACAAACCGGGTGCGCCCGTCATGCGCGAACTCGGCGACGGCCTCGCGCGCGATCTCGGCGGCACAGCAGTTAAGCGCGAACGCGCGGTCGGCCAGCCCAAACTCGCCCAATGTGATCGGCGAGCCGCCAAAGCTGTTGGTCTGCACCGCGTCGCAGCCGGCCGCAAGATAGCCGCGATGGATTTCGCGGATTAGGTCGGGGCGGCTCTCGCAGACGATCTCGGTGCAGTTCTCCAGGCCCAAAAAATCGCGCTCGATGTCGAGGTTGCGCGCCTGCACCTGGGTCCCCATCGCGCCGTCGCACAGCACCACGCGGTCGGCGAGGTAATCGAGGAAGTGAGTCATTGTCGGACATAGCCTGCCGAGAAGCCCCTCTCCGCCGCGTCGCGGGGGAGAGGGGGACAACCAAAACGCTTCCGTGTCACGCCGCCGCCACAGCCGGCCGGGGCGCGCGCACGCCAAGCAGATGACAGATCGCGACAATCAGATCGGCGCGGTTCAAGGTGTAAAAGTGGAATTCGTGCACCCCCTCGGCGTGCAGCCGCCGGCACTGCTCGGCCGCGAGCGAGGTGGCGACCAGCCGTCGGGTGTCGGGATCGCCGTCGAGTCCATCGAAATGGCCCTCCATCCAAGCCGGGATCGAAGCCCCGCATGCTGCACTGAACTTCTTAACCTGAGCGTAATTGGTAACCGGCAGGATGCCCGGCACGAGCGGCACCGCGATCCCGGCGGCCGCGGTGCGGTCGCGAAACCGCAGATAGAGGTCGACATCGAAAAAATATTGGGTGATCGCCCGGCTGGCGCCGGCGTCGAGCTTGCGCTTCAGATTGTCGAGATCGCGCTCGGCGCTGGCGGCTTCGGGGTGGGTCTCGGGATAGGCGGCGACGCTGATCTCGAAATCGGCGATCCGTTTGAGCCCGGCGACCAGATCGGCGGCATAGGCATAGCCCTCGGGGTGCGGGACATAGGCTTGGCCGCCAGCCGGCGGGTCGCCGCGCAGCGCCACGATGTGGCGGATCCCGGCTCGCCAGTAATCGTCGGCGACAGCATCGATCTCGGCCCGCGCGGCGGCGACGCAGGTCAGATGCGCCGCCGGCTCGAGCCTGGTTTCATGACGGATGCGGCGGACCGTCGCATGGGTGCGCTCGCGAGTCGAGCCGCCGGCGCCGTAGGTGACCGAAACAAAGCGCGGCGCCAACGGCTCGAGACGCGTGATCACCTCCCATAGGCGCGCCTCCATCTCCGCGGTCTTGGGCGGAAAGAACTCGAACGAGACGCGCGGCGGACCGGCGTCGAAATCGACCACCGGGTCGGCCGCGAGCCGGCCGCGCGATTGGCCCCGGCCCGGATGCTCGCTCATCAGCGCAAATCCCCTTCAACCAGCGCCGTCGGCGCTGCCTCACGCAAATTCCCCAATTGCCGCGGATTGGCGGTCGCGCCACGGCGCTGCGCGGTCCAGATCACGACGGTCAGCGGGTCGCCCGGCAGCGGCCGCGGCGGCCCCGGATCAAGGCCGGCGGCCCGGCACCATTCGGCGATCTCGGGGTCGGCAAAACCGAGTCGGCGGTGGGCGTGCTCGTCGCGCAGAAACTCGAGGTCGTGCGGCGCGAAATCGACCAGCACCAGAACCCCGCCCGGGCGCAGCACGCGCGCCGCCTCGGCGATCACCGCCGCCGGCCGGTCGGCGTAGTGGAGCACCTGATGGACCACGACTGCGTCGAAGGAGGCGTCGGGCACCGCCAGCTGATACATGTCGCCGCGCCGAACCCGCCCATTTTCGAGCCCGGCGCGATCGAGATTGACCCGCGCCACCGAGAGCATCTCGCGCGACTGGTCGATGCCGACAGCATGCTCGACCCGCGGCGCCAGAATTTCGAGCATGCGCCCGGTCCCGGTGCCGATGTCGAGCAGATCGCGCGGGTCGGCCGCGGCGATGATCTCGATCAGCGCCGCCTCGACCTCGGCCTCGTCGATATAGAGCGAGCGGATCTGGTGCCACCGCGCCGCGTTCTCGCGGAAATAGGCGCTGGCCAGGTCGGCGCGCTGGCGCTTGATCGCCGCCAGCCGCTGCAGGTCGAGGACAATCGTCGGATCGCCCTCGCCGCACGCCTCGACCAGATGGCGCGCCATGGCGCTCGCCGGGCTTGCTTGGCTCAGGCGGTAGAACACCCAGCTGCCCTCGTGGAAACGGTCGAGCAGCCCAGCCTCGCACAACAGCTTCAGGTGCCGCGAAACGCGCGGCTGGCTCTGCCCGAGGATCTGCGTCAGCTCGCTGACGGTGAGTTCGCCGCGCGCGCACAGCACCAGCAGGCGCAGCCGGGTCGGTTCGGCCGCCGCGCGCAGTGCTGCCAGAAGGTGATCCATCGCCCCGGTTTTCCCGCTCGTTTGCGTGCTGCAAGATATGCAGATATGTTTATGTCCGCAAGCGAATTCTCCGGACAATGGGAGCGGGCCGAGCGCGCGGCACCGTGACCCCTTGCCGGTTCCGTCGGTTTCCCGCAAATATCTCGCGTCCAAGGAGAAACGCCGGTCTCATGCGAACCCGATCAACCAACCTTCCGGCTTCACCTGCGAGCGGCCCGGGGCGTCTTGGGCGCTCGCGGCGCCTCGCGGTTTCAGGCTCGCTCCTGCTGCTGGCGCTGTTTGGCTCGGGCTGCGCCACCCAGTCGCCGCAGCAGACGGCCAGCGGCGGCGAGGATTTTCATGATCCGTTCGAAAACACCAACCGCAAGATTTTTGAGTTCAACCAAGTCGTCGACCGCCACGTGCTGGTGCCGGTCGCCAAGGCCTATCGGGCGGCATTGCCCGGGCCGGTGCGCGGCTCGGTGCACGATTTTCTGAACAATCTCGGCGAGCCGCTGGTCTTTGCCAATGACGCGCTGCAAGGCGAATTCGGCCGCGCCAAGAACACCGTCGTCCGCTTCGTGGTCAATTCGACGCTCGGCATGGCCGGTCTCGTCGATGTCGCCGGGCGCTGGGGCATCCCCGATCACGAGCAGGATCTTGGCATCACCTTTGGCGTGTGGGGCATTCCCGCGGGGCCTTATCTGGTGTTGCCGGTGCTCGGGCCCTCCGACCCGCGCGATCTCGGCGGTGAGGTCGCCGAGGGGTTTGGGGATCCGTGGAACCGGCTGGTCACCGGCAATCCATTCACCCTCTATTGGATCCCGTTTGCGCGGGGCGCGGTCAGCGGCATCGATCAGCGCTCGCGCTATCTCGATGCCCTGGCCGATATCGAGCGCACATCGCTCGATTATTACGCGACGATCCGCTCGCTCTATCGGCAGCGCCGGGCGGCGCTGATCCGCGGCGAAAACAAGAACCTGCCGCCGCCCGCCGGCCTGACCGAGAACGACGCCCCGACGATGCCGGCGAACTCGGCCGGGTCTGGGCTCGTTGTCTCTGCTGCGCCAAACGGTTTGAAGGTGTCGTGGTGATGATCCGACGTTGTTGCATAATCCTGGCTTGCGTCGTCGTGCTCGCGGTGGTGCTGGCGGCGCGGCCCGCCGCCGCGGCGGCGGATCCGGCCGCGGTGATCACCAGCCTCGGCAACCAGGCACTCGAGGTGCTCGGCAAAAACGTCGCTCCGACCGCCAGGGTGGCGCGGTTTCGCCAGCTGTTCAGCCAGGATTTCGACGTTCCGGGGATCGCGCGCTTTGTCCTCGGCCGCTATTGGCGGGTCGCCACCCCGCAGCAGCAGCAGGAATTCGTCAGGCTGTTCGCCAATTACATCGTGCTGGCCTACAGCAACCGGCTGGCCGAATACAGCGGCGAGAGCCTCAAGGTGACCGGCAGCCGGCCGGTGCCCGACGGATCGCTGGTGTCGAGCCAGATCGTGCGCCCGAACGGCGCGCCGCCGGCCGAGGTCGATTGGCGCCTGACCCGGGCCGACGGTGCTTACAAGATCAGCGATGTGATCGTCGAAGGGGTCAGCATGGCGGTCACCCAGCGCTCCGAATTCGCTTCGGTGATCCAGCGCCATGGCGGCCAGGTGGAAGGCCTGATCACCGCGCTGCGGCAAAAGACCGAGAGCGCCGGCCTGCGTTAGCCGGCGCGGCCCCGGGCGGCGCTCGCCCGCGGTTACGCCCGCATCAGCGGCTTGTAGCGGATGCGGTGCGGCTGGTCGGCGTCGCTGCCGAGGCGACGGCGCCGGTCGGCCTCGTAATCGGCGTAGTTGCCTTCGAACCAGACGACCTGGCTGTCGCCTTCGAAGGCCAGGATGTGGGTCGCGACCCGGTCTAAGAACCAGCGGTCATGGGTGACGATCACCGCGCAGCCGGCAAAGTCGAGCAGCGCCTCTTCGAGCGCCCGCAAGGTGTCGACATCGAGATCATTGGTCGGCTCATCGAGCAGCAGCACATTGGCGCCTTCTTTCAGCATCTTGGCGAGATGGACGCGGTTGCGCTCGCCGCCCGAGAGCTGACCCACTTTCTTCTGCTGATCGGGGCCGCGAAAATTGAACAGCGCGCAATAGGCCCGGCTGGCGACCTTGCGGCGGCCGAGATCGATCTCGTCGCGCCCGCCCGAGATCTCCTGCCACACTGTGGCGGTCGGCGCCAAGGTGTCGCGCGACTGGTCGACGTAGCCGAGCTTGACCGTATCGCCGATGCGGAAGCTGCCGCTGTCGGCGCTGTCGCGGCCGGTGACCAGCTTGAGAAGGGTGGTCTTGCCGGCCCCGTTCGGGCCGATCACGCCGACGATCCCGCCTGGCGGCAGGCGGAAATCGAGCGCCTCGATCAGCAGCCGCTCGCCAAAGCCCTTGGTGACGTGTTCGGCGCTGATCACCAGATCGCCAAGCCGCGGCGCCGGCGGCAATACGATCTGCGCCGTCTCGGGCGCCTTTTCCCGGCTTTCGGCGACCAGCGATTCATAAGCCTGGAGCCTCGCCTTGCTCTTTGCCTGGCGCGCCCGCGGGCTCTGCCGCACCCATTCGAGCTCGCGCTCGAGGGTGCGCTGGCGCGCCGCCTCCTGCCGGCCTTCGAGCGCGAGCCGCTGCTGCTTCTGCTCGAGCCAGCTTGTGTAATTGCCCTCGAACGGGATGCCGCGGCCGCGATCGAGCTCGAGGATCCAGCCGGCGACCTCGTCGAGAAAATAGCGGTCATGGGTGACGGTCACCACCGTGCCCGGATAGGTTTCGAGAAAGCGCTGCAGCCAGGCGACCGATTCGGCGTCGAGATGGTTGGTCGGCTCGTCGAGCAGCAACAAGTCGGGGCGCTGCAGCAGCAGCCGGCACAGCGCCACCCGGCGCCGCTCGCCGCCGGAAAGCGTGGCTATATCGGCGTCGCTTGGCGGGCAGCGCAGCGCGTCCATCGCGATCTCGACCGCGCGGTCGAGCTCCCAGCCGTCAGCCTGGTCGATTTTTTCCTGCAATTCGCCCTGCTCGGCGATCAGCGCCTCCATCTCCTCGGGCGTGAGGTCTTCGGCAAAGCGGACGCTGACCGCCTCGAACCGGTCGAGCAGCGCCTTCGTCTCGGCCAGCCCTTCGATGACGTTGCCGAACACGTCCTTTGCCGGATCGAGCGACGGCTCCTGCGGCAGATAGCCGACCCTGGCCCCTTCGGCGGCCCAGGCCTCGCCGGTAAAATCGCCTTCCTCGCCGGCCATGATCCGCAGCAAGGTCGATTTGCCGGCGCCGTTGGGCCCCAGCACGCCGATCTTGGCGCCCGGCAGAAACGACAGCCAGATGTCCTTCAGCACCTCGCGCCCGCCGGCATAGGCCTTGCTGAGCCCCTTCATCACATAGATGTACTGGTAGGCCGCCATCGCGGAACCCTCGAAAGATTGCGTCGTCGTCGACTGGGTGCGGTGTTGCGGCAGTGCCGTCAAGCCTCTTCCGGGACCGCGACAAGCTGCTTGACTCTTGGTAAGTAAGTGCTTACTCCGCTCGCGCCATGGCTACCACCCGATTGGACAGCGAGGAGCGCCACAAGGCGATCGTCGCCGCGGCCGTGCCGCTGTTCGCCCGCAAGGGCTTTGCCGGGACCACCACGAAGGAGCTCGCCGAGGCGGCGAACATTTCCGAGGGGCTGCTGTTTCGCCATTTCCCGAGCAAAAAGCACCTCTATGGCGAGATCCTGCGGCTCGGCTGCGAGGGTGATCCGGCGCTCGAAAAGCTGGCGGCGCTCGACCCGTCGACGCTGACCCTGGTCCGCATGACGCATTACATGGTCCGCTATTTCCTGCTCGCCGGCGATGGCGAGCGGACCGAGCGCGATTCACGGCTCCGCCTGGTTCTCCACAGCTTTCTTGAGGATGGAGAATACGCGCGCGAGCTGTTCGACACGATCTTCGCGCGGGTTCATCCGCTGTTTGCCGCCTCGATCGAGGCTGCCGTCGCCGCCGGCGACATGGCCTTCGGTCCGATCGCCTCGGCCAACCGGTTCTGGTTTGGCCATCATGTCGCGGCGATGATGGCGTTCGTGCTGCTGCCGACCCGCGCTTGCCTAGCCTACGAGGGCACGATGGCGGCGCTGGTCGAACAAACCACATGGTTCATCCTGCGCGGCATCGGCCTGGCCGAGGAGGCAATCGCCGCGGCACTCCCAGCCAGCACGCAACATCCGCTCGAATTCGCATCTCCTGCTATGGGAGCAGCCGATGGACGGTGATCAGGTGGCTCAGGCGCCTCGCCACGCTCTCGCTCCGGATCAGGCGCGGCACCAGCGCAGCGAGCATGGCCCGGCCGCGCCGCCGCGGCCAAAGCTGGTGCGCTGGTTCGTCATCGTTGGGCTGCTGCTTGCCATCGTCCTCGGCGGCCTCTACGGGTTCAACCGCTTCCGTGCCCACGCGATCGCCGAGTATTTCGCGCACAACAAGCCGCCGCCGGCGCAGATCAGCGCGGTCACGGTCGCGGTCCAATCGGTGCCGCGCGACGCCCCCGGCATCGGCTCGCTCGTCGCCGTCCATCAGGTCACGGTCAATCCGGAGGTGGCCGGACGCGTCACCAAAATCTTTTTTCAGCCGGGGGAGACGGTGAAGGCCGGCGATCCGCTGGTGCAGCTGAACGACGCGCCGGACCGCGGCGACCTCGCCAATTACCAGGCGCAGGCGCGGCTCGCCGAAATCACCTTGGCGCGTTCGAAACAACTGGTCAAACGCCAATACACCCCGCAGGAGACCGTCGATCAGAACCAAAGCCAGCTCGACCAGATGAATGCCATGGTGCAAAAGACCGAGGCGATCATCGCGGAAAAGCTGATCCGTGCACCGTTTTCCGGACAACTCGGCGTCCGCCAGATCGACCTTGGGCAATACCTGAGCGCTGGCGCGCCGATCGTCACCTTGACCGATCTGTCGATGCTCTATGTCAATTTCACCCTGCCGTCGCAGCAGCGCTCGGAGATCCGGGTTGGCCAGCCGGTTCGGGTCACCTCGGACGCCTATCCCGGCCGGACCTTCATGGCGAAGCTGACCACGATCGAGCCACAGCTGAGCCCCGACACGCGGACGATCGAGGTGCAGGCGACGATGCCCAACGCCGACGATGCGCTGCTGCCGGGGATGTTCGTCAACGCCGCCGTCGTGCTGCCATCGCAGCCTGATGCGATCGTCGTTCCGGAGACCGCGGTCGAGTACACGCTCTACGGCGACAGCGTCTATGTGATTCACCGGGGCGGCAAGGGCGCGACAGGGCGGCCGGTCCTCAACGCGGTGCGCACCCCGGTCAAGACCGGGATGCGCTGGGGCGGCAAGGTGGCGATCCTCAGCGGGCTGAAGCCCGGCGACGAGATCGTCGCCGCCGGCCAGGTCAAGCTGCAGAGCGGGGCAGAGGTCGCGGTCACCGGCTCGCCGCCGCCACGGCCGCCGGCCCACCCGACCCTGCACTGACCGGCGATCGAGCGGGAGGGGTGGCGCCGAGCCATGTCGTTCACCGACATCTTCATCCGGCGGCCGGTGCTGGCGCTGGTCGTCAGCCTGTTGATCCTGCTGGTCGGGCTACGGGCGATGATGGGGCTGCCGATCCGGCAATACCCCAAGCTGTCCAACACGACGATCACGATCACCACGCTCTATCCCGGGGCCTCGCCCGGTCTGATGCAGGGCTTCATCACCACCCCGATCGCCCAGGCGGTGGCGACGGCCGAGGGCATCGACTACCTGACCTCGTCCTCGGTCCAGGGCACCAGCACGATCACCGCCTACATCCAGCTCAACTACGATCCGGACAAGGCGCTGACCGAGGTGATGGCCAAGGTCCAGCAGGTCAAATACCTGTTGCCGACCGGATCGCAGGACCCGGTTATCGTCAAGGCCACCGGCCAGACCACGGCGGTCATGTATATCGGGTTTTCCAGCAACGAAATTTCGAGCGCGGCGATTTCGGATTACCTGACCCGGGTGGTGCAACCGCTGCTCGACACGGTCGACGGCGTGGCCTCGGCCGACATTCTGGGCGGCCAGACCTTTGCCATGCGGCTGTGGCTCGATCCGGCGCGGATGGCGGCGCGCGGCATCTCGGCGAGCGACGTCGCCGCGGCGATTCAGGCCAACAACTACCAATCCGCACCCGGTCAGGCCAAAGGTTATTTCACCGTCACCAACGTCAGCGCCAATACCGGGCTGACCGATGTCGCGCAGTTCAAGAACATGGTCGTCAAGGCCAAGGGCGGCGCTGTCGTGCGGATGGGCGATATCGCGACGGTCGATCTGTCGGCCCAGAGCTGGACTTCGAGCGTGATGATGAACGGGCGGCACGCCGTGTTCATCGGCATCCAGGCGACGCCATCGGGAAACCCGCTCACCCTGGTCCAGGGCGTGCGCAAGCTGCTGCCCGAGATCCAGCGCAATCTGCCGCCCTCGGTCGAGATGCAGGTCGCCTACGACTCGACCAAGTTCATCCAGGCCTCGATCGACGAGGTCGAATCCTCGCTTGGCTCGGCCGTGCTGATCGTCGTCGTGGTGATCTTCCTGTTTCTCGGCAGCCTGCGCTCGGTGCTGATCCCGATCGTCACCATTCCGCTGTCCCTGGTTGGCGCCGGCATCATCATGTCGGCTCTGGGGTTCAGCCTGAACCTTTTGACATTGCTGGCCATGGTCCTGGCGATCGGGCTCGTCGTCGACGATGCGATCGTCGTCGTCGAAAACGTCTACCGCCATATCGAGCAGGGCCGCACCCCGGCCCAGGCAGCGCTGATCGGCGCCCGCGAGATCGCCAACCCGGTCATCTCGATGACTTTGACCTTGGCCGCCGTCTACGCCCCGATCGGCTTTCTCGGCGGGGTCACCGGCGCGTTGTTCCGCGAGTTCGCGTTCACCCTCGCCGGAGCGGTGATCATCTCGGGCATCGTCGCGGTCACGTTGTCGCCGATGATGTGCTCGCTGCTGCTCTCCCGCGAGATGCTGCACGGCCGCTTTGTGCGGGTGATCGACGGCGCCTTCTCGCGCCTGGCCGGATGGTACGGGCGCCGCCTCGAGCGCTCGCTCGACTATCGCCCGGTAACGGCGCTGTTTGGCGCCGCGGTGCTGGCCAGCCTCGTCTTCATGTACATGAACACCAAGGCCGAGTTGGCGCCCGAGGAGGACCAGGGCGTGCTGTTCGCGGTAACCAAAGCGCCGCAATACTCGAACCTCGACTATTCCGAGGCCTATGATCGCAAGCTCGACCGGGCGCTGGCCGCGTTCCCCGAGAGCTACCTGCGCTTTATCGTCAACGGCAATCTCGGGCCCAACCAGGGCATCGCCGGCGTCATTTTGAAGCCGTGGGGCGAGCGCTCGCGCTCGGCCCAGCAGCTAAAACCGCTGGTCCAGCAGCAAGTCAACGCGGTCGAGGGGCTGCGCGCCTTTGTCTTCAACCTGCCGCCATTGCCGGCGACGATCGGCGGCCTGCCGATCCAGATGGTGATCTATTCGCCAGCCGACTACAGAACGATCTACCTGGAGATGGAGAAGATCAAGGAGGCGGCGCGCAAGAGCGGCATGTTCATCGTCGTCGACAGCGATCTCGGTTTCAACCAGCC
This sequence comes from Allostellaceae bacterium, assembly GCA_036500965.1. Classification (GTDB taxonomy): domain Bacteria; phylum Pseudomonadota; class Alphaproteobacteria; order ATCC43930; family CGMCC-115725; genus AP-15. Next base: position 23,296 of record DASYBC010000072.1, on the reverse strand, counting down.
GGTGATCGATGTCGATATCGACCGCTCCAAGGCCAACGAGCTCGGGGTCACGATGCAGTCGATCGGCGATACCTTGGCGCTGCTGGTTGGCGAGAACTATGTCAACTGGTTCAATCTGAACGGCCGCTCCTACCAGGTGATCCCGCAGGTGCCGCGGACCGACCGCCTGAACGCGCAGACCTTGAGCCGCTACTATGTCAAATCCGCGTCGGGTCAGCCGGTGCCGCTCTCTAACCTGGTCAGCCTGAAGAGGGCGATCGAGCCCAACGCGTTGACCCAATACAATCAGCTGAATTCGGCGACGTTCCAGGCAGTGCCGATGCCGGGGGTGACGACCGGCCAAGCCGTCGATTTTCTCGAGGCTCAGGCGAAGCAATTGCCGGTCGGGTTCAGCCACGACTATTTGTCGGATACGAGGCTCTATGTGCGCGAGGGCAACCAGCTCGCAGTGACCTTTGTCTTCGCCATGATCATCATTTTCCTGGTGCTGGCGGCGCTGTTCGAGAGCTTGCGCGACCCGCTGGTGATCCTGGTCAGCGTGCCGATGTCGATCTGCGGCGCGATGATGCCGCTGTTTTTCGGCCTGGCGACGATGAACATCTACACCCAGGTCGGGCTCGTCACGTTGATCGGGTTGATCAGCAAGCACGGCATCCTGATGGTCGCCTTCGCCAACGAATTGCAGGTCAGCGAAAAGCTCGACCGCCGCCGCGCGATCATTGAGGCGGCCCGCGTGCGGCTGCGCCCGATCCTGATGACGACGGCGGCGATGGTGGTCGGGCTGGTGCCGCTGCTGGCGGCGAGCGGGGCAGGGGCGGCAAGCCGCTTTTCGATCGGCGTCGTCGTCGTCGCCGGCATGTCGATCGGCACGTTGTTCACCCTCTTTGTGCTGCCCGCGGTCTACACCGTTCTGGCCAAGAACCACCTCGCCGCGGCGCAATCGACGCGGGCCAGGGAGCTGGCGCAGGTGTCGTGACGGCGGCGCTTGGCGCTAGACTTAGCCTAGAGCCCGCCGGCGCCGCGTAGCAAAGAAGCGGCATTCCTTCGTGGAGGGGCGGGCAGCCGCAGGCTTGATGCCCCTTGACCCCCGGGATAGTGCTTGACGAGCGGGCATCGAGGCCGCAGGCGCGTCGGCCAACCACTCTTGGAGAGAGTGACCGCCTCGCGCCTGGTTTTGCAAGGCAAACTGCCGGTTAGCGCGGGAGCACCACACATGCAAACCTACGATTACATTGTCGTCGGCGCTGGATCAGCCGGTGCGGCCGTGGCGAACCGGCTGTCCGCAGACTTGCGCAACAAGGTGCTGTTGCTGGAAGCGGGTCGGGCGAGCCATCCTTGGTCTCCCATTCCGATCGGGATGGCCCGGCTGATCGCCAACCCCGCGGCCAACTGGCTCTATTCTTCCGAGCCCGAGGCAAGCACCAATGGCCGCCGGATCCCAGTGCCGCGCGGCAAGTTGCTCGGCGGCTCCAGCTCGATCAACGGCATGGTGTTTGTGCGCGGCCAGGCCCAGGATTTCGATACCTGGGCGCAGATGGGCAACCGCGGCTGGAGCTACGCCGAAGTCCTGCCGTTCTTCAAACGCATGGAAAGCTATGCCGGCGGGGGCGACGATGCCTTCCGCGGCCGGGAGGGCCCGCTGCGCGTCACCAACCCGGAACCGCGCGACCCGCTCTTCGCCACGATCATCAAGGCGGCCGCCCAGATCGGCATCCGGCACAACCCGGATTATAACGGCGCCAGCCAGGAAGGCATCGCGATGAGCCAGGCGACGATCGCCGGCGGTCGCCGCATGAGCACGGCCCTCTGCTATCTCGACCCGATCCGCAAGCGCCGGAACCTATCTATCGAGACCAAGGCTTTGACCGAGAGGTTGATGCTCGACGGCAAGCGTTGCATCGGCGTGCGCTACTCCGTTGCCGGCGAGGTGCGCGAGGCCCGGGCGGCGCGCGAGGTCGTCGTCAGCGCCGGCACATTCAACTCGCCGCAATTGCTGGAGCTGTCCGGCATCGGCCAGCCCGAACGCCTGCGCAATCTCGGCATCGAGGTATGCCATGCGCTGCCCGGCGTCGGCGAAAACCTGCGCGACCATTACGTGCCGCGCACCCGCTGGCTGATCGGCAAAAGGGGCATCACCTTCAACGATCGCGGGCGCGGCCTCGGCCTGGTGCGTCAGGCGATGCGCTACGCGCTGTTCCGGCAGGGCATGCTGGCCATGGCGGGCGCCCCGATCCGGGCGTTCGTATGCTCGCGCGAGGGATTGGAGGCGCCGGACCTGATGCTGGGCTGGATCCCGATGCTGACCGAACCCAGCCCGAGAGGGCCGAGGATCTCCCGCCAATCGGGCGTGACCCTCTATGCCCACCCGATGCGCCCTGAGAGCAGGGGACAGGTTCACATCGCCGCGGCAGATCCGCGCCGCCCGCCCGCGATCAACTTCAATTTTCTGTCGTCGCCGCCCGATGCGGAGCTAACGGTGCGCGCGGTCCGCATCGCCCGCGCGATCATGACTGCCCCCGCCATGGCCCCCTGTCAGGCGAGCGAAGTGGCACCCGGCGCCGATCGGACCAGCGATGACGAAATCCTCGACTGGGTGAAGCAGGCGGCGGAAACCACCTACCGCCCGGTGGGCACGTGCAAGATGGGGTCCGACCCGATGGCAGTCGTCGATGCCCAGCTTCGGGTCCATGGCATTGTCGGCCTGCGCGTCGCCGACGCCTCGATCATGCCGACCCTGACATCGGGCAACACCAATGCGCCGTCGATCATGATCGGTGAAAAGGCCGCGGGCATGGTGTTGAATACCGCAACCTGACCATCCTTCGACGGGAACGATCGTTTTAGCGTCGAGTTGCCGATGCAACTACAGGGTAACTATGCCGGTAGGTGCCCCAATGCAGACCTCCGCGCTCGCCATTTCGATTTTTGAGGAATTGCGCTGCCCGGGTTCTTGCTGATGCTGCTCTCGCCCATGGCGGGACCATACGCCCGCGCGTTGCTGATCGCGGGCGGGCTGACCACCGGCTTCACCGTGGTGTCGGCATTCAGCGCGACTCGGGACTATTTATCCGAGCAGTTCCCGACGGCATTGCGCGGCCTCCATGAACGGTGCGCGCACGTCGCGCTCGTCGATCTGCGGAGCATTTGGCTTTTGTTGCGGTCAACCCGCGTCTTTGCCGCGATGGGCTAGTCGAGCATTGCGGTCCCAATCACCAGACGCCGCCTTGGGAGTTCGCCGAGAATTAGCAAAAAGGACGAGCAAGTCCAGCACCGCTTAGCGCCAAAGCCGGCGGCCGTACTAACGCAGCGGTTGGTCTGTAAAGGCGATCCCCGAGATCCGTCCGCACTCGGCGAGCAGTTCCTCCTGCGTCCTGAGGTCGTTGGCCATCGGGTTCGGCGCCCGCAGGCCTTGATGATAGAAATAGCTGCCCGTCGATCGCGCCAACTGGTCTTCGCTCGTCGCGAGCCACGCCTGGGTCACACACCCCTGATGCAGATCGTCCGGGGCTGAGGGTCCACCCATCTTAGTTGCCACCCACCCGGGCTCCAATGCGTTCGACAGAACGTTCTTCCAGCGCTGGGCGACGGCGAAGGCAAGCAGGACGTCGCACAACTTGCTCTCCGCGTAGGCCGTTGAACCGCTCCAGGCTCGCTTGGTCCACAGCAGATCGTCCATACGCAGCCTTACGCTGCGGTGCATCCCGGAGCTGAGATAGACCAGCCGTTTCGGTCTTTCGATCAGCACCGTGAGAATGTAGGGCGCGAGCACATTTATTGCGAAGACGCTGGGAACTCCGGACGCCGTCTGCGTTCGTCGCGACTCGCGATAACCGACACCCGCGTTGTGAATCACACTATCGAAACGGCCGAGATTGTTGACTGCATCCGCAACGGCCCTCGTCCCGGCGATGGTCGAGAGATCACCCGTAACGGCGCCCTCGGCGCCAAGGGCCGCCGACAGGGCGTCGCGGCTGCGACTGTCACTTCGTCCATGCAAGACGACCTTATGCCCTTGCTCGATCAGCAGCCTGGCTGCCATCAGACCAAGACCATCCGATGATCCCGTTATAAACACGCGCGACATTCCCGCGCCTCCTCAATTGGTTACGGTGCCCGCCTTCCTCGCGCAATGTGAACCGCGCCGGGAAACCGGGCGCAGTCACCGACCCTCCGCCCCTTGCCATGATTCGCCGAAAAACGGGCATCTCAAATCGCCAGAAAGCCGCTGCCCCAACAGCGCTTTCCGGCAAATTCGATTGCTTCGCAGCGAGCGGTCCGCCGCCCCCACCAACCGCTTGCCGGTTCTTCACGGTCGACAACTTCAACACGCTCCTAAGGGCGGAGAGGGAATCTTGCCGTTACCGGGCATCCAATTGGCGTCGGGATGGTTTCGAGCAGTCCCGCGAGATTTTCCATTACGTCATTATTCCAGAAGCGGATCACGCGGTAGCCGCGATGCGCAAGCTCTGCCGTGCGGACCGCATCTTTCTTCTGGAGCATAGCGTGTTGGCCGCCGCCGAGCTCGATCGCGAACTTCCCGCGGGGCAGGCGAAATCGACGATGTAGGTTCCGACCGGATGCTGCCGGCGACAGCCATGTTCGGACAGCAGCTCTCGCACCGCCCGCCACAATCGCTTCTCGGCATCGGTCGCGTTGCGCCGCAGGCGTCGGGCCATCCGCGTCCGTGCGCGCAACGCGATGCGCCGACGCCGGCTCAGTCGACGACCGCCGGCTTGATCTCGCGCAGGCGGGGCAGGACTTCCTTCGAGAACAGGGTGATGTTCTTGACCGCTTCGGCATGGGTGATGAAGCCGGTCTTGCCGACCATGATCAGATGCCCGAAGCCGCCGACCTTGTCGTAGAACTCCATGATCTGCTTGTAGACCGTGTCCGGGTTGCCGGCATACATGCGGCCGCCGGCCATCGCCATCTCGGCGGTGACCCCGGGCCGGTTCAGGGCCGAATCGCGCCCGGGCCGTCCAATGCCGCTCGCGCCCGCCGGGCTGCGGTAAAGCTGCGGGGCGAATTGCGAGGGCGTCTGGCCGGGCAGGAATTTCGCGTATTGCGGCGCCGATTTCATGCTCGTGTTGACAAACCACAACAATTTCGAGCCGACCCGCACGCCCTCCTCGTCGGTGTCGCCGACATAGACAAAAGCCGAATAGCCGAAGCGGTCGGTCGCCGGCTTCGAAAGTCCGGCCTCGGCGCGCGCCTGGCGGTAGGCAGCCCAGGCCCGCTTGGTCACATCGACGCCGCGCATGACCATGATGTTGACCATGCCACGGCGGCCCAATTCGGCCGTGTCCTCGGGATCGGAGGTCGCCGCCCACATCGGCGGGTGCGGGTGCTGATAGGGGCCGGGCCAGATGTTGACGTGGCGGTGGGTGAAATGCTTGCCCTCCCAGCTGAACGGCCCGTCATGCGAGGTCAGGGTCTTTTCGATCAGGTCGATCGCCTCCCAAAAGCGCTCGCGCACGCCGATCGGGTTGGCGTTGCCAGAGGCCATCTCGGTGCCGCCCGATTTGACAAAGCCGATCTCGAGCCGTCCGCGCGAGATCACATCGGCGGTCGCGTATTCCTCGGCGGCGCGCACCGGGTCCTGGCGCACCGTGACCAGGGTGCCCATGCTGAGGAGGCGAATGTTCTTGGTCTGGCGGGCGACGATGCCGAGGATGACCGGGCTCGCGCCATAGAGGCAGTTGATCCCGGCATGGTGCTCGCTCGACGTGATGTTGAGGCCGAGCTCGTCGCACAACAGGTATTCGTCGAGCGTCTCCTCGAACAGCTGCGCCGCAACTTTGGGGTCGCAATAGCGGTTTGGCAGGCTGGCGCGCACCGAATCGGCCGCATCGAGCACATCGTCCGGCACAAACGGATACGGGTTCTCGCAATGAAACCAGGCGTCCATGATGTTCTCGCTCGATTGACTGGGGCCGTCGGCGGCGCGATGCTGCGGTGTTTGCCCGCAGTCGGAGGAGATACCGCATGAGCCTCGAATTGCGCCAGCTTCATCCGCTGTTTGCCGCCGAAGCGAGCGGGCTCGATCTGGCCGAGCCGGCCGATCCGACGATGGTCGACGCAATCTGGCGGGCGATCGACCGGTATGCGGTCGTGGTGTTTCGCGATCAGCGCCTCGACGACACGCAACTGCGCGATTTCGCGGCGCTGTTCGGCCCGCTCGAAATCGGCCGCGCGGCGGCAAACGCCAAAAGGCGGCGCCTGAAGCATCCCGAGATCGGCGACATCTCGAACCTCGACGAGGACGGGCGGCTGCGCGAGCGCGACGACCGGCGCCGGCTCGACATGCTCGGCAACCGGCTGTGGCACACCGATGCCTCCTACATGCCGGTGCCGGTGGTGCTGGGCATGCTGCACGCGGTGGCGGTGCCGCCGGCGAGCGCCTTGGGCGGCGGCGAGACCGAATTCGCCGACATGCGCGCCGCCTATGATGCGCTCTCCGATGAGATGAAAACGGCGATCGATCCGCTCGTCGCCGTGCACGATATCACCTGGTCGCGCGGCCAGATCGGTTTTACCGAGTTTGCGCCGGGCGAGCGCGAGAAATACCCGCCCTCGCGGCAGCGGCTGGTGCGCCGCCATCCGGGCTCGGGGCGCAAGACCGTCTATCTGTCGGCGCATGCCTCGCACATTGTCGGCTGGCCGGTCGCCGACGGCCGCATCCTGCTCTATGACCTGAATTTGTTTGCGACCCGGCCGGACTTCGTCTACAGCCACCGCTGGCAGGTCGGCGACCTGGTGATCTGGGACAATCGCTCGACGATGCATCGCGGCCGGCCGCATGACGACCGTTTTCCGCGCGATCTGCGCCGGGCGACGACGCTCGACACCGGCTCGTCGCTCGACGAAGCCGCTTGAGCCGATTTCACCGCCCGTCGGCAGCGGGGCGACGAGCGCAGCGGCGGCCCCGGCGCGCCGCCCTCCGGCCGGTCAGACCCGCTCGTATTCGGCGGAAATGTCCTTGTTGGTGTAGTCGGTGAGGAGCGCCGTCGAGACGATGCCGATAATCGCGCAGACGACCATATAGAGCGCGATCGGCAGGCTCGACTTGAAGGCGGCGAACAGTGCGGTGGCGATGAACGGCGACGGGCCGCCGGCGATGATCGAGGCGAGCTGATAGCCGAGCGAGGTGCCGCTGTAGCGCAGCCGGGGCGTAAAGCTTTCCGCGATCAGCGCTGCTTCCGGGCCGTAGCAGGTCATTACCGGCAACAATGACACCGCGACCGCGATAAAGATCAAGGTCGGCGATTTCGTATTGAGCATAGCGAAATAGATGAAAAAGAAGACCGCGACAAAGACGCAGCCGATCATATACATGTTCTTGCGGCCGATGCGGTCGGACAGAGCCCCGGCGCAGATGACCCAGAGAAAGCCGAGAAAGCATTGGGTGATCACGGCGATCAGCAGAAAATCGCGGGAGACCCCGAGCACCTGCGTGCCGTAGGTGAAGATGAAGGCGCCGACGATATAGCCCGGCGCCTGCTCCGGCATCCGCAACAGCGCGGTCAGCGCGACCTGCTTGGGCTGGCGCTTCAGCACTTCCAGCACCGGCACGCGTTCGACGCGCTCCTCGGCGATGACCTTCTGAAAGACCGGGGTCTCAAGAATGCCGAGCCGGATCCACAAGCCGATCCCGACCATGACGATGCTGAGAAAGAACGGGATGCGCCAGCCCCAGGTGATGAACTGATCGCCGGACAGCCAGCTGAAGAACAGCACCGCCAGATTGGCCAGGAAGAACCCGGCGGGCGCCCCGAATTGCGGCCAGGAGGTTAGAAAGCCGCGATTCTTGGTGGTTTTGGCCCACTCCATCGCCAGCAATACCGAGCCGCCCCATTCGCCGCCAACCCCGATCCCTTGGACCAGGCGAATGATCGTCAGCAGGATCGGCGCGGCGATGCCAATCGAGGCGTAGCTCGGCACGAGACCCACGCAAACGGTCGAGATGCCGGTCACCAGCAAGGTCGCGATCAGCGTCGCCTTGCGCCCGATCCGATCGCCCCAATGGCCAAAGATCGCCGCCCCGATCGGCCGTCCGACAAAACCGATAAAGAAAATGCTGAACGCTTCGAGCACGCCAACAATGGGGCTCGAATGCGGGAAGAACAGCTTGCCGAAGACCAGCGCGGTCACCGTGCCGTAGACCAGAAAGTCGTACCACTCGATCAGGGTGCCGATCGTCGAGGCGAGCAATGCGCGGCGCAGCTGCCTGCTGTGCTCATCAGCGGTCATTCCCTCGGCGGTGAAATCGGATGCCGTCATCGTTTTTCCTCCTCGCCTGCCGGGCGGTTGCCGGCGCCCGTTGTCGTTTCTCCAGCGTGATGCTGTCACACGCCAGGTAAAATGCTAGCAGCCGCCGCGAGCCCTGCCAACCGCAGAGCGCATTGGCCTGGCGCAAGCTCGCCCGGCCGACTAGACGCGGGCATATTCGGCGGAAATGTCGCGATTGGTGTAATCGGGCAGCAGCGCCGTCGCGATCAGGCTGATCACCGCGCAGACCAGGATGTAGACGGCGATTGCATAGCCCGACTTATAGGATGCGAATAACGCGGTGGCGATCAGCGGCGCCGGGCCGCCGGCGATCACCGAGGCGAGCTGATAGCCGAGCGAGGCGCCGCTATAGCGCAGCCGCCCGGTAAAGCACTCGGCGATCAAGGCCGCCTGCGGCCCGTACATCATGTCGTGCGGGATCAGCGACACGACGATCGCCAGAAAGATCCAGCCCGGCACCATCGTGTCGAGCAGCGCGAAATAGATAAAGCCGAACACGCCCATCGTCGCCGCGCCGATCAGGTACATGCGCTTGCGCCCGATCCGGTCGGACAGGTAGCCGGAGTAGGGGATCGTAAAGAACGACACGACCGAGGCGACCAGCACGGCGATCAGCAGCAGATCGCGCGAGCTGTGCAGGATCCGCGTCCCATAGGTGAAGATAAAGGCGGTGAAGATGTAGAACGGCGCCTGCTCGGCCATCCGCACCAGCGCCGTCAGGATGATCTCCTTTGGCTGGCGCTTGATGACCTCGAGGGTCGGCGTCCGTTCAATGCGGTTTTCGGCGACAAGCCGGGCAAAGACCGGGGTTTCGAGGATGCCGAGCCGAATATAGAGCCCGATCCCGACCAGGATGATGCTGAGCAGGAACGGTACGCGCCAGCCCCAGGTCACGAATTGCGGGCCGGCGATCGCGCTGAATGCCAACACCGCGAGGTTCGCTAGAAACAGCCCCGCCGGCACGCCCCATTGCGGCCATGAGGCGACAAAGCCGCGATGTGCTGTGGTGCGCGCCCATTCCATCGACATCAGCACCGAGCCGCCCCACTCACCGCCGACGCCGATCCCCTGCAAGGTGCGCAGTATGGTCAGGATTACCGCACCCCAGATGCCGATCCTGGCGTAGCCGGGGACAAAGGCCACGGCAAAGGTCGCCAGCCCCATCAGCAGCAGGGTCGCGATCAGCGCCGCCTTGCGGCCGATTCGGTCGCCGTAATGGCCGAAGATCGCCGCACCCACCGGCCGCGCGACAAAGCCGACGGCGTAGATCGCGAACGCTTGCAAGGTCCCGGTCAGCGGGTTCGAGCCGGGGAAATACAGCTTGGCGAAAACCAGGCCGGTCACGGTTCCATAGATGAAGAAGTCGTACCATTCGATCGTCGTGCCGATCGTGCTGGCAATGACCGCGCGCCGGAGCTGCCGGCGATGCTCGATGTCGGACAGCGCAAGGCTGTCCGCCCCACCCGTCGTCATGGCTTCCCCTCCGCAGCAGCTCCCCGGCCTTCTCCTGGTTCGGCAGGCTGCGGGGCGATTATAAGCCGGCCGCGCGGCGATGCCAAAGCATCGCTTAAACCGAATGCGGCAGCCGGCGCATTCGCGCCTTAATTCATGGTTGAAAACGGCGGCGTGCGGCGCCCGCGCGCAACAGCCCCGCCGCACCGACCGCCAAGAGCCCAAGCAAAACGACGGCGGCGGCATCCGCATGGCGGCGGGTAAACATCTCCCACGACAGTCTGCGGGCGCGACCGTCGAAGCGGCCGTGCGCGCCGAAATCGCCGTTGACGCTGTCGAACAGGTTTGCCGGCGCGTCGGGCGGCAGCGGATCGTCGGTCAACTGGCCATTGTAGCCGGCTTTGGCGAGATAACGGTCGAGCAGCCCCGGCGCCACGGCGTTGCCGACGATCGCCTTGATCGTCGAAAACCCGACCCAGATCTCGCGGTGGTGCGGGTTCTCGGCGGCGAAGGCGATCGCGCGCGCCGGCACTTCGGGCTGAAAGATCGGCGGCACCGGCTGGGTGCGCTTGCCCATCTTGTTCAACGCCCAGTCGAATTGTGGAGTGTTGACCGCGGGCAGATGGACCATGACGAGGCTGATCGGGCAGTTGTCGTGGATCAGCTCGCTGCGCAGCGAGTCGGTGAACCCGCGCACCGCGAATTTCGCGCCGCAGTAGACCGATTGCAGCGGAATCGCCCGATAGGCCAGCGCCGAGCCGACATTGACGATCGTGCCGCGATTGCGCGGTCGCATATGCGAGAGCGCCGTCATCATGCCGTGGACCTGGCCGAGATAGGTGACCTCGGTGGCGCGGCGAACTTCCTGCGGCGTGATTTCCGCCACCGGGGCGAACGCGGTCGCCATCGCATTGTTGACCCACACGTCGATCGGGCCGAGCTCGTGCTCGACCCGGCCGGCAGCGGCCTTGACCGCGTCGCAATCGGCGACGTCGGCGACGACCGGCAATGCCCGGACGCCATATCCGCGGAGCTTCTCGGCGACCCGTTCCAGCCGCGCCAGGTTGCGCGCCAGGACCGCGACATCCCATCCACGCCTGGCGAATTCCAGCGCGGCGGCGCGGCCGACCCCGGCGCTGGCCCCGGTCACAACGACGATCATCCTTGGTCTCCTGGGCGCTCGGCAGTCAGGCGATAGACGATCCTCCGGTGATAGGTCTCGCCCGGCCGCAGAATGGTCGAGGGAAAATTCGGCTGGTTCGGTGCGTTCGGAAAGCCCTGCGGCTCGAAGGCAAATCCAGCCGACTGGCGGTACAGCCCGCCGCGTCCCGGCGCCGAGCCGTCGAGGTTGTTGCCGCTATAGAATTGCGTTCCCGGCTGGGTGGTCAGGATTTCGAGACCCCGGAAGCTGCGGCGGCTGCGCACCCGGGCGGCGACGCGAAGCGCCCCTGCATCGCCCGTTGGAAGCACGAAATAATGGTCGTAGCCGCGGCCGTAGCGCAGCTGCGTATCGGGCTCGCCGATGTGCTCGGCGATCCGCCGCGGCTTTCGGAAATCGAAGGGCGTTCCGGCCACCGCCGCGATGTCGCCGGTCGGGATCTGTCGCTGATCGGTCGGCAGATAGGATTGGGCGAAGATCTCGACCTCGTGGTCGAGGCAGTGGCGCGCCTGCGGCCCGTCGAGGTTGAAATAGGGATGCGCGCTCAGCGACAACGGGGTCGGCTTGGTCGTGCCGGCGGTGAAATCGAGCGACAGCTCGGCGCCGTCGAGCCGCCAGACGGCTTCGACCGTGACCTCTCCGGGGAACCCCTGATCGCCATCCGGGCTGACCAAAGCGAGCCGTAGCCGCCGCCCGTCGCAATCCTTGACCTCCCAGAACCGCTTGCCGAAGCCCTCGGCGCCGCCATGCAGGGTCGAGCCGTTCTCGTTTTTCGAGAGCTCATAGGTCACGCCGTCGATGACCATCCGGCCATCAGCGATACGGTTGGCGTTGCGCCCGAGCAAGGCGCCGAACGAACCGCGATTGTCGACATATCCGGCGACGTCGTCGAAGCCGAGCACGACGTGGTGCCAAGCGCCGTCGCGGTCGGGCATTTCGAGCGACACCAGCGCCCCCGCGTAGTCGGTGACGCGGGCCCGGAGCCGGTCGCTCTCCAAGGTAAACAGCCGCGCCACTCGACCATGCGCCCGACCAAAGGGGATGCCTTCCGGAGCAGAATGCAAGCGACCGTCCTCCTCTATGGGAGAACCGGCCCGACGCGGCGCCGTTCCGCCGCGCGCATCGGACAACCGGTCGCATCCGCCCTAGATCTCGACCTGGGCGCCGAGCTCGATGACTTGGTCGGGCGGGATACGGAGGAATTCGGTCGGCCGCGTCGCAACGCGGGTCAGGGCGATATAGAGGCGCTCGCGCCAGCGGGCCATCCCGGGCCGGCCCGCCGATCTGACGTTGGCGCGCCCGATGAAGAACGAGATCTTGTCGAGATCGAGAGCGAGCCCGGGGATTCCCGCGCGGCCCAGCTCGCGCGGCAGGTTCGGCGACTGGGCGAAGCCGAAATGGGCGTCGATCTGCCAAAAGCCGCGGCCGAGCTCGTGCGCCTTGATGCGCTCCGGGCCCGGGACCCGCGGGACATTGTCGGTGGCGACCCGGGTCAGCAGGACTGTCCGGTGCAGCACCCGGTTGTGCTTGAGGTTTTGCATCAGGATCGGGGGGACGTATTCGGTGCGGCTGGTCAGAAACGCCGCGGTGCCGGAGACTCGCGCCTCGGTCGCCGCGTCGCAGGTGTCGAGAAAGGCGGCGAGCGGCATCGTCTCGCGTGCCAGCCGCTCCGTCACCAATCGGCGGCCGGTGCGCCAGGTGGTCATGATCGCGAACATGACGAGCCCGATCACCAGCGGGAACCAGGCGCCGCTCGGGATCTTCATCGAGTTTGCGCCGAAGAGGGCGAGATCGACGGTCATGATCGGCGCCAGCACGGCGGCGATCCACGGCCAGCGCCATCGCCACACGCCGCGCATCACCGCGCCGACCAGCACCGTCGTCAGGGTCATCGTCCCGGTCACGGCAAAACCGTAGGCCGCAGCGAGCGCGCTCGAGCTGCGGAACCCCAGGACCAACGCCAGCACCGCCGTCAGCAGCACCCAATTGAGCTCCGGAATGTAGATCTGGCCGCGTGCCTGGGTCGAGGTCTGGTAGATGTCGAGCTGCGGCAGGAGGCCGAGCTGAATCGCCTGGCGCGACAGCGAAAACGAGCCGGAGATCACCGCCTGCGAGGCGATGACCGTCGCCGCGGTCGACAGCACGACCAGCGGGATCAACCCCCAATCCGGCGCCAGGCGAAAAAACGGGTTGTCGATCGCCGCCCTGTCGCCGAGGATCAAGGCGCCCTGCCCAAAGTAGTTGAGCACGAGCGCCGGCAGCACGAGCCCGAACCAGGAGAGCCTGATCGGGACCCGGCCAAAATGGCCCATATCGGCGTACAGCGCCTCGCCTCCGGTGATCGCCAGCGAGACGGCGCCGAGCACCAGAAAGCCGCGCAGCGGCGATGCGACAAAGACGCCAATGGCGTGCGCCGGGTTCAACGCCGCCAATACACGCGGCGCCTCGGCAATCCGGAACAGCCCGGCGACCGCGATCACCGCGAACCATACGAGCATCACCGGGCCAAACAGATGCCCGACCTTCTCGGTGCCGCGCCGCTGGAGCAAGAACAGCAAAGCCAGCACCACCACCGTGATCGGCACGACAAACCGGCTCAGCACCGGGGTCGCGACGCCGACCCCCTCGATCGCGCTGAGCACCGATATCGCCGGCGTGATCATGCTGTCGCCGTAAAACAGCGCGGCACCGGCGACGGCCAGCAGGACCAGAACCGTGCGCCCGCGAGGCGTGCCCATTGCCTGCTGGGCGAGCGCCAACAGGGCGAGAATCCCGCCTTCGCCCTGATTGTCGGCGCGCATGATCAAGAGGACGTATTTGACGGCGACGACCAGGATCAGCGCCCAGACGATCAGCGACAGCGCGCCGAGCACGTTTTCCGGCGACAGCGGCAATCCGAAATCGCGGTTGAAGCACTCGCGGAAGGTGTAGACCGGGCTCGTCCCGATGTCGCCGAAGACGATGCCGAGCGCCGCGAGCGAAAGCCCGGCGAGGGGCGCCGGCGGCGGCTCCTGCTGCTCGCCGACACGCGGCGCGGCATGCCCGGCCGGAATGATCTCGGTCAACGATCCGGGGCTGCCTTGCGGGTCGGTCATTCAAGTCTCCTGCCCGCAGGCGCGCGCTTGGCTGCCGGAAAACATTTATGAAAGCTTTGTGCCAATAGTGCACCGCTCCGCGCAACACCGCTTATTCGACCCGCGCTGTGCCGCATAACCGCGCCGAGCCTCTTGCACCGCTCGGCAGCGCCGTCCACGATAATCGCCCGGCTCGACCGCGCCGCCAGGCACCGGGCGCAGAGAGGAATTCGCCATGGAATTCGGCATGTTTCACCAGTTTCCATCGCTGCCGGGGCGCTCCGACGCCGACAGCTTCGCCGAGGCGTTCGATCAGATCGATGCGGCCGAGGAGCTGGGCCTCGACGTGATGTGGCTGGCCGAGCTGCACTTTGACCCGCAGCGTTCGGTGTTGTCGGCGCCGCTCAGCATCGCCAGCGCGATCGCCGCCCGCACCCGCCGCATCAAGATCGGCATCGCGGTGCAGGTTCTGCCGTTGTGCCACCCTTTGCGCCTGGCCGAGGAAGCCGCCACGGTCGACCAGATCAGCCGCGGCCGGCTGATTTTCGGCGTCGGGCGCAGCGGCTTGCCGCGCACCTATGAGGATTACGGCGTTTCCTACGCCGAGAGCCGCGACCGTTTTGCCGAGGTGCTCGACATCGTCGAGCAGGCCTGGTCGCAGCCCAAGGTCAATTTCGAGGGCCGGTACTACCGTTTCAACAACATCGCGGTCGCGCCAAGGCCGTTTCAGCAGCCGCTGCCGTCGATGCGCATCGCTGCGGCGAGCCCCGACACCTATCCCGCGGTCGGTGCTCGCGGTCTGCCGATCTTTATCAACGCCCGGCACGGCTCGTTTGCCGAATTCGCCCCCGCGGTCCGCGAATACCGCGCCGCCTATGAAGCGGCCGGCCATCCCGGCCGCGGCCGGGTCTATCTGCGGGTGCCGACTTATCTCGCCGAAACCGCGGGCCGGGCGCGCGAGGAGCCGCGCGATAGCCTGATGCATTTCTATCGCGAGCAGACCGAGCGGCTGCGCGACTCGATGTCCCGCGGCGGCACCCGCGCGATCGAGGGCCGAGCCGAGCGCCTCGAACGCCTCGAAAAGCTGACCTATGACGAAGCGCTCGAGGGCCAGGTGCTGATCGGCACGCCGGAATCGGTGGGCGAGCGCCTGCGCGCGCTGCAGGACGAGCTCGGCATCGACGGCATCCTCGCCGAGCTGAATTGCGGCGGGCTGATCCCGCACGCGCAGGTCATGACCGCGCTGCGTCTCCTGTGCGAAGAGGTCATGCCGCGGTTCCATTGAGCGGTGCGCGCAACGCCGAGGAGGGGAACAGCCATGTCGCTCGACACCGTCAAAGCCCCGACATTGGAGCAGCTGCGCGTGGTGGCGGTGGAGCTCGGCCTCACCTTTTCGGATCAGGAGCTGGCGGCGCACCGCGAAGCCCTGCTGCCGGGGATCGGCGCCTACAACCAGCTCGACCGGATGACGGACGAGCTGCCGCCTGTCACCTTTCCGCGGCTGCCCGGCCGGCGCCCTGGGTCGCAGGAGAACCGGCACGGCGCCTGGTACGTCAAGACCGAGATCGCCGGCGCACCGGGCGGCAAGCTCGCCGGCAAGCGGGTGGCGCTCAAGGACAACATCTGCCTTGCCGGAGTGCCGATGATGAACGGCGCTGCGACCTTGGAAGGCTATGTGCCCGATGTCGACGCCACCGTCGCGACGCGCATCCTCGACGCCGGCGGCACAATCGTCGGCAAGACCGTGTGCGAATATTTCTGTTTTTCGGGCGGCAGCCACACCAGCGCCGGCGGGCCGGTGCACAACCCGCATCGATACGGTTACTCGGCCGGCGGCTCGTCGTCGGGCAGCGCTGCCGTCGTCGCGGCCGGCGAGGTGCCGATGGCGCTCGGCGGCGACCAAGGCGGCTCGGTCCGGATCCCGGCCGCGTTCTGCGGCATCTATGGGCTGAAGCCGACCCACGGCCTGGTGCCCTACTCCGGTATCATGCCGATCGAGCTAACCCTCGACCATACCGGCCCGATGACCGCAACGGTCGAGGACAACGCGCTGCTGCTCGAAATCCTGGCCGGGCCGGACGGGCTCGACCCGCGGCAATCGGCCGGCGCGGTTGCAAAGCCCTATCGCGAGGCCTTGGGCAAGGGTGTCACGGGGCTGCGGATCGGCATCGTCGAGGAAGGCTTTGGCCATCCTCGGGCGATGCCGCAGGTCGATGCTGTCGTGCGCGAAGCGGCGCAGCGGTTTAAGGGGTTGGGTGCGGCGGTCGAGGCTGTGTCGATCCCGATGCACCGCCAGGGCGCGGCGATCTGGCAGGCGATCGCCGCCGAAGGCGCGACGATGCAGATGATGCTCGGCAACGGCTTCGGCTTTAACTGGCAGGGGCTCTACGTCACCTCGCTGCTCGACCGCCACAGCAGCTGGCGCAGCCGCGCTGACGAGCTGTCGGACAGCCTGAAGAGCACGATGCTGCTCGGCCATTACATGGTCACCCGGTATCGCGGTCATTATTATGCCAAGGCGCAGAATTTGGTGCGCCGGTTGCGGCGCGCTTATGACGAGGCGCTGTCGCGCTGCGACCTGTTGCTGATGCCGACGGTGCCGATGGTGGCGACGCCGTTGCCCGAACCCGGCGCGCCGCTCGAGGTGATCCTCGACCGCGCCTTCGGCATGCTGGCCAACACGGCCCAATTCGATTGCACCCATCACCCGGCGATCAGCCTGCCCTGCGGCATGGTCGATGGGCTGCCGGTCGGGATGATGCTGGCGGCCAAAGCCTTTGACGAGGAGACGATCTACCGCGCCGCGGCGGCGTTCGAGCGCGGCATCGACTGGAAGTCGCTGACCATGTGACCGGCGCCGTCAGCGAAAACACGACGGCGCCGGACGGCCAAGGCTGAGCCGGCGAAACCGCGCGGCGTCGTTCGCTCCGCAATCTTGCCGAATGGGATCGGCGTCCACATTTATGGCGGGCTTTTGTGGCCGGTGCGGCTGGCCCGGCACCGAGGGCGGGAAGCAAGGGTTCCCGATGAGCGAAGCGGAAAATCTGTTTACGGTATTGCGGCAATCGGCCGATCTCGACGCCGTCGTCGCGATCGAAGAGCTGGTCCGCAAGGCGCCGGACCACCGGCTGTGCCGGGTCAACGTTCTCGATTTCGCGACGCGGGCCGGGATCGACCCGGAGCGGGCGATCGCCGCCTTTCTGCACGCCGCCCGGCTCGGCCTTTTCGAATTGTCGTGGAATGTGCTGTGCCCGAGCTGCGGCGGGGTGCTTGAAGAGAGCAGCACGCTCAAGGCGGTCGATCGGGAGGAGTATCACTGCGCCTGGTGCGCGGCCGATTATGCGCCGACCCTGGACGAGATCGTCGAGGTGACCTTCACGGTCAACCGGCGGGTGCGCCGGATCGCCGCGCACGACCCCGACGATCTGCCGTTCGCCGAGTATTTCCGGCAGATCTTCTGGGGCTCGGGGATCGATCTGCCCGACGATCTCGACCTGGTGATCGAGGAGATCACGCTCGACGCGGTCGAATTGCCGCCGGGTGGCAAGGCCCTCTTATCGCTGCAATTGCCGGCCGAGTTTGTGATAATCCTCGATCCGGTCACCCATACGAGCCAGTTCCTCGAGGTCAAAGGCGAGCCGACGCGCGAGCGGCAAAGCCTGGCGCTGGCGTTCGACAAGCTGCGCGCGCCAACGGAGCGCATCGAGCTGCGCCCCGGGCCGCTGCGCTTGTCGCTCGAGAACCGCACCGACGCGCGCGTGCTGCCGGGGTTGTGGATCGCCGGCGAGAAGCTCGAGGAGCTGCTGCGCCGACGGCGGCCATTCCTGACCGCCAAGCGGCTTCTGACCAACCAGGTGTTTCGCGACATCTACGGCACCAACACGATCGATGCCGAGCAGCGGCTCAAGATCACCAGCCTGACCTTCCTGTTCACCGACCTCAAAGGCTCGACCGAGCTCTATGAGCGGGTCGGCGATCTGGTCGCGTTCGATCTGGTGCGCGCGCATTTTCAGCTGCTCAACGAGATCGTCGCCGCCGAGGCCGGGGCGGTGGTCAAGACCATCGGCGATGCGGTGATGGCGACCTTCCCGACCCCCGACCGGGCAGTGGCCGCAGCGTTGCGCATGCGCGAGGCGATGCGCCGCCTGGGCAATGGCCATGAGGGCGAGGATCTGCTGCTCAAGATCGGCATCCATGAAGGGCCGTGCCTGGCGGTGGTGCTGAACGACCGGCAGGACTATTTCGGGCAGACCGTCAACATCGCAGCCCGGGTGCAGGCGCTCGCCGATTCGCGCTCGATCCTGGCCACCGGGTCGGTGGTCACGCACCCGCAAGCCTCGACCCTGCTCAAGCAGAGCGGGCTCGAGCCGATGGCTCAATCGCGCGCCTTGCGCGGCATCGCCGACGAGGTCGCCGTCTACGAGATCCCGTGATCAGCGGCGTTCCCGCAGCTGATCGATCAGCTGACCCGCAAAAACGACGCCCGCGGCGCTGATCGGGATGCCGGCGGCCCGTAGCGCTTCGGCCGTCCAGGTGTTGCAAGTATGCGAGAGGTCGTAGGAGCCGCTGGCGGTGTAAAACAGGCTTCCCGGATCTGGGCCAGGGCCGAGCGCGCGCGGAGCGGGGGACTGCGCCGGGACCAGATAATTCCACAAAAACCGCGCCAGCCGGGCGGCGCCGGCGGGCGAGATCGCCAGCGGGAAGACGTTGCCGGGCCCGGCAAAGGCTGCAGGCGAAACCGCCAGCGGAATCACCAGCATCACTGCCGGCCCCGGCGTCGCAGCCCGCAGCAACTCCTCGAACCCGGGATGTTTCGCCATGTAATAGCTGCGCGCTCCCCAACCGAAGGCCAAGTAGCGGGCAGCGGGAAACCGGGGCGTCAGAGCCGCCAACGGCGCCTCGATCGCCGCCATCGGAAGCGCCAGCTCGGTGTGCCAGCCGCCGGCGATCACAAAGATAATTTGCGAGCGCGGGGCCGCGGGCGGGGCGAACGCGGCGGAAGCCGCGGCCCACGGCGCCAGCAGCCCGAAGATGCAGAGCATCGCGCCGGCGATGCCTTTGCCGGAACGGAACACCAGGCTCATTGCCGATCTCGAGTGATTGCTCCCGCAGAACGGGAAGGCGGCTCCGATCATAGCATCGGGCCCGTTTTGCCGCTCCGGCTGCACGCCTGATGGCGCTGAGCTGTCGGTTGCGTATGATGGCGCTATGACAATGCCGTCGATCCCGCTGGTGCTCGCCGCCGCGATGGCGCTGGCGCCGCTCGGCGCCGGGCAGCAGGCGCGGCTCGCCGCCTGGCTCGAATGGGCAGCCGCATACCGCGATTGCTACGCGCCGGCGCCGTTCAGCTTGCGCATCGATCAGCCCTTTACTTCCCGCTGCGTCGAGCGCGCCATGCGCCGGCAGGTATATTGGGGCCCGCCCGAGCAGCGCGCCGCGACCGCTGCGCTGATCGCCGCGACGCCCGGGCTCGTGGCAATGCTGAACGCGCCTGTCGGTCGGACCAGCACGGGAGCGGCCCGAGGCCTCGATGCGCCGCCGCCCCGTTGGCCGGCATCCCCGGACAGCGGCAACAGCACCGCCAGTCGCCGTCAACGATAAGCAGAACAGCCGATTCGGCAGCTCTGTTTCAGAAGATGCCGTTTACACTGTGATTGTCGCAGCGGCGAGGCCCGCCATGGCCGCGATCGCTTGGCGCGGGGTTTGACGCCGCGAGCTCTGCTCTTCGACACGCCATTTTTACCAGAACGGCGATAAGCCGCTCCGTCCGCAGAACTCGCCGGCGGCGAACGCGCGGTTGTCCGGCATGTCGATTTCATTAAAGACGCCGCTCCGGCTGCAAGCTCATCCTAGAATTTGTTTGATCTGATTGCTGTTTGGCCTATGACAAGCGGGGAAAAACTGGCGGTGGGAGCGAGAGCTGATGGATGACGAAACCACTCCGAGAACCGGCGGGCTTGGCCCGGTGACAAAGATCATCGCCAGCTATGTTGGAAATCACACACTGGCGCCGGATCAGCTCTCGGCGTTGATCGTCCTTGTCGATCAGACGATCCGCCATCTGGGGACGCCGCCGCCGCCGCCAGCGCCGCGAAATCCGGCAGTTCCGGTCAAGCGGTCGGTCCAGCACAACTACGTCGTCTGTCTCGAATGCGGCTTCCGAGGCAAGACTTTGCGTCGCCACCTCGGCACCAGGCACGGCTTGCAGATCGCCGAATACTTGCGGCGATGGCAGCTGCCAAGCGATCATCCGCTGACCGCCCCGGCGTATTCCGAGCAGCGCTCGGCGATGGCCAGACAGCTCGGCCTCGGCCGCAAGCGCGGACGCGCGCGCCCGCGAGCCCGACGCCCCAGGGCCTAACCGCCCGGCTTTGAAGGCAAAAACGATCGGGTCGTCGACTGCGGCGATGTCGGCGTCGTGACGGGAGGCCTGACGCTCTTCCTTCTGCGGAGAAAAATCGTGGCCGCTGCCGGCGCACGCAACCTGATTACCGACGTTCCGGGAATCCTGGTCGGCCAGGCCGAGGATCGCGACGGCTTCACCGGCACGACGGTCGTGCTGGCCGAAGCCCCGGCAACCGCGTCGGTCGATGTCCGCGGCGGCGCCCCCGGCACCCGCGAGACCGAATTGCTCGGCGCCGACGCGCTGGTCGAGCGGGTTGACGCCGTGGTGCTGTCGGGCGGCTCGGCCTTCGGCCTCGATGCCGCGGCCGGGGTCATGACCTGGCTCGCTGCGGCCGGGCGCGGCTTCGCCGTCGCCTCGACGCTGCGCTCCGCGGCGATCCGAGTGCCGATCGTCCCGGCGGCGATCCTGTTCGACCTCGCTTTTCCCGGCCGGCAGGCGTGGCGCGACGAGCCGCCCTATCGCGCGCTCGGCCGCAGCGCCGTCGCGGCCGCGGCCAAGGAATTCGCGCAGGGCAATGCCGGGGCCGGTCTCGGCGCCACGGCCGGGCGGCTCAAGGGCGGCATCGGCAGCGCATCGGCCGTGCTCGCCGGCGGGATCACGGTCGGCGCCATCGTCGCGGTCAACAGCTGGGGTTCGGCGGTGCGGCCCGATTGCGGGCGCTTCTGGGCAGCCGAGCTGGCCTTGCCCGGCGAAATCGACCCGCAGCCCGCGGCCGGCGAGGCCGCTTTCGATCCCGAGGACTTCCGCGCATGCAAAGCCCTCGCACCCGGCGATAACGCCATGCTCGCCAACACCACGATCGCCGTCGTCGCCACCGACACGGCACTCGACAGGCGCGGCTGCCGGCGGCTGGCGATCATGGCGCAGGATGGGCTCGCCCGCGCGATCCATCCGATCCATACCCCGTTCGACGGCGACAGCGTGCTCGCGCTGGCGACCGGAGCCGGTTCGCCCCCGCCGCCCGAGATGCTGCTGCGCCTCGGCCACGCCGCGGCGGGTTGCCTCGCCCGGTCGGTAATGCGCGCGCTGAGCTTGGCCGAGCCGCTGGCCGGAGTGCCAAGCTGGCGGCAGCTTCACGGGCGGCCGCGACTCGCTGCCGCGATCCGATTCGGGGAGATGGGGCATGGGCAAGCTTGAAGATAAGGTCGCGCTGGTGACCGGATCGGGGCGCAATATCGGTCGTGCGACGGTGCTGAAGCTGGCCGGCGAAGGCGCGCATGTGGTGGTCAACGCGCGCTCCAATCGGCAGGAGGCCGAAGCGGTCGCGCGCGAGGCCCGGGATCTCGGGGTCAAGGCCGTCCCCATCCTCGCAGACATCGGCAAAAAGGCCGAGGTCGAGGCGCTGGCCGCCAAGGCGCTGTCCGAGTTCGGCCGGGTTGACATTCTGATCAACAATGCGGCGATCCGGCCGCATAAGCCGTTCACCGAAACCACCGACGCGGATTGGGAGCTGGTCCGGAGCGTGGTTCTCGACGGCGCGCTCTACCTGACGCGCGCGCTGATCGAGCCAATGGTCAAGAATCGCTACGGGCGCATCCTGTTCTTCGTTGGCGACGGCGCGATTTCCGCTCGCGGCAGCGGCCGCACGCATTTGTCTGCAGCGAAGATGGGGTTGATCGGCATGGCGCGCGGGCTCGCCTCCGAATTCGCGCCGCATAACGTCAGGGTCAATGTCGTTTCGCCGGGCAGCATCGATACGCGGCGCGACCATCCCGAGTGGTATCACGGTGACTTGCCGAACGCCGCCGCTGTCCCGCTCGGCCGGCAAGGCAGCGTCGACGAGATCGCCGCGACATGCCTGTTCCTGGTCAGCGAGGAGGGCGGCTTCATCACCGGCCAGACGATCCACGTCAATGGCGGCGCGCACTATTACTGATCTGCGGCCGACAGCATCGAGCAAGCCAGTGCAAGAGGCCCGAGCGCGGCGATGTCGACAGCGGAAGAGCAGTTGCTCCGTGCCGGTGCGGCCGTGCCAAGCGTCCGGGTCGCGCCCAGCTGCAATCTCAGCGAGCCGGCCGAGATAATGCCGAGATGATGGCCCGGCCTTCCGTACGACCGGCGCATTGCTGAGCATCAGGCAGGCCGGTGTGGGTCCGGCGCGCCCGGCGGCTGCTCGATCACCTCGATCTCGACCAGGCTCGAACCCGGCGGCGTCACCTCACTGCCATCCCTGCCGATGACAGCCGAGCCGCCCGACCGATCTCCAGGATTAACCGTCCCCGAATGCCGATCGTTACCGCTCCAGGTTTGGTTTTAGCGCACCCTCGCCGACCAGCACCTCATGCGCCGCGCGAAACGCGTCGAGCCCGGCCGGAATGCCGCAATACGCGGTTGCGTGCAACAGCGCCGCCTTGATCTCTTCGACCGTGACGCCGTTGTTCAAGGCGCCCTTGACGTGCAGCTTGATCTCGGGGGCGCGGTTTAGGGCCGTGAGCATCGCCAGATTCATCAGGCTGCGTGTCTTTCGATCGAGCGTCGCATCGCCCCACGCCCAACCCCATGCCCATGCCGTCGTCGCCCGCTGGAACGACATCATGAACTCGTCGGCCCGTGCCATCGAGGCATCGACATATTCCGGACCCAACACCTCGCGGCGGATCGGCATTCCCTTTTGGAACAGCGCGTCCTCGTCAGCCATCTTTGATCTCCCAAGCCAAATCCTGTGGTGGCTTATCTCGCCGCCGCGTAACGCCGCCCGGCCAGATACCGTGCGCCTCGGGTCCGCTGCGCTCGCTATGGCGGCAGCCGGCGCTCATTCTAAAAGTGTCACCGGAGCGATAGGGCGCCTCTAAAAACCGGTTGTTTTTGAAGGCGAATCGCTCGTTCCTACGATTGGGGATGCGGGGGATCGGCGATGGCGGGGCAACCGGGATTTTTCGACGGCGAGGAGCGATTGAAGGCTTTGTCGGCAGCGGG
>DASYBC010000071.1:0-23969 GCA_036500965.1 Allostellaceae bacterium | reverse complement strand
GTCTCGGGTCAGGCGGCGATGCAGGTCCTGCCGGGAGTGCTGGCCGTCGCCGAGCCGGGCGGTCATGCCGGACACGAGGTCATGGCGGCTCTGGTGCTCGGCTACGAGACCGCGGCGCGGCTCGCCGGCGGCTTCACGCCGCGGCCGTTAGCGCACCAGAACGGCCAGGTTTCGCTGCTGGGGGCGGCGGCGGCCGGCGCGCGGGTCAAGGGGCTCGACCCCGCCGGGATCAGCCGCGCGATGCGGATCGCGGCGACCCTGCTGTTGACCCCGAGCTACACCGGTTCCGTCGCCGGCGCCACCGCGCTCAACGTCGCCGGTGGAATGAGCGGGTTCGCGGCGGCACTCGCCCCCGACCTCGCCTTGTCCGGCTTCACCGCGCGCGAGGATGCGATCGAGGAGGCGCTCGGGCAAATGGTCGGCGATGGGTTCAGCGTCGACCGCCTGCTCGACGGCATCGGCGACAGCTGGCAGATTACCCGCAACTATTTTCGGCTTTACGCCTGCTGCAACCCGATCCACCCGGCGCTCGACTGCCTCGCGGCGGCTCTGGCCGAATTGCAGGCGCGCGCCGACGAGATCCAGCGCATTGAGGTCATCACCTACCGTTTTGCCTCGGTGATGAAGAACCCGGACCCGCCGAATTATTTCGCCTCGAAATACTCGCTGCCGCACGCCGCGGCGACGATGGCGGTGCGCGGCCATGCCGGCTATGCGGCGCTGGACGACACCGCTCTCGCCGACCCGGCGATCGCCGCGCTGCGCCACCGCGTGCATGTCGAGGAAGACCCGGCGATGAGCGCCCTGGCGCCGCGCCTGCGCCCGGCGCGCGTCACGGTGACGCTCAGCGACGGACGCCGCGCCACGCATTCCTGCGAGAGCCACCGCGGCGATTTTCAGCGCCCCTTTGCCGAAACCGAGATCCGTGCCAAGTTCCGCGAGCTCGCCGCAACCGTGCTGACCGCGGATGGGGCAAGCGAGGTCGAGCGCGCGGTCGAGCGCTGCGAGGAATGGGCGAGCGTCGCCGAATTGATCCAATTGCTGCGTCGGCACGGGCGGACTTGATCCCGGGCGGTTGATTTGGCGGCGAATTCACCCTTTATTCTTCCCAGCCGAGATCGTCCGAGCGTCCGCCATGAGCCTCGATCGAGCCGCGCCCGGACGAGATCGCCCGACGGCCGGCGCCGTTCCCCTGCCCCTCTCCGAAGCGCCCGTGTCGCTCGCCGCCTCGCTGTTCCATCCGGCGGTCGCCGACTGGTTTGACCGCAGCTTTGCTGCACCAACAGCGGCGCAGGCCGAGGCGTGGCCGGCGATCGCTGCCGGCCGGCATACCCTGATCGCCGCGCCGACCGGGTCCGGCAAGACGCTCGCCGCCTTTCTCGCCGCAATCGACGGGCTGGTGCGGCACGGGGTCGAGGGCCGGCTCGAGGACGCAACGCAGATCGTCTACGTCTCGCCGCTGAAGGCGCTGTCGAACGACATCGAGCGCAATCTCGCGGCGCCGCTCGCCGGCATCCGCGATGCCCTGCGGGAGCGCGGGCTGCCCGACGTCGAAATCCGCAGCTGGGTGCGCACCGGCGATACCGCTTCGGGCGAGCGCCAGCGCATGCACCGCAGCCCGCCGCATATCGTCGTCACCACCCCGGAATCGCTCTACATCCTGCTTGGCTCCGAATCCGGCCGCCGAATGCTGGCGACGACGCGGACCGTGATCGTCGATGAAATCCATGCGGTGGCGCCGAATAAGCGCGGCTCGCATCTAGCGGTATCGCTCGAGCGCCTGGCGGCGCTGTGCAGCGGCCCACTGCTGCGCATCGGCCTGTCGGCGACGCAAAAGCCGATCGAAGCGGTCGCCCGCTTTCTGGTCGGCGCCGGCCCGGATGGCTCGCCCAACCCGGACTGCACGATCGTCGATACCGGTCACCGCCGGGCGCGCGATCTGGCGCTCGAAGTTCCCTCCGCACCGCTCGAAGCGGTGATGTCGGGCGAGGTGTGGCAGCAGGTTTACGATCGCGTGGCCGAGCTGGTCGAAGGGCACCGCACGACACTGATCTTTGTCAACACCCGCCGGCTTTCCGAGCGGGTGACGCGAGCGCTGTCGGAGCGCCTCGGCGCGGAGCACGTGACCGCGCATCACGGCAGCCTCGCCAAGGAGCAGCGGCTCGACGCCGAGCAGCGGCTAAAGCGTGGCGCGCTGAAAGCGCTGGTGGCGACCGCCTCGCTCGAGCTCGGCATCGACATCGGCGATGTCGATCTGGTCTGCCAATTGGGCTCGCCGCGCTCGATCGCGAGCTTTTTGCAGCGGGTCGGGCGCTCGGGGCACGCCGTCCTCGGCACACCCAGGGGCCGGCTGTTCCCGTTGTCGCGCGACGAGCTCGTCGAATGCGCGGCGCTGCTCGACAGCGTGCGCCGCGGCGAGCTCGACCAGCTGACCATCCCGGAGCACCCGCTCGACGTGTTGGCCCAGCAGATCGTCGCCGAGGTCGCGGCGCGGGAGTGGGGCGCGGATCAGCTCTACGCGCTAATCCGCCGCGCTTGGCCATATCGCGACCTGGCGCGCGCCGATTTCGACGCGGTCGTGGCGATGCTAACCGAGGGCTTTGCCACCCGCAACGGCCGGCGCGGCGCGCTGATCCACCACGACGCGGTTAATCACGTGCTGCGCGGCCGGCGCGGGGCGCGGCTGACGGCGCTGACCTCGGGCGGCACGATCCCCGACAACGCCGACTACCGGGTGCTGCTCGAACCGGAAAATCAGGTCATCGGCACGGTCAATGAGGATTTCGCGGTCGAGAGCATGGCCGGCGACATCTTCCAGCTCGGCAACGCCGCCTATCGCATCCAGCGGGTCGAGCGCGGCACGGTGCGCGTCGAAGCGGCGCCGGGCATGGCGCCGACCATTCCGTTCTGGCTCGGCGAGGCGCCCGGCCGCAGCGACGAATTATCGGGCTCGGTGTCGCGGCTGCGGGCCGAGATCGCCGGCCGGCTGCCGGCCGATCCCGGCTTTGAGAGCATCGTCAGCTGGCTGGCGCGGGAGGTCGGTGTTACTAAGCCGGCGGCCGAGCAGCTGGTGGAATACCTGGCCGCGGGCCATGCGGCGCTGGGCGTGCTGCCGACTTGCGACACGCTGGTCTTCGAGCGCTTCTTCGACGAAGCCGGCGGCATGCAGCTGGTCATCCATTCGCCCTATGGCAGTCGCATCAACCGGGCCTGGGGGCTGGCGCTGCGCAAGCGGTTTTGCCGCAAGTTCAATTTCGAATTGCAGGCGGCGGCGACCGAGGACAACATCGTGCTGTCCTTGACCGGCGCGCACAGCTTCGACCTCGCCGAGGTCGCGCGCTACCTGCATTCGGCCAGCGTCCGGCAGATCCTGATCGAGGCTCTGCTCGACGCGCCGATGTTCATCACCCGCTGGCGCTGGGTCGCCGGGGTGTCGCTGGCCTTGCCGCGGTTTCGCGGCGGCAGGAAGGTGCCGCCGCAGCTGGCGCGGATGGCGGCCGAGGATCTGATCGCGGCGATCTTTCCCGACCAGGTCGCCTGCGCCGAAAATCTGGCGGGCGCGCGCGAGATCCCCGACCATCCGCTGATCCGCCAGACAATCGCCGATTGCCTTGGCGAAGCCATGGATGTCGCGGGCCTGATCCGGCTCCTGGCGCGGCTCGAAGCCGGCGAAGTTTCGGTTGTCGCGCGCGATCTGACCGAGCCGTCGCCGCTCGCCCTCGAAGTCTTATCTGCCCGGCCCTACGCTTATCTCGACGACGCGCCGCTCGAGGAGCGCCGCACCCAGGCGGTGATGGCCCGGCGCTGGCTCGCCCCCGAGGCCGCGAGCGACATCGGCCGGCTCGATCCTGAGGCGATCGCGCGGGTGAGCGCCGAAGCCTGGCCCGACCCGGCGAACCCCGACGAATTGCACGACGCGCTCGCCTGGCTCGGGTTCCTCGCCGCCGATGAAGTGCCGCGGCCGAGCGAGTGGAGCGGCTGGTTTGACCAGCTTGCCCGCGACAAGCGCGCGACGCGCCTCTCGGCGCCGCGCCAGGTTCATTCTCCAGCTTTATTGGCTCCTTCCCCCGTCATTCCCGCGAAAGCGGGGGTCCAGGAGACCCTGGGTTCCCGCTTTCGCGGGAATGACGATAAAGAAGCGGTGCACACCGGCTTGTGGGTCGCGGCCGAGCGCCTACCGCAATTCCAGGCGGTGTGGCCCGAGGCCGCGCTCCAACCGCCGATCGCCGCGCCCGAATCGTACAAAGACCGCATATGGTCGCCCGAGGAGGCGCTCGTCGAGATCCTGCGCGGCCGCTTGGAGGGGCTGGGGCCGGTCACCGAGGAGCGGCTCGCGGCATCGCTCGGCCTCACGCCAAAGGACATCGTGTCCGCGCTCGCGGCCCTCGAAGCCGAGGGCTTCGCGATGCGCGGCCGGTTCACGCCAGGCGCGGCGGAGCAGGAATGGTGCGAGCGGCGGCTGCTCGCGCGGATTCACCACTACACCGTCAACCGGCTGCGCGCCGAAATCGAGCCGGTCGCGGCGCGCGACTTTCTGCGCTTTCTGTTGGCCTGGCAGCGGGTCGCCCCCGATACCCGCATGGAAGGGCCGGACGCGCTCGAGGTGCTGGTGCGTCAGCTCGAGGGCTTCGAGGCGCCAGCCGGGGCCTGGGAGACCGAGATCCTGCCGGCGCGGCTCGACGGCTATGAGCCGTCATGGCTCGACGAACAGTGCCTCGCCGGGCGCATCGCCTGGGCGCGGTTGCGGCCGCGCAACGCTCGCGCAAATAGCGGCGAGCGCGGCGCGACGCCGGTGCGCACGACCCCGATCACCCTCTTGGCGCGCCGCCATGCCGGGGTGTGGGCAGCGCTGTCGGCGACCGATGAGCCGGCCCGCCCGAGCGCGCGGGCGCAAAGGGTCGCCGATTGCATCCGGCAATACGGCGCATCGTTCTTTGACGAGCTGGTCGAGGGCAGCGGCCTGTTGCGCCCGCAAGTCGAGGAGGGGCTGGCCGAGCTGGTGGCGCTTGGGCTGGTCAGCTCGGACAGCTTTGCCGGGCTGCGTGCGCTGTTGATGCCGTCCGACCGGCGCGGGACCCGAGGCGGCGCACGCCGCCGCCGCACCACCCTCTTCGGCATGGAAGACGCCGGCCGCTGGGCGCTTGCCCGCCGCGCCGCGCCTCAGCCGGCCACACCTGAAGCCGTCGAGCATCTGGCCCGCACCCTGCTGCGGCGCTACGGCGTCGTCTTCTGGCGCCTGCTCGAGCGTGAGGCCCCGTGGCTGCCGCCGTGGCGCGACCTCTTACGCGTCTATCGCCGGCTCGAGGCGCGCGGCGAGATCCGCGGCGGGCGCTTTGTCGCCGGCTTTTCGGGCGAGCAGTTCGCGCTGCCCGACGCGGTCGGCATGCTGCGCGAAATCCGCCGCAAGCCGGCCTCGGGCGGCTGGGTTTCGCTGTCCGGCGCCGACCCGCTCAACCTCGCCGGCATCCTGACCCCAGGCCCAAGGCTCGCCGCCTTGACCGGCAATCGGCTCCTCTATCGCGACGGGCTGCCGGTGGCGATGCTCGCCGGCGGCGAGACGCAGTTTTTCGAGGCGCTCGACCCGGCGACGCGCTGGGAGGCCGGCAAGGCCTTGCTGCGCGGCGCGGTTCCGGCCTCGCTCGTCGCGCTCTCCTGATCCGGGTCGCCTCAGGTGCCACTCCGCTTGCCGCGCTGTCCTGAAATCTCATCGTAGAGCGCTTCGTAGCGGCCGACGGTCGCGGCGAGCCCGTAGCAGCGGAAAATGCGCTCGCGCGCTGCGGCGCCGAGCGAGCGTCGGCCCTCGGGTCCGAGTGCGACGAGCTGCTCCCAGGCGGCGGCCAGCGCCGGCGCATCGCGGGGCGGCGCCACCAAGCCGGTTGCGCCGATAATTGCCGCGCTGTCGCCGCTGTCGGTGGCGGCGCACGGGACGCCGCACGCCATCGCCTCGCCGATGACATTTGGCCAGCCCTCGCCAAACGCCGAAGAGAGGGTCGCGATGTCGAACGCCGGGTAGACGGCGCTGATGTCGCGGCGTTCGCCAAGGAGCCGCACGCGGCTCGTCAGGCCGTGCCCGGCGATGGCCCGGGCGAGCTCCCGATTGCCGAACTCGACACCGGTGCCGGCCAGCAGGAACACCGCCCCGGGCCGGCGCTGCGCCAATCGCGCCGCCGCGGCGAGAAAAGTCGCATGATCCTTCATCGGGTGATAGCGCGCCGGCAGCCCGATTGCGACCATGTCGTCATCGATCCGGAGCTCTCCGCGCAACCTGCGTCGCGCCTCCTCATCGGGCCGCAGCTCGCCTGTGTCGATGCCGTTCGGGATGTATTCCCAGCGCTTTGGACGGTAGCCGAGCTGTTGGTGAAACCGTTGCCCGGCGAGCGAGTTGACGATAACGGCGTCGGGCGTCGACGAGAACCGGCTCAACACCCGCCGCACCGCGTTCGCACCAATCGATTCCGAGCAGCGCAAATTCCATATCAGGCCCGGCGCATGGCCGAGCCAGCGCGCGATCAACCCCAGAAGATCGGCGTGGTAGAGCCAGGTCTGCAGCACCTGCGGGCGCCGCCGGCGCAGGAGCTTCAGCAACCGGACGAGCCCGCTCGGGTCGGCCACCCCGCGCCGCATGCCCAGGCTCTCGACCGCGATCCCGGCCTCGGCCAAGACCGGCCCGATCTTGCCGGCCCCGGTCATGCTGACGACGACGTTGGTGAAGCGATCACGGTCGATGCGGGTCGCCAGCTGCGCCAGCATCCGCTCCGCGCCGCCGATCTCGAGCCCGGTGATCAAGTGCACGACCGTAAGCATCCGGGCGGGCGTCGGCATCCGGGCGGGCTCCTCGGCCGGACCCGAACCCGGCAAGGAGCGAGCGCCTCAGGCGGCCTGTACGGCGGCGCCGCCGGCGTGAGCAGCGGCAAGGATCATGTCGGCGGCTTTTTCGGCGATCATGATCACGGTCGCGTTGGTGTTGCCGGAAACGACCGTCGGCATGATCGAGGCGTCGATCACCCGCAGGCGCTCGAGCCCGTGCACGCGCAATTCGCTATCGACGACCCCGCGCTCCGGCCCGCCCATCATGCAGGTCGAGGTCGGGTGAAAAGTGGTGCCGGCGGTCCGGGCGATGTGGTCGAGCCATTGCGCATCGCTCTCGGTTGCCGGCCCCGGCAGCACCTCGCCGACCGCGAGCGTCGCCATCGCCGGGCTCTCGAACACCTTGCGTGCGATCCTGAGCCCGGCGATCAAGGTGTCCTTGTCGGCCTGGGTCGACAGATAGTTGGGCTCGATCGCCGGCGGTGCGGCCGGGTCGGGCGAGCGGATCCGAAGCCAGCCGCGGCTCTCCGGCCGGCACGGGATGCAGGTCGCCTGGCAGCCGGGGAAATCGTGCATCTCCTTCCCCGGGGTGACAAAGCTGCCGGCGAGAAACTGGTATTGCACATCGGGCGAATCGAGGCCGGGACGAGTGCGCACAAAAAGCCCGATCGGCGCCGCCCCCATCATCAGCGCCCCGCGCCGCGCCAGCGCATATTCGAGTCCGGCCCGCAATTGGCGCAGCCGCGAGCGCGAAATCTCGTTCAGCGTGTTGGCGCGCCGCATCCGGTAGACGACACGCGAATTCAGGTGGTCCTGCAAATTCTCGCCGACGCCGGGCAGATCGTGCACTACCGCGATGCCATGGCTGCGCAGCAGCTCGCCGGGGCCGACGCCGGAGAGCTGCAACAATTGCGGCGAGTTGATCGACCCGCCGGCGAGCAGCACCTCGCCACGCGCACGCGCCCGACGCACCACGCCGTTTTGCGCGTATTCGACCCCGACCGCGCGCCGCCCCTCGAACCGCACCCGGTGCGCCAGCGCGCGGACCTCGACCGTCAGATTGCGGCGCTTCAATGCCGGGCGCAGATAGGCGACCGCAGCGCTGCACCGGCGCATTCTGCGCACGGTGACCTGCAGCGGCCCGACCCCGTCCTGGTCCGGACCGTTGAAATCGTGGTTGCGGCGATAGCCGGCCTGCTCCGCCGCGGCGATAAACGCATCATGCAATTCGTGGCGCGCGCGCAGGTCGGAAACGGCGAGCGGGCCGCTCGCCCCATGATGCTCGTCGGCGCCACGCTCCTGCTTTTCGGCGCGGCGGAAATAGGGCAGCACGTCATCATAGGACCACCCGGCATTGCCGAGCTGGCGCCACAGCTCGAAATCCTGGCGCTGGCCGCGAATATAAATGAGCCCATTGATCGAGCTCGACCCGCCCAAGACCTTGCCGCGCGGCCATGGCACGCGGCGCCCGCCGAGCTCGGCCTGCGGCTCGGTCTCAAACTGCCAGGTGATCTTCGGGTGGTAGATGTTGCGGTAGAATCCGGCCGGGATGTGGATCCACGGGTTGCGGTCCTTGCCGCCGGCCTCGAGCAGCAATACCCGCGAATGCCCGTCGGCGCTGAGCCGGTTGGCCAAGACGCACCCGGCCGAGCCGGCGCCGACGATGATGTAATCGAACTCTCCGTCCTGCTGCATGACCGCTACCGTGCCCGAGCTTCAGCTCCGGCTATTGTAACGAATTCCCCGGCCCCTGCACCCGGGACGGGAGTGTGCCGTTTCGTGAACCGGGCGATCCTTCAGCGCTACAACCGCTCGCTGGCGATGCGCGCCCCCTCGGCCAGGGCCGCGAGCTTCGCCCACACCACCGACGGCGCCACCGCGTTGTCGACAAAGGCGAATGTGGCAAAGCCGCAATCGGTCCCGGCAATGACCCGCTCGCGGCCGACCACCCCGGCATAGTTGGCGATGCGCTGCGCAATCAGCCGCGGATGCTCGACGAAGTTGGTCGTCGAATCGATCACCCCGGGGATCAGCACCTTGTCGTCGGGGATTTTGGCCTCGCGCAGATCCTCCCACTCATGCGCGTGGCGTGGGTTGGCCGCCTCGAACGACAGCCCCGCCGGGCGCGCCCGCAGCGCAACGCCAATGGTCTTGGCCAGCGGTATGTCATGGGTATGCGGCCCCTCGTAATTGCCCCAGCACAGATGCATGCGCATCGCTTCGGGCGGGATGTTGGCGGTCGCGTGGTTGAGGGCCGCAACGTTGCGCTCGGCGATGCGCAGGAACTCGTCCTCAGAGAGATGCTGATACTGGTTGTGCCGGGCCGAGCCGAGATCGGGCGCGTCGATCTGCAGGATGAAGCCGGCGCGGTGGATCGCCTCGTATTCCTCCTTTAGCGCGTTGGCCAGGGCTTCGACATAGGCATCCTCGTCGCGGTAATAGCGGTCGGGAACAAACTTCGTCAGCACCCCCGGCGAAGCGGCGTTCATAAACGCTTCGTTGGGCTTGGCCGCGGCGCAGGCCTCGCCGAGGTTGGCGAGATCGACCGCCAGCGGCCGGCGGTCCTGGTAGGCGACCGGGCCGGTGCAGCACGGCACCGCCTCCCGCGTGAACCAGGAAGCGGCGCGCCTCTGGTTCAGCCGTGCGTGAAAATCGGGATGGTCGAGCAGATCGCGATGCGCCGCCGTCTGTGGCGGGGCATCGTTGGCGCCGCCGCGAAAC
The DNA here is from genome assembly GCA_036500965.1 of Allostellaceae bacterium. GTDB lineage: Bacteria > Pseudomonadota > Alphaproteobacteria > ATCC43930 > CGMCC-115725 > AP-15. Next base: position 14,441 of record DASYBC010000071.1, on the reverse strand, counting down.
GCGCCGATGCCGGACAGCCGGTGGCGCACGTAAAAGGTGTACGAGATCTTGCCAAGCTCGCCGTCGCACACGCTGTCGATGCCGGCCGCGACCTGCTTCTTGACGATCTCGTGGACCGAGGCAGCGAGACAGGCGTCGAACGCGGACTGCTCGACCGGCCGCCCGCTCTCGCGCGCCTCGAGGAATTCGAGCAAGTCAGGCGGGCGCGGCAGGCTGCCGACATGGGTTGTCAGAATGCGATCGGTGCTATGTTTCATCTGCGCGACCCTCACAAGGCCCGCCGTTATTCGGCGCCGGCCGGGCGGTAGGCGTGCAATCCGATCGAGCGATGGCGCAACGGGCGCAGCACGAAGAGCGCGAGCGCCACGACCACGAAGTTCATGATCGCAGTGACCACAAACACCATATGCCAGCTTCCGGTCGCGGTCTTGATCACGTTCGCCAGCGGCACCAGGAACGCCGAGACGCCCTTGGCGGTGTACAGGAAGCTCAGATTGGTCGTGGCGTATTTCGGCCCGAAGCTGTCGGTGCAAGTCGAGGGGAACAGGCTGAAGATCTCGCCCCAGGTCAAAAAGATCAGCCCGGCGAAGATGACGAAGGCCCACGGCGCCCTGCCGAGCGAACCCAGCAGCCAATAGCTGATCCCGCCGAGGCCGAAGGCAATCGCCATCGTGTATTCGCGGCCGATGTGATCGGAAATCCAGCCGAACAGCGGCCGAGCGGCGCCGTTCGCCACATTGTCGACCAGCAACGCTATAGTCAGAGTGGTGCCGCCGAGCAAGACGACAACGTTGGCGACATGATAGTCGCGAGCAATCAGCGCGATCTGCGCCGTCGCCATCAGTCCGCTCGCCGAAACCAGGATGAACATCACGTAAAGCACCCAGAACACCGGCGTCGTCAGCATCGCCTGCGGCGTATAGCTCTCGGTCGTCTGGATAACCTTGGGTGGTGCCGTGGCCGGCGTCTCACCGGGCAGCGGCGCGCGCATCGCCCAGGCCACGATGAAGATGACAGCGCCCTGGACCAGCCCGAACCAGAAAAACGCCGCGGCATAGCCATGCGTCGCGATCACCGCGCGGATCGGGATCACGGTTACCGCCGCCCCGGCTCCAAAGCCGGCGGCGGTTAGCCCGACGGCGAGCCCACGGCGGTCGGGAAACCATTTGACCGCGTTGCCGACGCAGGTCGCGTAGACCGCTCCGGCGCCGACCCCCGACAGGGCCGCCCCGACATAGAGCATCGACAAGGAATCGGCGCGTGAATTGATGATCCACGCGATCGCCACCAGCACCCCGCCAAAGGCGATCATCAGCCGCGGCCCGTTTTTTGGGCCGATGCGGTCGACAATCCATCCCTCGATCGGGGTCAGCCACGTCTCGAGCGCAACAAAGATGCTGAACGCGACTTGGATGCGGGCGACGGCCCAGCCATGGGCGACGTTCATCGGATGGACGAACAGGGTCCAGCCGTATTGCAGGTTGGCGATCATCACCATGCAGACGATGCCGATGATCAGCTGCAGCCAGCGGTTGGCTGCTGGAGCGGCAGCCGGCGTGCGCGGCAACGGGGCGCTCTGCATTTCCAGTTCCTCCCCCGAATGGCTTGGAGTTCCGCGGTTGCGCCAGGGCGCGGAGCCGCAGTCCCGTTTGCTTAACGGTAGGTGAATTAAAGATTTCACGCACCGCGGTCAATCCGCGAATCCGGTCGGGGCGCGCCGTTCGCTTGCCGGCCGCCGCATGGCGGCGCATGCTGCCGGCCAGAGAAGCTTGATTTGGGGGATCTGATGAAGACGAGCCAAGACCGCATCCTGACGACCCATGTCGGCAGCTTGCCGCGCCCGCCGGAACTGCGGCAGCTGCTGGTCAAAAAGGATCAGCGCGAGCCCTACGACCGGGGCGAGCTCGACCGGCTGGTGCGCGAGGCCGTGCTCGGCATCGTCCGCCGTCAGGCCGCGGTCGGCATCGATGTCGTCAATGACGGCGAGATGTCGAAGCCCGGCTATTCGACCTATATCGTCGACCGGCTCAGCGGGTTCGCCGGGCACCAGCCGGCAAAGCCGCGGCTCGATACCCGCGATCACCCGAACTTCCTTGCCGCTTATGAGCGGATGACCGGCGCCAATACCGCGCGCCGCGCCCAATGCACCGGCCCGATCGCCTGGCGCGACCGCGAGCCGCTACAACAGGACATTGCCAACCTGCGGGCCGCGCTCGATCAGGTCGAGGTCACCGAGGGCTTTATGACCGCGGCTTCACCGGGGCTGGTGCCGGTGTTCCAAAGCAATGCGTATTATTCGACCCACGAGGCCTATGTCGAAGCTGTCGCCGCGGCGATGCAAGAGGAGTACGAGGCGATCGCCGATGCCGGGTTCGTGCTGCAGCTCGATTGCCCCGATCTGGCGATGGCGCATCACACCAGCTTTCAGGACCTCGACGAGAGCGATTTTCTGAAGCGCGCGGAATTCCATGTCGAGGTGCTGAACCACGCCTTGCGCAACGTGCCCTCCGAGCGGGCGCGCATCCACATCTGCTGGGGCAATTACGAAGGGCCGCACGACCACGACATCGCCTTCGCCAAGGTCGCCCCGATCCTGGTCAAGGCGAAGCCCCAGGCGCTGGTCGTCGAAGCGGCCAACCCGCGCCACGCGCATGAATGGAACGTGTGGCGGGAAACCAAATTGCCCGACGACAAGATCCTGATCCCGGGCGTGCTCGACACCTCGACCAATTACGTCGAGCATCCGGAGCTGGTGGCCGAGCGCCTCTGCCGCTTTGCCGACATCGTCGGCCGCGAGCGGGTCATCGCCGGCACCGATTGCGGCTTTGGCACCTTCGCCGGCTACGGCAAGCTCGACCCCGACATCGCATTCAAAAAGCTCGCCGCCATGGCGCAAGGCGCGCAAATCGCCAGCAAACGGCTGTGGGCATAGTGCGCCGCATGACCCGTGCCCAATAGGCCAATATCGCCCCCCTCGCTGCTCCAGCAATTCCTCAAGCTCGAAGCGGCTGGGGGAATCGTCCTATGCGCGGCTGCGGGTTTGGCGCTGGTCGTGGCGAACTCGCCGCTCGGCGGGCTCTATGTGCGGCTCTGGGACGTTCCGCTCGGCGTTCAAATCGACGGCCTGATCATCAAGAAGCCGCTGCTGCTGTGGGTCGATGACGGGCTGATGGCGGTGTTCTTCATGCTGGTCGGGCTCGAGGTCAAACGCGAGCTCGTCGAAGGCGCGCTGTCGCGCCGGTCCAACCTCGCCTTGCCGGCAATCGCCGCGCTGGGCGGCATGGCGGCCCCGGCGCTGATCTACACGCTGTGCAATTGGGGCGACACCCAGGCGCTGCGCGGCTGGGCGATCCCGACCGCGACCGACATCGCCTTTGCGCTGGGCGTGCTGGCGCTGCTCGGAGAGCGTGTGCCAGCCTCGCTCAAGCTCTTCCTGCTCGCGGTCGCGATCATCGACGATCTCGGCGCCATCATCGTCATCGCGCTGTTCTACACGGCCGAGCTGTCGGCGACCGCCTTGGCGCTTGCCGGGGTCGGAGTTGCCGCATTGGTCGCGCTCAATTTGGCCGGAGTGGGACGCCGAGCCCCCTACATCCTCGCCGGCGTCTTTTTATGGGTGTGCGTTCTGAAATCGGGCGTCCATGCAACAATTGCCGGCGTCGTTATCGGGCTGGCGATACCGTTGCGAGCGGGAGCGGGTGGCGCCCTGTCGCCGCTCGCCAGCCTGGAGCACGATCTGCATCCCTGGGTCGCCTTTGGCGTGCTGCCGGTCTTCGCCTTCGCCAATGCCGGCGTGCGGCTCGCCGGGATTGCCCCGGCTACTCTGCTGAACCCGATCCAGCTCGGGGTGGCGCTCGGCCTGTTTTTCGGCAAACAGCTCGGCGTCGCCGGCTCGATTTGGCTGGCGCTTCGCTGCGGTCTCGGCGCGCTTCCGCAAGGAGCCGACTGGCGGCAGATCTACGGTTTGGCGCTGTTGACCGGCATCGGTTTTACGATGAGCCTCTTTATCGGCACGCTTGCCTTCCCGGCCGAGGGCTACGATGTCGATGTTCGGATCGCGGTGCTGCTGGCATCGTCGCTAGCCGCGGTCTGCGGCTATCTGGTGCTGCGGGTCGCCTCGCGCGCCGGTCAGCCGAAATCGCCAAAGTCGACGGTGACGACCTCGTAGGATTTGGCGCCCCGCGGGGTGGCGACCTCGACGCTGTCGCCCTTGCCCTTGCCGATCAGCGCGCGCGCCAATGGCGACGTCACCGACAGGCGGCCGCGGCTGATGTCGGCCTCGTCCTCGCCGACGATCTGAAAGGTCTGCTCCTCGTCGCTCTCCTCATCGGCGAGCGTGACCCGCGCACCGAATTTGATCGCGGTGCCCGAGAGCTTGGAGACGTCGATCACCTCGGCCCGCGCAACCTTGTCCTCGAGCTCGATGACCCGGCCCTCGATAAAGCTCTGCCGATCGCGGGCTGCGTGATATTCGGCGTTTTCGGCAAGATCGCCGTGCTCGCGCGCCTCGGCAATGGCGCGGATGATCGCCGGCCGTTCGACGGATTTCAACTGCTTCAGCTCCTCCCGGAGCCGATTGTAGCCGTCGGCCGTCATCGGAATCTTGTTCATCGAAGACGGTTTCGCATCCTGTTGTCGATTGCGGCGGGAGGCGCCGCCGCCGGGCAATCAAAAGTAAGACTGCAACGATGCAACTTCAAGGCTCCCGGAACGCAGCGCCACTATCGCCTGAACCGCGGCGCGGGCCCCGGCCACCGTCGTGTAGTACGGGATCGCATGAGTGAGCGCCGTCCGCCTCAGGCTGAAGCTGTCGGCGATCGCCTGGTTACCCTCTGTCGTGTTGAACACCAGCTGGACCCCGCCGTTCAGCATATGGTCGACAACATGAGGCCGCCCGTCGCGCACCTTGTTGACCCGGCTCACCGGCAGCCCCGCGGCCGCCAGCGCCTCGGCCGTGCCCTGGGTGGCGAGCAGGGCGAACCCCATCTCGACCAGGCGCCGGCAAGGCTCGATCAGCGCCTCCTTATCGCGGTCGCGCACCGAGACGAAGACACAGCCTTCGAGCGGCAGGCTGGTGCCGCTGGCGAGCTGCGACTTGGCGAAGGCGCGCCCGAAATCGGTGTCGATCCCCATCACCTCGCCGGTCGATTTCATCTCCGGACCGAGGATCAGGTCGACCCCGGGAAAGCGGGCAAACGGAAGCACCGATTCCTTGACCGCAACGTGCCCGGCCGTTTTGCTTCCGTTCGTCGCGAGCGCCGCCTCGCTTCCGCTCGCCGGGAGCGCCCACTCGCTTCCCTCGCCCGCGAGCGGGGGAGGATCAGGGTGGGGGCCGCACCCAGAACTGAGCGGGTCAGGGTTGGGGCGGAGGCCACGCCCGATACCGCCGCGGCAATCGGCAAGACGCTCTCCGGCCATCAGCCGCGCCGCGATCTTGGCGATCGGGACCCCGGTCGCCTTGGCGACAAACGGAACCGTGCGCGATGCCCGCGGATTGACCTCGAGCACGTAAATGTCGCTGTCCTTGACCGCAAATTGCACATTCATCAGCCCGACGACCCCGAGTGCGCGGGCAAGCGCCACAGTCTGCCGCTCGATCTCGCCAACCGTCTCCGGCGTCAGGCTGTAGGGCGGCAGCGAGCAGGCGCTGTCGCCGGAATGGATGCCGGCCTCCTCGATGTGCTCCATGATGCCGGCGATCGCGACGTCGCTGCCGTCGGCAACCGCGTCGACATCGACCTCGATCGCGTCCTGCAGATAACGGTCGATCAGCACCGGGCTGGTGCCCGAGGCGCTGACCGCATGGCGCATGTAGCGGTTGAGCCCAGCGGCATCGTGCACGATCTCCATCGCCCGCCCGCCCAAAACATAGGACGGGCGGATCACCACCGGAAAGCCGATGCGCAATGCCACCGCCTCGGCCTCGCCGGCCGATTGCGCCGTCCCGTTCTCCGGCTGGCGCAGCCCAAGCCGGGTCAACAGCCCCTGAAAGCGCCGCCGGTCTTCGGCCAAATCGATCGCGTCGGGCGAGGTGCCGAGGATCGGGATGAGCGCGCGCTCAAGCGCCGCCGCCAGCTTCAAGGGCGTCTGCCCGCCGAACTGCACGATGACGCCGAGCAGGCTGCCCCGCCGCTCCTCGACGCGGGCGATCTCGACCACGTCCTCGGCAGTCAGCGGCTCGAAATAGAGCCGGTCGGAGGTGTCGTAATCGGTCGAGACGGTCTCCGGGTTGCAGTTGACCATGATCGTCTCGATGCCGGCCTCGGAGAGGCTGTAGGCGGCATGGACGCAGCAATAATCAAATTCGATGCCCTGGCCGATGCGGTTGGGCCCACCGCCGAGGATCATGATTTTCTTACGTTCGCTCGGTTCGGCCTCGCATTCCGGCTCGTTGAGGCCGTCTCCCTCGTAGCAGGAGTAAAGATAAGGCGTCAACGAGGCGAACTCGGCGGCGCAGGTGTCGATGCGCTTGTAGACCGGGCGCAGATCGAAGCCCCGTCTGCGGGCGGAGACGGTCTCCTCGTCAAGCCCGGCGAGCCGGCCCAGCCGCGCATCGGAAAACCCCATCTGCTTCAGCCGCAGCAAGCCGGTGCGATCACCGGGCAGTCCGTCGCGCCGAACCCGCTCCTCGGCTTCGACGATCTCGCCGATGCGCTCCAGAAACCACGGCTCGAAATGGCAGGCGGCGTGGATTTCGGCGGTCGAGAGCCCGTGCCGGTAAGCCTGGGCGATCAGCAGCAGCCGATCCGGGGACGGCTTGGCGAGCGCCGCCTTGACCGCGTCCTTGCCGGCGCTTTCGACGCCGTCGATCGCGACCTCGTCAAAGCCGCTGAGCCCGGTTTCCATCGAGCGCAGCGCCTTCTGCACCGATTCGGGCCAGCTGCGCCCGATGGCCATCGCCTCGCCGACCGATTTCATCGAGGTCGTCAACAGCGGCTCGGCGCCGGGAAACTTCTCGAACGTAAACCGCGGCATCTTGGTGACGACATAGTCGATCGTCGGCTCGAACGAGGCCGGGGTGACGCCGGTGATCTCGTTCTTAAGCTCGTCGAGGGTGTAGCCGACCGCAAGCCGGGCCGCGACCTTGGCGATCGGAAACCCGGTCGCCTTCGAGGCCAAGGCCGAGGAGCGCGATACCCTGGGGTTCATCTCGATGACGACGAGCCGACCGTCCTCGGGGTTGACCGCGAACTGCACGTTCGAGCCGCCGGTGTCGACGCCGATCTCGCGCAAGACCGCGATCGCGGCGTTGCGCATCAGCTGGTATTCCTTGTCGGTCAGGGTCAGCGCCGGTGCCACGCACACCGAATCGCCGGTGTGGACGCCCATCGGGTCGATGTTCTCGATCGAGCAGACGATGATGCAATTGTCGGCGCGGTCGCGCACCACCTCCATTTCGTATTCTTTCCAGCCGAGCACCGATTCCTCGATCAGCACCTCGCCCGCCGGCGACGCGCGCAGCCCGCCGCGCACGATCTCCTCGAATTCCTGGGCGTTGTAGGCAATCCCGCCGCCGGTGCCGCCGAGGGTGAATGATGGCCGGATGATTACCGGCAATCCGACCGCGTCGAGGGCGGCGAAGGCCTGATCCAGCGAGCGCACCAAGCGGCTCGCCGGCGAAACGAGACCGATCCGGTCCATCGCTTGGCGGAACAGTTGGCGATCTTCAGCCTTGGCGATCGCCGCTTCGCTGGCGCCGATCAGCTCGACCCCCCAGCGCTCCAAGGCGCCAGATCGAGCCAGCGCCATCGCGGTGTTGAGCGCGGTCTGCCCGCCCATCGTCGGCAGCAAAGCGTCCGGCCGCTCGCGGGCGATGATCTTCTCGACCATCTGCGGCGTGATCGGCTCGATATAGGTGGCGTCGGCGAGATCGGGGTCGGTCATGATCGTCGCCGGGTTCGAATTGACCAGCACGACCCGATAGCCCTCGGCCTTCAGCGCCTTGCACGCCTGGGCGCCGGAATAATCGAATTCGCAGGCCTGCCCGATCACGATCGGCCCGGCGCCGATGATCAGGATGCTGTGAATGTCGGTGCGCTTAGGCAAAGACCCCGCCCCCACTTGGAGCGTCATGGCCGGGCTCGACCCGGCCATCTCCGCGGCGATTGCATCTGACCCGCCGACACGCCAAGCTCCTCTGATGCCGCGCGGGTGGGTCTATATTATGACGAATCGCCAAAACGGCGTCCTGTATGTCGGAGTGACCAGCGATCTGCCGCGGCGCGCCTGGGAGCATCGCGAGGGGGTCGTCGAGGGCTTCACCGGGCGGTATCGGCTGGAACGGCTCGTTTACGCGGAACATCATTCAGTCATCCGGGATGCAATCCAGCGGGAGAAGAACATCAAGCATTGGCCGCGCGTGTGGAAAATCCAGCTGATCGAGTTGCAGAATCCCGATTGGACGGATCTTTACGACAGTTTGCTCTGAGACGGCGAGATGGCCGGGTCAAGCCCGGCCATGACGCTGGAAAAAAGGCGCCTATCACCGGAATCGAGGACTGGAATACTCGTTGGATTATCTCGACACTCCACGTGTTGAAGCCCTTTCCATCCGTACAAGTGCCGCAGGCGCATTGCCCTTGCTGACATCGAGATGCGTCACGTTGCAGACGTATTCACCCTTCTCGAGAGCAATCTCTAAACTCTTAAAACGCGCTATTGGATATTTCATCGCGCGGGTTTTTCGTTTTACTTCTCATCATTCCGACAAAGCGTTCGAACAGGTAGTGGCTGTCCTGCGGGCCGGGGCTGGCTTCGGGATGATATTGCACCGAGAAGACCGGCTTGCCGGTGATGCGCATCCCTTCGTTGGTGTCGTCGAACAGCGATATATGGGTTGCCTCGACACCGGGCGGCAGGCTCTCCGGGTCGACGATGAAACCGTGGTTCTGGCTGGTGATCTCGACCTTGCCGGTGGCGAGATCCTTGACCGGGTGGTTGGCGCCGCGATGCCCTTGCGGCAGCCGCAGGGTCCGCCCGCCGAGCGCCAGCGCCATCAGCTGGTGGCCGAGACAGATGCCGAAGATCGGTTTATCCGCGGCGATCAGACGGCGTAATACCGGCACGGCGTATTCCGCGGTCGCCGCCGGATCGCCCGGCCCGTTCGACAGAAAGACGCCATCGGGGCGGTGGCGAAGGATGTCCTCGGCCGAGGCAGTGGCCGGGACCACCGTGACCCGGCAGCCATGCGCCGCGAGCATCCGCAGGATGTTGCGCTTGGTCCCGTAATCGACGGCGACGACGTGGTGATGCGGCGCCTCTTGCCGGCCATAGCCGCACCCCTGCCGCCAAGCCGTCTCGGTCCACTCGTAGGTTTGGCGGCAGGTCACCTCCTGGGCCAGGTCCATGCCGTCGATGCCCGGCCACGCGCGCGCCGCGTCCTGCATCGCCGCCGGGTCGAGCAGGCCCTGCGGGTCGTAGCCGATGACCCCGTTTGGCGGCCCGCTGTCGCGGATGTGGCGGACCAGCCGCCGCGTGTCGATCCCCGAGAGCCCGATCAGCCCATGGGCTCTGAGCCAGGCATCAAGCGTGCCGGTCGCGCGCCAGTTGGCCGGCGCGGTGACGCGGCTATGTACGACGAGGCCGCGCGCCGCCGGGGTCGCGGTTTCGAGATCGTCGAGATTGGTGCCGACGTTGCCGATATGCGGAAAGGTGAAGGCGATGATTTGCGCGGCATAAGAGGGATCGGTCAGGATCTCCTGGTAGCCGGTCATCGCGGTGTTGAAGCAGATTTCGCCGACCGCCACCCCGCGCGCGCCAAACCCGCTGCCCCAAAACACCGTGCCATCCGCGAGGACGAGCGCGGCGTTGCAGTCGGGCGGTTGCAGCGACGGGTCGCGCATCTGGGGACAATCCGGGGTGGGCAAGCCGCGGTCCGCCCGGCTATGGCAACGGGCCAACGGTAGACTTCGCGAGACATAGCCGCTCGGGCGATCGCGGTCAACCCTCTCCCAGCTTCGAACCCAGCCTCTTTCAAGCACTTAGGAGCGGACGTGCAGAATTGCCGCGAGCCCTCAAACGCGCTAGCCTGCAGCTTCCAGCAAACTGGGGCATGCCGATGCTTCGTCAAGCCTTCACCGAGCGGCTCAAAGGCGCGATGAAGGCGAGGGATGCGCGTACCCTTAGGGCGGTGCGGATGATCGTCGCCGGGCTCAAGGAGCGCGACGTCGCGGCCCGTGCCGAGGGCAACAGCGAGGGCATTGCCGAGCCTGAGATCGCGCGGATGCTGCAGGCGATGATCAAGCAGCGCCGCGAATCGATTGCGCTCTACGAGCAAGGCAACCGCGCCGATCTCGTCGCGCAGGAGCGCGACGAGATCGCGGTGATCGAGAGCTTTCTGCCGCGTCAGATGAATGACGAGGAGATCGAGGCGACGGCGCGCGCGGCAATCGCCGCGACCGGCGCCACCGGGCTCAAGGACATGGGCAAGGTGATGAGCCTGCTGCGCGAGCGACACGCGGGTACTCTTGACCTCGGCCGCGCCGGCGCCGCGGTGAAGCGGCTCCTCGGCTGAGTGCCACAATGCAACATTGCCGATCGCGAACACCCCCTCCCTCCCCCACGCCGCGGGAGAGGGATTAGACTGGGATGGCCTTTCCGCCGGGTTTTCTCGACGAATTGCGCGGGCGCGTGTCGCTGTCGGGCCTGGTCGGCCGGCAGGTCAAGCTCACCCGGCGGGGGCGCGAGCTCGTCGGATTGTGCCCGTTCCATCACGAGAAGACGCCATCGTTCTACGTCGTCGAGGACAAAGATTTTTTTCACTGCTTCGGCTGCGGCGCGCATGGCGACGCGATCGGCTATGTGATGCGCGCCGACAATCTCGATTTCCTCGAAGCGGTCGAGAAGCTGGCGGGCGAAGCCGGGTTGGCGGTGCCGCAGCCAACGCCGGCGGAGCGCGAGCGGGCGCAGCGGCAAAAGACCCTGCTCGAAACCCTCGAAGCCGCCGCTTGCTTTTACGAGGCCCGGCTGTGGGCGCCGGCCGGCAATCGCGCGCGCGACTATTTGCGGCAGCGCGGTCTCGACCCCGAGACGATGCGCCGGTTTCGCCTCGGCTGGGCGCCGGGTCCCGCCGACAGCACGGACCGGCGAGCGCTGCGGCGCGCCCTCGCCGGCGATTTCCCCGAGCCGCTGCTGGTCGAGGCAGGGCTGCTGCACCGCCCCGAGGCAGGCGAGCCATATGATTATTTCCGCGATCGAGTGATGTTCCCGATCGGCGATCGTGCCGGCCGGGTGATCGCCTTCGGCGGCCGGGTGCTCGCTGACGGCCAGCCGAAATACCTGAATTCGCCCGATAGCCCGGTCTTTGAAAAGGGCCGCGTGCTCTATGGCTGGTCGGCGGCGCGCGCGGCCGGCCCCGATTGCCGCGACGCGATCGTCACCGAGGGCTATATGGACGTGATCGCGCTATATCGCGCCGGTTTGCGGTCCGCGGTGGCGCCGCTCGGCACGGCCTTGACCGAATTTCAGCTGCAGGAGCTGTGGCGGCTGGGGCCGGAGCCGATCCTGTGCTTCGATGGCGACATCGCGGGCCGCCGCGCCGCCGCGCGGGCGTTGCGGCGAGCCCTGCCGTTGTTGCGGCCGGGCCACAGCTTGCGCTTTGCTGCGCTGCCCGCGGGCGAAGACCCGGATTCGCTGATCCGCACCGTCGGCCGCGCCGGCTTTGACCAAGTGCTGACCGCGGCGCGGCCACTGTCGCGCATGCTCTGGGAATTGGAGGTCGGGGCCGGGCCGACGGATACCCCCGAGCGCCGCGCCGATCTGGAGCGCCGCTTGAGCGAAGATGTAGGGTTGATCGCGGACCGCACAGTGCAGGCCGAATATCGCCGCTTTGTGCGCCAGAGATTGTACGAGAGCGGCCGCGCCGCGCCCCCGGCGCGGCATCTTCAAATCCGCCCACGCCCTGCTTTTGTCAGTGACGGGCCGGCGCCGCCGCCGCGCTCGCCGGGTCGCGCTCAGCGCGAAATGCGGGAAATTCTATTTCGCCTGTTGCTTCGCTCCCCGGCGCTGATCGACGAGGTCGCCGAGGAATTTGCCGCGCTCGACATTCCCGAACCGGCGCTTGACAAGCTTCGCCATGAAATTTTAGAGGTTGAGGCCTTGCGGCCGGGGCTTGACGCCTCGGCGCTCCGGCAACACCTTCTGCTGAACGGGTTTGCAGCGACCGTGGATGCGCTCCTCTCGCCTTCGGTCGGCTCGGGCTTTCTGGTCCGGCGCTCGGATTCGCGGATGGCTCGCGACGAATGGGCGCATGTGATCGGAATGCTGATGGGAGGTCACCGGTCGGTTGTGACCGAAGCCAGCAGCAATCTCCTGATCGAGGATGTTTCGGCGGCGAGCTGGGAGCGCTTTTTGGCGGCCCGCGACCAGATATTGCGGGACGGCTGGATCGATGACGATGCAATGTGACGCGGTCTCCCGTGCGATCGGAGGCCGGCGCTGGCAGACCCGCATTGACGGAAAGTTTGCGTGCGGCCTCGGCTGGGCCGGTGCGAAACCTGCTTAGGGATGGTGGAATGGCGAGCAAAGCGGCGAGCACGGCTGAAGCGACGGAAACCCGTGAGGAGGCGGCCGAAGCGCCCTTGCTCGACACCGTCGCCGCGGCGATCAAAAAGATGCTGGCCCGAGGCCGGGAGCGCGGCTATGTGACCTACGACGATTTGAACGCGGCGCTGCCGCCCGATCAGGTGTCCTCGGAGCAGATCGAGGACACGATGACGATGCTGTCCGAGCTCGGCGTCAATGTCATCGAGAGCGAGGAAAGCGAAGAGCCGGCCGCCGCCGAAACCGCGGAGGCCGATGGCGAGGGCCGCGGCAATCTCGACGATGACGACATCGGCCGTACCGACGATCCGGTGCGCATGTATTTGCGCGAGATGGGGTCGGTCGAATTGCTGTCGCGCGAAGGCGAGATTGCGATCGCCAAGCGGATCGAAGCCGGTCGCGAGATGATGATCGGCGGCATCTGCGAGAACCCGGCGACGATCCGCGCGATCATCGGCTGGCGCGATGCGTTGAGCGAAGGCAAGATGCTGCTGCGCGACATCATCGATCTCGACGCGACCTATGGCAGCGGCGGGTTTGAGCAGACCTCGTCCGAACCCGCGCAGGTCGAGCCGGCCGCTGAGACCAAGCCGGGCGCTGAGACCGAGACGGCCGCCAACGGCGCCGATCCCGAGATCGCCGAGGTTGAGCCGGAGCTCGCCAGCGAGGATGGTGACGGCGAGGAGAGCTCGATCTCGCTCGCCGCGATGGAAGCCCAGCTGAGGCCCGGCGTCGTCGCCGCCTTCGACACCATCGCCGAAGCGCACAAGAAGCTGAACCGGCTGCAGGACCAGCGCGTCAACGCCCTGCTCAAGGGCGAACCGCTGCCGAAAGTGACCGAGCGGCGTTACGAGAATCTCAAATGCAAGGTTATCGACGAGGTCAAGCGCATTCGGCTCAACAACGCCCGCATCGAATATTTGGTGGATCAGCTCTATGAGCTGAACCGCCGGCTTGTCGCCGATGAAGGCCGGCTATTGCGGCTGGCCGAGAATGCCGGGGTCAAGCGCGCCGACTTCCTGCGCGAGTATTTCGGCAACGAGCTGGCCCGCGATTGGCTCGACCGGGTGGCAGCGCTGCCCGGCCGCGGCTGGCCGCGGCTGATCGAGAAGCATCATGGCGAGGCGGCACGGCTGCGCTCCCAGATCGCGCAGGTCGCGGCCGAGACCAAATTGCCGATCGCCGAGTTCCGCCGGATCGTGCAGACCGTGCAGCGCGGTGAGCGCGAGGCCGGCCGGGCCAAAAAGGAAATGGTCGAAGCCAATCTGCGGCTGGTGATCTCGATCGCCAAGAAATACACCAACCGCGGGCTGCAGTTCCTCGACCTAATCCAGGAAGGCAATATCGGGCTGATGAAGGCGGTCGACAAATTCGAGTACCGCCGCGGCTACAAATTCTCGACCTATGCCACCTGGTGGATCCGCCAGGCGATCACCCGCTCGATCGCCGATCAGGCGCGCACGATCCGCATCCCGGTGCACATGATCGAGACGATCAACAAATTGGTGCGCACCTCGCGTCAGATGCTGCACGAGATCGGCCGCGAGCCGACCCCGGAAGAGCTCGCCGAAAAGCTGGCGATGCCTTTGGAGAAGGTGCGCAAGGTATTGAAGATCGCGAAGGAGCCGATCAGCCTCGAAACCCCGATCGGCGACGAGGAAGATTCGCATCTCGGCGACTTCATCGAGGACAAGAACGCGATCTTGCCGATCGACGCGGCGATCCAGGGCAACCTGCGCGAGACGACGACCCGCGTGCTCGCCTCGCTGACCGCGCGCGAGGAACGTGTCCTGCGCATGCGCTTCGGGATCGGGATGAACACCGACCACACGCTTGAAGAAGTGGGCCAGCAATTCTCGGTCACCCGCGAACGCATCCGGCAGATCGAGGCCAAGGCCCTG
>DASYBC010000070.1:0-1719 GCA_036500965.1 Allostellaceae bacterium | reverse complement strand
GGGGCAATCTTGGCCAGGATTTCGCCGTCAAGGAAGGCCGCGGCATCGCCGAGCGCCGGCCGCCGGCCGGTCACCACCTGGATCGCTCCGGTGATCAGAAGCCAGCCGGTGGCGCCGAGAAAGCCGCCGATGACCGGATAGGGGACAAAACGAATAGCCCGCCCGGCATGGGTAAATCCCAGCACACAGAGTAACAGCCCGGTCAGCGCAGTCGCCAGCGCCATGGCGATCAGCGTCGGGGCGAGAAGGTCGGTTGCTCCGTTCATGCCGAGCCGCTGCACCAGCGTCGCGACCAGCGCCGCCAGAACCACCGAGATTGAACTGTCGGGGCCGGCAACCGCGAAAGGCAGCGAACTGCGCAGCGCCACGATTGTGCCGCCCACGGCGGTCGAAAGGAATGTCACCGCGACGCCATAGGATAACAGGTGTTCGAGCGGCCCGGTAAAAATGAGCGCCGCGTAGGACAGGCAATAGGCAATGGACAGAATGCTGCAGACCGTGCCGGCGAACACGTCCGTCAGTGCTGCGCGTAGCGTGTATTTGCTCAACGGGCAGCCCCCTACCTACCGAGAGCGTTACAATACGCGATGCCGGGCGGACTTGAATACAGCCGCGCGGCTGCGCTTTCTCGCCGCCGGGCCGAATTATGACGCGGCCACAGCCAGCGCCGCGCGCGCATCCGCACGGATGCGGTCAACCATGGAGCGGAAGCCGTTGGAGCGCTGCGGGGTTAGGTGTTCCCGCAAGCCCAATTCCTCAAACAGCTTGACCGCGTCGCGCCCAAGAATGTCTTTCGCGGTTTTGCCGGAGTACATCGCAAACAACACGGCGATCAGCCCGCGCACGATATGGGCGTCGCTGTCGCCGGCGAAGGTCAAAGTGGGTCCCTCGGCGCCATTCGGCCGCACGGTCGTATCGAGCCACACTTGACTGGCGCAGCCCTGCACCTTGTTGGTATCGCTGTGTGCGGCCTCGGCAAGCGGCGGCAGCTCGCGGCCGAGTTCGATCAGATAGCGGTAGCGATCGTCCCAGTCGTCGAGGACCGAGAAATTGTCGATGATGTCGTCGATATCAGCCATCGCCGCGATGTCCCGGATCGGCTCCGAAGTGAGTTTGGATCCTCCTCTATATAGGGGGCCCTGCCGGCGAGGTCGACGGATTTGCCGTGCGAATATCCGCGCCTCGGAGGCGCCTGCCGAACCCGGATGCGAATGTTGGAATTCGGGCCGCTAGGCCGAGTGCTTGCGCACAGCGGGGCCGCGCCAGACAGGAACCAGGTCGGCGGGAGTGAGCGTATTCTGCGAGGCGGTACCATTGCCAAGCGAGCCGGTCGTCTTCGGCGTGCCCATCGCCGGGTCTTTCGTCGCCTCTTTGGAGGCAAGCGCCTCGCTGAGAACATCGTAAAGCATCTTGGCGCCCGCTTGTGCCTTGTAGCCGAGCTCCGTCGCCACATGCGCGCCCACGGTGCAGGCATCAGGTTGCCGCGTGCAGAATTGCCGCAAATCGCCGACCGTGGCCGACGCCGCAGAAATGGCTTCCGACGCCTTGACCTGGTTGCCCGGAACCGCTCGTTGCGAGGAGCCGGTCGGCAACAGGATCAGCACGAGGCCGAGCCAGAACGCCATGCGCAGCAGAAAGAACATCGGACCCACATCCCCTAAGACGTACGTTGCCGCACGTGCGGGAAAGCTAGCAGGCAGCTTTGAAGGCGACGTTCGC
>DASYBC010000069.1:0-7800 GCA_036500965.1 Allostellaceae bacterium | reverse complement strand
CATGCAGATCGAGGGAATGGCTGAACTGACACCGCCGCTGATCGACGCCGATCCGACCAAATTGCCACCTATCGCTGCTTGACCAATGGCCACCTCAAACTCCACTCCGATTTACACCAGCTTGACGGACATGACCCATGGACGGCGCGCCGCGCCCCAAGGCGGCCGAACGGCTGCGCGCGAACATGGCAATCGCGCAGGCGATCGGCCTGAAGGGGACGCCGACCTTTATTTGGCGCAAGGCGGACGGCACCGAGGGGCGGGTCGACGGGATGCCGATGGACATTGGCACTCTCGTTTCGTCGATCGGGAGGTGACCGAATGCCGCTCAATCTACCGGCATCGCGCCCCTCCTCAAGCAAAGAGAGCAAGAGGCGACGGTCTTTTTTTGGCCGCGTATTCTCCGGCATCGGCTGGTGGTCGGCGGGTCCGATCGATTGGGCCGGGGCGCGGGATTTATGGCGTGGCGCCTCGTTGATCCGGGAGCTGTGTGCTCGGCTGAGCAACGGTTCCCCACGCGATCCGCGGTTTCGGACGAGCGAAGACAGGGGGTTCGACCCGGAGGCAACGGCGTTCCTGCACGGCATATCCGTCTTCGACCTGCAAAAGCGGTTTGCCGACCGGCGGCGGCAAACCGCGCGCATCGCTTATGTGACTTTTGCCCTCGGATGGTTCTCCTTGACGGCGTGGATGTGCGCGGCGTTTTTGTCCCCGTGGACTGTGGCGCGTGCGGCGGTCACGCTGGAATTCCTGCCGTTCTGCGTCCTCTTCTTTCTCGTGGCCTTCTACAATGCCCTCCTGAACTTTCAGATTAGGATCGGGCGCTTGGCGAGCTGGCGCGAATATCTTGCGAGCAACGAACGATTTTGGCCGCACTGAATCTGCTTAAGCCGCGGAATGCCCCGGTGAACGGCGCATCGCACCGTACGCAGGTTTCGCATTCGCCGGTCAGCGCTCGCGCCGCACGCTCAACTTCCCGGGCCCGATGCGCTGAGGCGCCAACGTATCGCCGCGAAAATGGGCGCGCACCGCCGCCGCAAGGAGGTCTGCGCCACTGCCACAATCCGATGATCAAGGCGGTGGCTCAGGCTCGAATTCATGCTTTGGCGGTGTCGAGACGCGCATCCAGCTTTTCGAGCCCAATATGCCTTCGAGCAGAGCCGGAACGTAAACGTCGACATCGAGCCTCGGAAAACGGGCGCCAAGCCCGGCTGCTCCACCTCGATCACCTTGAGATCTTCTGCGCACGCGTCTTGCAGACCTTGGATGTGCTGAGGCGCGAAACCGATCTCTACCCCGATCGTCGGCCGAATGAAGATCCGGTTGCGACCGACGTCATAGAGAGCGGTTTCGGCCCGCGGTCCTGCGAGGCGCGCCTCGCCCCGAATCCTGGCGGCCTTGAACTATTCGGCGGTGAATTCAGCCATGGATTCGTCGCCACACCTCTATGAGAACCTCGCGATGCTCCGTGACGAGTTGCAGGGCGCGGCACGCTCCACGCTCGCCGCAATTGATTGCCTCGGCGAATTCCCGGCCCAATCGGATGGGTCACCCTCGGTCCGAGCACCCGGACATGCGCTGGAGGTGATCTCACCCAATTACAGAGAGTCGCTTTCGGCGAGCCGACCCCAGAAGCCGCTTTTGCGGCGGTGCAGCCGCCGCAGCGCCGCCACATAATCGCTGTGGGAAGCGTGCCCCTGCCAGTCGCCGATCTGTTGGGCGAGCCAAGCACAGCTGTGCAGGTGCCGAGCGGCGTGGCCGTAGCGCGACGAGCGGCCCTGATCGAGGGTGAATTCGATCATCTTGCGAAAGAGCAGCGTGGCCGCGAGCGGTGCCTTTGCTTCCAGCTTCTCGGCGGCCGGCGCGAGGATCGAATAGCAATTCCCGTCGAGCGCCGCTTGGCGATTTTCGATGAGGCGCGCCGCCCGCTGAATATCCGGCCAATGGACAAGGAATTCGAGGGCCCGATGTGGATCGGGGTAGGCCTCGGCTTGAGCCATTGCCTCCTGCTCCTTCGCGACGTCGGCGAAATCGGGCAGACGCCGCAACAGGCCGCGCAGCGGCTCTTCGCGGAAGCCGCGGGTGAATTCGGTCCAGCGCAGCGTTTGCGCTTCGTCGTGGCGATCAAGTGCCGTCAATGCGGGATCTGCAGATCGGCCAGCGCAATCGCATTCTTCGCCGGGTTCGGCTTGGCGGCATGAACGACCGCCAGGGCTTCGGCGGCGCGCCCGGCGTCGAGGAGCCGCTGCGCCATGCCGGCATCGTGGCGCAGCCGCGGACCGAGGCGCTGCTGCGCCGCGCAGTAGGCGTCGACATCGCCTTCGGCATCGGCGATCTGGGCGAGCGCAAAAATCAGCTTCCATACGCCGTGACGCCCGCTTGTGGAGCCGGGATCGGCCGGGGGTGGCAGCCGCGCGAGATCGCCCTCGATCCACTCCCGGAGTGCCGCGCGCGGTGGCGTCGAGAGCCCGCGCGAATTCGGCCATGATGTGGTCGGCGACACCGTAGTCGTCGCACAGATAAGTCTGATAGGCGCGAAAGGCCGAGCGCTCGGAAGGGAACGTGGGGCTGGCGCGAGCTGCCAGCTCGGCTGCGTCGGCGCAGGCCGAGCGCAACACGTCGGTAATCTGTCCGTCGTCGTCGGTGCGGTCGATCAGGGCGGGCGCAAGATCGATGAAATCGAAGGTGCGTTCGAAGGCCATCTCCGGATCGGCGTCGGCGAGCGGCCCCGTGATCGCGTCATGCAGCGCCGACAGGCCGCGCACAAAACCCGGAACGCGGTGTCGATCGATGAAGCTCGTGCCGCGCTTGAGACGCTTGATTTCGGCGTCGATCTCGGCCGCCGCCGAGGCGGCGCCGGCTTGGCTCGCCACCGCGACCAGCAAGGTCCGCGCCAATGCAGCATCATGCTCGGCGGCATCGAGCAGGCGCGCCGCCAGCCGTTCAGGCCCCAGCTTTACCAGGGCTTCCGCGGTGAGAGGCTGCGATTTCGCTATCGATTTGCGCGTGAAACCTGAAGGGCTGCTCAATTTTCGGCGACGGCACTTTAGAAGCCATATCGACGTTTAGAGGGAAGCGCGACCGCTCGTCCCGTAACCGGCCTGTCTCCGCAGCGGAGTTCGGCGACGCGGCTGCGGTGCCTATCCGGCCGCGGGTCGTCGAAGCGCTGGTCAGGTGGCAGCGAATTATCCGTCGTCATCCGTGACGTGAATACGCAGCCGGCCCGGCTCAACGATCCACAGGGACCGGTCAGGCGACCGGGTCTCGACGATCGACAGCAGTTCGCGCGCACGTTCGAGCAGCGCTCGATGGCTGCCCCGCGGGCCCAGTTCAAGGACGATGATTCCGGAACTCGTGCCGGGCGGGAAACGCAGCACCTGGCCAAGGTCGTGGTCGAGGGTGACCAGCGCGCGACGTTCTCGAACCGATACGTCAAACACCTCTTCGTCCGGCGCCCCTTGCAGCCGCTGATCGCGAACCGTCATCACATCGTGTCCGGCGCCCCGAAACAGCTCGGCGACGCTGCGGCTCAGATTCTCGTCGAGCTTAAACCTCATGCGACCGTCGCGGGAACAAAGCGCACCCGCGCCGCCTCGGCGCCGAAAGCAATCGCCGCGAGGACATCCTCGTGAGAAAGCTGCGGGTATTCGGCCAAAAGCTTCTCTTCGGTCATCCCTTCGGCGAGGAAGTCGAGCATCAGCGACACCCAGATCCGCGTCCCTTTGATGCAAGGCTTGCCGCCGCAGACTTGTGGATCGATCGAGATGCGCTGCAGCAAGGGATTCATCGAATGTTGCACTCCGATCGGAAAGCCGAGATTGCCAAAGCCGGATTATAGCCTGCCGCCCAGCTGTTCCACACGCTCGGACTAGGCAGGTCGAAGCCCGCGAGCTGTGCGGCGGCGAGCCCCAGGCCGAAGCCGATCACTTCTGTTCCCGGCCGATCAAGTCGCTGCTGCTCGCCAGAGATCAGCTCCAGGGGACAAGATCGTCGAGATCGAGCCCGAGAGCGCCGGCGAGGGCCGACAGCGGCGGACGCTTCCCTCCTTTTGGCATACTCGATTTCGCTGAGCATCGCGGCGCTGATCCCGGCTTTCTTCGCCAGAAAGCGCGCAAAGAAAGGCCGCGATATTCCCGCGAAACGCGAACCTGTTGTGCGCCTTTAGCGAGACGATCGACGAGCGCCGACGGGATGCGCTCGCCGCCCAAGACGGCGTCTTCGATCTTCGCGAGGCGCAATTCCAGGGCGTCATTTTCATCCTCAGCCTCGTCGAGTCGGCGCTCGAGATCCGCAACCCGGTTGGCTCATCGATAGATCTCCCGGCGATGACTGATCCGCCATTCATTCGTCGCGGCAATGGGTGATAGAGACCAGGCTCGATTTTGCCGGCCATCGCCGCCGCTGGCGAGACGGTGAGTGACCCGACCGGAATGCCCGCCGAGATCAGAAGGTGCCGGGCGGGGCATATTGGGGCCCGCCGCCGGCGCCGGTGGCCCAGGGCGCGTACTCGTAGGGCGGGCGATCGGCCTGCGAGGCGGGCTCGGCGGGTTTGACGATGGTGCCATCACGGTTAAAGACCGGCGGCTGCCAAGTAGCGTTGGCGGTGCCATAGGCGGCATAGGGATCGTAGATCGGGTTGCGGACCGGGGGTGTCGGTGGCGGCGAGTAGCCGTTGGCAGACTTGACGTTTCCGCTGCTGCAAGCGGCAAGCAATCCGGCGACGAAGGGAATGACGAGCAGGGCGCGACACATGCTGGATTCTCCGAATGTGAGGGGATCCACCATGGCTTGGATTTATGCGACCGGCCCCATCAGTCGGGCGGATAGATGTCCGGATGATCTTGACGCACGACGTCGCGCAACAATCGGATCTTGAGTTCCTGCTCGAGGTTCTTCCGGCGAAGGCGCTCGCAATCGGCTTCGAGGACGGCCTTGGCGTGCTCGAGTTCGGCGATGACGGAGTCCTTGCGTGCGCTGTCGTTGGCAATCTCGGTGGCGCGCCGATGCAAGTCGGTCGCCTGGGCGACAAGCTCGTTGTAGCGTGCGATGAGAGCCTCGGCCTCGCGGCGGAGCAGCGCATTGTCGACCGCGAGCCCGTTGTTGTGTCGATTTTGGTCGAGCTTATCTAGAAAACGATACGTGCTTAGCTGATCCGAGAGCAGCAACCAGCCAGCCATTCCTCCATCGTTAGACATCGTCCTGGTCCTCGCTGGTCGGTGAGATCTCGGTGGTGGCTCTCAAGGTGCTATCCATGCCGTCGGCATCGCCGCCAACCGCTCCCGAAGCGTCCGCAGGACCAGAGATATATCCGGTCGCCCCACGCGGCAAGGTACGCCGACCTTGCCCGAGTTGACCGGCACCGTCCCTGAGCGCGCGGGTCGCTGACCCGGCTATGTATCCCCCTGGCCCCCAACTCGCCCGCTGTTGGAACTCGTCGATATCGACCCGGTTGGCCGGGGTGAAGCCCACGAGGCGCGGCAGGTGGTGCGGCAGGAGAGCGACGAGGCGGAATGACATCAACGCCGCGATGACGTGGGTCATGACGAAGATGCCGAGCAGCACCGCGATGCCGATGAAGTTGCTGACAATCCAGCCGTCCGCGAGGGCGAAGCCGGCAGCGATGCCGAAGCTCTCGCGGATCAGCCATGACATGCAGTCGAAGACGAAGTAGCCGAGGAAGAGGCCGACGACCATCAGGGTCGGCCGGAATACGACATTGAAGATGAGGCTCCAGCCTTCGATCGCGCGGCCGTGCAGTCCGTCGCCGCCGACGGTCATGTGCGCCAGCATCCAGAGCGGCATGGCGATCATGGCCTCGCAGACGAGGATGATCCAGCCGCACACCCCGGCCATCCACATGACCCAGGGGATCATCGGCAGGACGTAGGCGATGATGATGCCGGGCAGCAGGAGCGCGAGCAGCCCGGTGAAGATCGGGATCGCGAAGAAGTTCATGACCGCATGGCCGGCGACGCTGGCGGCGGCGGCCGGCCAGTTGCCGGTGAGAAAGTTCCACACCGCGGCGCCGGTCGAAGTCACCGGCGAGGACAGGAGCGCCGCGGCGCCCATCGCGATCAAGGCGGTGTTGATCAGCGTCTGGCCGAGGTTCATCAGGCCGCCGAACGGATCGGTCCACACCTGAGTCGACGGCAGCAGGAAACCGGTGATCGCCTGCAGCACGCTGTTCGACAGGTGAAGCTCTCCAAACAGGCGGTCGAGCATGCTGGCGCCGTCGAGCTGCTGCTTGGCATCACCGAGTGTGTATGGCACGCCGTTCGGCACGCTGGTGCCGTCGCTCGTCTGCACGACCGTCGCGAGGGTGGTCATGAACTGGCTGGCTGCGGTTTCGAGCGGGGCGAGATCGCTCGACATTGCCGGCCCGAGCCCGTCATAAGTCGGGGACGTCGTGACCGGCGTCGCGTTCAGCAGCGACAGGGTGGTGGCATTGAGCTTGGCGATTTCGAGGTAGTAGGCGCCGGCCGCGGTCCAGCCGAGGGTCGACTGCGCGATTTCGTTCTGCAACAGGTCGAGGTTGCCGGCGCGGGCCTGCTGCACCTGGGACTGGATCGCGCCGTTGATCGCACTCTGGATCGTCGTGGCCGCGGTCGTCAGCTCTTGGGTGTAGGCGTTGACGACGTTCTGAAAGATGCTCTGCAGCGGCGCCAGCGACGCGGCGGTTTTGTTCAGCCAAAGGTTTTGCGCGACATTCTGAACCTGGCTGCGGATCGAGCCGTTGAGGACGTCGGAAAGTATGGCTTGCTGCACGGTCGCCATGTCCACGCTGACCCCGGCGACAGTCTGTTCGTTTTGCGGCGATTGCCGGACGGTGATAGTGCCGCAGACCGGGTCTCCTGATTCGTTGCCGGGGGAGAGCGAATAGCGCCAGGTCGTGAACCCGCCCGCGGCGTTACTGACCGTGATCGGTTGTGGGATCGGCACGATCGTCGCGTTGGCGGCGAGGTTGACGAGGTCCATGCAGAGCTCGCTGTCGATCAGCCCGGAGACGATGTCCTCGGTTCCCGGGATCATCGGCTGGGCGACGATCATGGCGTCGGGGCCGACGGCCTCGATGGCGTTGGCGTAAACAGCCTTGGCCATGCCGATGCCGGTCATCGCCGCCTGCAGAACGAACGCCTGGCCGGCCGAGAAGCCACCGGTGAGCGGGAACATCATGATGCCGGCGAAGGCGACGCGGACGACGAACATCCAGGTCTGGCCGGTACCGAGGATGCGCGAGGTCTCGGCGGCGCGGTGGATGTTGATGACCGTGATGTAGGCGACGAAGGCGGCGGCGATCGCGGCGACAAAGCCGGTGAGCTGGCCGGCGATCAGGCCGATGACGGTAGCCTCGTTGCCGGTCGAGCTGCCGGTAGCGGCAGCGCCGATCGGGAACAGGGAATGCAGCACCTGTGCGGCCCAGTCGTTTCCGGGGGCGAGGGCGCTCCAGCTCACATTGTAGGGGTTGGGATTGGCCGCCTGGGCGAAGGCCGGGCCGGCGACGGCGAAGAAAATAAGCGAGAAGAGAACGAGATAGCGGACGCGCATGAGAGCCTCGCGGGTTTCCCCGCGAAGCTCTCACCGCAAGCTGCGAACGGAGCGGATTAGGGGCTCATCGACGGCGCCGGAGCGGCGCGCGCTGCGGTTTCGGCTGTGGATCGGCGTGGAATAAGGACCCCGTTTTGGAGTGCGCCCCTCGGGGTGGACAGTTTCAGGCGGCGGGATTGACCGCCTGCCGGGCGTGTTGATCCTCGAACTGGACTGGGCTCAGGTACCCGAGCGCAGAATGGAGTCTGCGAGCGT
>DASYBC010000068.1:0-16650 GCA_036500965.1 Allostellaceae bacterium | reverse complement strand
CCGTACGAGAAAAACCTCGCCTTCGACATGATCGCGCAGGCCTGCGGCGGCACGATGAGCGTCACCGGCGAGCCCGACGGGCCGCCCTGCAAACCTGGCCCGTCATTGGGCGACACCGGAACCGGCATGCTGATGGCGATCCGCATCCTGGGCGCGCTCTACGAGCGCCGCGCCACCGGCCAGGGAAGGCGTCTGCAGGTGGCGATGCAGGACGCGATGCTGCACTACATGCGCTTTCCCTTCCAGGTGCAGGCGCAGACCGGGAAGCCGGCCGGCCGCGGCGGCGGCAGGAGCCTCGCCGGGGGTGTCGCGCCGAGCGGCATCTTTCCGTGCGCGCCGGAGGGACCAAACGACTGGATCTACGTCTTCGCCCGCCCGCGCGAGCACTGGCACCGCCTGCTGAAGGTGTTGGGGCGCGAGGAATTGATCGGCGACCCGCGCTACGAGACGCCGGCCGCCCGCGGCGAGCACGCGGCCGAGGTCAACGAGATGGTCGCAGCGTTCACCCGGCGCCATGACAAGCACGAGGCGATGCGGCTGATCGGCCCCGCCGGGGTCCCAGCCGGCGCGGTGCTCGACACGATGGAGCTGATCAACGAGCCGAGCTTCGAGCAGCGCGGAATTTTCCAAATCATGCAGCATCCCTCGGGGCCGTTCAAAATGCCGAGCTGGCCGGTGCGCTTCGACGGCACGCCGCCCAAGCTCGAACCGGCGCCGCTCTTGGGCCAGCATTCGGCCGAGGTGTTCGGCGAATGGCTCGGCATGAGCCAGGGCGACGTTGAAGCGCTGAAGAAAGAGGGGGTGATCTGAGGGGCATGCATTGCCCCTCACCCGCCTCGCTGCGCTCGGCACCCTCTCCCGCAGTGCGGGAGAGGGTGGACCCGGCGTGAAGCGGCGGGTGGGTGAGGGTTGCCGACCAAGGAAACGGCAGATCAAGGAGAGGAGACACTGCGATGGCGGAATTGACCGGTAACGACATCCTCGCCCGGTGCCTGAAGGCGCAGGGGGTCAAGGACATCTTCTTTATCATGGGCGGGCCGATGCTCGATGCCGAGATGTGCTCGATCAAGGAAGGCATCCGCCTGATCGACACCCGCCACGAACAGGGTGCGGCCTATATGGCGCAGGCCTATTCGCGGGTGACGCAGGGGCCGGGCGTGTGCATGGCGGCGAGCGGGCCGGCCACCCTCAATTTCGGCACCGGCCTCGCCAATGCGCTGATCGACGGCTGCCCGGTCGTGGCACTCGGCGGGTCGAGCCCGATCGGCCAGTTCGGCCGGCAGGTGTTTCAGGAGATCGACCAGGTCGCAGCACTCAAGGCGTGCGTCAAATACGCCGACCGCGTGCACAATCTGAAGCGCCTGCCGCAGCAGGTGAACTTCGCCTTCCAGAAGGCGCTGAACGGCAAGCCCGGCCCGGTCTATCTCGATTTCCCCGGCGACGTGCTCTACACGAATGTCGACGAGGCCGAGGTCGATTGGAGCTATTGCGGCCGGCCGATCATCAAGGCGCGGCCCTATGCCGAGCCGAAGGCGCTGAACGCGCTGGTCGACGCGATCAACGGTGCGAGGCAGCCGATCATCGTCTCCGGCAGCGGCGTCTTGTGGTCGCAGGCCTGGGACGAGATGAAGGCGTTTGTCGAGAAGACCGGGATCCCGTTCTACACGACCCCGCAGGGCCGCGGTGTCGTGCCCGACGACCACCCCTATTCCTATCTGACGATGCGCAACGACGCGTTCCGCGAGGCCGATCTGATCATCATCCTCGGCACTCGGACCAATTATGTAATCGGCCACGCCGCACCGCCGCGCTTCGCCGCCGGCGCGAAGATCGCGCGCATCGAGATCGATCCCGAGGAGCTGGGCACCTCGGCGCGCAACATCGACTTGCCCATCGTCGGCGACTGCAAGTCGGTCTTGCAGCAATTATGCGAGGCCGTCGATGCCAAGACCGCCGACCGCTTCCAGCCCTGGCGCCAGAAGCTGGCCGATGGCGAGGCCAAGAAACGTACCCGCGCCGGCGGCAATTACCCGACCGACGGCGACATCCATCCGCTGCGGCTGTGCGAGGAAGTCAAGAACTTTATGCAGCGCGAGGCGATCCTGTCGGTCGACGGGCAGGAGATTCTGAATTTCGGCCGCCAGTCGATCCCGACCTTCGTCCCCGGCCACCGGCTCAATTCCGGGCCGTTCGGCACGATGGGGGTGGGGCTGCCGTTTGCGGTCGGCGCCAAGGCGGCGAAACCCGACGCCCAGGTCATCTGCCTGCACGGCGACGGCTCGTTTGGGCAGAACGCGATGGAGCTCGACACCGCGGTTCGGCACAAATTGCCGCTGTTGTGCATCATCAGCCTCAATGGCGGCTGGACCGCCGACCCGGAGCACGACAAGCCCGGCCGCGACCTCGGCTACACCCGCTACGACAAGATGGCCGAGGCCTTGGGCTGCTACGCCGAATATGTCGAGCAGCCGAAGGAGATTCGCCCGGCCTTGCAGCGCGCCTGGAAGAAGGTCGAGGACGGCATGGTCGGCTTTGTCAACGTCAAGACCGACTACCGTGCCCGCGCCACCACCGTGCGCTTTTCGAGCCGCGAAACCTGACCGGGTCGCGCCGCGTGAGCCGAAAAGGAGGGGCGCTTTCGGGCGCCCTTTCTGCTGATCAGCGGCGACGACATTCTGGTCATCACCGCGCATTTCGAACGGGGAGCAAAAGATGATTCGCAGCAGCTACGACCCTGAGGCCGACGCGATGTTCGTTTGGTTCGCTCCAGCCGGTGTTAAATCGGCCGAAACCGAGGAAGTCGCGCCGGGGGTCATGCTCGACTTCGACAGCGATGGCCGTGTGATCGGGATCGAAGTGCTCGACGTCAGCGCGCGGATGGTGCGACCGCAAGCCGCCGCCTGAAAACGTCCGAGACCGAGACGGGCGCGGCGCCTGCAATGCCGGCGCAACTACGGGTAATAAACCGGCCGCTGCTCGTCGTCGATGGCGATTCGTTCGCGCATCGCGCTTATCACGCGCTGCCGAAATCGATCCGGCGGACCGGCGACAAGGGCGGCGGGGCGGTCGTCGGCTTCGCCAATTTTTTGCTGCGGTTTTACGCCGAGGAAGAGCCGCGGGCGGTGCTGGTCGGCTGGGACACGCTCGACGCGCCGACCTACCGGCACCGCGCGCTCGAGGGCTATCAGGGCGGGCGGGTGTTCGATGCCGAGCTGATCGACCAACTCGGGATTCTGCCGCAGTTCGTCGCCGCCTGCGGGTTCGCCTATGCCAAGGCGCCGGGATACGAGGCCGACGACTTTCTCGCCGCCGCGGTCGCGCAGGAGGAGCGGCACGGCGGAACCGCGCTGGTGGCGAGCGGCGACCGCGACGCGTTCCAGCTCGCCTCGGCGGCGACGACGATCCTGCAGCCGGTGCGCGCCGGCGAGATCGCCCGGATCGGCCCCGCCGAAGTGCGCGAGCGCTACGGCGTCGAGCCTCAGCAGGTGCCCGATTTCATTGCGCTGCGCGGCGATCCGTCGGACCGGATACCGGGCGTGAAAGGCGTGGGCCCGAAGGGTGCGGCGGCCCTGCTGCACCGCTACGGCTCGCTCGAACAGGCACTCGCCGACGGACGGTTTGCGGCCGATGCCGAAAATCTGCGGCTCTATCGGCAAGTCGCGACGATGGACGCGTCGGCGCCGCTGCCGGCGCTCGACGACCAGGCGCCGAATTGGAGCGACGCGGCGGCTGTGGCGCGCGACTGGGGCTTGAACCGCCTCGCCGACCGCCTCCTCGAGCTCGGGTGACGGCTGCCGCAGCGCGGTCAGGGTCCGTCGGTGCCGGCGTTTGTCGGGCGGTCCTTGTTGTCGCCGCCGAGATCGGGGTTGGGCCGGCCCTTGCTGTGCTCGGGATCGACCAGGTCGCCATGCACCTCGGCGGCTTCGCTGTCGCTTTGGCGCCGCTCACCGCCGTCGCGTTCGCGCGCGCGCCGCTCGCTGGCGCGGCGAAGCTTGCCTGCGCTTCGCTCCATATCCATCACCACCTCCTGATCAGCACGCGTTAATTGAACCTGGTCGAGGACGCGGCGGCGAATTTGGGCAACACCGATTTCCCATAGAATTCGATCACCTTCTGCTGGTCCTGCTGGCCGGAATGGACGTTGATGATCGTGGCGCCGCTGTCGAACAATTTGGTCAGGGCGGCGATATGGATCTGCGGGTCGGTGCCGACCGGCCAGTCGGCGATGATCTTCTCGAGCGGGATTTCGGCGTCGGCCTGCCGCTCGATCGCGGCCGGGTCCGGATCGTTGTAGTATTTCTTGAACCCCTTCGGTAGAAACCGCCACAGCTCGGCCGCGCGCCGCGCCTCCTGCTGGTCGCCGACGACGACGAACTGCTCGACCAGAACCGGCATGTCGGCCGGATTTTTTCCGGCACTCTTGGCCCCTGCTTCCCACTCGGATTTGAATTTCTTCCAGGTCAAGGGGTCGGTGATCAGCCCGTCGCCATGCTGCCCGGCGAGCCGCATCGACTTCTTGCCGTTGGCAGCGGTCAGCAGCGGGATCGGCTGCGGCGGCGGGTCGTAGAGCTTGCCGTTGACCGTGTAATATTTGCCCCGATGCGAGACCTGCTGCCCGGTCCACAGCGCGCGGATGACATCGATCGCCTCGACGAGGCGCTCCCAGCGCTCCGGCCATTTCGGCCAGATGCCGGTCGCGGCTTCCTCGTTCAGCGCCTCGCCCGAGCCGACGCCGAGAAAGATCCGGCCCGGATAAAGCTGGCTCAGCGACGCAAACGCTTCGGCCACCACGGCCGGGTTATAGCGCAGGATCGGGCAGGTGACGGTGGTGCCCATCCACGAAGACTGCGCTCGGCCGCCTAACGCCGCCAAGGTGACCCAGGCTTCCCCGGCATGGCGCTCGTTGCTCTGCCACGGCTGGAAATGGTCGCTCGTCGCCAACAGGCCGAAGCCGGCCCGCGACGCCGAAGAGCCGATCTCGAGCAGCTGCGGGATCGTGAACTGCTCGTGCGCCAGCATGTACCCGATCAGCTTCCGGCCCCGCAGCCCGGCCTCGGATCGTCCCACCTCCGCTGCGGGCCGCGGGCCGGCACCGGCCGGCTGCGCCGCGGCAGAAGCAGATCCGGCAGCGAGCGCCATCAGCGCCGGCGTGGATTTCAACAATTGCCGGCGGCTGGTGAAACCGCCAGCCCCGGTAGAACGCGCAGCATCGACAACCATCTCTCTCTCCGGAAATTCGCACGGCGGTGCGCCAGCCTCCGACCGCCGCAGAATGGACATTCGGTTGTCTGCAAAACACGGGGTCCCACGGCCGGTTCCTGCGCCGGATCGCCCGCTTTGTTTGTCGGCCGCAGGGAACGGACAGAACGATCGGTGATTTGAACCGCGCGCAAGGCGCGGGCTGAGGGTGTATTCGGGTCGGGCGCCGATATAGAATTGGCCGCAACGAACCGCTGGCGAGGGAGGAAAGGGCGATGGATCTGCGCTTCTCGGCCGAGGAAACGGCGTTTCGCGACGAGCTGCGCGGCTTTATCCGCGACCATCTGCCCGACGACATCCGCGAGCGGATGCGGCTCGGCTATGCGCCGCGCAAGGAGGACACGGTGCGCTGGCAGCGCATCCTCAACCAGCGCCATTGGGCCGCCTTCAACTGGCCGAAGGAATATGGCGGCCCGGGCTGGACGCCGGTCGAGCGGATGATCTTTCTCGAGGAGAACCAGCTGGCCCCGGCGCCCGAGGTGTCGTCGTTCAACATCACGATGATCGGCCCGGTGTTGATCGAGTTCGGCACCGAGGAGCAGAGGCACCGCTTTCTGCCGCGCGCCGCCAATATCGACGATTGGTGGTGCCAGGGTTTTTCCGAGCCGGGTGCGGGCTCCGACCTCGCCTCGCTGAAAACCGCGGCCAAGCGCGACGGCGACCACTATGTCCTCAACGGCCAGAAGATCTGGACCTCGACCGCGCATCACGCCGATTGGTGCTTTTGCCTGGTGCGCACCGATTTCGCGGCCAAGAAGCGGCAGCAGGGCATCTCGTTCCTGCTGGTCGACATGAAGACGCCGGGGATCACGGTGCGGCCGATCATATCGATCGACGGCAGCCATCACCTGAACGAGGTGTTCTTCGACGAGGTGCGGGTGCCAGTCGAAAACCTGGTCGGCGAGGAGAACCGCGGCTGGGACATCGCCAAATACCTGCTCGGCCATGAGCGCACCGGCATCGCCCGCCTCGGCAAATCGAAGGAGCGGGTCGCCTTCGCCAAGGAAATGGCGCACGAGATGCGATCCGGCGGCCGGCCGCTAATCGAGGACCCGGCGTTCCGCCAGCGCGTTGCCCAGCTCGAGGTCGATCTGAAGGCGCTCGAGATTACCCAGCTCCGCGTCGTCTCGGCCTATGCGAAGAGCGAGGCCGGCAAGCCCGACCCATTGTCGTCGGCGCTGAAGATCAAGGGCACGGAGCTGTTGCAGGCGACGACCGAGCTGGCGATGGATGTCGGCGGCCCATTGGCGATGCCCGACCGGGCCCAGGAATTGGCGGCGCTCAGCAACGAGCCCGAGCTCGGCCCGGCCTGGGCGGCCGAAGCGACGACGAGCTATCTCTTTCTGCGCGCCGCATCGATCTATGGCGGCACCAACGAAATCCAAAAGAATATCCTGACCAAAGCCGTGCTGGGGCTGTGATGGATTTCGACCTCAGCGAAGAGCAGCGCCTCATCCGCGACAGCGTCGACCGGCTGCTCGCCGATCATTACGGCTTTGCCGCGCGGCGCGGCTATCTCGCCGAGCCCGAAGGGTTCAGCCGGGCGATGTGGCAGCACTACGCCGAGCTCGGCCTCCTCGGCCTGCCCTTTGCCGAGGAACATGGCGGCTTTGGCGGCGGCGCGGTCGAGACCATGCTGGTCATGGAGGGGCTCGGCCGGGCGTTGGCGCTCGAACCCTATCTGGCGACGGTCGTGCTGAGCGGCGCCGCGCTGCGTCTCGCCGGCAACCAAGCGCAGCAGGCCCAGATCCTGCCGCAAATCGCCGAGGGCGGCATGACCGTCGCCTTCGCCCATGGCGAGCGGCAGGCGCGCTATGACCTCAATGACGTGCTGACGACCGCCAGGCCCGGCCCCGGCGGATGGGTGCTCGACGGCGCCAAAAGCGTCGTCGTCCATGGCGACCACGCCGACCGGCTGATCATCAGCGCGCGCAGCTCGGGCGAGCGCGACGACCCCGACGGGATCAGCTTGTTCCTGGTCGATGCCAGCGCGAACGGGGTGGCGCGCCGCGCCTATGCGATGCGCGACGGGACGAGGGCGGCCGAGATTTCGTTGAGCGGGGTCGAGGCGGCCCACGATGATCTGCTCGGCGAGCCGGGCAACGCGCTGCCGGTCATCGAGCGCGTGGTCGAGGCCGGCATCGCCGCGGTGGCGGCCGAGGCGGTCGGCGCGATGGAAGCGATGCATGCGATGACCCTCGAATATTTGAAGACGCGCCAGCAATTCGGCAAGCCGATCGGCCAGAACCAGGCCTTGCAGCACCGCTCGGCGGAAATGCTGATCGCGTTGGAGCAAGGCCGCAGCATGGCGATGCTGGCGGCGATGATGGTCGAGGAAGCCGACCCCGCGGAACGCGCCCACAACATCTCGATGGCCAAAATCGGCGTCGGCCAGGCCGCCCGGTTCGTGTCGCAAAACGCGGTCCAGCTGCATGGCGGCATCGGCATGACCGAGGAATACGCGGTCGGGCATTATTTCCGCCGCTGCATGGTCATCGAGCATCTATTTGGCGACACCGCCCATCACTTGTCGCGGGTCGCCGATCACGTGCGCTGAATGCCGCAGCAAAAGTCGCGCACCGCTCGCATCGGTCGCCAGGCGCGCAAGGAGGTCACGAATGTCGCTCTCGGTGTTCCTGATGATCACCGGCGCCCTGCTCGGTCCCGAGACGCGCGAAGCGGAGCTGCACTTGCCGGATCTCGGCCTGCCGGTCCGCAGCTCGGCGCCTGCGATCTAAGGAGGCGACGAGGCAGGGCTCACGCGGCAATCGGCTGGCGCGGCAATGGCCGGCCATCGAGACCGTCGGCGGCGAGGCCGAGATGGCGCAGCACCGTCGGCGCGATATCGGTCAATGACGAGCGGTCGCGATAAATTCCGGGCGCAAAGCCGCCGCCGCGGATACACAGGAACGGGCTCTGCTCGTTGCGGCCGAGCCCGCCATGCTGGCCAAACCCGGTCGCGTCCTTGGGCTCCAGCGAATCGCGGACGATGTGGCTGTGGCCCGGCACGCCATAGGGGTTGGCGCGGCCGTCCGCCTTCATGGTGATCGCGATCCGTGCCGACGAGCCCGTCGGCAAGCCGATCTCGGCAAGCGCGCGGTCGGCAAAGACCCGGCCGACCCAAGGCTCGTCTTCGAGAAACCGTGAAACCTCACCGACCAGCGGCCCATCGGGCTCGGCAAAATAGAGGAGGGCCGCGGTGCCGTTCGGGGCGACGACGATCTCCGACGAGCCCAGCGCCCGCTTCAGCCCGGCCGCGACCAGCAATCGATCGAGGTCGATCGTCTCTGCGACGCTCTCCATGCCGTGATCGGAGCCGACGACGAGCAGCGTCTCCTCGCCGCCCGGATCGAGGCTGGCGACGGTCTCGGCGACCCGGCGAACGTTGCGGTCGGCGCAGGCGATCGCCGCGCGGTGCTCGGGCGAGCCGAGCGGCGCGTGGTGGCCGGTGTAATCGGGCTCGGAGAGCCACAGCAGCGCCAGCGCCGGGGCGCGCTCGCGCAGCACTTCGGCGCAGAAACGCTCGGTGGCGGCGGTGTCGCCGGCCTGTCCCTTCTGCACCGCCAGCCCTTCGGCGGCGGAGAGCGGGCGGCGGCCGGGGCCAAAGCTGCCGGCCGGGTTGTAGACCGAGCCATGCCCGTCGGGGTCGAGAAAATAGGCGGCACCGGGCGACACGTTGGAGAACGCGATCGTGCTTTCGCCGGCGCCGGCGAGCCGCTCGGCCAGGGTCGGCACATGCAGGGTGCGGCCGGTCGCGCGATAGAGCCGGTCGCGAAAATCGGGCCTGCCGACCGACAGGCAGACGAGGCCCTCGCCTTCATCGAGCGCCATCGTGTTGCCGAGGAGGCCGTGGCGCATTGGCAAGCAGCCGGTTGCGATCGAGGCGGCGCTGGTCCGCGTCGTCGACGGGAACACGCCGCGGTGGGAGATGAACTGCGCCGAGCGCTGCTCCAGTTCGCACAGGAACGGCGCGTCCTCAAGGGTGATCAGGTCGCGGCGCAGGCTGTCGCAGATGAGGATGACGGCGCGGCTCATCGCGGTGCTCCTTGTTGGTCGGCGGCGTCGCGGGCGGCTTCGCGCGCCGTGGGGTCGCGGTCGAGCATAGCGCGGCGCAGCTCGGGCGGCAGCGGCGTCTTCTCCCCGGTCGCGTTGATGACCAGGATCAGCACCGCCCGGCCTTGTGCGTACAACCCTCGGCACCACACGGCGTATTCCATCTCGAAGCTGGTATGCCCGAGGCGTACCGTGCGGGCGCCGACCAGGATTTCGTCGCCATATGCGAGCGGCCGGTGATAGCGGATGCCGGTTTCGGCAATGACCGGCCCCGGCGTCGCCGCCGACAGAGCGGCCAGGCCCGCGGCGTCGAGATAGCGGTTCCTCGCCTCCTCGAACCACTCGAAATAGGCGCGATGATTGGCGTGCCCAAACGGGTCGCATTCGCTCCACCGCACCCGGTGGCGGATCGCGAACGACCATCCCGCCTCGACCCCGAACCGCGCCGCCTCGGCCGCGTCCACCCCAATCATCGCCATTCCCCGAACTCGCTGCGCGCCATCAAATCCTCGTTTCGGGTTGGAGCGTCCTTGATCATATTGAACTGAAAACACGCCCTGAGCTCGTCGGATGGTTGCTGTATCCTGAGCTCGATGACCGATACGACCGCCTGCGGCGCCACCGGCATCGTGGCCCGTGGGCCAGCCGCAGCGTGCAGCCGCCACCCGGCCCGCCAGAGCGGTGCGGTCCATCTGTACCGCGGCCGGGCGTCCGCCAACCGGCGTAGGATGACCTGATTGCAGCGGGGCCAGCTCGCAGATGAATAGCCGGAGCTGAGGCGGCACCTTTGGTTTTGCACCACAGGAGGTGACAAATGATCAAGACGATCGTGATCGGCGCCGGCGTGATGGGCGCCTCCGTCGCCTATCGGCTGGCCGAGGCCGGCGCCGCGGTTACGGTGCTGGAGGCGACGCGCGTCGGCGGCGGCACCTCCGGCATCAGCTTCGCCTGGACCAACGCCCACAACAAGCCGCCGAAGCCTTATCACGATCTGAACGTCGCCGGCATGAAGGCGCACGCGGCACTGGCCGACGAGTTCGGCGCCACGCCGTGGCGGCACGGCGGCGGCAGTCTCGAATGGGAGGCCGAACCCGAGCGCACGGCGCAGCGAGAAAACCTCGAGCGGCTCAAATCCTGGGGCTATGCCGCGGAATGGATCACCTTGCGCCAGGTAGAGGAATTGGAGCCGGACATCGACCCCGCCGTGATCGGCGACGCGCCAGTGGCGTTTTTCCCGGAGGAGGGCTGGCTCGATCCGGTCGTCTACGCGCATGCGATGCTGTCCGCGGCCCGGCTTCGCCATGGCGCCAAAATCGTCTGCGGCGCCCAGGTCGTGGAGCTGGTGATGGCCGGCGATCGGGTGACCGGCGTCCGAACCGCCGACGGCGCGCACTACGAGGCCGATACCGTCGTGAACTGTGCCGGTCGCTGGACCAACGAGGCAACCCGGGATGCCGGTCTGCATCTGCCGCTCGCCCCGACCGTGGGGTTCCTCGTGTTCACGCCGCCGGTGGCCGCCGGCTTGAGCCGTGTCGTCCGCACCCCGATCATCAACGCGCGCCCCGACGGCGCCGGGCGCCTGATGCTGCATTGGAACCCGACCGATGCGGCGCTGAGCATCGACACGAGGCTCAGCCCGTCGATGCCGCAGGCGCGCGATCTGGTGCGGCGCGCCCGGCAGCTCTTGCCCTCGATCGGCGCGGTCGAACCGGAGGCGGTGCGCATCGCCATCCGGCCGATCCCCGGCGACCATCTGTCCGCGATCGGGCCGATGCCGCGCATTTCCGGCTACTACATCGCCGTCACTCATAGCGGGGTGACCATGTCGCCATTCCTCGGCGCAGCGGTGGCCGATGAGATCGTCGGCGGAAAGCAACGGGCCGAGCTCGCCGATTTCCGCCCCGCGCGGTTCTTCAATTGACCTGGAGACGCATACCGCCGTCTGCCGGACGGTTCCGCAGGATGGTGAGTCGCATATGCCGCCAACGATGGTTGTCGGCGGCGCCTACGGCAGTTGCTGACTGCGCTGTCGCGCGGCGGGGAGCCGATTTTTGTCAACCGGCGTCGCGATAAAGCTTTGGGCGCCCGCACACCGGACCCAAGCCCGCGCACCGGATGCAAGAATGACCGGGCGCCTTGCTCGACCTCGAAACGGCGGTTCGGAGGACCCGGCCACGCCTAAAGCGGCTAAGTCCCACCACTTTCCGCTTCCTGCTGCTTTCCCCCCGCCTCCCCGGCCTTGGCGCAGGGGGCGGGGAAACAGAAAACGACCCCAAAGGACCGCCTTAAGCCGCCGATTCCTTGGAGATTCTGGAGCGGGCGAAGGGATTCGAACCCTCGACCCCAACCTTGGCAAGGTGCCACAGCGCTCTACGCCACAATATCCGGCCGCCGCCGATAGCACCTAATATCCTGAAATAGCGTCATTTACGCTTTGGCCCATGCCGCCGACAGGCGCCGGCTCTACGCCGCGACCCGATCTCAAGTGCTTCCATTCGGCTTCCAACCGGCCTATGATAGCCAAATGGAAGCAGAAATCGCCCAATGGGTTGGAATCGCATGGAAAAGATCAGCAAGCGCACGGTCGACGCTCTGAAACCTTCCAAGGTTGGGGTCCAAGGTTCTGAACAGTTCCTCTGGGATTCGGAGCTCCGCGGCTTCGGCGTCCGGGTCAGCCCGGCCGGCCTCAAGAGCTTTATCGTGCAGTACCGCACCTCCGAGGGCCGGCATCGGCGCACCGTGCTCGGCCGCTACGGGATGATGACGGCGGAGCAGGCGCGGCAGGCAGCCTGGGACATTCTGAGCGCCGTCGCCAAGGGCATCGATCCTGCGGCCCCGCCCGAGCCGGACCGCAACGCCATCACCGTGACCGCGCTGTGCGACTGGTA
Source organism: Allostellaceae bacterium (assembly GCA_036500965.1). Taxonomy (GTDB): domain Bacteria; phylum Pseudomonadota; class Alphaproteobacteria; order ATCC43930; family CGMCC-115725; genus AP-15. Next base: position 4,450 of record DASYBC010000068.1, on the reverse strand, counting down.
TCTCGCCGAAGCCGAGGCGGGACGGATCCTCGGCCGGCGGCGCCGGCCGATCAAGGCCTCGACGCTCGCGATGGACCGCAGCCGGATCGAGGCGCACATCAGGCCGCTGCTCGGCGCGCGCCAAGTCGGCGCGCTGACCCTCGGCGACATCGAGGGCGCCCAGGCCGATATCGCCACAGGCAGGACCGCAAAGCCGCGCGCCGGCAGCCGCGGCGGCGCCACGACGGGTGGCGAGGGCGTCGCCGCCCGGACGATGTCGACGCTCCATGCCATCTTCGAACACGCGGTCCGCCTCGGGAAGATCGAGACCAATCCGGGGAAGGGCGTGCGCCGTCTCGCCAGCACGCCGCGCGACCGGCGGTTGAGCCGCGCCGAGATTGCCAAGCTCGGGAAGGCCATGCGCGCTGCCGAGGCTGCGGGCGAGCATCCGACCGGACTTGCAGCGATCTGCCTGCTCCTGCTGACGGGCTTCCGACGGCTCGAGGGGTTGGGACTCCGGCGCGAGTGGCTCGACGCAGAGGAAGCCGCGATCCGCTTCCCGGACACCAAGAGCGGCGCCCAGCTTCGCGTTATCGGCCGCTCCGCCGTGGAGCTGCTGGTCGCGCAGCCGCAGACAGCGAAATCGCCCTTCTTCTTCCCGGCCGATTGGGGCGAGGGACATTTCATCGGCGTCGTACGCGTGCTCGATCGGGTCTGCGCGCTGGCGGGCCTTGCCGACGTGACGCCGCACACCTTGCGCCATACCTTTGCCAGCGTCGCCGGCGACCTCGGCTTCTCCGAGCTCACGATCGCGGCCTTGCTAGGCCACGCCGCGCGCGGGGTGACACAGCGCTATATTCACATCGACGAGGCGCTGCGCATGGCCGCCGACAAGGTCGCCGGCGAGATCGCTGCCATTCTCGACGGTGGTGCAGGCCGCTCCCGCGCCACCGACCGCCAGTCCGTCGCGTCCGAGCCGGCTCTCGAGCACGCGCCTGCATGACGATGCCGGCGCGCCGTCTGGTCGGAGCGTCCTTGACGCGACATAGCTTCTAGGCTATATAGATGCGGTGGGATGTAGAATTCCACGACGACTTCGAGCCGGAGTTCTTGGCCTTGGAGTCGGCGGTCCAGGACGCGCTGCTGGCGGGTGCGAAGCTCCTCGCCGACTACGGCCCGCAGCTCGGCCGACCCTATGCCGACACGCTCAAGGGCTCGAAGCATGCGAACATGAAGGAGCTGCGGTTCGAGGCGTCGGATGGAGAGTGGCGTGTGGCCTTTGCATTCGATCCGAAGCGGCAGGCGATCCTGCTGGTCGCCGGGGACAAGTCCGGCGGCAGTCAGAAGCGCTTTTACCGCCAGCTGATCGCAAAGGCGGACAAGCGGTTTTCAGCGCACCTGGATCGCCTGACAGCCGGAAAGAAGGAAAGGTGAGATGGGTCGGACTCTTGACCAGGTGATTGCCGAGCTTCCACCCGAGCGGCGGGAGCGCGTCGAAGCGCGTTATCGAGAACTGAAGCAGGAGGTCGAGGGATTGCGCGAGCTGCGGGAGATCGCAGGCAAGGCGCAGCTCGATGTTGCTGCTGCACTGCATATCAAACAGCCATCGGTCTCGAAGATCGAGAAACAGACCGACATGTATCTGTCGACACTGCGCAGCTACATCGAAGCGATCGGGGGCAAGCTTGACCTGACGGTGAAGCTGCCAAGACGTCCAGCGCTGAAGATTTGTCGCCTCGGTGATGTCGCAGCGCCAGCAGCTCGGGAGCACCGGGCTACTCGCGGCCGTCGCGCTGCGGACGAGCGCTAGATTCGCCTATACACGACTACGCGGTGCGGGTAGCTGGGTGTTTTGCTGCTATCGACCCACTGTCATCCGTCTGCTTGGCCGGCGCCGAAGCCGCATCATCAACGAGGTGAAGGACATCAATATCTTCATCTACAACCTTCCCCTGGAGACGGCCCAGAATCATTGAGTGGGAATGATTTTGGCCATACGAGCGTATCCCGCAGTATCCCGAAAACCTACGTAACTCCCTGATAAACAATGATAAATCGTCCGGCACCCTTCGGGGACTATCGGCCGGCAGAGACGGGTCTGACGGACCTTCTGACGGTCTCCTTTCCCATTGCGCAATTCGATTTTGCCCGATACCGTCAGGGTCAGAGCACACTCTGACGGTCTTTTTTTCGCTCTAATTGGCTGAAATATAAAGAGTTTCTGTCATGACGATGCTCGAAAACGGCCTGACGGTCTTTTTTCGCGGAGGCGCGCCAAATGTTGACGGATGCGGCCCTTAAGCATCTGAAACCAAAAGACAAAAACTACAAGGTGACGGACCGGGATGGCATGTATGTGCTAGTAAGGCCGTCCGGGACCCTCTCCTTTCAGCTCGATTACCGGATGAACGGACGGCGCGAGACCGTCACGTTCGGCAAGTACGGTCCCGCCGGGCTGTCGCTTGCTCGGGCTCGCGAGCTGTGCATCGACGCCAAGCGGGCAATCGCCGAGGGGCGATCACCGGCGATCGAGAAGAAACGGGAAAAGCGCCGTCTGTTGGAAGCCAAGAGCTTCGGCGAATTCGGCGAGAAGTGGTTGACCGCTGCGCCGATGGCGGACAGCACACGGGCGATGCGCCGCTCGATCTTCGAACGCGAGCTGCTACCAGCGTGGCGTAATAGGCTTCTAACGGAAATCACGCCGGACGATCTGCGGGCTCATTGTGGCGCCATCGTCGAGCGGGGCGCGCCAGCGACCGCGATCCACGTCCGCGACATCGTCAAACAGATTTACGGTTTCGCGATCCTGCACGGCGAGAAGGTCGCTAATCCGGCCGACGACGTGGGCCCGGCCTCGATCGCAACCTTCGTTCCGAAGGACCGGTCGCTCTCACCGACCGAGATCCGGATCATGCTCAAGCAGCTTGAGAAAGTGGCGACGCTGCCGACCATCAGGCTCGGTATGCGCCTGTACCTACAGACCATGGTACGCAAGAGTGAGCTTCAGGACGCGACCTGGGACGAGGTCGATTTCGAGAACGCCGTGTGGACGATTCCGAAGGAGCGGATGAAGCGTTCGAAGGCACACAACGTCTACATGTCTCGTCAGGTGCTCGACATCTTCATCGCGCTAAAGACTTGCGCGGGCAACTCCACATACGTTTTGCCGTCGCGCTACGACGCCGACGCGCCGATGTCTCGCGCCACCTTCAATCGCGTCACCTATCTCGTCGTAGATCAGGCGAAGAAGGAAGGGCTCCCGCTGGAGCCATTCACGGTCCACGATTTGCGGAGAACCGGCTCGACGCTGCTGAACGAGCTAGGCTTTAACAGCGACTGGATTGAGAAATGCCTGGCACACGAGGACGGCCGTTCCTCACGCGGCGTCTACAATAAAGCGGAATACGAAGTGCAGCGTCGGCACATGATGCAGGAGTGGTCGAACATCATCGACTCCTGGATGGCGGGGCAGAAATATGTCCCCATTCTCATTCCACCGTCGATTCCGCTCTTGGAGCTCGACCCGGCGCTTTCACGGGCCGAGAGCGCCGTTGCATAACGTCGGGATGTTGCGCACGGGCGATGGGTGCGGATCGCCGCGAGGCGAGCCATGCTTCGACTTCGCTCAAATCCCATACGACGCACCGGGGCGAGAGCGCGAAGCGTCGCGGGAACTCGCCGCGCTGCTCCATCTCATAGATGGTGCTATCGGCCAGGGGCACCATCTCGCGCAATTGCTGCCGACGGATGGTCCGCCTGATAGATTTTTCTGCCGCTGACGCCATCTCCAGTCTCCGTGTGTTTCCAAACTCGAGGCAATTGAAAACGATTGCTGCTGAAGGATGGAAGGCCTTGATTTCGTCCATAGGGGCGCCGAAGGCGTTGGGACAAAAATCGGATGGTTGTGCATAAATACTTTGTGATGTCATATATCACTGAATTAAAAGGGAGTTTTGAGGTTAGATAAATGTGGTGGGGTATGGATCGAGGGTCTGTAACATTTGATCCAACGTGATCATCATGCCGGCGAATCTGCAGGCACATCCTGGCATTGCCGAGCACGTTGGATCATCAAAATTTCTACTTGACGTGAAAGAAGACTGAGAGATCCGCCGGCGCGGTCTTTGCTGCAGGCACCGCTTCAGGTCCGTAAGACCGCGAACGCCGGCATAGCACCAAGTTTGATCTATCCCAGCGATCCAATTCCTCGGCGGGGTAGAGCGGCACTTTGCCGATCTTGATGTATGACGGCCCGATCCGCAGCGCGCGCCAGTTGGCTAGCGTGCCTTCGCTGACCTTGCCGCGGTATCGCTCGACAACTTCGTCAATGGTTAGCCCGGATATCTCACCGGGCGGCTGCTGATGTTGGATTTTCTGACGTATCAGGCTGCTTGTCGGGGTTTTGGGGCCGCGAGCCTGGCGTTTTGAGCCTGTCGGGGCGCGGCTGAGCGGTCGCAGGGTGAGCGACGGC
>DASYBC010000067.1:0-19203 GCA_036500965.1 Allostellaceae bacterium | reverse complement strand
GCGGAAAACCCCGGCGTCATCTTGGGGGCGATCCTCGGCGCGTGCCAGCGCCAGGGCCGCGACAAGGTCACGGTCATCGCCTCGGAAGGGATCGCCGATTTCGGCGCGTGGCTCGAACAGCTCCTCGCCGAATCGACGGGCAAGAACGGCAAGGGCATCGTCCCGGTCGACGCCGGGTCGTTGGGCCCGCCCGAGGTCTATGGCGACGACCGCGTCTTCGCCTATCTGCGGCTGGAAAGCGACCGCGACGGCGAGCAGGACAAGGCCCTCGCCGCGCTCGAAAAGGCCGGGCAGCCGGTCGTACGGATCACCGTCGGCGATCCGATGCAGATCGGCCAGGAATTCTTCCGCTGGGAGATGGCGACCGCGGTCGCCGGCTCGATCATCGGCATCAACCCGTTCGACCAGCCCGACGTCGAGGCGAGCAAGGTCAAGACCCGCGATCTGACCACCGCCTATGAGGAGACCGGGTCTTTGCCGGAGGAAAAACCGTTCTATGCCGAGGCCGGCTTCAAGCTGTTCGCCGACCCGAAGAACGAGGCGGCGCTGGCATCGATGGCGACCAGCCTGACCGCGGCGCTGAAGGCCCATCTTGCGCGCATCGAGCCCGGCGATTACGCCGCCCTCCTCGCCTATATCGAGCGCAACCCGGCCCATATCGAGACGATGCAGCGGCTGCGCCGGATGATCCGCGACCGCACCCGGGCGGCGACCTGTCTCGGCTTTGGCCCGCGGTTCCTGCACTCGACCGGTCAGGCCTACAAGGGCGGCCCGAACAGCGGCGTTTTTGTGCAGATCACCTGCGACGATGCGCAGGATCTGCCGGTGCCGGGCCAGAAATACACCTTTGGCGTGGTCAAGGCGGCGCAGGCGCGCGGCGATTTCGAGGTGCTGGCCGAGCGTGGCCGGCGCGCCCTGCGCGTCCATATCGTGGGCGGCCTCGATGCCGGTCTCGACACTCTCGGGCGCGCCATCGAGCAGGCCTTGTCATAGCTACAGACCAGAAATGCGACGCGATTTCAATGTTTTGCCGTCACCCCCGCGAAACCGGGGGTCCAGGGCGGCCGTGCGTCAGTTGCCCTGGGTTCCCGCTTTCGCGGGAATGACGGTCGACGTTCTGGCCCCGGTAAATTCCTTTCGGAGCGGGCCGCCGCATCAGGCGGGAAAGCGGAGGTTTACATGCAACTCGGAATGATCGGGCTCGGCCGCATGGGCGGCAACATCGTGCGCCGGCTGATGAAAAACGGCCATAGCTGCGTCGTCTACGACCAGAGCGCCGACACGGTGCGCGAATTTGCCGGCGAGGGCGCCAAGCCGAGCCGAGATCTCGGCGATTTCGTCAAGCAGCTGGAGGCGCCGCGCGCGGTCTGGGTGATGTTGCCGGCCGGCCGGATCACCGACGAGACCATCGTCGAGCTCGCCGGCCTGCTCGCCAAGGGCGATGTTGTCATCGACGGCGGCAACTCTTTCTATCAGGACGACATCCGCCACGCCGACATGCTGAAGCCAAAGGGCATCCATTTTGTCGATGTCGGCACCAGCGGCGGGGTGTGGGGGTTCGAGCGCGGCTATTGCATGATGATCGGCGGCGACAAGGCGGTCGTTGACCATCTCGACCCGATCCTGAAGACGTTGGCCCCTGGCAGAGGCAACATCGACCGCACACCCGGCCGCAAAGGGCTCGATCCCAGGGCCGAGGAGGGCTATCTGCATTGCGGACCGGTCGGCGCCGGGCATTTTGTCAAGATGGTGCATAACGGCATCGAATACGGGGTCATGCAGGCCTACGCCGAAGGCTTCGACATTCTGCGCAACGTCAACATCCCGGCGGTGCCGGAAAACCGGCGCTACCAGCTCGACCTCCCCGACATCGCCGAGGTGTGGCGGCGCGGCAGCGTGATCGCGTCCTGGCTGCTCGATCTGACCGCGATCGCGCTGGCAAAAGACCCCGAGCTCGCCAGATTTACCGGACAGGTCGCCGATTCGGGCGAAGGCCGCTGGACCATTCAGGCGGCGATCGAGGAGGCGGTGCCGGCCGAGGTGTTGTCGTCGGCGCTCTACACCCGCTTCCGCTCGCGCCAGGACCACACCTTCGCCGAGCGTATCCTGTCGGCGATGCGCAACGAGTTCGGCGGTCACCAGGAGCCTGGAACGATTGTGAAGGACTGAACCCATGGACGCTCGCACCGAAGCAAGAGAGCAACGCGCGGTGCCGCGCGCGCCCAAGGCGCCGCCCTGCACGATGGTGATCTTCGGCGCCGGCGGCGATCTGACCAAGCGCCTGCTGATCCCGGCGATCTATAACTTGGCCAAAGACAAGCTCTTGTCGGAGAATTTTGCGATCGTCGCCGCCGACCGCACGCCGAAACCGCCGGAGGCCTTTCGCGATTATCTCGCTGACGGGGTCAGAAGCTTTGTCTCCGATACTGCGTCAGGCGGCACGACCGAGCCGTTCGATGCCAAGACCTGGGATTTGATCGCCAGTCGGATTACCCATTTTGCCGGCGACTTTACCACGCCCGAAACCTATGCTCGCTTGGCCGACCTGCTCACGACCATCGAGAGCCAGTGCAAGACCGGCGGCAACGTCTTGTTTTACCTTGCCGTCGCCGAGCAATTGTTCGGCACCATCGTCGAGCGCCTCGGCGAGGCCGGGCTCGCCCGGGAAAAGCCCGGCAGCTGGCGCCGCGTCATCATCGAAAAACCATTTGGCCGCGACCTCCCGACCGCGCGCGCGCTCAATGCCCGCATTCTCAAAGTGTTGGAGGAGCCGCAAATCTTCCGAATGGACCACTTCCTCGGCAAGGAAACGGTCCAGAACATCATGGCGCTGCGCTTCTCGAACGCGATCTTCGAGCCGCTATGGAACCGCGACCATATCGATCACGTGCAGATTACCGCGGCCGAGACCGTCGGCGTCGAACGCCGCGCCAATTTCTACGAGGTGACCGGCGCGCTGCGCGACATGGTGCCGAACCACGTGTTCCAGCTGCTGAGCCTGACGGCGATGGAATCGCCGAACTCGTTCGCCGCCGACGCGGTGCGCAACGAGAAGACCAAGGTGCTCGAGGCGGTGCAGCCGCTCGACGACGAGGCGGTGCGGCGCAACGTCGTGCGCGGGCAATACGCGGCGGGTGCGATCAATGGCGTGCCGGTGCAAGGCTATCGCCAGGAGCCGGGGGTCAAACCGGACAGCATGACCGAGACCTACGTCGCCTTGCGGCTCGGCATCGAGAACTGGCGGTGGGCCGGCGTGCCGTTCTATCTGCGCACCGGCAAGCGGCTGACCCGGCGCACCACCGAAATCGCGATCCATTTCAAGCAGGCGCCGTTTGCGCTGTTCCGCGACACTCCGGTCGATATTCTGACCAACAACGTGCTGATCCTGCAGATCCAACCCGACGAGGGCATCTCCTTGCAGTTCGGGGCGAAGATGCCGGGTCCGCGCATCGAGCTCGGCAAGGTCCGGATGGACTTCCGCTACAAGGATTATTTCCACACCGAGCCGAGCACCGGCTATGAAACCCTGGTCTATGACTGCATGATCGGCGAGGCGATCCTGTTCAACCGGGCCGACGGCGTCGAGGCCGGCTGGGCGGTGGTGCAGCCAATTCTTGACCTGTGGGCCGCGGATAGGACGGTGTCGCTCGAAACCTACTCGGCCGGCAGCGCCGGGCCCGACGCGGCCGAAAACCTGTTGTGGCGCAGCGGCCGGCAATGGCGGCCGCTGACCCTATAAGCCAGGCGCCCCGACCATGACCCGACCGGTGATCGTCGCCCCGTCGATCCTGTCGGCCGATTTCGGCCGCCTCGCCGAGGAGGTGCAAGCCGCCGATCGCTCTGGCGGCGACTGGATTCACGTCGATGTGATGGATGGGCGCTTTGTCCCGAACATCACGATCGGTCCGGTGGTGGTCGCGGCGGTGCGCAAGGCGACGGCCAAGCCGGTCGATGTGCATCTGATGATTGTCGAGCCCGAGCATTACCTCGACGATTTCGCCAAGGCCGGCGCCGATCATCTCTCGGTCCATTGCGAGCCGAGCGCGACGATCCATCTGCACCGCACGCTCTCGCATATTCGCGATCTCGGAAAGGTCGCGGGTGTCGTGCTGAACCCGGCGACGCCGCTATCGCAGATCGAATACGTGCTGCATTTGTGCGGCGTCGTGCTGATCATGACCGTCAACCCGGGCTTTGGCGGGCAGGAGTTTCTGCCCGAGATGCTGCCCAAGATCGCCGCCTTGCGGCGCCTGTGCGACGAGCGCGGGCTCGACCCGGTGATCGAGGTCGATGGCGGGTTGAGCGGCGACAACGCCTGGCGCGTGATCGAGGCCGGGGCGACTGCGATTGTCGCCGGCTCGGCCGTGTTCCATGCCCCCGATTATGCCCGTGCGATCGCTGCGATCCGCAACTCCGGGCAAAACCGGTCCTGAGGCCAAAGCAATCTGAGGAATGCCGATGCCGCCGAGCCAAACCCGCATCGAAGCCGTCGAGGATGCGGAGGAGCTCGCCCGCCGCGCCGCGCGCTGGATCGCCGATCTTGCCACGACGAGCCGGGGGCGCTTTGCGATTTGCCTGTCGGGCGGCTCGACGCCGCGTCGTCTCTATCAATTGCTGGCCGCCGCGCCCTATCGCGAGGCGATGCCGTGGGACCGGATGCATTGGTTTTGGGGCGACGAGCGGTTTGTCGGGTGGGATCACCCCGACAGCAATTACCGGATGGCCCGCGAAGCGATGCTGGCGCATGTCCCGGCGCCGGCACAGAACATCCACGGCATCGAGACGAACGGCGAGCCGGCCGCCGCGGCGCAGGCTTATGAGCGGGTGCTCAAATCCTATTACGGCGCCGACGCGCTCGATCCGGCGCGGCCGTTGTTCGATGTCGAATTGCTGGGCCTCGGCCCGGATGGCCACACCGCCTCGCTGATCCCGGGGACGAAAGTCCTCGAGGAGCGTCAGCGCTGGGTCGCCGAGGTGGTCGGCGCCAGGCCCGAGGTGCGGATCACCCTGACCTACCCGCCGCTCGAATCCAGCCGGCACACGGCGTTTCTGGTCGCCGGCGCCGATAAGCGCGAGGCGTTGGCGCGGGTGCTGGCCGGCGACGCGGAGCTCCCGGCGGCGCGGTTGCAGCCGCAGGGCGAGCTGATCTGGTTCTGCGACGCCCAGGCAAAGCCCGATCGATGACCGACGAGCGCGATCGGTTGAAGCGCGCGGCGGCGCTGCGCGCGGTCGAGGAGGTCGAGGACGGGATGATCCTCGGGCTCGGCACCGGGTCCACCGCCGCCTTTGTCGTCGAAGGGCTCGGCGCACGCGTCCGGCAAGGGCTGCGGATCGTCGGGATTCCGACCTCCGAGCGCACCGCCGCGCAGGCGCGCCGGCTCGGCATCCCGATCGCGACCTTCGCCGAATATCAGAAGCTCGACATGACGATCGACGGCGCCGATGAGGTCGAGCTCGGCACGCTCCACCTGATCAAGGGGCTGGGCGGCGCGCTCCTACGCGAAAAGATCGTGGCGGCGGCAAGCCGGCGGCTGGTCATCGTCGTCGATCAGGAAAAGCTGGTCGAGCGACTTGGCCAGCACACGCCGGTGCCGGTCGAGGTGACCCAATTCGGCTGGCAGGCGACTGCGGTGGCATTGGCGGCGCTGGGCTGCGTCCCCGAACGGCGTTACGCGTCCGGCGAGCAGCCTTATCTGACCGATGGCGGCAATTATATCCTCGACTGCCGATTTGGCCCGATCCGAGATCCGGGCGCGCTCGAAACGCGCATTGCAATGACCGTCGGCGCCGTCGAGAGCGGGCTGTTCGTCGGGCGCAGCTCGATCGTCCTCGTTGCCTCGAACACGGGGGTCGAGATCTTGACCGCGCCATCGTCCTGCGCGCCGGGGAATTCGGTATGAGAAAGATTTCGCTCGTCGTCTCGGATGTTGACGGCACGCTCGTCACCACCGAGAAGACACTGACGCCGCGCGCGATCGCCGCTGTCGCCCAGCTGCATCGGCGCGGGATTGGGTTCTCGATCTGCAGCAGCCGTCCGCCATTCGGTCAGCGCATGCTGATCGGGCCATTGCAGCTTGCTTTGCCGTTCGGCGGCTACAATGGCGGCTCGATCGTCAACCCCGATCTGACGCCGGTCGAGCAGAAGCTGCTGACGCCCGATGCGGCGCGCGACGCAATCGCCATGCTGGAGGAGGAGGGCATTACCAGCGTCTGGGTGTTCACTGGCGACACATGGCTGGTCCGCGACCCGGCCGGCGATCATGTCGATCTTGAAATCCGCACCATTCAGACGCCGCCGACAGTGGTCCCATCCTTTGATGGGCATCTCGACGCGGTGTCGAAAATTGTCGGCGCCAGCAAGAGCCACGATCGGATCGCGACCGCCGTGGAGACCGGACAAGCGGCCTTGCGCGGCCGTGCCACCGTGTTGCGGTCGCAGCCCTACTATTGCGACATCACCCCGCCACGCAGCGACAAGGGGCGGCTCGTCGATCTTTTGGCCGAGCGCCTCACCGTGCCCCGCGATCAGATCGCGGTTCTCGGCGACATGGGCAACGACCTCGAGATGTTCCGCCGCGCCGGCTTTCGGATCGCGATGGGCAACGCGACACCCGAGGTCAAGTCGCTGGCCGAGGAAACCACGCTATCGAACGACGAGGACGGGTTTGCTGTGGCGATCGAACGCCACATTCTGGGCGGCTGACGGAAGCCGCCGGCTGGCGACCTCCGTCAAGCTTGTCAAATCATCAGCGGCCGTAGCTGCTGCCATAAGGGTGCGGAGCGGTCGACGAGCCGTACATCGGTGGCGCGTAGCGGTCGAAGCTCGCGACGCAATTCTCGTGGAGCTGCGGGTCGGTGATCGGGCCGCACTCCTTGCGCATCCGCGCGTGGCGGAACGCCGTGTTGGTTTCCAGCAGGCGCGTATAGTGGCGGCTCTGAATTACATTCCGGCGTGCGGACCAATTGCCGGAGCGCTCGACGCCGCTGCTCTGTGGCCCGTTGGTCACCAGCTGATCCCCGCCCGCCCATGAGGACGACGCGTTGCCCTGGTCGGCTTGCGGCGTGTAGTTCCCGGAGGTCGACCCATAGCCGCCCCGGGACCAATCGGTGGTGCTCTGCGGCGACTGCTGCGTCTGGGTCTGGTAGGTCGAGGTGCCGCTTGGGTTCGCCGTTTGCGCCATGGCGCCTGGAGCAGTCGCCAGCGCGGTCAGACAAGCGGTGGCAAAGGCCATGCCCGTCGCACTCTTGAACAACATGATGGTCGCCTCCTTTGTGGTCATGCCGCTCAAACGAAACCCGTGCCGCAATCGTTCCGCGCGCATCGCTGTGACAAAATGCAGGCTCGCGGCACGCCAAAACCCCCGACCGGCGCCCTTCAGAGGGCCGGCTCGCTGAGGCCGCGCCGGCGGCAGGCGGCGATCAGCGTATTGCGCAACAGGCAGGCGATGGTCATCGGCCCGACCCCGCCCGGCACCGGGGTGATCGCGCCGGCAATCGGGGCAACTGTCGCAAAATCAACGTCGCCAACCAGCCGACTGCCGCCATCGGGCGCGACGATCGGGCTGATCCCGGCGTCGATGATGATGGCGCCGGGCCTGACCCAATCCGGCCCGACCATCAGCGGCTGCCCGGTCGCGGCCACCAGAATGTCGGCGCGGCGGGCAATCGAGAGCGCATCGCGCGTTTTCGAATGGACCGTCGTGACCGTGCAGTCGGCTGCCAGCAGCAATGCCGCCATAGGCTTGCCCAGGATGTTCGAGCGCCCGAGCACAACGGCCTCGGCGCCGGCAAGATCGTGACATACCGTATGCAAGAGCTGCAGAATGCCCTGTGGCGTGCACGGGACGAGGCCGGGAAGGCCGGTCCACAGCCGGCCGACATTGATCGGATGAAAGCCGTCGACGTCCTTCCGCGGATCGAGCGCGCCGATCACCCGGTGAACATCGATCTGCGGCGGCAATGGCAGCTGCACCAGAATCCCGTCCACTCGGTCGTCGCGGTTCAGCGCGCCGATTTCGCCGATCAGCATCGCCTCGGTCGTGTCGCCGGGCAGACGCCGCTCGAACGAGGCGAGCCCGCCGGCGGCGCAGGCGCTAGCCTTCGCGCGGACATAGCTGCGGCTTGCCGGATTGTCGCCAACGAGGATCGTGGCGAGGCCGGGGGTCAGGCGATGTGCCGCCTTGAGCTGCGCCGAGGCGTCCGCGACGCGCTGGCGCAACCCGGCCGCGATCGCCTTGCCATCGATGATCCGCGCATTCGCCACCCGGGTCCCCCATCCGCGATCGAGAAATCGCAAAATCTATACCGGGTCCAGCCGCCAGCGCCGACAATATCGCAGGATCGGCCATTCCGGTCGGCCTGGCGCGGCAGAGGACAATCCGAATGACCATGCGGCAAAATATGAGGCGGCTGATCGAGCGCGCCGGCTACACGATAGTGCCGGGCGCCTATGACACCTTGACTGCGCGGCTGGTCGAGCAGGCCGGGTTCGATGCGGTCTATCTGACCGGCGGCGGTTATTCGCGGGCGAACGGCTATCCCGATCTCGGGCTGCTGACCCTGTCCGAGAACGTGCGTTTCATCGGGTTGACGGTCGAGGCGGTCGGGATTCCGGTCATCGCCGACGCCGATACCGGCTATGGCAACGCGATCAATGTGATCCGCACGGTGCGGGAATATGAGAAATCGGGGGTCGCCGCCTTTCATCTCGAGGACCAGGTCTCGCCCAAGAAATGCGGCCACTACGAGGGCAAGGAGGTGATCCCGGTCGGCGAGATGGTCGGCAAGATCAAGGCGGCGGTCGATACACGGCAGGACCCCAGCCTAATCGTCATCGCCCGTTCCGACGCGCGCGCGGTCGAGGGGCTCGACGCGGCGATCGACCGGGTCAACGCCTATCTCGAAGCCGGCGCCGATGTCGGCTTTGTCGAGGCGCCGCAGAACTTGGCCGAATTGCGCATTGTCGCGCAGCGGGTCGCCGGGCCCGCGCTGGTCAACGTGTTCGAGGGCGGCAAGACCCCGATGGTGCCGGCGCGCGAACTCGAGGCGATGGGCTTCCGCCTCGGCATCTATCCCTCACAGACGCATCGGGCGGCGATTCGCGCCGCGCAAAAGGTGCTGGCCGTGCTGAAGAAGGACGGCGACACGACCCGCGTCGAAGCCGACCTCGCCACTTTTCAGGAGCGCGAAGATGCTGTCGGCACCGTCCGCTGGCGCGTGCTCGAGGAAAGATACCTGCGGATCGATGCGCGATGAATCTCCATTCGGCGTCGGGCCATTGTCGCCGACGGATGTGCTAAGCTGCGCCGCGCGCAAACCAGGGATGCTGATCCCGCATGCAGAACGGTGCAGCAAACGCGACCCTATCGCCCTCGCGCCCGGCGCCGCGGAGGAATGAGCGCGGGGCGTCGCTGGCAATCCGGCTGAGCGCGGTCATCGTCACCGCGACAATCGACGAGCCGCGCGTGCGGACCGTGCAGCACGGGCCGGAGGCGGTCGAGGCCTTGCCCTCGGGCCCGTTGGAAATCGAGCACCGCACCCTCGAAGTAGGGCTGAGGGCCTGGGTCGAGCGGCAGACCAGGCAAAAGCTCGGCTATGTCGAGCAGCTGTACACCTTTGGCGACCGCGACCGGGTCGAGAGCGACGATGCGCGTCCGGCCCGGGCCTTGACCGTCGCCTATCTGGCGCTGGTGCGCGAGGCGCGGACCGGCAATGGGGCCGAGGCGGAGTGGCATAGCTGGTATCGCCATTTCCCGTGGGAAGACTGGCGCGCCGGCAAGCCTGCGGGGCTCGCCACGCTTGAGGAGCGGCTCGGCCGGTGGGCCGAGAGCGCTGTCGGCGAGGCTGAGCGCCGGCTGCGCGTCGAGCGGCTAGGTCTCGCCTTTGCCGCCGCCTGGAACGAGGAGCTGGTGCTCGATCGCTACGAGCTGCTTTATGAGGCGGGGCTGATCCCGGAGGCGTGGCGCAGTCTCGACCGGACGATCCCGCGGGTCGATGGTGCGATTTTCGGGGGGCCGATGGCGGCCGATCATCGTCGGATTCTGGCCACCGCGATCGGCCGGCTGCGCGGCAAGATCAAATACCGCCCAGTCGTGTTCGAGCTGATGCCGCCATCGTTTACCCTATTGCAATTGCAGCGCACCGTCGAGGCGCTGTCGGGGGTGCGGCTGCACAAGCAAAATTTCCGCCGGCTGGTCGAGCAGCAAGGCCTAGTCGAGGAAACCGGCGGGATCAGCGCCGAGACTGGTGGCCGGCCGGCGCGGCTGGTGCGCTTCCGGCGCGAGGTCCTGCTCGAACGGCCCGCACCTGGGCTGCGGCTGCGTCCCGCTCGCCGCGCCGCGGGTGGTTGACCAGGGCGGCGATGGCGAGCGCCCGGTTGTTCAACGTCAGAGTTAATACCTGAAAATTTGTAACGGCCGCGAATATCTGGTAAGTTCGCGATGAATTTAGCGCATTGCCTGAATTAGAGTTGCCGAGCAGGGGAAGAATTAACCATGAAAAGCGCAGATAATGCGAGCCCGACGGCGACAGTCGCGGCCGATCGGGCGAGCGCTGCGGCAACCCAAGCTTCGGCGCCGCGAATCGCCAAGCACTACCGCGTCAGCGAAGATTTCTCGACGATGCGCGCTGAGATCGAGCGGCAGCGCCAAGAGCTGAACCAATGCCGCGCCACGATCGGCGAATTGAAGCGGCTGGCCGCCGAGGCCGCGGCGGCGAGCGCGGCCAAGGCCGATCTGCTCGCTGAGATGAGCCATGAGCTGCGCACACCGCTCAACGCGATCATCGGGTTTTCTGAAGTCATGCAGTCGGGAGCGTTCGGGCCGATCGGGCACCCGAGCTATCGCAGCTATCTCGACGACATGATCTTTTGCGGACGGCATATGCTCGGCATCGTTGACGACGCGCTCGATCTCGCCCGGCACGAGGCCGGCCAGATGGCATTGAAGGAGGAGCTGGTTGCGCTCGATGCCGTCATCGACGAGGCGCTCCGGCTGATTGCGCCGATGGCGCAGCGTGCCGGGGTCGCCCTTGCCGGGCTGCCGGCCGCGGCCGCGAGCCACCTGCCGCGGCTCTATTGCGATCCGCGGCGGGTTCGGCAAATCCTGCTGAATGTGCTGGCCAACGCGGTCAAGTTTACCGAGCCGGGTGGGCAGGTCCAGATTGCCGTGGATTTTTCGGGCGATCTCGCGATCGTAATCAGCGACACGGGCGTCGGCATCGAGCCCGACGCCATCCCGATCGCGCTGTCCCGGTTTGGGCAGGTTGCCACAAACGAGCCGCGGCATCGCGACGGAGCCGGGTTGGGCCTGACCCTGGCGAAGGCTTTGGCCGAACAGCATGGCGGCATTCTGTCCCTGCGGAGCTCCGCAGGGAGCGGCACCGTGGTGCGCATCTCGTTTCCGGCCGGCCGGGTTGCAGCAAGCGACCCGCACAATTGCGCTGCGGAGCTGCCCACCGGCTGATCCCGCCGCCTCACCGGCGCGCCGGGCTTTCGGGCAGCGTTCTCTGCCGGCGATAGCTCAGCGCTTCAGCCAGGTGCCGGCGGCCGACAATTGCCGCGCCTTCGAGGTCGGCCAAGGTGCGGGCGACGCGCAGCACCCGATGATAGCCGCGCGCCGTCAATCTCAGCCGTTCAGCCGCCCGCCCCAACAGCGCCCGGCCGTCAGGATCGGGTGCGGCGACTTCGTCGAGCACGGCGCCATCGGCTTCGGCATTGGTGCTGATCCGCCGCTCCTGAGGCAAATCGGCGTAACGCGCCGCCTGACGCTGACGCGCTGCTGCGACCCGCCGGGCGACCGCGGCGCTGTCCTCGCCGGGGGGCGGCAGCCCGAGATCGGCGGGCGACACCGCCGGCACATCGATATGCAGATCGATACGGTCCAACAGCGGCCCCGATAGCCGGCCCTGGTATTCTTCGGCGCAACGCGGGGCGCGGCCGCAGGCCTGCTCGGCAAAATGGCCGCAGCGGCACGGGTTCATCGCCGCAATCATCTGAAACCGCGCCGGGTAGGTCACGTGCCCGTTGGCGCGGGCGATGCTGACCCGGCCGGTCTCGAGCGGCTGGCGCAACGCTTCGAGGGCGGCGCGGTTAAATTCCGGCAATTCGTCGAGAAACAGCACACCTTGGTGGGCGAGCGAAATCTCTCCGGGGCGCGCCCGCATGCCGCCGCCGACCAAGGCGGGGAGCGAGGCCGAATGATGCGGCTCGCGAAACGGCCGCTCGCGCGACAGCCCGGTGCTGCGCAGCCCGCCGGCGACCGACTGGATCATACCGAGCTCGAGCGCCTGAGCGGGCTCGAGCGGCGGCAGCAGGCTGGGCAGGCGCGCCGCCAACATCGATTTGCCCGACCCCGGCGGGCCGACCATCAACAGATTGTGACCGCCGGCGGCGGCGATCTCGATTGCACGCTTGGCGCTTTCCTGGCCCTTTACGTCCTTCAGGTCGAGCCCGGGGGTGGAAGAGATGGCCAGGCGCGCCTCGGGCACCGGCAGCAGCTGGGTCCCCTTGAAATGGTTGACGATCGCCAGCAGGCCGGGGGCGGCGACGATCTCGATCTCACCGGCCCATGCCGCCTCGCCGCCGCAAGCAGCTGGGCAGATGATGCCGCATTCGCGGCCGGCGGCGGCGAGACCCGCGAGCAAGACCCCGGCGACGCTAGTCACCGAGCCGTCGAGCGACAGCTCGCCGAGCGCCATGAACGAGACCAGCTCGTCGGCCGGCAATGCCTCCATTGCTACCAGCAGCGCCAACGCGATCGGCAGGTCGAAATGGCTGCCCTCCTTCACCACGTCGGCCGGGGCGAGGTTGACCGTGATGTGCTTTGGCGGCAGTCCGAGCCCGAGCGAGTTCAGCGCCGAGCGCACTCGTTCGCGCGATTCGGCGACCGCCTTGTCCGGCAGGCCGACCACGGTGAAGGCCGGCAGCCCCGAGGTGATCGTCACCTGGGCTTCGACCTCGATGACCTCGATCCCGTGGAACGCCACAGTCCGAACCTGCGCGGCCATGTCCCTGCCCGCCTCTTAACTTTAGGTCGAATGTACGTGGGAGCTGGCCGCGGCGCCAGCACCGCGGCGGCCGAGATCGGCGCAATCCTTGTGCACGGCCGGGGAGGAAGGTTAACCTCCGGCCAACCCCAAGGCCTGAGCGTCCGCGAAACTGATGCAAGGGAATTCTGTCATGCCCAAGAACGAGACTTGGTGGCTCCCTTGGGAGCCGCGCGTGCTAAGCATCCTGCGCATCATGGTCGGGCTGCTCTATATGCAGCACGGGCTGAACAAGCTGTTCGATTTCCCGCCGACACCGACCCACATGCCCTACCATCTGATCAGTCTGGTTCCGGGTCTTGCCGGGATCTTGGAGGCGTTCGGCGGCCTGCTCGTTGTCCTTGGCCTGTTCACGCGCCCGGTCGCCTTCCTCCTGTCTGGCGAAATGGCGCTGGCTTATTTCATGGCGCATGCCAAGAGGGGCTTCTTCCCGCTGCTCAACGGCGGCGAAACGGCAGTTTTGTATTGCTTCATCTTTTTCTATCTGTTTGTCGCGGGCGCCGGGGTTTGGAGCCTCGACCGGCTCCTCGCGCCGCGCTCGGCTCGGATCTCACGAGCGGCCAGGGTCTGAGCGAGCTCGCGAGGCCAGGATCTCGGCGACGAAGCGGTCGAGGTCGCCGCCGGGAAAGAGATGGCTCGCGATCCCGGCGGCGGCGGCGGCGGCGCAATCGGTGTCCTTGTCGCCGACGAGAAAACTGGTCGCGCGGTCCACAGGCCAGCAGCGCAGCAGGTCGGCGATCATTCCGGGCCCAGGCTTGCGCCAGTCGCTGACCCGCCGGTAATCCGCGATCATGGCCTCAGGATGGAACGGGCAATAGCGGATGTCGTCGAAATGGGCGCCGGACCCTGCGAGCTCGGCCGCGAGCTCTGCATGCAGCGCGCCCACATCCGCTTCGGAATAGAAGCCGCGCGCAACCCCAGACTGGTTGGTCACGATAAACACGAAAAATCCGGCGTCGTTGAGCCGCCTGACCGCCGCAGCGGCCCCCTCGACCCACCGGAAGCGCGCGCGCGTCCCGACATGGCCGTCATCGTGGTTCAAGACGCCATCGCGGTCGAGAAAAGCGGCCGGCCGACGGCGTCGGCGCGGGAGCTCATGCTGAGCATCGGCGTAAGATTGCGGGATGCCGATGTCGATGAAATAGCCGTCAAAACGCACCCCCAGCAGCAGCCCATCCGCGGCCAGCTGTGGGAAAGCGTCCGCTTCGAGCGAGCAACACGGCGCCAGTTGATCAAGCAAAGGCCGTCGGCAGAGATAAACGCCGCCATTGACGAGCCCCGGGCCTGGGCTCTGGGGGCGCGCGCCAAACCGGGCGATGCGGACCCCTTCAGTCGCTACCGTGCCATAGCGGGATGCGTCGGCCAGCTCTCTGACCGCGATTGCGGCGATCGCCGAGGGCTCGGCGGCGAGCGTGGCCGACAAAGCCAGAAAGTTGACGTCGAACCACGAATCGCCGTTGAGCAAAAAAAACTCGGGGTCGAGACAATCGCGCGCCTGCCACACGGCACCACCGGTCCCGGCGCGTTCCGGCTCGACCGAGACCTCGATCTCGATCCCGAACCGCGCCTTCGTCGGGGTTGTCGCCGCATATTCGATGATGCGATCGGCCGCGAAGCCGGCGAGCAGCAGGACCCGCCTGACGCCGTGGCGGCCGAGCTCGAACAGCAGCGTGTCGAGAAACGGCTCGCCGGCGACCGGGAGCAGCGGTTTTGGCGTCTGCGCGGTCAACGCGCCGAGCCGGGTCCCCAGCCCGCCGCACAGGATCGCCGCCTGCTGCACCACGGAACGGGCCGAGCGGTCAGCGCGGCAGCGGGAACAGGCGCGCTTCGACGAGGCCGCAGATGATGTGCCCGGCGATGATGTGGATCTGCTGGATCAGCGGCGTTGAATCCGACGGTGCGTGCAGGCACAGATCGCAGCGCCCCGCCATTTCCCCGCCGGTCCGCCCGGTCAGCCCGACGACCGCGAGACCCTTGTCGCGGGCAGCGTCGATCGCGCGCAGAATATTTGGCGAGCGGCCCGAGGTCGAGATCGCCATGAACACGTCGCCCTGCACGCCGAGCCCGAGGATCTGGCGCTCGAACACCCGATCGTAGCCATAATCATTGCCGATCGCGGTCAAAACGGAGCTGTCGGTGGTCAATGCCAGGGCTGCGGTCGGGGCTCGGTCATAATAGAGCCGCGACAGGAATTCGCCGGCGATGTGCTGCGCGTCGCCGGCGCTGCCGCCATTGCCGGCGAGCAGCAGCTTGCGGCCGCTGCCCAGCGCGTCCGCGGTCAGCTCGACGATGGCCTCGATGGTGTTGCAAAACGCCGGATTGTCGATCGCGGCCTGGACCGCATCGCGCGATTGCATCAAGTAGCTGGTGATCGGGTTCATCGGCGCACCTGCCATGTCTCACAACCGCGCTCGGCGAATTTGACCGGCCCGGCGACGCCGCCCGCAGCGTTCAACGCTTCGATCAGCCCGAGGCGGTTCTCGGGCTCGACGATGAACATGATGAACCCGCCGCCGCCGGCACCCGACACTTTGCCGGCGAGCGCGCCATTGCCAAAGGCGATTTCGCAAAGTGCGTCGATGCGGTCGGTGGTGATGCCGGTGGCGGTCATCTTTTTTGCTCGCCAGGAGTCCTTGAGGATGCGGGCCATGGCGTGGACGTCGCCGGCGAGCAGCGCGTTCTTCATCTCGATTGCGTCGGCCTTGAGCCGGTCCAACGCGGCGAGCGCGCGAATGCTGTGATCCATCATTCCGGCGGTCTGCAGCTCGATGACTTCGGAGGCATCGCGCGAACGCCCGGAAAAGCAGATCACGAGCGAGGATTCGAATTCGTTGCGGGCGCTGTCGGAGACCCGCAACGGATTGACGATGACCCGGTCGTTGGCCAGAAACTCGATGAAGTTGGTGCCGCCAAACGCCGCCGCGTACTGATCTTGCTTGCCGCCGGCGAGCTCAAGATCGAAGCGCTCGATCTCGAAGGCCAGATGCGCCACGTCATATTGTCCAAGCGGTGCGGCAAAGAGCGCGCGAAAGGCATCGACCAGGGCGACAACCAGCGCCGAGGACGAGCCGAGGCCCGAGCCCAGCGGCGCGTCGACGGTGGTGGTGATCGTCGCCGCGATCGGCTGCCCGCCATTATGCTCGCGCACCATTCGCTCGTAGACGCCGCGGTGCAGCAGCAGTCGCGCCTGCGGCAGCTCGGGCGCGGTCTCCAGCGTTTCCTCCCAGTTCAAATCCTTGGCGCGGAACACCACCTTGCCGTCGTCGCGCGGGCTGATGAAAGCGTAGGCAAACCGGTCGATCGTCGTGTTGAGCACAGCGCCGCCGAATTCGTCGCAATAGGGCGAGAGATCGGTGCCGCCACCAGCCAGGCCAAGCCGCAATGGGGCGCGAGCCCGAAAGGTCGTGCGCAAATCCGAGATCACGGCCGAACTCCTCAACTGTCTCGCCGAACCGCGAGCCCTCGTCCGACCAGAGATCTAGCGGGGCACTGTTCGGTAAACTGTAGTAAAGAGCGAACATGCGATATATGACGACAGCAGCAGCCTAGCATTGGCTGCGCAGCGCTGTCCAGTCGTGGAGCCGAGGTGCACCTGGAATGCCCATCTGCCGGCCGGCTGCCCGCTATGCGCTCGCGATCAACTCGGCGCCCGCGCCCCACGCCGGCCGGCGGCGAGCTGATCGAGGCCAATGAGCGATGCGGATTTTCTTTGTCTGCCAGCGCGTCCCGTTTCCGCCCGACCGCGGCGACAAGATTACAACCTTCAACGAAATCCGCCATTTGTCGGCGGCGCACGAGGTGCATGTGTTCTGCCTCGGCGACGGCGCCCGCGACCTCGACAACATCCCGGGGCTGCGGGCCTATGCGAAGAGCGTCACCGCTTTTCCGGTAAACGGTAAGAGAAGCCGGCTGCGCGCGCTCGCTGCGTTGGCTGCCGGCACGCCGCTATCGGTTGCCGCGTTCAACGAGGCAGCGCTGCACCAGGGGATCCGGCGGCAATTCGATGCGCTGAGACCCGACCTGATCATTGTCTACAGCTGCAACGTCGCCCAATATGCCGAACACTTTCCGCAGGTGCCGCGCATCATGCAGTTCGCAGATCTTGATTCGTTGAAATGGGGGCAATACGCCGCCCGCGCGACGATCCCACTGGCATGGATCTATGCGGCCGAGCAGCGGCGCCTTCTCGCCTATGAGCGCCGCATCGCCCGTAGCTTTTCGCATGCGCTGGTGTGCACGGCGGTCGAGCAGCGCGATTTCGCGCGCCTTATTCCCGGTGCGGCGGTCAGCCTGGTCGGCAATGGCGTCGATCTTGGCTATTTTCGCTCCGAAGGCCGTTCGAAGCGGCCCGGATCGATGGTGTTCACCGGAGTGATGGACTATTTGCCCAATGTCGACGCGGTGCTGTGGCTCTGCGACGAGATTCTGCCGCTGGTAAGAGCGTCGGTTCCGGCCGCCAGCCTGACGATCTGCGGCAGCCGCCCGACGGCACGGGTGCGCCGGCTGGCCAAGCAGCCCGGAGTGCGAGTGACCGGTTGGGTTGCCGATACCCGGCCCTATCTCGATGAAGCAGAAATTTTTGCAGCGCCTCTGCGCATGGCCCGCGGCATTCAGAACAAATTGCTCGAAGGGCTGGCGATGGGGTTGCCCTGCGTTACTTCGATCGCGGCCTGGAGCGGCACGGTTGTTGCGCAGGGCGAGGGGATCGTGGCGAGCGACGATCCCCGGGAATTCGCCGCGCAAGCCGTCCGGCTGCTGCGCGACGACAGCTATCGCGCCTCGATGGCGCAAAAGGCGCGCGCTGCTGCGGAACGACACTATCGGTGGGACGCGCAAATGGCGCATCTCGATCGGGCCGTCGCGGTGGTGACGGCGTTGCCGGCCGCAGTCTCGTCACCGGCTTTGGACAGCGTTTGAGAGGGCAGGCCGTGCGGATTTGGCTCACCGGCTGCGGCGGCATGATGGGCTCGTTGCTCAGCGAGGCGCTGATCGCTTCCGGCCATGAAATCTGCGCGACCTATTACAAGCCGACGGTTGATCCGTACGATTTGGCCGGCTTGCCCCTCGAAGAGGTCGATATCCGGGATTGGTGCTCGGTCTGGGATTCGCTGACGCGGTTTCGCCCAAACGCGGTGTTTCATCTGGCCGCGCAGAGCTATCCGACGGCGTCGTGGCAGCGCCCGATCGAGACCTTGGAGACCAACGTCATCGGCACGGCGAACGTATTGGAGGCGGTGCGGCGGCTTGGCTCGAAGGTGCGCGTCATCGTCGCCGGCTCCTCGGCCGAGTACGGGGCGATCGATCCGCAGCGGGTCCCGATCCCCGAGGACGAGCCATTGCTGCCGCTGCATCCCTATGGCGTCTCCAAGGTCGCGACCGATCTGCTCGCTTTCCAATATTGGGCCGGGTTCGGGCTCGATGCGGTGCGGGTGCGCATCTTCAACTGCACCGGTCCGCGCAAGGTCGGCGACGCGCTGTCCGATTTTGTCCGCCGCACCGTATGGCTCGAGCGCCACCCCGAAGCGCATACGATCCGGGTCGGCAATCTCGAGACCCGGCGTACGATCGTCGATGTGCGCGACCTCAATCGGGGATTGGTGCTGCTGCTTGAGCAAGGCGACAGCGGTGAGGTTTACAATCTTGGCGGCCCGACCGCCTATCCAATGAGGGAGGTATTGGCACGGGTGCTGCAGCGCGCGACCCGCGCCGACATCGAACCCGAAAATGACCCGAAGCTGCTGCGGCCGACGGACGAGCCGGTTATCTGGGCCGACTGCACCAAGCTCAAACTGAAGACGGCGTGGCAGCCGGCGATCCCGCTCGATCAAACAATCGTGGACATGCTGGCCTACTGGCGGCGCAAACCCGACCCTGCGCTCGTCGTCTAGTGGTGCGATGCCAATTGATGGTCCCCATCCGTTGGCTGAATCGCACCACCAACCTATTAATCCTGGTGGGCCGATTCACGAAACGCTCGGGAAGCAAGCGTTTCGGTCGGGCCACTAGACCATGATCGTATCGGATCGAAGCGCATGGCGCTCCGATCCGAGACGTGAATCATGGTCTCATCCTTGGAAGCGAGAGCAGGATTCACGCATGAAATGGAAGCTCTGTTTCCATTTCATGCGATCCTGCTCTAGGGCGCTGAGCCGGGGCCGG
>DASYBC010000066.1:0-19879 GCA_036500965.1 Allostellaceae bacterium | reverse complement strand
CGCCGCACGGCACGCGAACCGAGGCCTCTTCGCCGGACTGCTACGCGACCGCGAAACGCCGGCTCTCGTCACCTTGACAAACCCGCCTCTACTCCCGTATCGCACTGAAAACTGGTGTTTTTGGACGGGCACTAGACTAGCTTCGACCGGTTGCGATTTCTGCCGACTGGTGTTTCGATTGGACCGAACGGCGGCCACCCATCGCGGGCGCGGTCGGAGCCGCGCTCACGAAACGCTATTTCGATCTCGGCTGGACGGAGAGAATGAACATAGCAGCGCCGTGATTGTCACCGCGTTGGAGAAGCACGGTTTCTCGGAAACTTTCGGCATCGGCGTGCTCGAGGAACCGGGAAAAACATGAGAGATCAGTAGTACGATTCGGCATTCACAACTCGTCGTGGCTCGACACTCCCGATCCGGCCAAGGCATCCGACACAGAGCGTCGCGGTGCTGCGCCCGGTGTGCCTGCAGCCCCAACGTCGCGAGGTCGCGGGGGCAAAAAGGACCGGTCCACGCCAGTGTGCCGTCGGAAATCAGGGTGCCTCGCATAATTGCCGAATGACCTCAATTGCGGACGTGGGTGACGATGCTGCAGCCGGAAACGGCGAAGCCGAACCGCTGGTAAAAGCGCGTCAGGCCATGCTGTTCCTCACCCTCAAGGGTGATTGTCACGGATACGGCTGAGCAGCCCATGGTTCGGCATTTCGCCTTGGCGGCATCGATCAGAGCGGACCCAACGCCGGCGTCGCGCGCCTCGGGCATTACGTAAAGGTCGCCGATTTCGCCCAACCGCCCCCACTCGACGTAGAGCATCGTCGTCACCGTTA
Source organism: Allostellaceae bacterium (assembly GCA_036500965.1). GTDB lineage: Bacteria > Pseudomonadota > Alphaproteobacteria > ATCC43930 > CGMCC-115725 > AP-15. Next base: position 19,052 of record DASYBC010000066.1, on the reverse strand, counting down.
CCACCCCGACGGCGGCACCATCAACCCATGCCAGCGCGATCCAATGATGTGGATCGGCCGCCAAGGAGCGTGCGTTGCGGTCAATCGTCTCGGCGGTGCCGGGGAATCCTTCCTCTGCGAAGAAGCGCGACAACAAGCTGACGGCGATGCTTATATTGGAATCGCTCACTTCGATGATCCTCGAGGGCGTGCTTGTCATCGTCAAAAATAACCCAGACTTATCAAGCTGCCCGATACGGGCCGGCGCTTCGGGCGCTGACACTCTCCTCGGGAGCGATCTCTACATCTTCCAGGAAACCGCCGTCGATGAGCTCTCGCCCGGAAACCGAGGCTCGGATCAACGCGGCAACGGCAATATTGGCGGCCCGGTAGGCGTCGCGGGCTACGCGGGATTCGGGTGAGCAAGGGAGGCCGAAACGATGGATGATCGCGCCGGCACCGAGCAAATCCTCGATGGCCGGCCGCAGGCTGCCGTCGGGCGAACCTTCGCCCCACGGAACCATGGCAATATCGCTTTCGCCCGCGATCAGCCGAGCGTTTTGCGCGACGGCAGGCGCGTTGCGAAGGCACCCAGTCAGAACCGGAGTGTCGCCGCCGGCGAGCGACAGCCGAGAGCCCGTTGGGGCGAAGAAAATCACGTTCGCACCCTCGGGAATTGCCACGAGATTCGCCGTCGAAAGGCTAGGTTGTGCGCCTGCCGCGCGCCGCGGCAGAGCCCGCACTGCACCAACCCGGTCCGCCGCCTGTGCAGGTTCGATCTTTGTCGTAAGAAAGGGATAAACCACGGCGCCGCGAGAGATCGCCACATCGACCGCCGTCGAGAACGACAGCACATCAACGATGACAATGGTCTACCCGCCCGCGCGGCGCCTCGATGGCTGCCATCCCCACTCTCACGTCACCTACGCCAGTTCTCCTCCTGCCGCACGGTCCTGGGCGCCGCCTGGGTCCGCAAGAAACTCGGGCGCGCGCGGATGCGCTCCCACCATTCGGCGAGCCGACGATGACGGTCGAAAAGCTGTTCCCCTTCCGGAGCCATCCGAAACCGCGCGAACATCGGGGCGGTGTGGAGATCGGCCAGTCTAATCGCCGATCCAGCGAGCCAGGACGCCTCGCCAAGCAACTCCTCCAGCGCGCTGAGGCAAGCTTCCGCCCTCGGCAGTGCCGCCACGATCTTCTCTTCATCCGGGGCCGAGCCCGCTCGCCGGGTGTGAAACGCGCTCGACATAGATGTCCCAGACCAATGTTCGATAGGCATAGCTGTCGATGATGCTGATGACCTGGTTCATGCGCGCACGAGCCCGCACCTCTACCGGTTGCAACGGCGGTCCAGGAAACGCTTCGTCGACATAGCGCATGATCGCCCCGGCTTCGTAAAGCCGAAACCCGGCATGCTCGAAAGACGGGATATTGCCCAACGGATGTCGCGTCAGGTGTTCCTTCGACGGACCGCCCGGCACGAAAATATCGATCGGCACCAGCTCGTAATCGACGCCCTTTTCGTCGAGCGCGAGACGGGCGGCCCGCACGTAGACGCTATACGGGGCGCCAAACAAAATGGGCCGATCGGTTGACGCTGTCATTGCGGATTGATGCCTTTCTCCGGCGCGTTCCGATGATAACCTTTCGACCCGACCAGGCGAGCGAGCGGGCTTGCTATATCCTCGTGGGCCCGCAGACGTCCGATCAGGAAGTTGAAATCGTACCGGGGCTCCCAGCCGAGCCCGGTGCGCGCGCAATCGTTGACGTAGACGCGATCGATGCCGGGCACCATCTGCCAGCCGCGGCGCGCATATTCTTCCTTGAAACCGGGCACAAGGCGGCGCACGACCGACGGCGCATCGCGGCGCAACTCGACGAGATCGCCCGGCGTGAACGGCGTCGTCGCGCTGACGACGTACCGGCCAAAGCCGATGTCCGGGGCACGCTCGGCGGCGAGCAGGCACGCGCCGACCGCGTCTTCCAGGTCGACCCGGCGATAGAGGTATTCATTCACCTTCATGTTGTCGCTCGGATAGGCCGCCCGCACAGCTTCGTCGAGGTCCTCTTCGGGGAAGAAGCGCGACACTCTCAGGATGATGCAGGGCAGCCGTTCGTTTCGATGGAACAATTGGCACAATGTCTCCGCGGCTGCTTTCGTGACGCCGTAGATGTTGCGCGGGATCGGGGCGACGTCCTCGGTGATCCATGCCGACGGCATGTTCGCGGGCGGCACCAGCGCATCGCCAAAAACGCTGGTCGTGCTGGTGAAGACAAACGCCCTGACGCCCGCCGCGGCCGCCTCTTCGAGCAAGTTCAGGGTGCCGGTGACGTTGATGTCGATGAAGTCCTGTCGGCTATCGCTGTCGATGTGCGGCCGGTGCAATGTCGCCGCATGGAACACCCATTCGACGCCGGCCATGCACTGCCCGGCAGTTTCTCGGTCGGTCACCGATGCGACATGGGTGGTGCACGGGCTCGGCAATATGTCGAGCCCGACGGCCTCGTGCCCTGAGCCGCACAGGGTTCGAGCCAGAGCCTCGCCGAGATGGCCGGAGCTTCCTGTCATCAAGACTTTCACTTCGACTCTTCCTCGACGAGGTTCGTCACCCGATGTGGCGGATCATCCGCATTCCCGGATTATCCTCCAGCGAGACGCCGCCCGTGCGGCGGGTTCGGACGGCAGAGCCCTCGACAATGCGGAACCGCGCGACAGCCGGGACCTCGAATGCCCGAGATGGGTCAGGAGACGCTGTTCTGCTAGTCTGCCACATGCCAAGCGTGGAGAAGCGGATGGCGGCGGAAAACGAAGTCGAGCGGCTGCTCGCCGCGGCACGTAACACGATCCAGGAGGTGCCATTTTTCTGGGTCATTACCGCGGCGGAGAGAGGCGATGCGAACGCCCGTGTCGTTAACGCTCAACCGACCGGTGATGACGAGGAGTTCTGGGTGCGCTGGTTCCTGACGCCGCGGACCGGCCGGAAGGCGATGGAAATCGGCGGGAGCCGTCGCGCAACCCTCGCGTTTCAGCACGACACCCGCAGCGCCTATGTAACGCTGATCGGGCCAGCTGAGCTCATCGACGACCATGCGGAGGTCGGCAGCCGATTTTGCGGCTCACAATTCGACGACCCGGAGGGACGAGTAGCCTCCAGCCCAATCGCGGTGCGCGTCGTCGCCGAGCGCATCGAATTGCACGTGCGCGGGGTGACAGCCGAGCCGTGGGGCCGGGGCCGCACCACCCTTGAACGAGACCCCAGCGGAGAATGGCGATCGCTACCGCTCGTCTACGACGCGCCGTTGCCGCCGTCGAAGCGGGAGAGTGGCAAGCTTTGAGCGTCCAGGTTTGGTGCGTGATTCAGCCGCTCGGCACGGCCCGCAAGCGCCAAAGCGACCGAAGAAAGCAGATGTGAGCACGCGGCCCGCGCCATTGTCAACTAATCTGAGCAGGCGGCGGCCCTGTTTGCGAGCCAGATCTCCGATGATTGCGAGCGCGTACAACTATGTGCGCGCGGGCGACGTGCTCGTCGTTTGGAAACTCGATCGGCTCGGCCGGTCGCTCGCGCATCTGATCGAAACCGTCGCGCTGCTCGAACAGCGTGGTGTGGGCTCCCGCTCGATTACCGAGGCGATTGACACCACCACTCCGGGCGGCCGGCTGGTGTTCCATCTCTTCGGCGCGCTCGGCCAGTTCGAGCGCGACCTGATCCGAGAACGCACCCGCGCCGGCCTTGCCGCAGCGGTCGCGCGCCGGTCGAAAGGGTGGCCGGTGGGAACGTGTGCATCGACAACCCCACCACCCTTCCGTTCTGGGTCCGCGACGCCGGCCGCGCGTTGCACGGCAAGGTGGGGCAATACATCTTCATCTCTACCGTCTCGGTTTATGCGGCCAACGATCGGCCGCCTGACGAGCGCGCCGCCGTGCTGTCCTATACCGGCAAGGACGCCATGGCGGAGACGGCCGAGACGCTGAGTGCCAGCGGCAGCCAACTTTATCGGCCGCTGAAGGCGGGCAGCGAACAAGACGCGGCCCGGCAGTTTCCCGGCATGACGACGGTGATCCGGCCCGGCCTGATTGTAGGGCCGGGTGACGAGACAGACCGCTTCACCTATTGGCCCGTCCGCCTGCCGCGCGGTGGCGAAGTGCTGGCGCCCAGCGACGGGAGAGATCCGGTGCAATTCATCGATGCACGCGACCTGGCCGAATGGACCATCCGCATGGCCGAGATGCGCGCCCTCGGCGTCTTCAACGCCACCGGACCAGCGCAGCCATTGACGATGGCGCGATGCTTTCGGGGATCGCGGCGGGCGTCCGGGCCGAGCCGCGGCTGACCTGCCTGTCGACCGAGTTCCTGGAGGCCCGGAAGGCCTCGCCATGGCGTGACCTGCCTGTCTGGATTTCGGGGAAAGGTGACTACGCCGGTTTCGCCCAGCGCGACATCCGCCGCGCCTTGGAGGCCGGCCTCCTTCCGCCCCTTACCCGAGACGGCAGCCGACACCCCCACTCCGTCCGCGTCGAGCTTGTGCGTAGCGGCAATCCATTCGATAATGGTCACGATTTGAGAGTTGGTGGGCATCAGAAGAGCATCTCCGAACAACAAAGATACCGGGATGGGGACCACCACCGCAGTTCGCTAAGCCGCAACAGCTGATCTGAACCAGTTGTTGCGGCGCTCCCCGCGTTTCAGCCTTTCCCTATTATAGACGGTTTGGACCGAGGTCGCTGCCGAGCCCCAATGCCCGGAGGGTGCCTCATGCCGCCCAAGACCTGGACGTACTCCCTCAAACTGTCGCTGTTGATCCTGGCGCCGTTCGACCTGCTCGCGTCGCTTGGCATGGATGCCTACCTGCCGGTGGTGCCGCAGATGCCGGCCGCTCTGCACACGACGCCGGCGACGATCCAGCTCACGCTGAGCTTCTACATGCTGGTCCTTGGATGTGGGCAGTTGGCGTTTGGTCCGCTGTCCGACTGGCTCGGCAGAAGGCCTATCCTGCTCGGGGGCGCCCTGATCTTCAGCATTGCGGCGGCAGCGCTAGCCGTTACCGCATCTGGGCCAGTATTCGTCGGGCTCCGTATCGCACAGGCGGCAGGCGCCGCGGCAGCTCTCGTCGCGATCTTTGCTACGGTCCGCGATGTCTTCGCCGGCCGGTGGGAGAGCACCATCATCTATAGCCTGCTCGAATCAATGCTCGGGTTTGTTCCGGCCCTGGGTCCGGCGGTCGGTGCGGGTATCGCACACGTTTTCGGCTGGCGAGGCATATTCGCATTGTTCGCGTTATTGGGTGCCGTGGCGAGCGCACAGGCCTTTCTGTGCTGGCCGGAAACGCGACCGCCGGCCCACGCAGCCGCAAAGCTCGCGCATGTCCGAGACATCCTCACCGACGCAGCGTTCCTGATCTATACTCTCGGCTACAGTGCACGGCGCTGGGCGCTTTCTTTGTTTATTTCTCAACCGCACCCCATGTGCTCGTCGAGCGGATCGGCTTGACGTCCCTGGCGTTCAGCGTCGTGTTTGCCACGGTTGCCTTGGTCATGATCGCCACCTCCCGCATCTCAGCGCAGCTGGTCGCCCGTTGGGGAGAACGCGGCTGCTTGCTTCGAGGCATGACCCTGCTGGTCATCGGCGGGGCGTTGCTTTCGGCGTGCCAGCTGGCGGTCTATCCGTCGCTCGTGGGTTTCATTGCTCCCATATGGGTCGTTGCGGTCGGCATTTCCGTTACCTGCGCAGTCACGGCAAATGGGGCGCTGCGCCCGTTCAGCCATGCGGCCGGCACGGCAAGTGCGCTCTACAGTTGCGGGGAAAGCCTCTTCACGGGCGTGGCAGGGACATCGATTGTGATCTGGCTCCCGGCCGACACGGCTTGGCCACTGGCCAGTTTCTGCATGGTTTTTGGGCTGATGACGATCGGTCTTGCCGCATGTTACGAAGCGCCTGAGCGGCGCACCGGACTGCCGGCGGCTGAGTGGACACCGGACGCGGCCGATCGGCGTAAATTGATTGATTCCCCCGACCCTCACCGTGAGCGGGCCGACTGACTCAGGGCTCCGGATCGCAAAGATTTCAATCGCGCGGGCGCAGGCCGACGGTGAGGGTATGGCCGCAGCGTTGACAGCGGAGTTTTTCATTTCGAGATCGGCGAGCCGCATCGAGCTGGGCTGGCCGTCGGTCAGGCTAGTGTGGTCGATTACCGCCCGGTGCCGGCAGCTGTCGCATGCCGCTTCGACACATGCCAGGCCCGCAGATCCTCCAGCCGGTAGCGCGCCGGCATTCGGTCCATCGCAATCCGACTTGTTCGGTTTTCGTTCTGAATAACATACCCGGCCGGCGCCGGTCGTCAAGTGCCGCCGGCGATGCCATATGCCCGGCCATGTGTGGCCGCGCGCATCTGTCCTCCGATGTCGAAAAGCTGATCGAGGTCTTCTCGATCCCGCCCTCGCACCCGGCGCCGAACGTTGCGGCGAGCTGGAACGTGGCTCCGACCGATCCGCTGCCGGTCGTGCGGTACAACGGCAAGACCGGCGAACGCAGCCTCGATGTGCTGCGCTGGGGTTTGGTGCCGTTCTGGGCCAAGGGCATCAAGGTCGGCTTTGCCAACATCAACGCCAAGGCCGAGGGCATCGATACAAGGCCGGCGTTCCGAGAGGCGTTTCAGGGCCGCCGCTGTCCGGTGCCGGTCGACGATTTTTACGAATGGGCCAAGACAGCTTCCGGCAAGAAGTCCTATGCGATCGCCTTGGCCGATCGCAGCATCATGGCCTTGGCCGGGCTATGGGAAACCTGGCGTTCGCCGGCCGGCGAGCTGGTGCGCAGCTTTGCGATCGTCACGACGGTGCCGAACGCGTTGTGCGGTGAAATCCATAACCGGATGCCGGTGATCCCAAAGCCTGCGGCCTGGCCGCTGTGGCTTGGCCAGGAGCCGGCCGATCCGCCGCAGCTCAAGGCGCTGCTGGTCCCCTATCCTTCCGAGGAGATGATCGCCTGGCCGGTCAGCGCGCGGGTCGGCAACGTCAAGAACAACGATCGGAGCCTGATCGAGCTGATTGCGCTGCCGTAGATCGGTGCCGGTCGGCTGACCTGTCCATGCGTTGCTGCGGGGGACGCCGCCGGTGATAGGATCGCCGCGTCACCGCCGTCAGGAAGCCCCCATGGCCGAGGACATCGCCGCTAAAAGCGTGCAGGTGCTCGATCTTATGCTGAGCTTTTTCGCCGACGAGCGCCACTGGCTGAGAAAGAATTTCCGCGGCCGCGACGGCCGCCGCTGCCTGGCCGACGCGGTCATGCATTTTCAGCGTCAAGCTCGGCCTGCCCAAGACCCCGGTCATGTCCTTGATCGAGGAGGCCCTGCCGCAGCGACAGATGGGCCTGGCAGCCTTCAACGATCGCTGCCGCAGCATCGACGAGCTGCGCGCCGTCATTCACAATGCCCGAGCGTTCGCCCTCGAGAACGCCGCACACGAGCGCGCCGCCGCGGCGCTCAAAAGCCGGCTGCTCGCTGAAATGGAGCACGAACGCACCGCACGGCAGGCTGCGGGCGACTACCTGTAGCGGCTTGCAATCATCCGGGCTCCGGCTCGCAATCATCGGCAATTTTGGCTCACGCTCGGTGAGATTATCGGGCGCGTCTGGCTCACGCTCGGTGATCCCAGGCTCGCGATAATTGAGACGGGCTTGCACTCATCGGCGCCGGCGCACGTTTTGTGAGACGCAAGGGCGGCGGCTGGCGGGCAGGAAAAGGAGGGGTTTCCAGAACTCAGACCGGGAGGCCGGCGACGAGCATCTGCTCGGTGAGTTCGGGCGAGTGGGCGAGGTCGAGCTGGCCCTGCAGAAAGAGGCGCACGTCGGCCGGCTTGATGTGGAATTCCTCAGTGATGCTCTTTACGTCGTAGCCGTAGCAGGTAAGCCGCGGCTCGAGATCGTCGATCCGCGGTGAGGGCACGGTTTCGGCCAGGTTGGCGGTGACGATCTTCTCGCCGGCTTCGAACGTCTTCGAAGGCGCGCGTCAGATATTGCTCGATCTGCAGCGGCGTGCGCAGCCGCGCTGCGAGCAAATCGACCGCCGCCGGCTCGATGATCGTTGCAGGTTCGATGTTTTCTGCTCGGCAGCGTTCGAGCAGCCAGGCGAGGCGATGTAATCGGCCTGGTGGCCGGCCATGCCCTCGAACGGAAAGACGGCGAAGCGGGAGCCGATTTCCTCCATGTTCGGCCTCAAGAGAGCGTTGCCAGCTTGGGGTGGCCCGCCAGCACGATCGACAGCACGGCCCCGCCGTCGGCCGCCACCTCGCACAGCCGCTTCAGGCCCCGCAGCGTCTTTGAATTGGAGGTCGTGGGCCTCGTCGACAAACAGCACGACCGGCTTCTTGCTCTTGTGGACGAGCTCACGCAGCGCGCGTTCGCGATATTCGCTCTGGGCGGGGATCTTGGGCTCTTTCTCCGGGGACAGATCGTACAAAAGCGCGGTGATCAGCGTCGCCAGGCTGCTGCGTTCCTTGTCGACGGCGAGCGATTTCGACACGGTGACGCGCTTCTCCGCGACCAGGATGTCCCGCAGCTGGCGAAGCAGCAGGGTCTTGCCGGAGCCGACCAGCCCGGTGAAGGCGATCGGCCGGCCGGCATGGATGGCGCCGTGCAGGCTCTGCAACACCTGCCGGTGATAGGGCGTCTCGTAATAGCCCGCCCCGTAGAAGTCGCGGGCGAACCCGAAATGGTCGAGGACCTCGCTCAGCATGGCTTTCCTTTCGTGGGCCGCAGCTGCGCCATCACCCGCTCCATTACCGTCCGGCGTTCGAGCGTCTCGGCCACGACCGCATCGATAAAGCCGCGCTCCTCCTCCGAAAGCCGTGCCAGCGGCATGCCCAAGGCCTCGGCGATCGCCAGCTTGGCAGTGATGCGGTTGGAGAAGGTGAACTCGCGGAACGGGTCGGGGTCGACAAAGGCCCGGCGCGGCGGCGCCGGTGCCGGTTCGGGTGCAAGCGCCGGGTATCCTTCCAACACCGCCTTCGGCACCTGCATCGCGCGGGCAAGCAGGGCGACGCGATCGGCGCACTGTTCGCGCCGGCCCTTGCGATGCTGCCGATAATGATGCAACGGGATCGGACCGCCGACCGGATGGTAGGGGCCGTAACGCTCGTCGCCGAATTCGATGTAGAGATCCTGGTCGAAGAGGCCCCACCACAGAAGCACGGTCTCGCCGGCGAGATCGGCGTCCACCTCGTAGCGGGTGCCGCCGACGCTGATCCGCGCATCGCCGCCGACCTGGCGCCGCTCCGGTTCGCGCACGAAGGCGCAGAACCGCTCCCAGCTACACATTTCGCGCACGCCGTCCGTCGGCAGGTTCTTGAGCCAGTCCTCGATCCGAGAATGCGCTTCCGCGCGGTGCTGCTGGGCGTTGTACTGGGCGAGGTAGCGCTTGAGCCAGCGATTGGCCTCCGCCTCGGTCTCGGGGTTGTGGAAGTGATAGAGCGTTTCGTGCGCTTCCTTGACCGTGCGGAACGGGCGTTCAACCTTGCCCTTCGAACGCGCGGTCGGGCGCCGGCCGTCCTTGCCGGCCGGGAGATGAGGCAGAACCGCGACCGAGATGTTCCATCGTGCGGCGGAAGACGGTGCTCTTGATGATCGGGCCGTTGTCCGAATAGATCGCCGCCGGGATGCCCTGGAACGGCGAGCCGTCCTCCTCCGGCTTCGGCACCATGGCATTGAACAGAAAGCGCAGCGCCGCCTCGACGTCCTCGCCGTAAACCCCGTGGTATTCCTGGTAGGCAACCCCGCTGCGATCGTCGACGACGCTGTAGATCATCAGGGTAGGAGCGCCGCGGCCGGGCTCGATCCAGGAGGGGCACTCGACCTGCTTCAGGTCGGAGGGGCTCAGGTCGAAATGCCACAGCGCGTTGCTGTGCTCCGCCTGAAAGCGCACCGCCGCCGGCGGGCGCGTCATCCGGTCGTGATCGTAGCCCCACTCCTTGAGATAGCGGTTGGCGGTCGCCTTGCTCAACAAACCGGGCGGCAGGCAGACCGGACCGTCGGGCGTCTCGACCCCATGCTCCTCCAGGATCCGGATCGCCTGCGCGGTCCAAAGATGTCGGCCCTTGCCGTTGAGGGTCCGCAATTTCATCGCCGCGATCGTCTCGCAATAACGTTCGAGCTCCGCCGCCGGGATGATCTTCGGCTTGCCGCGATCCGAGCGGTGCAGCGGGCGCGGATGAAGCTGCCGGCGCAACCGGCGATAGAGGGTCGCGCGCGACACGCCGTAGAGGGCCGCCGCCGCCGCGATCATGCCTTTGCGATCGGCATGCCGCGGCGGCAGCGTTTCCAGCCGATGGCGCAGGCTGATCAGCGCCTCGTAGGGAATGCGCGACCCACCGTCAGGCATTGGCCTCTTCGAGGTAGCTGTAGAGCGTCGGCTTCGAAATCCCCATGATCCGGCAGATCTCGGCGACGCTGTGCTGCTTGTCGTTGTAAAGCGCGACGACGTGCCGCCGCTTTTCAGGATCGAGCAGTTTGGGGCGGCCCGCCCTTGCGGCCGCGGGCGCGGGCGGCGGCAAGCCCGGCCCGGGTGCGCTCGCGGATCAGGGCGCGCTCGAATTCGGCCAGCGCCGCGAACAGGTGAAAGGTGAACTTGCCGTTGATCGTACTGGTGTCGATCCCTTCCGTCAGCGACCGCAGCTCGACGCCGCGTTCCTGCAAGGTGCGCGTCAGTGTGATCAGGTCCGACATCGAGCGGCCGAGGCGGTCGAGCCGCCACACGACGAGTTGGTCGCCGCCGCGCGCTACCTCCAGGGCGAGCGTCAAACCCGGTCGCGCCGCCTTGGCGCTGCTGAGCCGGTCCTCGTAAATTCGGGTGCACCCGGCCCGGTTCAACGCGTCGCGCTGCAGGTCGAGGTTCTGGTCCTCGGTTGATACCCGGGCGTAACCGATAATGGCGGCGTGCATCTCGGCAGGAAACCCGTTCAGGGTTCAGGTTTGCAGACGTTGAAACCCTATCCGAATTTCCTACCCGTTGAGAACCAGCAAACGCGCTCTACCGATCGGCACTAGCCGTCGGGCTGGAAACCCCTCCTTTTCCTGCCCGCCAGGCGCCCGCCCTTGCGTCTCACAAAACGTGCGCCGGCGCCGATGAGTGCAAGCCCGTCTCAATTATCGCGAGCCTGGGATCACCGAGCGTGAGCCAGACGCGCCCGACAATCTCACCGAGCGTGAGCCAAAAATTGCCGATGATTGCGAGCCGGAGCCCGGATGATTGCAAGCCGCTACAGTTATGAATTTCGCAGCACAGCGCATTCGGCACCGTCGTGACGATCGCAAAGCTGCGCACCCATTCGCCGGCCGGCGCGCGCCAGGTTTCCCATAGCCCGGCCAAGGCCATGATGCCGCAATCGGCCAAGGCGATTGCGTAGGGTTGTTTGTCGGCGGGGGTCTTGGCCCATTCGTAAAAGTTGTCGACCGGCACCAGGCAGCGCCGGCGCTGAAATGCCTCGCGGAACGCCGGCCTTGTGTCGATGCCCTCGGCCTTGGCGTTGATGTTGGCGAAGCCGACCTTGATGTCCTTGGACCAGAACGGCACCAGACCCCACCGCAATACATCGAGGCTGCGCTCGCCGGTCTTGCCATTGTAGCGCACGACCGGCAGCGGATCGGTCGGCGCCACGTTCCAGCTCGCCGCGATGTTCGGCGCCGGGTGCGCGAGCGGGATCGCGAAGACCTCGATCAGCTTCTCGATTTCGGAGGAGAGATGCACTCGGCCACACATGGCCGGGCATATGGCATCGCCGGCGGCGCTTGACGACAGGCGCCGTCTGGGAATGTTATCCGGAACCAAAAGAGAACATTGGGGATCGGCAATGGACAAGATACCGCCGCGCTACGCCTTAGAGGATTTGCGCGCCTGGCATGTCGTCGAAGCGGCCTGCGACAGCTGCCGGCACCGGGCGGTGATCGATCATGCCAGCTTGACCCGCGGACGGCGCAGCTCAACGCGGCTCGCCGACCTCGAAATGAGGCTGCGCTGCCAACGCTGCGGCCGGCGCGGCGGCCATACTCTCACTGTGAGCCTGCGACCGCCCGATTGAATTGCTGCGCGCTTGGAGCGGCTCGCCCGGGATCTGCCGCAAAGGATCGGCTTGTCACGGCGTGGTCGTTATAGTTAGTCAGATATATCGCAACGCTGAGGAGAAACCCATGGACGTCGCCACGGCCCACGCGAGATTCGGCAATGCAGCCTCGGCTTTTTCTCGCCGGCAATCACCAATTGCTGATCGACGATCGTTGGGTGGACGCCAAATCGGGCAAGCGTTTCGATGTTTACGATCCCGCGACCGGGCAGGCGATCGCCGCCGTCGCGGAGGCCGATCCGATCGACATCGATGAAGCGGTCAGGGCCGCGCGCCGCGCCTTCGAGGAAGGGCCCCGCACCTCGTCGCGCGACCGCTCGAACCTGATCTGGAAGCTGGCCGACCTGCTGGAGCAGCACGCCGACGAAATCGCCCCAATCGAGTCGCTCGACAACGGCAAGCCGATCCGCGATACGCGCCATGCAGATCTGCCGGGCTCTTACGAGATCCTGCGCTTCATGGCTGGCTGGACAGCCAAGATCAACGGCGAGACGATTACCGTCTCGGCGCCGGGCAACTGGCACGCCTACACCTTGCGTGAACCGGTCGGCGTCGTCGGCCAGATCATCCCGTGGAACTTCCCGCTGATGATGGCGGCGTAGGAGATCGCGCCGGCCTTGGCGGCAGGCTGCACGATCGTGCTGAAGCCGGCCGAGCAGACACCTCTAAGCGCGACCCACCTCGGCCAGCTGATCCAGGAAAGGAGGGTTCCCACCCGGCGTCGTTAACATCATGACCGGATTTGGTGAGGCCGCCCGGCGCTCGCCGCTCACCCCGATGTCGACAAGGTCGCATTGACCGGCTCGACCGAGGTCGGCAAGCTGATCATCCAGGCTGCCGCCGGCAATCTGAAGAAGGTATCGCTCGAGCTCGGCGGCAAGTCGCCGGTAATCGTATTCCCCGACGCCGACATGGACGTCGCGATCGCCGGCACGTCGACCGCAAGATCTACGACGAGTTCACCGGCCGCGTCGCCGAGTTCGGCAAGACCTTGCGGGTCGGCAACAGCATCGATCCCGATACCCAGATTGGGCCGCTGGTCTCGTCCGAGCAGCTCAAGCGGGTCACCGGCTATCTGGCGATCGGCCGGCAGGAAGGCCCGGGTGCTCTCCGGCGGTCAGCAAATGGCCGGGGATGTGGCGGGATCGTTGGTGAGTTCATATGCGCCCCGGTTATCGGAGGATGCCGTTGCTCGCATTCTTTTGGCGCAAGGCGGCTAGCAAGACCTGCATGTGCCCGCTGTTGCGCTGGATCACCGAGACCAAATCGGAGCGCTGCATGCTGGCCATGTTGATGCCGCTGACGATCACGTTGGTTATTTTATAACCGTTGCCGGTTGGGCTGAGTTGCCAATCGAATTCAATCGGCGCGCCGCCGTCGATCCGATTGAGCCGGCTCATCACAATGATCCCTTCCCGATCGGACCGGTTCCCCAGCACCGTGAAGCTTTCACCTCCAAGATCGGCGAGCGGGACGGAATAGCCGATGACGACATAATCCTCGTAGCGTGCGACGAATTCCTGCCACTGCTGCGCCGTCGCGTTTTGCCAATAGGGTCCGAGAGCGGCACGAGCGCAGACCTCCTCATCGAAATACCGTCGGTACAGCGGGCGGAACCGCGCCTCTCTGGCCGCCGTGGTATCGCCGCTTCGCATTGCCGCGAGGACGAGGCTGCCAAAATCGTTGACCACGTTTACCGCGGCTCGCGAGCCGGCCCAGCTTTTCGGGACAACCCCGATGATGCTGGACGACAGGACGAGGGCCGACAGCAGCAAAGAACGACCTATCATTTTGAATCTCCGAAATGTCGTCGATCTGCTCGCCGCGGCCGGTTTCGCAGAGCTGGGATATCCGTGGTGGCGGCCGAGCGCACACAGGACGTCAAAGAACCCTCGGCGGACGACGCTCGTTCAAAAGCCTCGGTTAAAGCAATTTGGCCCAGGTCTCGTAGACTGGGTCTGGTCAATATTGCTCACTTTCAGCAGATTTGTGCCGGCAAAGGCGGGCGCATTGCCGGTCGCGCCAATTTGCCCGTCAGTCGTGCAGGACCACGTTCAACAGCGAGCTGTGGACGCTCAGACCGCCATTATATTCGATGAAGCCGAGCTTGCGGAATTTGTTCATGAAAAAGCTCACCCGTGATCGCGTGGTGCCGATCATCTCGGCTAAATTTTCTTGACTGATCTTAGGAATAACCGCCTGCGGCTTCCCCTCCTTCCCGAAATTAGACAACAGCAAAAGCAGGCGTGCGAGGCGCTTTTCGCTCGAATTAAAAAGATGATCGACGAGATCTTCTTCAATACGGATGTTGCGGCTCAGCAGATAAGAGAGGAAAAGCGCGGAAAAGACCGGTTGTTCGTGGAGGACTGCGATCATAGCCGACCTTTCGAGGCGCATGATCGAACATTCCGCTACGGCAGTAGCCGTCGCCATGCGCAGCGGCTGACCGGCGAGGCATCCCTCACCAAAGAAATCACCGACGCCCAGAACCGCGAGAATCGCTTCCCGGCCTTGCTGCGAGAAGACTTTCAGCTCGATCTTGCCTTTCTGGATGTAGAAGACGGCATCTGCCGGGTCTCCCTGAGAAAAGACGATGTGCCGCCTCGGCAACTCAACCCTCGTTTTTCCGCTCCCGACCTTGGCTAAAAAGCTCTGGGGATCGAAAGTCGGCTTCCGCTCACCTTTCATGAATCGGGTCCTCGGCGAGACGTTCCGCTTTAACTAAGCGTTTTAGCCCGCATTCGCCCGATGAAGCCACGATTTTCAGCGCCTTTGTGGCGCTTCTCAGCTAAAATTCATATGTGGACGGCCCGCGCGTGCGAAGGATGTTGAGTTCGGTTTTGGCGAAATGGCCTGGTGCAGTCATATGTCCGGCCCTTCGGTGCGGTGCCTACGACCGCTGGCCCTGATGGAGTTCGCTGATCGGGCCCCGATCAAGACTGCGCGCTGCTCTGCGCTTTGAATTATTCGGGTCTTCCCGATCCGCGGCTCGACCGCTCGCCATCACGTCCTCTTCACCCTCGCATGCTGAATGAGCGGTCGGCGATTATGCCGGCTGCTCGAAAACTTCCTTCGCCTGGTAGCCCTCCCCTCGCATCATCACCGCCCAGACGATATCACCGCCCAGACGATATCACCGCCCAGACGATGCGGGCGGTCTTGTTGGCCAGTGCGACCGCAGCAAGTTTGGTCGGTTTGCCCGCCAGCAACGCGCGGACCCACTCGCCGTCGCGGGTTGGTCGATTGCGGGCATGGCGCAGCACCGCAACCGCGCCGGCGGTGAGCAGGCTGCGGATGTATTTGTCGCCGCGCTTGCTGGTCCGTCCCAAGCGTTCCTTGCCGCCGCTCGAATTCTGTCGCGGCGTCATTCCCAGCCAGGCAGCGAACTCCCGGCCCGAACGAAACAACGTCGGATCGGCAACCGTCGCGGCAATCGCGCTCGCGCCCATGATGCCGACACCCGGGACGGTCGCCAGCAAACGACTGACCCGGCTCTGCCGATGCCACTTGGCCAGCCGGCCCTCGATTTCCCGGATCCTCGTCATCGTGCCGGTCAGCTGGTCCACAATCGTCTGCAGGATCGAGCGCGCCAGCTCCGGGAGCCGCTCTTGTTGTTGATGAGCAATTGTCTTGGTCAGGATCTCGACATGCCGCAGACCCTGCGGCGCAATGATGCCGAATTCGGCCATGTGAGCGCGCAACGCGTTGACCAGCATCGTGCGTTGCCGAACCAGAAGGCTGCGCGCCCGATGCAGCAGCAACACCGACTGCTGCTCGGCGTCCTTCACCGGCACAAACCGCATCGAAGGGCGCGATACCGCTTCGCAGATCGCTTCCGCATCGGCGGCATCGTTCTTGTTGCGCTTGACGTAGGCCTTCACGTAGGCCGGCGGCATCAGCTTCACCCTATGCCCGAGCGCGGTCAGCTCACGCGCCCAATGATGCGCGGTTGCGCAGGCTTCCATGCCGACCAGACACGGCTCGAGCGACCGGAAGTAGGCAATCACGCCGCTCCGCCACAGCCGCCGGCGAACGACAATGTGTCCATTGGCGTCGACGCCGTGGACCTGGAACCAGTGTTTGGCGAGATCCAAACCGATGGTGGTAATCTGCATGGTGGACGGCTCCTCTCGTTGTGGCCCTCATAGACGACCACGTTGTGGCACATCGATGCCGGAGAGCGGGGGCCGTCCACCCCATCAAGATTAGCTTCGATCCGCCCGCAACGGCCCGGGAGCCGCATCCAGGCTACAGCTTGAAACGGATCTCAAAGAACGCATTCGCGTTGACCTCTGAGGAAGCGGCGCTGGTTCAGACCGAGCAGCAGCGGAAGGTTCCAGTTCCCAGCGAACAAATCCGATTCGCCTCTACCTACCCGATCGAGCGGTTCACCGCGTTTCTGCAGTTTCCGGCCGGCTACGTGCCTCAGCAGTTCAACGTCGTGGCGAAGAAAAGCGATAATTCGGTCGATCCGGCGGAATCGGCGCTGGTCAGTAGGCGGCTGATCTTCGACAGGGACATCGGGATGGCGATGCTCGATGTGGATCATTACTTGCCGAGCCACACCTACGAGTTAGGGTGGGACCTGCCGAGCCTGAACCTGACCGTCGAGCAATCCGCGAGGGCAGCCCGCGCTCACAGCGCGGCGCGGGAATTGGCGGCCCAGTGTGGGAATGCGCGCGGTCACGTCAACGGTCTCCTTGGCGAGGTGCGGCTGAAATGCCTGAAGGAGCTGGGCAGCGGGGTTGCCGGGGCAGACCTGGCGCTGTGGCTGTTTGAGGGTGATCAGCCGCGTTTGCGCTGTATCGCCGGCACGTATGCCGTTAACAGCAAGGTCTGGTCGCAGACCTTGCCCTGGGGTGCCGATTTCCGGGGCATGGCGATGCGGCGCGGGCGGCTGGAGTATTTCGCGCGCAGCGACCACCGGTACTCGCGGCTCTTCCACAGCCTTGACGGAGACAAACCGGAGGCTTACCTGCTGTGCGTGCCGTTTCCGTTGCCGGTGAATACCTTTTTCCCGGAAGGACCGGTGGAGTTCTGTCGCTTGATTGCGTGCCTGAGCAGTTGCGAAGCCGACTCGGAACTTTACGCGCTTCGCGACGTCAAAAACCGCAGCAAGCTCGCCTCGTTGATATTCTTCGAGGTCGAAAAGTTGATCGACTCCCTTGGCGACAGCGCGTAGTCTGGCGCTCTTGGGACGGCCCGAGACACAGAGGTCGCATGGAACCGCTTGAGGAGTGGAATTTTGGCGATACCAGCGAGATCGCCAATTGGCGGCCACGCCGGGAGGAGTTGCCAGAGGGCTGGAGTTCGGTCGTGAGCCGTATCGAAGGCAACGAGCCCCCGACTAGGAGGCCGAACGAGGACTAACGCAAAACTCGCGTGGCAAGCCTAATCCCCGGCAGTACCCGCTGGATGTGACGCCGGCGTACCTGATCGCAGAGGTGCGTCCTATTTCGCGCGGCGCCGAAGAGAGCCTCGACGATCTGGCACGTTCCCTTCAAAGGCGTCGATCAACCGCACCGGGTTGGCCGAGCCGACTCAAGGCCGGCGGGCCGTGGTCCGCCATCGGCGACCGGCAAGCGCCGCAAGCGGTCCCCGCGCTTTGGCGATGACCCACACAGGCCTGCCGCCGAAGTTCGGCGCCGGCAGTTGATCGGCTCGCCTCTCGAGCTTCAGGAATCCGTTCGGGGGTTTCGACCCCATGCTTTTGCGCCTTCTGGCGCCAATCGAGGACGGCGGGATCAGCCGGCGCGAATGGCTTGGCGTCGTGCCGTCGAGCAAGACCGCCAATCGAGAAGGTCGGCTTTCTCAAGGAATTGGGCGCCGACCGGCTGGTCCTGCGGGATCTGCCGCTCGCCGGTCTGGAGCATTTCGCGCGACGGATGATCTCACGGAAACCGGCGGCGCTGACGCGGATCAAGGATCCGCATCCCACGATCGAGGTCGCCTGCTTCCTGCGCCTCACGCTGTTGCGGGCTGACCGACGGAAGCCTGACGCTTCTCGATCACCAGATCGCGGGACGCGATATAGTTAACGAGCAGTTGATGGCTACCGGGGTCCCCGTTCTCGATCGGGTGCCGCCCAACGTGCTATCCTGTTCATAGCGTGGACCCGTTCTGGGAACGAGGAAGTATGAGGATCTGTGGGGCGCTCGGGCCGAGTGGCAGTATCTGACTGGATGGCCCGACGGCCGAAGCAGTTTCTGCCTGGAGAGAACCCTACGCCGTCCGCAACGGACGCGAATGCGATCGTGCAGGTCAAGCTGTGGCTGCTTGGCGTCAGCCCGATGGTGTGGCGGCGCGTGCTGGTGCCCTCGGGCTGCACGCTGCACGAGCTGCACGGCGTATTTCAGGTCGCGATGGGTTGGGAAGGCATCCACCTCTATCAGTTCTGCCTTCGCGCTGCCCGTTACGGCTCGTGGGAGCTGTCGGCGTCCTCGCCCGACGTGACCCTGGCGGCGCTGCGACTCCGTAGGGGCGCCCGGTTCCTCTACGAATACGACCTTAACATTCCGTGGCGCCACGAGGTTCGCATCGAGGACCGGCAGCAGCCGGAACCGGGAAAGGCATATCCCTCCTGCATCGGCGCCCGCGGCGCCTTGAGGTTGAGGCGAGCACGGCGGTGAGCACGACGCGCCGATAGTCGCCCGGCGCGTCCGAATGTAAAGGCGCGGCCGAAGTCGGTCCAGCGGTCCACTTCGGCGAGAAGCAAAACCGTAGGCCGTGATCAGCGCCGCCACCGCGATGATGACAAACATCAGGATCGTCACAAAGATCCTCACTGGTATTGCTAACAAACTCAGAGTTTTTTGCGGAATGTAGAGGCCTTGTCGTAACCTCCGTGCCAGAAGTGCCGATCTGAAAATTGCGCTGCTTCAATAGGTTGCGTCTGCAGGTCGGTTGCAACCGATTGATATTACGAGAAAGTCAGCTTTTTCACCCCGGCATGCGTTCCAAGGCGGCG
>DASYBC010000065.1:0-17825 GCA_036500965.1 Allostellaceae bacterium | reverse complement strand
CGCGTCTTTCGCACCACCGAGGAGATCGTCGACAGCTGTTGCGCGGCGTGGAATTGGCTGCTTGGCGAAACCGGCCGCATCCGCTCGCTGTGCTCCTATCCCTGGCTCACACGGGTTGGCACTTAATCAGGCTGGTATTATACCTATGCGTTTCAGACCCAGACTTTTCTAAGGGTGTAAAAAAGCCGAGTTACATATTTTACGTTGGAAACCCTGACGATGCAGTCAGAAAGAAAATAAGAGACGTTCTATCGTTCTCCTTAGGGAATTATCTGGTATATCTCGGCTGCACAACGCTGTGCGAGAAGTCCGAGATAGTCACATTCGGCGCGGTATCTCCACCGTCCATAGGCAGAATTTTTGAAATTACTGTGATGCCGCCTGCGCCACTTGGCGATAGGTATGAGTGCCAGCAGGCAGTCTCCCGGATGGCCAACGCGATCTATGCACACTATGATGAATTGCGTTTCGGAGCATTTAGCTGGGTTTACTGGCATGCAATGTGCGCGCCCGTGCATATGGCCGCCGCTCACTTCGGCGCAGCTATCGAAGCCATCCAAGATGCCTATGTGAAAAGTCACCCCGCGAAGTTCGAGAAAAAGCTCATCACTGACAAAGCAAAGTGGGAATCACTCAGCAGACCATTCCTGACATCGATTGCCAATGCCGGGCTTGACCCCTCTATCAGTACCATATTGACCAATAAGGTGACATCTAATCTGAACCAGACCCCGCCGAGCGTGATCTCCGAAAAACTGCTCGCGGAAATTGGGATAACGCTAAGTCCCGCAGAAACTGCCGCTTGGAAGAAGCGGCATATCGCAGCACATGGAGGTGAACTAGACCCAAAGTCCGTTATCCCGACTATAAGAGCAACAAAGCTCCTCAAGATAATTTTACATAGAATTGTGCTGAAAATTACTGGGGCGAGCGAGTCTTATTATGACGATATTCTATCGGCCACTCCATACGCAAGGTGACAGACCCGGTACCGGGCGATTTTCCGTAGAAGGGATTTACGCGGCTGATTTTCCAGAATCGCTGCTTATGCGACTTTGATAGTGTCCGCGCGTCCTACTCCATCCGCCTCGCTGCGAGGTGTCCTCTGGCGCAGCGCCCGGGCAGGAAAGCTACAGCGCCTGGTAGCGGGCGCGGGCGGCGCGTTCGATGGCGGCGGCGGTCAGGCGCTCGATCTTGAGGCGGTGGCGCAGCAAGTCGAGCATGCGCAGCTCTTCCTGGGTCGCTTCGCCGTCGGTGGCGACGAGGTCGCAGGCGATCGCATAGGCGGTCTCGCGCAGCTTTGGCGGCAGGCCGGCCTTGATCGCCTTCAAGGTCTCGTCGAGCCCGTTCTCGCGGCCGATCAGCTCGGTGCAGTCGTTGAACAGGCCCGGCAGCTCGTTCTGGTCGAAATCGCGGAAGACCGGCAGATGGCCGACGATCTCGGCGAACGCGTGCAGCTCGGAATCGGGCATGTTGCGGTCGGCCGCCGACACGATGACCATCGTGTAGATCAAGGCGCGGTGGTGGTCGAGCATAACGGGTCCTTTCGGGCTGGCGCGGCTGACAGACCAAAACCGGGGCGCACCTGTCAAGGCGTATCGGCTGAAGGCGCAGCGGCGGTGCCGAGAAAGCGCGCGGTCTCGGCCGCCGCTTCGACCAGGGGCACCCGGCGCACCGGCACCGCTTCGGGAAACGCCGACAGGAGCCGCGACGGCAGCGCGCGGTCGAGCACCACGAAGACGCCGCGGTCGTCGGCGCGGCGAATGAGCCGGCCATAGGCCTGACGCAGCCGCAGCCGGGCGATCTTGTCGGAATATTGCGTCCCGCCGAACACCGGCCGGCGGGCGCGGTGCAGGATGTCCGGGCGCGGCCACGGCACCCGGTCGAACACCAGGAGGCGCAGCGAGCGGCCGGGGACATCGACGCCGTCGCGAATCGCGTCGGTGCCGAGCAGGCACGAATCCTCCTCGGCACGGAAAATGTCGACGAGGGTCGCGGTCGACATCGCCTCGACATGCTGGGCCAGCAGCAGCAGGCCGCGCGCTTCGAGCGCCGGGGCGATACGGTGGTGCACCGCGCGCAGCCGGGCGATCGCGGTGAAGAGACCGAGCGCGCCGCCGCGCGCCGCGACGAACAATGCCGCATAGGCCGCGGCGACTTGGCCTATATCGTCGCGCGGGATGTCGGTGACGACAAAGATGCGGGTCTGCGCCGCGTAATCGAACGGCGAGGCGATGCGCGCCGCCGCCGGGCTGGCGGGCAGGTGGCGCAGCCCGGTCGCAGCCTCGGCGCCGCGCCAGGCGACGGCGGGGTCGGGATCGCCGTCGGTCAATGTCGCCGAGGTGACGACGAGCCCGTGCGCCGGGCGCGCCACCAGCCGGGCGAACGGGATGCCCGGGTCGATCCAGCTGCGGGTCACCGCGACATCGGTTTCGAGCCCGTCGATGCGGTCGAGCGACAGCCACTCGACGGTCTCCGACCGGGGCGGCTCGGCCAGATCGCGCAACAGCCTGGCCCAGGCGGCGAGCTGCTGATCGGCGCGCCGGTCGAGCCCGCGAATGGTGGCGTCAAGCCGCTGGCGCAGCCCCGGCTCCGGCGGATTGTCCGGGTCCTCGAGCCGCTTGCGCAGGATCGCGGCGAGCCGCTTCAGCGCGAGAGCAAGGCGGTCGAGCGCTTGTGCGAGCGGCACCGTGAGCTCGACGAGCCCCTCGACCGGTGGCCGCGCCTCGGCCTCGAGCCCGTAGCCGGCATCGGTCAACGCCGCCCGCGCCAGCACCTGCTGCCGGACCAGCGCCAGAAAACCCTCGAACCCCTGCAGGCCGCGCCCGTCGGCAACCCGCTGCGCCCAGCCGTCGCCAGGCAGGATTCGGGCGGCGCCGAGCACCTCGATCAGCGCGCGGGCGCCGTCATCGTCGCCTTCGACCAGGTCGCCGATCCGCCGGCGCAGGCCGCGGGCGCGCGAGCCGCCCGAAGCCTCGGCGCCGGCGATCCAGCGCCGCAGCTCCCGCCCTTCGCGCCCGGACAGGCGGACCGAGAAGGCGCCGTCCGCGGCTTCGAGCAGATGGTGGCCCTCGTCGAACACGTAGCGGGTCGGCACCGTCGCATCGTCGAGCCCGCCGAGTGCCGCCTGGGCCATGACCAGTGCATGATTGGCGACGACGATGCGCGCGCCGCGCGCTTTGCGGATGTTCTTCTCGACAAAGCAGCGGCGGAAATGCGGGCAGGCCGAATGGACGCATTCGCCGCGGCGGTCGGCGAGCGCGCCGACCCGGGCGCGGCCGATCAGCTCGCCGAGCCAGCCCGGGAAGTCGCCGGCGACCAGGTCCCCGGCCTCGCTCGCGGCGATCCAGCGTGCGATCAGCCCGAGCTGCGCCGCCGCCCGCCCCGGCCGGGCCGCCGCGGCGCTGGCGGCCTCCTCGTAATTCAGTAGGCAGAGGAAATTCTCGCGCCCCTTGCGCACGACGACGTGACGGCGCTTGTCGTCCGGGTCGGGATAGAGCCGGTCGAGCTCGCCGGAGATCTGTGTCTGCAGGTTGCGCGTGAAGGTCGAGATCCACACCGAGCCGCGGTTCTTCTCGGCCCACAGGCTCGCCGGCGCGATGTAGCCGAGGGTCTTGCCGACCCCGGTGCCAGCTTCGGCGAGCACCGCATGCGGCCGGTCGGGCAGATCTCGCGGGGCAAAGGCGGCGCTGACAGCAGCGGCATAATCGGCCTGCTGCGGGCGCGGCTCGGAATCGGCGCCGAGCAGTCGTGCCAGCCGGGAGCGCGCCTCTTCGGGCCCCACCGGCTCGTTGCCCGGCGGCGGCCCGGCGGCGGTTTCGGCCCATTCGGCGAGATGTGTCCACACCCGCAGCCCGGCCATCTGCCGTCGCCCGCCCGGCTCGGCCGCCGGCAGCGCCGCCAGCACCGCCGGCGCCCACAGCCAGCCGCCGCGGTCCATCGCCTCGGCGAGTGCGCGAAGCTCGGGATCGGCCTCCTGACCCAGTGCCTCAAGCATCGCTTGCGCTGCCGTGGCCAGCGTTGCGCAAGCGTCATACGGGCGGCGCGGCGGCGGCAGCCCAAGGGCTTCGGCAAGGCCGCGCGGCGTCGGCACGCAGAACCGCGCCGGATAGACAAACGCGAACAGCTCCAAGAGGTCGAGCGCCGCAAAGCCCGGCGAATCGAGGCGTCGCGCGGTGGCGGCCGCATGGCACAGCAGCGGCGGCTCGATCTCGACCCGGCCGCGCGCCTCGGCCGGCGACAACGCCTCGATCTCGCCGTCAGGGGTCAGCCAGATCGCGTCACGAAACCCGGCGACGAGCACCGGCGCCTGCGGCACCAGCACCCGTCGCGCAACGGCCGGGAGATTGCGATCGCCGTCCGACATGGCGGGCATGATCCAGCATAGCTGCGGCGAGGCCAATGCGCTGGTATCGTCGCCGCAAAGCCGGCGAGCCCGACGATGCCCAACCTCTATCCGCTGATCCGTCCGGCCCTGAGCCGGCTGCCGCGCGAGATGGCCCACGAGTTGAGCCTGCGCGCGCTGGAGACTGGGCTCGGGCGGCTTGTCATTGGCGATGCATTTGGAGAAGACCCGCCGCTTCTGAGGCAGTGGATTTGGGGGCTCGATTTTCGGAACCCGATCGGCCTCGCCGCCGGCTTTGACAAGGACGCGCGCGTGCCGGGCGCCATGCTGCGGCTCGGTTTCGGCTTTGTCGAAGTCGGGACGGTGACGCCGCATCCGCAGCTCGGCAATGCGAAGCCGCGCCTCTTCCGTCTCGATCAGGACCGCGCGGTCATCAACCGGATGGGCTTCAACAGCGGCGGGCTCGGCATCGTCGCCGACCGGCTGTCGCGGCGGAACCGCGCCGGCATTGTTGGGGCGAATCTGGGCAAGAACCGCGACAGCGCCGATGCCGTCGCCGATTACGCCGAAGGCATCCGGCGCATGGCCGGCCTCGCCGATTATCTGGTCGTCAACATTTCCTCGCCGAACACGCCCGGATTGCGCGACCTGCAAGCCCGCACAGCGCTCGATGCGCTGCTGCGCCGGCTGATAGAAGCGCGCGGCAGGACTGCCAGCCGGACCCCATTGCTGTTGAAAATCGCGCCCGATCTCAGCGCTGCCGAGTGCAGCGACATCGCCGAGGTCGCGCTCGAGACCGGGATCGACGGGCTGATTGTCGCCAACACGACGACCCGGCGCCCGTCCGGGCTCGTCAGCCGCCACGCCGGCGAAAGCGGCGGGCTCAGCGGACGCCCGCTGTTCACCCAGTCAACCGCAGTGCTCGCCGACATCTACCGGCTGACCCAAGGGCGGCTGCCACTCGTCGGGGTCGGGGGCATCGCCGGGGCGGCCGACGCCTATGCCAAAATTCGGGCCGGCGCCAGCCTGGTGCAGCTCTACACTGCACTGGTGTTCGACGGCCCGGCTCTCGTCGGCCGCATCAAAGAGGGGCTCGTCGATTTTCTCCGCCGCGACGGCTTCGCCTCGGTCGGCGCGGCAATCGGCACCGCGGCCCTCGACCGTGGCATACCACCACTTCAGCGTGTGTCGTTCGAGTGAGTGGGCGCACTGGCCCGGTCCAGGCTTCCGCTCCTGGCACTGCGGCCGAATTGCTCGGATAACCGGTGCGCACCGGTGCTAACTGGCAAGCCCCGCCCGGATTACCACTCGTCCGACGGCAGGGCGTCCGGCATTGCGTTGGCGTCGCCAGCCGCCGCCTGCTCGAATTCGGCGACGGTCTCGCAGACGTGGACGCGCGTGCGCGGGTCCGCATCGGCTTCGGCGATCATCGCCCGCTGATCGTGCCGGGCTTGTTCGATGCGCGGGTAGCGGAACGAATGCCGCAACCCCTCGCTCGGGGAAAACGTGTCATAGCTGAATTTTCCGCCGCGCTCGATCAGCGGGCCGATGTACACATCTGTCTGCATGATCCTCCTCTCGATGCCGATCAGGCTGCTGCCTACCTAACGGGACGGACCGCGCGATGCTCCCACAAATCTGGTAAATATTAGTAAAGACAATCCGACGTAATGTAAGTATCAGCGTCCGCGTCAGTATCTCGCCAGTAAATCGCGCGATCGGCGGCTCCCGCGAGCCGGCCGCCCGGCGCTTGACCGCCGTCGCATCATCATCGAGGTTGCCGCGTCATGGCCGTGCTGTCCATTCCCGGAATCGCCGCAGTGGCGGAGCGCTACGACGGCTACATCCTCGATCTGTGGGGGGTGATCCATGACGGCGTCGCACCGCTGCCTGGCGCGATCGACTGCCTGATCTCGCTGATCGCCGCCGGCAAACGCGTCGCCCTGTTATCGAACGCACCGCGCCGCGCCGACGACGTGGTCCGACGAATCGCCGAGATCGGCGTCCCGCCGGGGACCTATCACCACGTCATGTCGTCGGGCGAAGAGGCCTGGCAGTATCTCTACCGCCGCGACGACCCGTTCTATGCGGCGCTTGGCCGGCGCTGCCTGCATATCTGCTCCGACCGCGATCTGGAGATTCGCGAAGATCTCGGGCTCGATTATGTCGACACCGCCGAAAGGGCGCAGTTCATCCTCAACACCGGACCCGCCGGCTGGGACGACACGATCGAGGATTATGCGCCGCTGCTGCGCGCGGGATTGACGGCGAGCCTGCCGATGGTCTGCGCCAACCCCGATCTCGTCGTCATGCACGGCGCCCGGCTGGCGCTTTGCGCCGGAGCGCTGGCGCAATGGTACGAGCAAGCGGGCGGATATGTCCGCTGGCACGGCAAGCCGTACCGCTCGGTCTATGACAGCTGCCTTGCCCTCCTCGGCATCGCCGACCGCGCGCGCATTCTCGCCGTCGGCGACAGCCTGCGCACCGATATCGCCGGAGCCGCGGCGGCGGGTCTCGACAGCCTGTTCATCGCCGGGGGCATCCATGCGCAGGAGTTCGGCATCGTCGGGGCGGCGGAGCCCGACCTCGCGCGCATCGATTCGGCGCTGAGCGCCGACGGCTATGCGCCGGTCGCCGTCGCCGGCCGCTTTTGCTGGTGATCGTCGCTGAGCGGTGCAAGCTGCCCGCACCGGGCTCGACCGTCAGTGCGCTTCCCGATGCAGGATCGTCTGGCGCAACCCAGTGTCGTAGCCGAGCCCGTCCGGCGTCATCGTCGCGTAGGGCGGCGACGACCGGATCAGGCCCTTGCGCTCGAGCGCCGTCCAGACCGCCGGGTTGCGCAGGCCCGTTGCGTCGCGCGAGGCCACGATCGCCTCGCCGAGATGAAAGTGGTCGCCATGCGGCTGGGGCAGGCGCAGCAGCACGACGCTGCCCGGCTCCTCTGCTGGCCGCGAATAATCCGGCAGCCGCGCCAGCTCCTGGAGCAGGGTCAGCGTCTTCAGCTGCAGTGCATTGAGATTTAGCGGGTTTCGCTTGGCCGGCATCGCCTCTGATTAGCTCCGCTCCGCCGCGAACGCAACCCGGTCGGGTGTCCCCGCCGCCATCGCCGATGGCCGTGCTCAGCCGAGCGCGACCGGCCTCAGATGCTCCCCCGCCCGGCGGCTCGCGGGCCGCGGCGGCGCCCGCCCGCCCGCGTCGCCATCGATCCACCACAGGCTGCCGACCAGCGGCAGATGATCGGAGGCGAGACGGGCGAGCGGCGAGCGGTACACCCGCACATCGCCTAGCACCGCCGGGCCGTCGGCATACATCCGGTCGAGCGGCAACACCGGCAGCCAGGACGGGAAGGTCGGCGGGGCGGCGCTCGGCCTCAGGCACCGGTCGAGGGCGCGGATACCGCCGCTGCGCCCGCGCCACTCGTTCAAATCGCCAACCAGCAGCACCGTATCCGCCGCCTGCCGGCCGGGGCTGCAAGGTTCGCGGAGCGCCGCGATCAGGCGATCGGCCTGCAGCCGCCGCTCGGCGGCATGGAGGCCGAAATGCGTGGCCAGCACTCGCAGCCTTCTGGTGCCGATCATCAGCTCGGCATCGAGCGCCGCGCGCGGCTCGTAGACTGATACGGCGAGGTCGATCGCCCGCGCGGCAACGACCGGAAACCGGGTCAGGATCGCGTTGGCGAACCGTCCGCGCCGGCCGCGCGCGCCGGCGCCGAGAACGACCCGGCAGCCGGTCGCCTCGGCGAGGTAGTCCGCCTGGTCATCGTGCCGGCCGGTGGCGCGGCGCAGGCCGACTTCTTGCAGGCAGGCGATGTCGGCGTCGATTTCGCGGAGCACGGCGGCGATCCGTGCCGGATCGTAGCGGCGGTCGACGCCGAGACAGCCGTGGATATTGTAGGTGGCGATCTTGAGTGCGGGCAAATCTGCAGCCGCCGGGGCGAGAGCGTGCGCCGCCCCGCGATTATTCGGCATCAACCGGCCCTGAACCCCCGACATAAACCGGCCCTGAATCCCCGACATAAACCGGCCCTGAGTCCCTGACATATCGACCGAGATTCCTCCTCCCGAAGCAGGGTCGCCGGCAAGCCGCGTGCCGGCGGCCACGCGCGCCGCCGCATGTGGCCGGGGTGTTATCACACCTCATCGGGCGCCTTCGGGAATGGCCGTGGATCAATTTGCCGCAGCGAGCCAGCAGTGGAGTACGACGACGGTGGCGCAAACATCGCCCTGGTGGCCGATATCAGGAGAAAACCCATGCTAAAAGGTAAAGTCGCGATTGTCACCGGCTCGACCAGCGGGATCGGGCTCGGCATCGCCGGCGCGCTTGCCGCCCAGGGTTGCGCGCTGATGCTGAACGGGTTTGGCGATCGCGGCGAGATCGAAAAGCTGCGGGCCGGGCTCGCCGCCGAGCATGGCATCGAAGCCGCCTATTCGCCGGCGGACATGTCGCAGCCGGCCCAAACCCGCGATCTCGTCGCCGACACCGCGCAACGCTTCGGCAGCGTCGATATCCTGGTCAACAATGCGGGCATTCAGCACGTGGCCAAGCTCATCGACTTTCCTGAGGCGCGATGGGATGCGGTGATCGCGATCAATATGAGCGCCGCGTTTCACGCGATCAAGGCGGCGCTGCCGCATATGCTGGCCAAAGGATGGGGCCGGATCGTCAACATCGCGTCGGCCCACGGCCTCGTCGCCAGCGGCGAGAAGGCCGCCTATGTCGCCGCCAAGCACGGGCTCGTCGGCTTGACCAAGGTGGCCGCGATCGAAACCGCGAATCGCGGCGTCACCTGCAACGCGATCTGCCCCGGCTGGGTCTTGACCCCGCTGGTCCAGAAGCAGATCGAGGCCCGTGCCACGGCCGAGGCGATCCCGGTGCAGCAGGCGCGCGAGGACATGCTGCGCGAAAAGCAGCCGATGCTCGACTTCACCACCCCCGACCAAATCGGCGCCCTCGTCGTGTTCCTGTGCGGCGAGGCCGCCCGCACGATCACCGGCGCCGCGCTGTCGGTGGATGGCGGCTGGGTCGCGCAATAGCCTTCAGCATCGGCGACGGCGGATGGTTGATCGCTATGGACAGACCTGGATCAAATAGCTATTCATAGCTATGTTAGCGGGGAGTGAGGCGGTGGTGCAAGTGAATGTCTTCGAGGCCAAGAACCGGCTTTCGCAGCTGATCAAGGCGGCGCAAGCGGGCGAAGATGTGGTCATCGCCAATCGCGGCGAGCCGGTGGTGCGGCTCGTTCCGGCGGCGGCTGAATCGCCAGCCACAGCGGACATTGGCAAGGGACGGGCGATCCTCGATTGGCTCGAACGTCATCCGCTGCCGCCCTATGCGCGGCGGTCCACCGACGAAATCGATGCCTCGATTGCGGCGGAACGCAGATCGTGGGATTGATCTATCTCGATGCCTGTTTGGTGATTTACCTCGTCGAGAGCCATGCCCGCTGGGGCGAAGCGGTCGCCGGAGCGATGGCCGAGGTCGCCGCGGCTCGCTTTGGCGTCTCGCCGCTGGTCGAATGCGAATGCCTGATCGGGCCGATCAAGCGCGGCGATCCGGTGCTGGAACGCGCCTATGCCGAGCTGTTCGGGCAGCTCGCGCATTTGGCGATGCCTCGGTCAGTTTATTGGCAGGCGGCACGGCTGCGGGCCCGCTTCGGTCTCAAGACGCCGGACGCGCTGCATCTCGCCTGCGCTCAGCACCATCGTTGCGATGCCCTGTGGACAAACGATGACCGTCTGGCGCACGCCGGGCACGGACTGGCACGCAACATCCTGAGATAGCTGGCATTGGCGCCGCGTTTTGCGTTGCGCCACAGAGGTTCGGCGGCTCTCTCTCTGGCGCTGCAGACCTAACGCCTATGATCGTACCCCCGTTCTCGCGATGCCGGCGCAAGCCCGGATCCACTTCGGCGAGAGCGGCTTTCTCCAGTGTGACCACATGCAGGGTGCCGCCTTGTCGGATCGCCGCAACGGCTAAAGCTCGAGTTCGAGGATTGGGGTTTTGGCGCGGGAGCAGCAGATTAGGAGGTAGCGCTCGCGATCTTTCTCGGAGAGGATCTGGTCGCGGTGCTCGGGCTCGCCGGCGCGATAACGGGTCAGACAGGCGCCGCAATAGCCGAGCTCGCATGAGGTCCTGACCGCGATGCCGTGGCGGCGCAGCACGTCGATGATGGTCTCGCCCGGCGGGATCTCGTATTCGCCGCCGCTTTGGGCCAGCCTGACGCGGAACGCCCGGTCCTCGCCGAGCGGCTGCGGCGGGAGCGCCGAGGGGCCGGTGAAATACTCGCAATGCACCGTGCCCACCGGCCAATGCGCGGCGGCCGCCCGCGCCGCGGCCATCATCCCGGCCGGGCCGCAGTAGTAGAGGTGGGTCCCGAGCTGCGGCTCGCGCAGCGCCGCGGCGATGTCGAGGCCGCGCGAAGGGTCGCCGCCATCGTGGTGAAAGCGCACCCGCCCCTGCGCTGCGAGCAGGTCGAGCTCCTCGCGGAACGCGGTCGCCTCGGGCGAGCGCGTGCAGTAATGCAGCAGAAAATCGCCGCCGCGGCGGCGCAATTCGGCGATCATCGCCATGATCGGGGTGATGCCGATGCCGCCGGCGAGAAAGAGGTGCCGCTCCGCTTCCTCGGCCACCGGAAAGTTGTTGCGCGGCAGCGAGACCTCGACCGTGTCGCCGACCCGCACCGCCTCATGCAATTGGCGCGAGCCGGCACCATCGCGCTCGCGCAGGACCGCGATGCAATAGCGCCGCCGCTCGACCGGGTCGTTGCACAGCGAATAGTCGCGCAGCACCCCGCCGCCAAGCCGCACCGCGATATGCGACCCGGCGGCAAAGCGCGGCAGGTCGCGCCCGCGCGGATCGACCAGCTCGTAGCCGTTGATCGCGTCGGCGAGATAGGTGATCGAGCGGATGCGCAGCAGCATGTCGGAGTCTCCGCGCCGGGCAGCCGACTATGCGCGCGTCCGGCGCCGGACGCATCCCCCGATCTTGCCGAGCGCGGCGATCCGGGGCAAAGATCCGGGCATTGTCCGCACCAGCCGAGGAGGCCGAGGATGCCGCTGCAGTTCCGCCGGGTCGTGACCGGCCACGACGCCAATGGCCGCGCCGTCGCCCAGATCGACGAAATCACCAGGAATCTCGTCTCGGCCCGGCCCGGCGCCACCGCCGGCGTGGTGTGGACGACCGAGGGCTTCCCAGTCGACAACAATGGCGGCGAAGACCAGGGGCAGCGCCGGACCGGCACCACGCTCGCCAACGGAACCGTCTTTCGCATTCTCGAGCTGATGCCGGGCTCCGCCCCGCGCAATCACCGCACCGATTCGATCGACTACGCCGTGGTGATGTCCGGGGAAATCGACATGGAGCTCGACGGTTCGAGCGTCCATCTGAAAGCGGGCGACGTCTTGGTGCAGCGCGGCACGATCCACAATTGGGCGAACCGCGGAACCGAGCCCTGCGTCATCGCCTTTGTGCTGATCGCCGCCAATCCAGTGACCGCCGGCGGCAAAATCCTCAACGCTCAGGGCTAAGCCGGCGACCGGGGGCCGCACCTTAGAGGGTGGTTCGAAATGAATTGAGTGATCTCAGTTTGTTGTGGCACTCGCGGTGGTCAGAACGCACGGGGGAAACAACATGCGGACGGAAACCACTCGGGGCAGTATCGGCGAGGGGAGTCTGCCTTCGCCGGCGCTGGGCGCTCAGGCCGCTGGCAGGTCGGATTGCCACGACCCCGGGCGAGGATCTGTTTGTCGACGATCGCGATCCGCCGCTCGAGGCTCGTAAGCGCTTCGTCCATAGCCACCGGGGCGCCGTGGCGCGGGCGCATGAAGACTTCAAATTGCTTGCTCAGAGCGGCATGCACGTCAGTCGGCCGGCACAATCTCTTCGGACCGTCATCCGCCCGGCCGGAGCGGTCGTGACGCCATTGCCGACGGGCGGCGGACGCCGCTGCCGCTGCCGCGGCGCTACTTCTTGGCGGTGGTCGCCGCCGCTTGGCGGCCGGCGCCGCGGCCGAGCCCGATCTTCTTGGCGAAGGCCGAGCGCTGCTCGGCGTAGTTGGGCGCCACCATCGGATAGTCTGGCGCCAGTCCCCAGCGCGCGCGGTACTCGTCGGGCGTCAAATTGTAAGTCGAGCGCAGATGACGCTTTAGCATCTTCAGCTTTTTGCCGTCCTCGAGGCAGATCAGGTAATCCGGGGTGACCGACTTGCGGATCGGCACCGCCGGCTTTACCGGCTCCGGTGGGGGCTCGGCGACCTGGCCTTCGAGCCCCTTAAGCGAACCGTAGACCGCGTTGATAACCTCGGCCAGCTGCGCCGTCGGCAACGTGTTGTTGCTGACATAAGCGGCCACCACATCCGCGGTCATCCGCAGCAACTCTTCCTCGGCCATCTTTGGGGCTGCCGTTTCCGCCATATCTCGCCTCGACGAATCCTGAAATGTACCGGTGAACGGGCATAATCGGCGCACGAATTTCTTGTGTCAATGGAAACTTATGATGGAGGAGAGTAATCGTGATTATCGCGCTCGCGCCACGATTGGACCGTGCCGCTCTGGGCCGCCGATATCGTTGGTTTCGCGGCTTTCCCCGGTGAGGATGGCAAGTTCTCGTCAAGCGCGGCGAATGACCGGGATTGCCGGGCCCGACTGTAGTGTCGGCGATGTTACCGCCGGCGTCGATCAAGCGCGATTTATGGTGCACAGCTGGAATCGCGATGCGAGATATGGTAGCGTCGCCTCCATCCGGATGTTGGGTCAGCGCTCCTGCGTCGCTCGCCTCCGCGTGACACGCGGCCTTTTCGACGCCTCGAAGCAGCGGCGCCTCGGCCGCCCGAACGAGTGGTCTGCCGATGGTCTCAACCCCGCTTCCGGTTTCCTCGGCCGTGGCCGACGGCTTCTTTCTGCAGCCGCTGGCGATGGTTGATCCCGAGCTGGCGGCCGCCGTGGCCGGCGAACTCGCACGCCAACAGTCGCAGATCGAGCTGATCGCCAGCGAGAACATCGTCTCGCGCGCGGTGCTGGAGGCACAGGGCTCCGTCCTGACCAACAAATACGCCGAGGGTTACCCCGGCCGGCGCTACTACGGCGGGTGCGAATTTGTCGATGTCGCCGAGAGCCTGGCGATCGAGCGCGCCAAGCGGCTGTTCGGCTGCGCCTTTGCCAATGTCCAGCCGCATTCGGGGGCGCAGGCAAACCAGGCGGTGCTATTGGCGTTGCTGAACCCGGGCGATACCATCCTCGGCATGTCGCTCGCCGCCGGCGGCCACCTGACCCACGGCGCGCGCCCGAACCTGTCGGGCAAATGGTTCAACGCGCTCGCCTATGGGGTGCGGCGCGACGACGCGCAAATCAATTTCGCCGAAATCGAGCAGCTGGCGCGGGCGCACCGGCCAAAGCTGATCATCGCCGGCGGCAGTGCTTATCCGCGGGTCATCGATTTCGCCCGCTTCCGCGCGATCGCCGACGAGGTCGGCGCCTATCTGATGGTCGATATGGCGCATTTCGCCGGGCTGGTCGCCGGCGGCGTGCATCCGAGCCCCCTGCCCTACGCGCATGTCGTGACCACGACCACGCACAAGACGCTGCGCGGGCCGCGCGGCGGGCTGATCCTGGCGCAAGACGAAGAGATCGGCCGGCGGATCAACGCCGCGGTTTTTCCCGGGCTGCAGGGCGGGCCGCTGATGCATGTGATCGCGGCCAAGGCGGTGGCGCTCGGCGAGGCGTTGCAGCCGGCCTTCGCCGGCTACGCCGCCGCGGTCATCGCCAACGCCCAAACCCTAGCCGAGACCCTGGCGCGGGCTGGGCTGGCGATCGTCTCGGGCGGCACCGACACGCATCTCTTGCTGGTCGATCTGCGCCCGCTCGGGCTGACCGGCCGCGCCGCCGAGGTGAGCCTTGAGCGCGCCGGCATCACTTGCAACAAGAACGGCATCCCGTTCGACCCGGAGAAGCCGACCGTCACCTCGGGCATCCGGCTCGGTTCGCCGGCGGCGACGACCCGCGGCTTTGGCATCGCCGAATTTCGCGCGGTCGGCTGCATGATCGGCGAGGTTCTGCACGCCCTGGCGCGCGGGAGGGGCGACCCGACGCTGGTTGACGCCGCCGCCGAGGCGCGAATGCGCGCCGAGGTCGGGGAGCTGTGCGCCCGTTTCCCGATATACGGGCGAGCATCGGAGCAGGCGCCGGCGGCCTGAGCGAAGACGAGCGGGAGGAGAGGATGCGCTGTCCGTTTTGCGGCACCGACGACACCCAGGTTAAGGATTCGCGCCCGACCGACGATCGGGGCGCCATCCGACGGCGGCGCTTCTGCCCAAACTGCACGGCCCGATTCACCACTTTTGAGCGGGTGCAATTGCGCGACCTGACCGTGGTCAAGAAAAACGGCCAGCGCGAGCCGTTCGACCGCGACAAGCTTGCCCGCTCGATCTATGTCGCGCTGCGCAAGCGGCCGGTCGAGCCCGACCGCGTCGAGCGCATCATCAACTCCTTGGTGCGCCAGCTCGAAAGCTCGGGCGAGACTGAGATCCCGAGCGACATGATCGGCGGCCTGGTCATGGAGGCGCTCGCCAGCCTCGACCAGGTCGCCTATATCCGCTTTGCCTCGGTCTACCGCAATTTCCGCGAGGCCAAGGATTTCGGCGATTTTGTCGGGCGGATCGCCGCCGATGGCGAGTGAGGCCCCCGACGAGCTAACCGCATCGAGCGCCTTCGCGGCCGGCGGTCGCAGCGCCGATTTGCGCTGGATGCAGATGGCGTTGGCGCTGGCCCGGCGCGGGCTTGGCGCGGCGTGGCCCAACCCGGCGGTCGGCTGCGTCATCGTCAACCAGGGCCGGGTGGTCGGCCGCGGCTGGACCCAGCCGGGCGGCCGTCCGCACGCCGAGACCGAGGCTTTGCGCCGGGCGGGCGAAGCGGCGCGCGGCGCCACCCTTTATGTCAGCCTGGAGCCTTGCTGCCATTGGGGGCAAACCCCGCCCTGCGCCGATGCACTGATCGCTGCCGGGGTGCGGCGGGTCGTTATCGCTCTCGAAGACCCCGACCCCCGCGTCGGCGGCGGCGGTATCCAACGGCTCCGTAACACCGGCCTTGCGGTCGAGATCGGCCCCGGCGCCGAAGAGGCGGCCGAGATGAACGCCGGGTTCCTGATCCATCGCCGCCTCGGGCGGCCGCTCGTCACCTTGAAGCTCGCCACCTCGCTCGACGGCCGGATCGCCACCGCGAGCGGCGAAAGCCAATGGATCACCGGACCGCCGGCGCGAGAGCGGGCGCACCTGATGCGCGCGGCGCACGACGCGGTCATGGTCGGAACCGGGACCGTCCTCGCCGACGACCCGCAACTGACCTGCCGGCTGCCCGGGCTCAGGTGCCGTTCGCCGGTGCGGGTCGTGCTCGACCGCCGGCTGCGCATTCCGCTTTCGGCGCAGGTAATTGCCGGGGCGGCCCATGTCCCGACCTGGGTCGTCACCCTGCCCTCCGCCGATCCGGCCCGGCGCGAGTTGCTCCTCGCCGCCGGCGCCGTCGTGATCGAAATCGGCCACGACCGAGAGGGAAT
The DNA here is from genome assembly GCA_036500965.1 of Allostellaceae bacterium. Lineage (GTDB taxonomy): Bacteria > Pseudomonadota > Alphaproteobacteria > ATCC43930 > CGMCC-115725 > AP-15. The sequence continues at coordinate 1,936 of DASYBC010000065.1, read as the reverse complement.
TATCGATCTCACGGCAACACTCGCCACGCTGGCCGAGCGCGGCTTGACCCGCCTTCTCGTCGAAGGCGGCGCCGGCCTTGCCGCCGCGTTGTTGCGCGCCCACCTCGTCGATCGCCTCGCCTGGTTTCACGCGCCGCTCTTGATCGGCGGCGATGGCATGCCGGCGATCGTCACCCTGGGGCTCGGCGCGCTGAGCGACGCCCCCGGCTTCGAGCCGATCGCGACCGAAACCGTCGGCGACGACCGGCTGACGATGTTTCGCACCCGCGTATCGAGCCCGCCTGTATAGGGCCGTCACCGGCGTAATGTTTGGCCGGATGCGCGGATATTGGCCGGCGCGCCCGGCGCCGCGGCCTCAAGGCTCGCGATGGCGCGGCCGCGGGTCTCGGGGAGCAGCAGCAGCATGACGATCATCAGCACGTGGGCCAATGTCGAGAACAGCGCGATTGCCGTGCCGAGCGGCATCAACACCGTCGCAAAGCCGATCGCGGTCATGAATACGGAGCCGATCGCCCGGCCGGCGTTGTAGCAGAAGCCCTGGCCGGTGCCGCGGATACTGGTCGGATAGAGCTCGGTCATAAACGGGCCCATCGGCGCGAACTTCATCAGGATCGCGGTGTTGAGCGGGATCCCGAGGAACAGCAGACCGGTGTTGCCGACCGGCACGTAGAGATAGATCAGAACCATGACGATCGAGGCGACAGCCGAGATCATGAAGGTCGCTTTTCGGCCGATCGCGTCGGCGAGATAGGCGCCGCACAGAAAGCCGATCAGCGATCCCACTGCCAGCACCGCGACATAGAGCCCGGTGTGAGAGTTGGTCAGATGGCGCACGGTGCGCAGATAGGTCGGCATCCAGAAGCCGACGGCCCAGACGCCGCCCTGCGCGCCCATGACCATCAGCGCCACTTTTACCGTCACCCACAGATAGGGCCCGCGAAACGCCGAAAGGAGATGAGCGATCCCAGGTTTCGGGCCGCTGTCGCGCCGGCCCTCGAACGCTTCCGATTCGGGAATGCTGCGCCGGATCCACAGCACGAACAGGCCGGGCAGGATGCCGACCCAGAACAGCGCCCGCCAGGCGATCGCGGCCGGCAGAATCGCAAAAAGGCCCGCATAGACGAGGGCGGCGAGACCCGGGCCGAAGGCGGCGCCGGTCTGAACAAAGCCGACGCCGCGGCCGCGATACTTGTCGCGGATGACCTCGCCCATCAGCACGGCCCCGGTGGCCCATTCGCCGCCGAAGCCGAGCCCGTGCAGGCCGCGCAGGATGAACAGCTGCTCGAAATTCTGCGCGAAGCCGCAAAGAAAGGTGAAGACCGAATACCACAGGATCGCGAACTGCAGCATGCGCACGCGGCCAAAGCGGTCGGCGAGCGCGCCGGCAAACCAGCCGCCGAACGACGAGGTCACGACGGTGACGGTGCCGATCGTGCCGGCGGCGCCGGTCGACATCCCCCATACCGCAATGACCGTCGGCACCACGTAGCTGTATAGCGTGAGATCGAAGCCGTCCAAGGTCCAGCCACCCCAGCAGGCGGCCATGGTTCGGCGTTCCCGCGAGCTCAGATCGCGCAGCCAGGCCAACATCGCGTTTTCCCCCTATGACCAATCTGTCGATTTATTATTGCGCGGCGGTCGGGCCTAATCGTCGGCCGCGGCAGGGACCTGACGGCGACTTTGGACGCGGACCAACAGCAACAATGGCAATGAGGCGAGGATCACCATCAGCATCAGTGCGAAATCGTCGTTGTAGGCGATCATCGCCGCCTGGCGGGTGACCTCCTGATTGAGCGCGGCGATTCCCGAGGGGGTGGTCAGGCTGTACGGCGCCAAGAGATAGGGCGCATGGGCCAGCGGGTTGTCGGGGCGCAGCCCTTCGATCAGGCGGGAATGGACGATCTGCGTATTTTGGCTGAGCTGGGTTTCGAGGATG
>DASYBC010000064.1:0-46287 GCA_036500965.1 Allostellaceae bacterium | reverse complement strand
CGTCGCTCACCCTGCGACCGCTCAGCCGCGCCCCGACAGGCTCAAAACGCCAGGCTCGCGGCCCCAAAACCCCGACAAGCAGCCTGATACGTCAGAAAATCCAACATCAGCAGCCGCCCGGTGAGATATCCGGGCTAGGGTCGTTCGATCGAGGCTCCAATGAACCCGCTGCGGCCGGCCAACCGTTTAAAAGGCATCTCTGAGGGCTATTGATCCGCTCGGCATCGTCGGCGGCGGCATTCAGCCAATTGACGGTGCTCGTTGCGGGTTCGGCGCCGGCTGGCGGCAGCGCATGCGGCGAGCGGCGAGCGGATTTGTGCCATGGCGTGCCGCTGATAGACTGATCGAGGACAAGTCGGGCAGGTGATCCGGCCATGCTGGGAGGAAGCGCCATGCGGCTGCGTTTCGGCAACCCTTGGTGGGTGGTGGTCGGCTCGGTAACCGGGCTGTTCGTCTGCAACGGGCCGGTTCTGGGATTCACCTTTGGCGTCTTCCTGAAGCCGATCATGGCCGGCACCGGCTGGACCCGCGGCGGCGTGTCGTTCGCGCTGTCGGTCGGCGGGATCTTTTCGGCGGTCGCGGTCCCGGTCCTCGGGCATATGATGGACCGCTGGGGCATTCGCCGCGTGGCGCTGCCCGGTCTCGTGGTGTACGCGCTGTGCCTCGGCCTGGTCGGGCTCAGCCCGCGGGTGTTCTGGGTCTTTACCATCATGTTTGCTCTGGCCGAGATGACCAGCGCGATCCAGACCCCGCTCGGCTATGCAAAGGCGATCTCGGCCTGGTTCGACCGGCGGCGCGGGCTGGCGCTCGGCATCGCCATGGCAGGAGTTGGGCTCGGCGGCTCGGTTATTCCGCAATTCGCCAATTTGCTGGTCGAACGGATCGGCTGGCGCGGCGCTTATGCCTGTCTGGCGCTGTTGACCCTGGTGATCGCGTTTCCGGCGGTGGCGGTATGGATCCGCGAGCCGCGGCCGGGCGAAGGCGAGTGGCGGGCCATGCCAGCGGGAGCCGGCCTCCCGGGCCTCACCAGCCGGCAGTCGGTGCGCCTCTCGCGGTTCTGGGTTTTGGCGGCGGTCTTCTTTCTGGTCGCGCTGGCGATCAACGGCGCCGTGGCCCACGTGATCCCGCTCTTGACCGATCGCGGCGTCTCGCCCACCGCCGCGACCGCGATCTTCGGCCTGTTCGGCTTGGCGACACTGGCCGGGCGGCTCTTTGCCGGCTATCTGGTCGACCGGATCTTCGCTCCGTATGTCGCCTCCGTGTTTTTCCTCGCGCCGATCGCCGGCTTTGCCTTTCTCGCCAGCACCGCGGGACCGTTACCGGCGGTCGGGGTCGTGCTGTTCGGGCTCGGATTGGGCACCGAGATCGACCTGATGGCCTTCCTCGTTTCGCGCTATTTCGGGCAGCGCGCGTTTGGCGAGCTCTACGGCTACTTTTTCATGGTCTTCGGCTTTGGCTCGAGCGTCGGGCGGTTTCTCGGCGGGTATGTCTTCGACCTCACCGGATCCTACAATGCCGCCCTGACCGGCGCCGCCTTCGCCCTCGTGGCCGCGGTGATCCTGGTCAACCGGCTTGGCGCTTATGCCTATCCGGTGAGCCGCCCGATCGAGCCCGAGTTCGCCCCGGAGCCGGCCGCACCGTAGTTCGATTCTTTGTCGGGAGGAGCAGATGAGCGTGCTGGCGGATTATCAGAACAAGTACCAGAGCGCCCGCCTCCAGCGTCGCGACGGCATCCTCGAGGTGACGTTGCACACCGAGGGGCAATCCTTGCGCTGGGGATTTTTGCCGCATGGCGAACTGCCCGAATTGTTTCACGACATCGGCGCCGACCGCGACAACCGGGTGGTGATCTTGACCGGCACCGGGGCCGAGTTTTCCGGGCCGCGGGCAACCCCCGGCACCTCGTCCTTTCCATCGCGGCCGTCGATCGAGCGCATCGACCGCATCCATTGGGAAGGCCGGCACCTGCTGATGAACCTGTTGAACATCGAGGTGCCGATGATCAGCGCGATCAACGGCCCGGCCTGGCGCCATTCCGAAATCCCGCTCTTATGCGACATCGTGCTGGCCGCCGACACCGCGCAGTTCCAGGATTCGGCGCATTTCATGTCGGACGTCGTGCCGGGCGACGGCATGCACATCGTCTATCCGCTGCTGTTGGGCATCAATCGCGGCCGCTACTTCCTGCTGACCGGGCAGACGCTCGGCGCCGCCGAGGCGCAGCGCCTGGGCCTCGTCGCCGAGGTGCTGACGCCCGACAGACTGATGGCGCGCGCCTGGGCGCTGGCCGAGGACCTGACCAAAAAGCCGACCCTGCTGTTGCGCTACACGCGGCTGTTGTTCACCGAATACCTGCGCCGGCAGATGCACGAGCTATTAGGCTACGGGCTGGCGATGGAAAGCCTGGCGCTGATCGAAAAGCCCGAAGCCGCCTCGTAATGTCCTGAAACAGGATCTGCCTAACGATGCGCAGTCATTGCGACGAGCGACCGTGTATCTGGCAGAGATTGCTGCGCTCCGCTCAGGGTCCGACAATGGCAGAACCGGTGCAGCCGGCGTCGCAGAGGCGTCACCGCGGAAGGTCGGCGGCGCCTGAGGCCGCTCGGTCTCAAAACCCGCCCTTCAGAACCTTCTGGTTCGCCGTTCGTAGTCCGACTGGAACTGCGCCCCGAGCGCCCGCACGATAGACGGCTGCTGCAAGATCAGGCCCATCTCGCGGTTGAAGGTAATAGAATCCGGGGAAAGACTGATAGACCCCAGGTAAGCGATCTTACCATCGACCACAGCTGCTCGTGCGTGCATGTAAGGCAGTTTTGCGGTCTCGTCCGGGCCGCTCACATGCACGTCCACTCCTGCCACAGCCAGCGCCGCGAGAGCGTCGAGCTGCAGTTGCTGGATCTCTGGCGTGCCGCCGTTCACCTGCTCCGGCGCGATGAGGCGAACCCTCACGCCCCGCGCGACGGCGGCCACCAGTTCGCTTTCGAGGGTGAGATTTCCGAGCAACTCCGTATAGACATCGAGCGTCCGCGTCGCCGTCTGGTAGAGCCGTACCAGTCGCTCCGCGCCGTTGACAGGCGAAATGATCAGATCGTTTCTGGAGATGGGAGGAGTTGGATTGAACGGAGGCGGCTGCTTCCCGACGGCAGCCGAATACGCCCAGTCGTTCTCGAAAAGACGCTGGAGCTCACCAAGGAGCTGCGGGTCTCTGCTGGTGGTCGCGAAATCCCGGTATTGCATGAAAGTCGTCTGGTCGAGGCACGCCGAGCCATAGACGAGCAGGTTCGTGTCGACAAGGATGATTTTGGGAAAACTTCTCGGGAACACGGGATTGCTCAGATGCAGCTGTCCTCCTGCTCTCGTCAGATACTGCGCCAAATTTTCTTGCTCCGAGGCAAGGGCCTCGTATTTCCCGTAGTCCACGATAGCGCGAACCTCGACCCCGCGCCGCAGCGCTGCCTCGACGTGGGCAAGGATCCGAGGATCCTCCAGCACGCAGATCTCGATCCGGATTTCGTGCTTCGCGGCGTCGATCGCCTGGAAATAGAGCTTGCGACCGTCGTTGGGCAGGATCGTCAGCGGGCCGGCACCCAGCGCGGGTTCAGCGCGGTCGGAGTTCGCATCGCTCAGGCTTCCCGGCGGTTCCGCGGTTGTGGCCTCGGTCAATGCGCCCCAGGGCCCACCCGGCAGCAGGTTCGGCGCGGATTGCGCGCGTAGAGACCCCGGGATTTGCAGCAGCAGGAGGAGACAGATCCCGAACCACCGGCTGTTCATCGGCTCCTTCTCCCTGAACGTGCTTGCTGTCGGACAATCCCCGGCCCGAAGGCAGCTGATCACACACCGCTTAAATATTCATTAGTGCAACGTGTCGGCGGCAGCTTAAAAAAAGCGCTCGGCTCTCCGGGTCAGGCTCTCGACCGGGGCTCCGACGTTAGCACGCGATTTACCGCGTCGCTCACTCGTCATGGCTCGGCGGCTCGCGCTGGTCCCGGCCCATCCAGCCGAGCGGCCAGGCCGCACCGACCGCACGGCGGACCTCGATGAGCTTGCTAAGCGGAGCCTTTATGCTTGGTCCCCGGTCGCTGGCGAGATGCGGTTGGGTCGGCGGTTCAACACCACCCGGGGGGTCTTCTATTTGATCACGCCGCGCGAATCGGCGGCGGGGAAATCGCTACATTCCCTTGGGCGCGCTGCGGCGAGCGCGTCGATCAGCGCCTGGATGTAGCCGTAGCAATAGGCGAAGCCGACGCCCGACGGGTCGCGACCGTCGATCTGCGGCACATGGTCCGGCATCAGCATGTAAGGGTAGCCGACATCGCGGTAGCAGGCGAGCGCACGGGCCATGTCGATGTCGCCCTCGTCCGGAAACGCCTCGACGAAATCGAGCCGGCGGCCCTTGATGTTGCGGAAATGGACGTTGAACAGCTTGCCGCGCTCGCCGAACCAGCGGATCACGTCGAAGATCTCGCGCGCCGGGTCGTCGAGCATCTCGCAGACCGTGCCCTGGCAGAAATTGAGCCCGTGATATGGGCTCTCGTGCATCGTCACAAAGCGCTTCAGGCCCTCGACCGTGCCGAGCACGCTGGTGACGCCGCGATAGCCGGGCGGCGTGTAGGGGTCTTGCGGATGACAGGCGAGCCGCACCTTGGCGGCGGTCGCGACCGGGACGATCGCGGCCAGGAAATGGTCGATCCGTTCCCAGTATTGCTCCGCGGAAACGATGCCGGCCGCGGTCGGCGGCGCGCCCTGCTCGGCCCGCTCCCAGCGAAACGCGGCATTGCTGGAGCCGCCGCGCCCCGGCTCGCGCTCTGTCCGCGGAATCCCGAGGATTGTCAGATTGTATTTCGCCGCCGGGATGCCGGCCGCCGCGAGCCGCTCGACCAGCGCGCAGATGCTGTCGATCTCGCGCTGCCGCTCGGGCTCCTTCGCCAGCAGGATGTGCGGGCTCTGCTGTTTCTCTATGGGTGCGGACGACAGCGGCAATTGCACCATGTCGAGCGACAGCCCGAACGATTCGACATGCTCGCGATGCCGCTCGAGGTCGTCGCGGGACCAATGATGCGGAGTGCCGGGCGGATCGACGCAGACATGGGCGACCCCGAGCTGGGCCCACATCCGGTAGTCGCTGTCGTCCCTGGGCCTGATCTGGGTCCCGACATGCATGGCCGCTCCTCCATTTGGCCGGCACTTGGCCGGGGACAGGAATCTGGTGCTAAGATTGGGCGATGGGCCGGATCAGCTCACTCACAGGATCGGTCGAGGCTCTCCGCCGCAAGCTGCGGGCCGTCGCCGCGGTCGTCGAGGACCGGGGTGCCACCAAACACGAGAAGGCCAATGCGCAAGCCCTGAAAGCGCGTCTGGAGCAGCGCTTGAGAGCGGCAGGCGCGCCCGCCGGCGATTGGACGGACCAAGTTTTCCGGCTCGGCAAGTGGACCAGCAAAATCCGGCAATCCACCTCGCCTGCTTCGCCCAACGGGGACTGGACCGACACCGCGCACCGGTTCGGCAAGGCGTTGCGCCAAGGGTATCGAAAGCTGTCGTCGGAGCAATGAGCCAAGCCTTCGCCTGAAAGCCGCTCACTCGACCTTCTCGAACTTCTGCAAGGAGCGCAGGTCGGCAGGGTGCGGCCGGCCCGGGTAGATTTGCGGCCAGGCAGTCCACGAAACCTCGCCGACATAAATGTCGCCGCGAGAATCGACTGCGAGACCGTGCGGCGCCAGGAACTTGCCGAGCTCGGTCCCGGCCGGCGTGTCGCCAAAGCGGCCGATCAGCCGGCCCTGATGATCGACAATGCTGACCCGCGGCCCGAGGTTCGGAATGTCGCGGCTGACCGCGGCGGCCGGGCCGACTTCGCCGATATAGCAGATCGGCTGATGCCCGTAGGGCATATACATGCCGCACGGCCGATGGAGGTTCTTCCATTGTGTTTCGAATCGGCCATTGCCGTTGAACACCTGCACGCGGTGGTTCTCGCGGTCGGCGACATAGACCCAGCCATCGGCGTCGGTCGTGATGTTGTGGACGATGTTGAACTCACCCTCGCCGGTGCCGGGCTCCCCCCAGGACATCAGCAGCTTGCCGTCGGGCGAGTATTTATGGACGCGCGAATTGCCGTAGCCATCGGAGACATAGATGTCGCCCTGTGGCGACAGGGCGGTGTGGGTGCAGCGATGGAACGGCTCGCCGCTCATATAGGGCGCCGGCTTGCCGGGCACGCCCAACTCCAGCAAAACCTTGCCGTCGAGCGTGACCTTGCGCACGAAATGGCCGCCATCATCGGTCAGGAACATCGTGTCGTCGGGCGCCATGTGGACGCCGTGGGCGCGCGGATATTGCCCCTCGCCCCAGGAGCGCAGAAAATTGCCGTCGCGATCGAACACGATCATCGGGTGCTCGCCGCGGTTGAAGACATAGACGTTGTCCCTGGCGTCGACCCCGACCCCGCCGACTTCCTTGAACGACCAGCCCTCGGGCAATTTCGCCCAGCCGGCGTTGACCCGATATTTGAACTTGCCGCTTCCGACGATCATTGCAGGCCCTCCCTCCGAAAGATTGTTCGGCCGCCGCCTTCTGCCTATGCTGTCGCGCGACGTAGGGGAAAATCAACAACGGCCGAGGAGGCGCCGATGCCATACGGAGGAAACGACTGGCTGGCCCTGACCCAGGAGCCGACCCTGGAGCCGGACATCCCGATCTGCGATCCCCACCATCATTTCTGGGATTTCCGCTCCGAGCGCATTCCCTACCAGCGCTATCTGCTGCACGAGCTGGCCGCCGACGTCAATTGCGGCCACAACGTCCGTTCTACCGTTTTTATCGAAGCCAGATCGATGTACCGCCCCGACGGGCCGGTCGAATTGCGCCCGGTCGGCGAGGTCGAGTTCGTGCAGGGCCTGGCCGCCGCCAGTGCCACCGGCCTCTACGGCCCGTGCCGGGCGGCAGCGGCGATTGTCGGCCACGCCGACCTGAAGCTCGCAGACCGGGTCGAACCCGTGCTCGAGGCGCTGCAGGCCGCGAGCCCGAACCGGTTTCGCGGCATCCGCCACACCGTGACCTGGGACCCGCATCCCGAGGTCGAGAACCGGGAACGCGAGGGGGTGCTGGCCAGCTCCGAATACCGCGCCGGCGCGCGGGTGCTGGCGCGCATGGGTCTCTCTTTGGATACCGGAGTGTGCTTTCCGCAACTGCTCGAGCTCGCCGACTTCGCCCGTGCAATCCCCGATTTGACGATCGTCCTCAACCATCTCGGCGGTCTGCAGCGGGTCGGTCCCTACGGCAACCGCGACGACGAGGTCTTGCCGGCGTGGCGGCGCGGGCTCGCCGCGGTCGCCGAGTGCCCCAACGTCAACCTCAAGCTCGGCGGCATCGGCATGCCGCGGCTCGGTTTCGATTGGCATGCTCGCGCCAAACCGATCGGCTCGGAAGAATTGGCCGCGTCGATGACGCCGATCATGACCTATTGCATCGACCAGTTCGGACCCGACCGCTGCATGTTCGAGAGCAATTTCCCGGTCGACAAGGTGTCGTTCTCGCACCACGTTTTCTTCAATGCCTGCAAGCGCCTGTCGCAGAACTGGTCGGCCACCGAGCGCGCCGCCCTGTTCCACGACACCGCGGTCCGTGCGTACCGGATCGGCGGCTCGTAGGTGCCGGTGGCGCGCTGGAGAGGTTTTGGCGGCGAAACCAATTTCAACGGCACCTGCTATGAAACGTTGGCCTGGGCGGCCGGAATGGGTGCGGTGACGAACCATGCCGCGATCTTCTCCACCACCCACGTGCCGACCATTCATCCGATCGTCGCGGCCAAGCAATGCACGACCGTCGATCATCTGACCGACGGGCGCTTCGAATTGAACGTGGTCTACGGCTGGTGCTCGCAGGAGCTGCGCATGTTCGGGCTTCAAGGGATGGACCACGACACGCGCCACGCCGATGCCGACGAATGGGTCGAGGTGGTGCGCAAATTGATGCGGCAGCGGATTGCCGAAACCATGCCGCTCGTCGAGCACGCCGGGTTGCGCGAGCCGTATCGGCCGCTCTGATGGGAAACGGCGGGCGCGCTGCGATGGGCAGCACAAACCGGCTCAAGCTGGGTCTTTTCGGCGCCAACTGCTCGTCCGGCCGCGCGGTCACGATGGTGCCCGAGCGCTGGTCCGGGAGCTGGCCCGATTGCGTCAGACTGGCCCAAATGGCGGACCGGGCCGGCATCGAGTTCATGCTGCCGATCGGGCGCTGGAAGGGATACGGCGGCGACACGGATTACCAAGGCGAGACCTGGGAGACCGTGACCTGGGCGTGCGGGCTGTTGGCCAAGACCGAGCGGCTTAGCGTGTTCGGCACCGTACACGCGGCGTTGATCCCGCCATTGATCGCCGCCAAGGAGTTCGTCACCGCCGACCACGTCGGTGAAGGCCGCTTCGGCCTCAATCTCGTGTGCGGCTGGAACGAGGGCGAGTTCGAGATGTTCGGCGCGACCTTGCGCGATCACGAGGCGCGCTACGATTACGCGCAGGAGTGGCTCGACATCGTCAAGCTCGCCTGGTCGCCGCGGGAGGATTTCGATTTCGATGGGCATTTCTTCAGATTGAAGGGCGTGCGCGCCAAGCCCAAACCCTTTGCCGGGTCGCGTCCGTTGATCATGAATGCCGGTGCCTCGGCGACCGGCCAGGCCTTCGCGATCCGCAACTGCGACGCGCTGTTTTCGAACGTGTCGCGCGGCATCTCGTTCGACGAGACTGCGGGCCATGTCAGCCATGTGCAGGCGCTGGCGCGACAGGCCGGCCGGGAGATCGATATCTATACGGTAGGAGTCGTCACCTGTCGGCCGACGGCGCGCGAGGCGCAGGATTATTATCGGCATGCCGTTGTCGACAATGCAGATTGGGCGGCAGTCGACAACATTCTGGCGATGAAGAACGTCACGCCGCAGACACACTCGCCCGGGGAGTTCCAGCGAATCCGCGCTCATCAGGCTAATGGCATGGGCGGGCTGCCCCTGGTCGGCGACCCGGAAGACGTTGCGCGGGACATGGCGCGATTGGCGGCGGCGGGGCTCAAGGGGATCGCGGTCTCGTTCGTCAACTACCTCGATGAACTGCCGTATTTTTGCGCCGAGGTGTTGCCGCGGCTGACACGCTCGGGGCTGCGGCAAGCGGGCCTGCCGGATTCGATCCAGTCATGAAGGGCCGCAAGGGGGCACATGCCACCTCCGGGTGAAGCGGAAGCCCGATACCGAAGTTGAAGCGCGCGACGGCGACATCCTGATCTGCCGCCCGGCCCACCATTTCACGCTGGAGGAGCTGTTCCAGGGCAAAAGACCCGAAGAATGGCGGACGCTCTATGCCGCAGCCTTCGACTGGGGATCGGATGTCGGCCGCGAGTATCAAGGCTGAGGCGGGACAAGCTGCTTCGACATCGGGTAGCCGCCCGATGCGCCGAACTTACCGTCCGGCGGCCCGTCCTCTACGTACCCGGCATCGCGACAGAAGCGGCGGGCGGTTTCGGTGCTGTGCAATGTGCAGCGCGTGCTGCCGCGTTCGACGGCTCGAGATTCTAGAGCGCGGAGCAGCGCCCGGCTGACGCCGCGAAAGCGCGCGTCCGGGGAGACGTAGCAGAGGGTGATCTCGCCGATGTCGGTGACCGAGCCGACCGCACAGAGCGTGCGTCCCTCGACGGCCACGAGCACCGAATTGTCCGCGCGAGCGATCCACGAGGCGACGACCTCCGGGGTCTTGTTGGCGAGCCAGCGCTGCACGATTTCCGGATCGTTGCCGTGATCGGCGCCGCACAGCTCGACGATCGATCGCCTGAGCACCCGGCAGGCGGCCGGCGCGTCGTCGGCGACCGCCTCCCTGATCGAGATCGGCACAGCAGCGATCACCCTCGGCAGCAGGTCGAAGGTCAGGCGGGCGACAGATGCGCGACTTTCGGAATTACTTCCTCCGCTAATAGCCGCATCGATTCGTGCCACGCTTTGGGGTTGCCGCTGTAGTCGAAGCAGAACAGCAACAGCGCGCCAAAGCCGCCGACCTCATCATACATCCGCTCGATCTTTTCGATGACGGTCGCAGGCGAGCCGATCAGCCAGTTGTGCCGGGCGCAGTATTCGGGGGTGACGTCGCTGTCGGGAACTTCGGGATCGTGCTTCAAGAACTCGATGACGCCGACATCGGTCAGGAGTGGCAGGAAGTACTCGCGCATCATCCGGCCCATCATGTTCTCGACCGACAGCCGCCAGGCTTCGGCATCGGTGTCGGCGACGAAAATCTCGCGCACCAGGCGCCATTGGGCGCGCTGCGGCGTCCGCCCGGTGCGGCGCGCCCCCTCTTCGACCGAGCCCCAGTGGCTCGCCACATAGGTCGGGTTGAGGTTCAGGCTCATCGGCAGAAAGCCGTGCTCGCCGGCGAGCTTCAACGTGTCCGAGCCCTTGCTGACCCCGGCGACCCCGATCGGCGGATAGGGCTTTTGCAATGGCTTGATATGTGGGCGCAGAGTGCGCAGCATCAGATCGGTCTTGCTGACCTGCCAGTATTTGCCGGGGTAGTCGAACGGCTCCTCCTCAGTCCACAACTTCAGGATGATGCCGAGCGCCTCGCGGGTCATCTCGCGATGCTGACCGCCGTAGCCGTCGACATTGAACATCGCCCAGTCGCTCGGCAGCCCGCTGGCGGCGACGCCGAAATTGAGCCGGCCCTGCGCCATGTGGTCGAGCATCGCCACCCGGTTGGCGAGCTCGGCCGGATGGTGATACGGCAGCAGAAACCCGCCGGGGGCGAGCCGGATGTTCTTTGTCTGCATCAGGGCCTGGGCGATCAGCAGGTCGGGCGAGGGGTGCGGCTCCCAGGGTGCGGTGTGGTGCTCGCCGATCCAGGCCTCGGAAAAGCCGAGCTCGTCGGCCCAGCGCAACGTGTCGAGATCCCAGCAATGGCCCTCATAGAGATCGCGCTCCGGCGGGTGCGAGGGCATCGTGAACAGGCCGTACTGCATGATCGGCTCCCGGCTCGTGGTTCGGATCGCAGGCGAACCACAGTGTAGCCCGCCGCCGGTGATCGTGCGAGCCTACCGGCCCAGCGGGGATACTTCACGTCCCGCGCAGCGACAGGGCAAGCTGGTCGGGCTTAATAGGGGTCGCATTGATCTCGATGCCGAATGGCGCCAAGGCGTCGCACACCGCGTTGGCGACCGCCGCGGGCGGCGCCACCGCACCACCTTCGCCGACCCCCTTGACGCCGAGCGGGTTCAACGGCGAGGGCGAATGCTGGTGCACGATGCGCAGCGCCGGGATGTCGCCGGCGATCGGCAGCGCGTAATCCATCAGCGAACCGCTCAACAGCTGGCCGTTGGCGTCGTAGACGATCGCCTCGCCGAGGACGCCGCCCAGCCCCTGCACCGTGCCGCCCCTGACCTGGCCCTCGACCAGCATCGGGTTGACGACGACGCCGCAATCGTGCGCCACCGCATAGTCGTCGAGGGTCACCCGGCCGGTCTCGCGATCCACTTCGACGATCGCCGCATGCACGGCATAGCTCCAGGTGACGGTCGGCGGCTGCCAGTAAGCGGTCTCTTCGAGGCCGGCCTCGACCCCCGGTGGGCGGGTGACCTCCCAGCCGGGACGCGCCGCCTGCGCCACCTGGGCGAGGCTGATCCGCGCCTCCGGCACGCCGACGATGCCGACGCCGCCGCCCGCCGGTCCGGCGCGCAGTTCGAGATCGGCCGGCGCGCATTCCAGTTGATGCGCGGCGATCGCGAACACCTTGTCGCGCAAGCGGCCGCTCGCTTGGTGCATCGCCGCCGAGGCGGTGACCGTGCTGCGGCTCGCCATCGTGCCAAAGCCGATCGCGATCGCCGCGGTGTCGGCAAAGGTCAGCACGACGTCATCGGGCGCCACCTTCCACAGATCGGCCATCACCTGGGAAAAGATCGTCTCCATGCCCTGGCCCTGTGGGGCGGCGCCGCACGAGACGTAAATTTTCCCCGACGGATCGATGCGGACAAAGGCGCTTTCGAACGGCCCGACCCCGGTGCCCTCGACATAGCAGCCGATCCCGAGCCCGAGATACCGGCCCTCGCGGCGCGCCTCGCTCTGGCGCCGGCGAAACGCCTCGACCCCGCCGAGCGCGTCGAGCGCCTTTGCCAAAGCGCCCGGATAATCGCCGCTGTCATAGACGATCGGCTCGCCGTCGCGATAGGGAATGCCGACCCGGTACGGCATCTCCTCGGCGCGGATCATGTTGCGGCGGCGAATTTCAGCCGGCTCCAGCCCCAGGGTCCGCGCCACCAGGTCGATCGTGCGCTCCATGGCAAAGGCGGCTTCCGGGCGGCCGGCGCCGCGATAGGGCGCATTCGGCACCTTATTGGTGACGACGATCCTGCCTGACGCCGCCAAATTCTCGATCTTGTATGGGCCGGTCAGGTGCACTGCGGTGTTGTAGGCGACACCCGACCCGATCGGGTTCCAGGCACCGCAATCGACGATGTAGTCGTCGCGGATCGCCATGATGCGGCCGTCATCGTCAAACCCGATTTCGACATCGTGCAGCTGGTCGCGCGAATGGGTGGCGCTCATCAGGTGCTCGCTGCGCCCCTCGATCCAGCGCACCGGACGGCCGAGCCGGCGCGCCAGGAACGTGACCAGCAAATCCTCGGGGTAGACGTGCCCCTTGCCGCCAAAACCGCCGCCGACGTCCGGGGCGATAACCCGCACCCGCGCCTCGGGCAGGCCGAGCAGTGCAGCGGCTTCGCGGCGCACGAAATGCACGACCTGGGTCGAGGACCAGATCGTCATCGCGTCGAGGCGCGGATCATAGGCGGCAACGACCCCACGGCACTCCATCGGCATCGCGGCGTAGCGGTGATGGTAGAAGCGGCGTTTCAGCTGGTGCGGCGCCAGCGCCAGCGCCGCCTCGGCATCGCCGCGGCCGACCGAGAACGAGCCGACGAGATTGGTGTGAAACCGGTCATGGACGATCGGGCTCTCCGCGCGCAACGCCGCCTCGGGGTCGACCACCGCCGGCAACTCTTCGAGATCCCAGGTCACCCGCTCGGCGGCCTCCTCGGCCTGGTCGCAGCTCTCGGCGACGATGACCGCGATCGCCTCGCCGACATGCCGCACCTTGTCATGCGCCAGGAGCGGCTGCTGCGGGTTCAGGAATTTGTGCTCGATCGCCGTGGTCCACCTGCTCGGCATCGAGATCTGCCCCTCCGGCACCGGCGGCAGCAATTGCAGCAAATCGGCACCATTGAGCGCCGCCGCCACCCCGGGCATCGCCACGGCCGGCGAGAGGTCGACCCGGCGGATGCGGGCATGCGCGACCGGGCTGCGCACCAGGACCGCGTGCAGCATGCGCGGCAGCACCAGATCGGCGATGAACTGCCCCTGCCCGGTCAAGAGCCGTCGGTCCTCGCGCCGCAGTAGCGCGCGCCCGACATAAGGAGCACCGATATCGTTCATAGGTCCTCCCCTGCTGTGACCACCTTCCGCGGCACCGGCGGAGAAGTTGGCCTTGAGCCTCCGCCAAACCGCCCCGCTGGCGGCAACGCTACTCCGGGCGGCGGCCCCGTGGTAGCGTTGCGGCCAGATACCCGTCGGCGGCTTCTGTTTCGCCGGGGACCATTGATCGAGGGCATAAGGATATGCCGAGAAACGTCGCCATCGGGCTCGGGTTGATGGAGTTCCCGTTCGACACCGTCGCCGGCTTTTGGCGCTGGGTCGATCTGTGCGAGGCGGGCGGCATCGACTCACTGTGGCAGACCGACCGCATGGTCAGCCGCGAGCCGATCCTCGAATGTATGAGTGTCATGGCGGCGCTCGCCGGGCGCACCCGCCGGCTCAAATTCGGCGTCAACGTGCTGTCCTTGGCGTTCCGCGATCCGGTCCTGCTGGCCAAGCAATGCGCCACGATAGACGTCTTGTCCGAGGGACGGCTGCTGCCCGCCTTTGGCATCGGCAGCCCGCTCGCCCCCGAATGGCGCACGCTCAATCTCGACACCAAGACCCGTGGCCGCAAGACCGACGAAGGCCTCGAAATCATCCGCCGGCTGTGGGCCGAGGATGCGGTCGATTTCACGGGCGTCCATTACCGGCTGTCGGGCGCCTCGATCAGCCCGAAGCCGGCGCAGCCCGACCTGCCGATGTGGATCGGCGGCTCATCCGAGGCGGCGATCCGGCGCACCGCGCGGTTCGGCACCGGCTGGCAGGCCGGCTCCGAGACGCCCGAGGATATCGGCGCCGTCGTTGCCGCGATCCGCGAGGCCGCGATCGCCGCAGGCCGGCCGCTCGACGACGACCATTACGGCACCGGCATCGCGTTCCGTTTTGGCCGCCCCGACGAGCACGGCCTCGAACGGCTCTACGACGCCTACCGCAAGCGCACCGGCCGTGACCCGCAGCGCTATTTCGCGATCGGCGACGCCACCGCGATCACCGAGCGCATCGCCGCTTATGTCGAGGCCGGCATCTCGAAGTTCATTCTGCGCCCAGCCGCGCGCGGCGACGCCGAGATGCTGAGCCAGACCCGCCGCCTGGTCGAAGAAGCATTGCCGCTGGTCGCCGCCCGCTGGCCCAGGCCGCAGCGTCGCCCGGCCGCCGTCGCCGCCGCCTGACCTCCGATGCCCACTGCACTCCTCCCCGGCCTGCACGCCGTCGTCTTCGACGCCTACGGCACCTTATTCGACGTCTCGTCGGCGGCGCAGCGCTGCGCCGATGCGCTCGGCGACGCGGCCCCGCGGCTCGCCGCGCTGTGGCGCGACAAGCAGCTGCAATATTCCTGGCTGCGCGCGGTGCAGGGCCGCCACGCCGATTTCTGGCAGGTGACTGGCGACGCGCTCGACTTCGCGCTCGATGCGCTCGGAATGGCCGACCCCGGCCTGCGCGAGCGGCTGATGCGGCTTTATCTGATGCTCGACGCCTACCCCGAAGCGGCTGAGACGCTGCGCCGGGTCCGCGGCGCCGGCCTCGCGACCGCGATCCTGTCGAACGGCTCGCCGGCGATGCTGTCGGCCGCGGTCGAGCACGCCGGGCTTGCCGCACTATTCGACCATGTCCTGTCGGTCGAAGAGGTCGGCGTCTATAAGCCGCACCCAAAGGTCTACCAGCTCGCAGTCGATCGCCTGGCCATGCCGGCGCCGCAACTCGGCTTCGTATCGTCGAACGGCTGGGACGCCTGGTCCGCGTCGGCCTTTGGCATGCACGCGGTCTGGTGCAACCGTTCGAGCCAGCGGCGCGAGCGATTGCCCGGCGCCCCCGACCATGAGATCCGCTCGCTGGCCGAATTGCCGCCTCTGCTCGGCGCCTGACCCGGTCAGCCGCGGCGTCGGCGCCAGCGGTGCCAAAGGATCCACGCGCCGCACATCCGCACCGCGGTGCGAGCCTCAGACGGCGAGGTCGCACCAGATCGGGGTGTGGTCCGAGGCGCGCTCCTTGGCCCGAGGCTTTTTGTCGATGTCGCAGGCGGCGACCCGGTCGGCGGCGTGCGGCGACAGCAGCAGATGGTCGATGCGCAAACCCTCGTCGCGGCGCCAGCGCCCGGCCTGGTAATCCCAAAAGGTGTAGCGATGCGGCTCGCGATGAAAGACGCGATAGGCGTCGGTCAGGCCCAGATGCATTAACGCGCGGAACCGCGCGCGCGCCTCGATGCGGCACAGCGCATCGTCGCGCCACGCTACCGGATCGTAAACGTCCTCGTCGGCCGGGCAGATGTTGTAGTCGCCGGCCAGTACAAACGGCACCTCCAGGCGCAAAAGCTCGCGGGCATGGCTGACCAGCTGCTCCATCCAGGCGAGCTTGTAGGCGAATTTGTCGGTGCCCACCGGGTTGCCGTTGGGCAGATAGATCGAGGCGACCCGGACCTCGCCGAACCGCGCCTCGATATAGCGCGCCTGCTCGTCCTCTTCCATGCCGGGCAATCCGCGAACGAGCGCATCGGCCGGTTGCTTCGACAACAGCGCAACACCGTTATAGGAGCGCTGGCCGATCGTCTCGTAGCGATAGCCCAGCGCCTGGATTTCAAGCCCGGGGAAATCCGCGGCCGGGCATTTGGTCTCCTGCAAGCACACCACATCGGGCTGCGCCTCGCTCAGAAAGGCCAGCAGATGCGGCAGCCGCGCCTTGACCGAGTTGACGTTCCAGCTGACGATCTTCACGACCGGGATCGATTGGGGGGCGAGCGGCGGTCAGCCGATCGAAAACGAGTTGCCGCAGCCGCAGGACGAAGCTGCGTTGGGGTTGCGCACCTGAAACGACGCCCCCATCAAATCCTCGACAAAGTCGACCTCCGCCCCGCTCAACAGCTCCAGCGAGACCTCGTCGACAACGATCGCGACGCCGTCGCGCTCAAAGACCGCGTCGTCGTCATTGCGCTCTTTGTCGAAGCTGAAGCCGTACTGAAACCCGGAGCAGCCGCCACCCGAAACCGCGATCCGCAGAAACGCGCTCCCGGCCTGCTCTTGCTCCTTCAGCAACGCAATCCGCCGGGCGGCGCTTTCCGTCAGGATGACCCGGCGCTCTTCGATTTGGTTTCCATGCTCGGACATGTGTTCGCCGCTCCACGCCTTGCCGGCCAAGTTGAGGCCGCTGGCCCCACCTATGTAAGCACGCCGGGGATCGCGGTCAAATCTGCGGGGCGTCCGGCGCGGCGGCGCCCGGGACCAAATGTCGCTTCGCCGCCAAATCTATTGCTCGGGGTTGAGCCAGGTGTCGCCGCTCCAGCCGTTCTCGTCGTACTCGGCCATGCACTGGTCAACGAGGGCGGTCATCCGGTCCATCGTGCCGTTGCGGCGGGCGCCGGTCAGCGCCTGGATGCGAATGTCCTCGTGGTTGCCGGCATAGTTGCGCTCGTAAAGCTCGTGCCGCCCGCCAAACTCGGTGCCGATAGCGTCCCAAAGGAGCTTCATCAGCTTGATCCGCGCCTTGTAGCCGATGCCGTTCGAGCCACGCACATAGCGCTCCAGATACGGGTCGATCGCCGGGTTGCCGAAATCCTTGACCGAGGATGGCAGGTAGATCAGCGCCGAGGCGACGATCTTTTCGATGATCTCCTTGATCTTGGAATAGGCGTCGGGGGCGAAGACCCGATAAGACAGCCCGGCTTCCAGATTCGGCAACAGCGCGTCGCCGACCCAGGGCTGCGGGTTCGTCGCCATCGCGTTCGACAACGACCAGAACAGATTGCGCCACGAGACGATCTCGCCGAGCATCGCCTGGTTGCCGCGAAACTCGTCGGCGCCGGTCGCGTGCAGCGCCTTGGCGACCAGCCCGGCGATGAAGTCGAGCTTGACCGCGAACCGGGTGCAGCCCTGAAAGCAGAATCCGTTCAGAAACCCGGAGCGCGGATAAAAGCTCAGGATCTTTTCCGGGTCGCGGTGGACCAGAATGTTCTCCCAAGGGATCAGCACGTTGTCGAGGACGAAGATCGCGTCGTTTTCGTCAAAGCGCGAGGACAGCGGATAATCGTAGGGTGATCCCAAAGTATTGGCGATACGCTCATAGGAATTGCGGCAGATCAGCTTTACACCGGGTGCGTCCATCGGCAGGATGAACATGACCGCGAGATCGGGGTCGGCGGTCGCGGTCGCGGCGTTCTGGCCGAGGAAATTGTAATGCGTGATCGCCGCTGCGGTCGCCACCACCTTGGCGCTCGACACAACCACCCCGGCGTCGCTCTCGCGCTGGATCGTGACATAGACGTCCTTGACCTCGCTGGTCGGGCGGCCGCGATCGACCGGCGGGTTGACGATCGCGTGGTTCATGAACAGCACGTTGTCCTGGGCGCGGCGGTACCAGGAGCGCGCGTTGTCGGCGAACTGGCCGTAATATTCGGCGTTGGCGCCGAGCGTGTTCATCAGGGATGCTTTGTAGTCGGGGGTGCGCCCCATCCACCCATAGGTCAGCCGCGACCATTCGGCGATCGCGCGCTGCTGGCCCAGAAGCTCGTCGCGCGAGCGGGCAACGCGGAAATACTTGTGGGTGAACCCGCCAGAGCCGGTGTCGGTCGGCGCGGTCAGCACCTCCTTGGTCTTGGGGTCGTGCAGCGCGTCGTAAAGGCGGGCGAGCGAGCGCACCGAGTTGCGGAACGCCGGATGGGTGGTAACGTCCTCGACGCGCTCGCCGTCGATATAGACCTCACGCCCGTCTCTGAGGCTCTCGATATATTCGGCGCCGGTAAATGGGCGCGGCTCGTGACCGCGGATCTTATGCTCGGGCGCCACTCTGATGCCTCCCTGCGGGCACTGTTCGGGCGCGCACCGCTCGCCCCGAGCGGACGGGCCCCGCCGGTCGTAACGCGAACCCTCGACGAGACGGTGATCCGCCGGCGCGGCTAGGCGGCGCGGGACGCGGGGGGATGAGCCGCCCGTCCCGGCTCCCGCGCCAGTTCCCGAGAGGCTCCCTATCTCGCCGCCGGACCGTGCTCCGCCGTCCTGATCGCCTGGTCGAAGGCGGCGAGCACGGCGGCGTGCGACGACCGGTCGTTCATCGTCTCGACATTGGTGAACCCGCGCGACCTCGCCACGTCGATCAACAGCGCGTGCGCCGACCAGGCGATGCTGGGGTCGTCAAGACGCTTGGCGGCGGCACGCAGCGCGCCGACCGCACAGCGCTGACCGCCAAACGACCGATAGGTCCGACGCGTCCAATCCTCAGGCTCGCTGATCAGCGCTTTGGCCTCGCGCAACAGCCCGGCGACGGCAAGGTCGTGATCCGCCGGATGCGGCGCGCGCAACAGCCTGGCGGCGCCCCGCCGGTCGCGACGCAGCCGGGTCTCAAACCACAACCGGCAGCCATGCCGGCTCCAGATCGGGAAGAGCCCAGTGTCGGAGGGTGTCGGCGCAGGAAAATACGTACCATCGAAGGGCATCGCGGTCTCCTATCCTCTCCCGTTACCATTTCGTCATACCGTCGCCGCAAGCACGCGGCGCAAACCTCCCCCCACACCGCGCGCGAATTGGGTCGAGCCAAATTGCTTGCCCTGGGCGGTTGCGCTCGGCCCGGTCGTGCCGGCATGGTCCCGCCATGTCTTGCGACGGGCCGCGCGCAATCAGCCCTCTACCTTGTTCAACAGCTCCATCCCGTAAACGATGATTACCCCGAGACCTTGAGGTGTCAATCTTCGCGCGGGCGAATCATGCCGGAGCCGACCACACCGCCAGCGCCAGCACGACCAGCAGCAGCCCGCCGATCACCGCGAGGTAGAAGTTGAGGTTTCCCGATTGGAAGAGGCCAAGCCGGTCGGCGGCAAACCGCACGATCCGGGTCGCCGGCTGAAACAGATACGGCCCGAACACCGGCGCCACCTCATGGGTGAAGACCAGTCGGGTAACGAAGTAGCGGTGGCCGGCGGTTTGCCCGGCGGTTTCCCGGGCGGTCTGCTCGCGCGGCCGGTAAACAAAGCTGTAAAACGTGCGCAGCGCATTGGCAAAGCTCAGCGCCGTCGTCGAAGCGCGGGCCGGGTCGTGGTCGCGCCCGCCATACCAGACCGGAGCCCGGCGGACGGCGAAGCGCCGGCTGGCCGCCAGCAGCCCGAGCGGCAGGATCGCGAGCAGCGGCATCGCGATCACCAGAAGGCTCGGCGAAATGAAGGCGAACGTCCCGTTGAAGCGGATCGGCTGACCGGTGGCCGGGACCAGGATCAGCCCGACATGCATGGCGCCCACCGCCTGCGTCGCAAACTGCCGCGAGACCGCGAGATCGAGCACCGGCAGCCACCACGGCATGCCGACGGCGAGCGCCAGGACGCCGAGACCAAGGAGCCCGACGGCGGCGGCAACGCTCCCCGGCACCCTCCCGCTCGCCCCGGCCGCCCGGCCCAACAGGCCGATGCCGATCAGCTTGACGAAAGCGGCAAGGGCGATGGCGACAGTCAACGCCAGGCCCGCCCCGGCGAGAGCCAGCACCAGCCGGCCGCTGAGCGTCGATAAATGGAATCCTTGAAAGACCGTCTGGAACAGATACCACTCGCTGACAAACCCGGCCTGCGGCGGCATCGCAGCCAGGCTCATCGCCGCAAACAGCGCACCCAACCCAAACCATGGCGGAGCGCGACGCAGCAAATCGGCGTGAGCGATCGTATAGTTTCCGGTGACGCGGAAAACCCCGTCCGCGGCGAGAAACAACCCGCCCTTGGCCAGCGCGTGGCCAGCCAGATGCAGCAACGCCACGGTCCAGGCGAGGCTCGCCAGCTGCGGCAGGCGGTCGCCGCGAAAGATCAGCGCCGCACCGAGCGCCGCGACCGCGATCGCGGCGTTCTCGGCCGAGGAGAGGCCGAGGAGCCCGCGCCAATCCTCCTGCTGGAACGCGTAGAGGGCGCTCAGAATGGCGCTCAGCACCGCCGCGGCGATGACGAGCTCGCCGAGCCCGGTCGCGGCAATCGCCCGAGCGCCGGGCATCCAGTCGAGCAGGCCGCGGCTGAGGCCAAAAAAGGCGGCGTTCAGCACGACGCCGGACAGCAGCGCCCCGCTGGCGCCGCTGCCGGCCGTGTAAGCCGACGGGAACCATTCGTAGAACGGCAGCAGCCCCAGCTTGGCGCCAAAGCCGATTACCAGCAGCACCGCGACGAAAACCTGCGCGGCGCCGCCGAGCGACAGCGCCGCTGCCGGAAACTGCGCGAATGACACGGTCCCGCCCGAGCCGGCGAGCAGCGCCACCGCCAGCATTAAAGCGACCGCACCGACCTCGAGCAGCGCCAGCATGAACAGGACCGAGCGGCCGCTTACCGAGGACAGCCGCTCGCCAAGCAACATCAGCGCCCCGCCAAAGCTCATGACCTCCCAGGCGATCAGCAGCCCCGCGCCATTGTCGAGGCCGAAAACGCCAAGCGCACCGAGGAGGCTCAGCGCCGCGCCGAGCAGCCATTGGGCACGGCCTCGCGGCGCCGGGCTGCCGATCCAGCAGGCAAAGACCGCCGGAACCAGGCCAAAGCCCAGCAGCCACAGGGCCTGCGGCGCCAGGCGAAAGGCGATCCCCTCCCCGGCCAATCGCGTCGGCAACGCCACCGCTGCAGTCCCGGCGGGCAGCGCCAGCAGCGCCGCAGCAACCCCAGCGAGGCTGCCGAGCACCAGCAGCCCGCGCGCCGCCGCGAAGAACCGTCCGGTCAGCGCGACCGCAGCGGCGACAAGCCATAGGAATACCGCCGCAGCCAGCAGATCATTCGGCAAGCTGGCCTCCGGCGGCGCGCTGCGGCATCCGGCCGAGGAACATCAGCAACGCCTCGATGATCGCGGCCGGGTTTGGCGGGCAGCCCGGCAAATAGAGATCGACGGGCAATACCCCGTCGAGCCCGTGGCCGCAGGCATAGCCGCCGCCGGCCACACCGCCCGAGACGGCGCAGGTCCCGGTGGCCATGACCCAGCGCGGCTCGGGCATCGCCTCATAGGCGGCGCGCAGCGGCGCCTGCATCGCATAAGTGACCGGGCCGGTGACCAGCAAGAGATCGGCGAAACGCGGCGAGGCGGTGAAGAAGATGCCAAGGCGATGTAAATTGTAGAACGGGTTGTTGAGCGCTTGCAGCTCGGATTCGCAGCCATTGCACGAGCCGGCATCGACATGGCGGATGTGCAGGCTGCGGCGGAACCCGCCGGGCGATCGCTCGACTGGGGCGCCAATAGCGGGTTCGCTGCGCCATACGAGGTCCTCGCGCCGGCGCACGCCAAAGGCCCAATCGGCAGAGGGCGCCAGTGCCCCGGTCGGGCATATTTCGGTGCATAATTGACAGACGACGCAGCGCCCGTAATCGATTTCGAGCGGCGGGCCCGAACCGGCCGGATCGGCGATCGTGATCGCCTGGGTCGGGCAGATTTCGGCACATTCGGCGCAGCCCTCGCGGCAGAGTTCGGGCCGATATCGCGGCATGCCGAGAACGCCCTCCTGGCCATCGGCGCCCGCGCCCGACGGCCACGGCGTCGTCGCCTTGCCGGCGCGCAATCCAAACAGTGTCCACAGCCGCATCGGGCCTCCTAATGGTGCTAACCTGACACTGGGTGCGCGCCGTTTTTTCGTCATTCCCGCGAAAGCGGGAACCCAGATCTAGCCCTGGCTTGAACCGGGGGCCGCCCGCACCCTAGTCGCCGCACCTGGACCCCCGCTTTCGCGGGGGGCGAGAAATAGGAAGCGGGGGCTCTCTACCTGGTGCATACCACTAGCGGTCGCAGCCGGCGATGGTCAGGCCAAAGCTGGCCTCGTTGATCGCGTAGTCCATCATGTTGGTCTGATGCACGGTGAACGGGAACACGCGCCAGTTCGAGAAGGATGGCGACTTGATCTTGACCCGCGCCAGGCGGCGATCGCGAGCGAAATGCACCGCGTAATAGAGCGCACCGCGCGGCGACTCGCTCCAGCCGAGCCCTTCTCCGCCCGGCGGCGGCGCGCATTGGCTGCGCACCGGCCCGTCGGGAAGCCGGTTCAGCAGGTGCCGGATCAAATCAAGGCTGACGCCGATTTCGGCGATGCGGATCCGGAACCGCGCGTCGGCATCGCCGGCTTCATCGACCGGGATGCTCAGCGGCATCTCGCCATAGGCGGCGTAGGGGTGGTCGCGGCGCAGGTCGCGATCAAGACCGGAGGCGCGCCCGACCGGCCCCGTCGCCCCTTGATCCAACGCGGTCTGGCGGTCGAGCAGGCCGGTGGTGATCAGTCGGTCGAGATGGCTGTCGGTGCCGGCGAGGCGATCGGTGTAGGCATCGATCTCTGGCTGCAAAGCGACGAGCGCGTCGGCGAGCCAGCCCTCGGGTGCGAGATCGCGGCGCAGCCCGCCCGGGGTCAGCACGCCGCGCAACAGCCGGCTGCCGGTCAGCCGCGCGTTCAGCTGCTTCAGCCGCTCCTCGAGCAATTTGCCTTCGGCCTCGCCCACCTTGAGCGTCGTCGCATGCGCCAGATGCCCGTGGTAATGCAGGTGGTTGTACAGGCGCTCGAGCTCGGCGAGCAGCACCCGCAACGACTGGGCGCGCGGCGGCACGACGCACTGGCAACCGTCCTCGACCGCTTGGCAATAGGCGAGCGCATGCGCGACGCTGCCGACCCCGGAGATGCGCTCGGCCAGCACCGCCGCGGGTTCGGGCGGCAGCCCCTCGAACCGCCTTTCCATGCCGCGATGCTTGAAGAACAGCCGCGGCTGATAGTGCAGGATCGCCTCGCCGATGTAATGGAACAGGAATTCCGCCGATTCGACGACATCGGCGCGGATCGGGCCGAACGGCAATTCCTGCACGTCGGCGCCGGCGCCGGCGATCTCGGGGCCGGCCATCTCGGGGATGAAGCGCCGCCGCTGATCGACCGGCACGGCGGCGTCGGCGGGGTAGTCGGGATCGAATGGCGGCAGCACCGGCTGCGCGCCCTCCCGCAGAACCAGTCGATGCGGCTCGGGGTGGCCGGCGAATTCGAGGCCGAACAGATCGGTGATCTCGCGCTCGTACCAGCCCAGCAGCGGAGCGATCGGGGCGAGGCTCGGCACCGGGCCCTGCGGCCGGCAGCGCCACACCGCGAATTGGTGCCCGGGCGACCGGTCGATCAGATAGCGCAGCTCGATCATTCTCGGGCCGGGCGCGTCCGGCTCGGGCCACCACGCATAGGCCATCTGCATGCGCCCGCCCTCGGCCAGGGCGCGTGACGTGGCGCCCGGCAGCTCCTCGGGCCGCAGCAGCGGCGCATCGGGTGCTGCGCTCATTGCCCGGCGCTCGCCAGAAGCTGCGCGATCCGGCCGAAAAAATCCCAGATCGGCTGCGGCCACCACAGTCCGAATACGAGAAGCGGGGCGAGCGCCAGCCACATCGGCGCGACGCACCAGCTGCCAAGCGGCCGCACCGGGGCCGCCGGCGCCGCATCGTCCGGCGCCTCGCCATACATCGCCCGGAAATGGTTGAGAAACCCGATGAAGATCACGATCAGCAGCGCCGTCATCAGATAAGCCGCCCAGGCGAAGGAATGGCGCAAGCCGGCGCGCAGCACCACCAGCTCGCTGAGAAAGAGGGCAAAGGGCGGCGCCCCGGTGATCGCAGCGGCGCCGGCCAGCCACAATCCCGCCTGCGTCGGAAAGCGGCGGCCGACCCCGCCGATCCGGCCGATCTGCTTGCTGCCGTAGCTGCGCATCATATTGCCGGCGCCAAAGAACATCAGCGACTTGTTCAGCGAGTGGTTCAGCATGTGATAAAGCGCCCCGGCCACCCCGAACGCACCGCCAAAACCGAAGCCGAGCGCGATGACGCCCATATGCTCGACGCTCGAATAGGCCATCAAACGCTTGACGTTCTGCTGGCGGACGATGAACAGGGCCGCGATCAACAGCGACAGAGCGCCCAGCACGACCAGCGCCAGACGCGGCAGCGCGCCTGCCGGCGCGGCGTTGACGATCGCCAGATAGCGCACGATGCCGAGCATCGCGGCGTTGAGCAGCGCGCCCGACAGCATCGCCGAAACCGGCGTCGGGCTTTCGCTGTGCGCGTCCGGCAGCCAGGTGTGCATCGGCGCCAAGCCAACCTTGGTGCCGTAGCCGACCAGCACCAGCAGGAAAGACAGCACGGCCAGCGTCGGGTTCATGCTCGGCGCGGCCCGGCGCAGCGCGTCCCAGGTCATCGCGTAGGTCGGGCCGAGCACAAAGCTGCCGTTCCAATAAAACAGCACGGTGCCGAGCAATGCGAGGCTGAGCCCGGTCGACACGATGACGATGTATTTCCAAGCCGCCTCGATGCTCTCGGGCGCCCGCTCGAACGCGACCAGAAAGGTGCTCACGAGGGTGGTCAATTCGATCGCGATCCAATAGACCGCCGCATTGTTCATCAGCGGACTGACGAGGATCGTCAGCGCGAAGCCGGCGAACAGCGCGTAAAACGACGGCAGGCGTTCGTGCTCGCCGAGCAGCCGCATATAGCCGACGGCATAGATCGACGACAGGAGGTAGACGATCGCGGCGCACAATGCGACCCAGGCGCCCGGCGCGTCGAGGATGATCGTGTTTCCCCAATAGTAATGGGGGACACCGCCGCTCAGCACCGTCAGCGGCACGGCAGCGGCAAAGACGACGATGCTGGCGGCGAGGTTGAGCATCGCGGCTTGATGCGGGCGCGCCACAATGCAGCCAAGGATGGCGAGCGCCGGCGCCATGACCAGGACCAGCAGCAGCGCGCCGACCACTGTTAGCCTACCAGCCGCTTCAGTTCGGCGGTGCTGGCATTGCCGAATTGGCTCAAGAGATAGCGCACCAGGACCCCGAGGCAGGCCACCGCGGCGAGAACATCGGCGAGGATCATCAGCTCGATCAAGAGCGACATGCCGGGGATCAGGATCTGGGCGCCGAGCCGAATGCCGTTTTCGAGCACCAGTAGGCCGATGACCTGACTGACCGCCTCCCGGCGGATGGCCAGCATCAGAAAGCCGATCAGCACCGTCGCCAACATGACCGTCAGCGCCAGGACCGCCGCCGAGCCGCCGAGCCCGAGCGGGCCCGCAATTCTGGAGGACACGGCGAGCGCGAAGATCACCCCGAGCGCGCCGATGACCAGCGCTGAGGCCGGGCGCAGCGCCTCGTGCAGCTCGCGCGCGATATTGAGCCGCCGGATCATCCGCCAGATCAGGTAGGGCAGCACCAGCCCGCGAAAGACCGCGCTCAGCGCTGCGATCAGGTAGAGCTCGGGGGCGGCGGCGAAATAGCCGACCGCGACCCCGAGCGCGGCCATCATCCAGGATTGCGCCGCAAAGGCGTAAAGATAATTGTCGAGCCAGCGCGACCCCAGCATGACAAAGGCGAGCAGCAGGCTGGCGATCGCCAAAAGGCTGACCAGCGAGGCGGCGAGCGGGTCGAGCTGAGCCGCAAGCACGGCTAAACCTGGGTCCCGATGATCGCCAGCACGGCGAGCAGGAACGAGGCGGCGAGCGGCTCCTGGTAGCGGTAGAAGCGCAGCCGCGATTGCGCGGTCTCGACCAGCACGACAACCAGAGCCACCAGCAGGAACTTTGCCAGAACTGCGGCAAGCGCGCCGACCGCTCCGATGGCGCTGCCCTGATCCGACAGCCCCCAGGGCAGGAGCAGCACGTTGCAGAAGATCGTATAGAGGATGAACTGCTTCATCATCGACGACCATTTGAGCAGCGCCAGCAATGGCCCCGAATATTCGAGGATGCGGGCCTCCTCGATCATGTAGACTTCAATATGCGTGCTCGAATGGATCGGCAGTCGGTCGGTCTCGACCAGGATCAGGATGAAGAATGCGGCAACCAGGAAGAGATGGGCCGGCCCCCAGTAGACGGCGGCGCTGCCGACTAGCAGATGGTTGACGACAAAGGGGATCATCGATTTCGCCAGCAAGGTGATGCCGACGAACACCAGGATTAGGGTCGGCTCGGCCAGGATCGTCACCATCACCGCGCGGCTCGAGCCGATGCCGCCATAGGCGCTGCCGCTGTCGAGCCCGGCGAGCACGATCATGAACGAGCCCAAGGTTAGGATCAGGCCGCCGCCCAGGATGTCGCCCATGTCGGACAACGGCAGCGGGAAATCGGTCAGCACCGGGATCAGGATCGGCACCGTCAGCATCGCGGTGAAGGCCACGACCGGCGCCGACCAGTAGATCCAAGACGCCGTCTCGGGCACCACGATCTGCTTGTGAAGCAGCTTCCACAGATCGCGGTAGGGCTGCAGCAGCCCCGGACCCTGCGCCCGCTGCACCCGCTCCTCGAACTGCACGATGGCGCCCTGAAGCAGAGGGGCAAAGGCCAGCACCGTGACCACCTGCGCGACCTGCAATAGGATGTCGCGCGCGCTCATACGGCGCCGCGCTTACGGTCGCAGGATTGCCTTGATCGCGCCATCAACCCCTCCCGATCCATCGGAGATCGCGTCAGGGGTCATCAGCCATCGGGGCGGTTATAGGGCGAACCCCATCGCCCGGCCGCAGCTGACGGTGTCAGCGCCCGCCTGTCAACGGCGAACCGTGCCACGGCCGAGAGCGTCATCACCAAGGGCACCGCCGCTTGACGCCGGCCGTTGGCGGGCGACACTATTCCCGCCGCCCAATGCCGATGAGCCCGCGGAGAGGAGCGCAGCATGCCCGAGACCCGCGGAGAGGAGCGCAGCATGCCCGAGATACGCGTAGTCGCCGACGGTTTGCGGTTTCCGGAAGGTCCGGTGGCGATGGCCGACGGCTCGGTTGTCTTGGGAGAGATCGCCGGCGCGGCGGTCACCCGCATCGCCCGCGACGGCGCCAAATCACCGGTCGGCAATGCCGGCGGCGGCCCCAACGGCCTGGCGCTCGGCCCCGATGGCGCCCTCTATGTGTGCAACAATGGCGGCAACGAATACGCCCAGGGCGGGTTCCTATCGACCGGCCCGGCCAAAGACTACCGCGGCGGCACGATCCAGCGGATCGATCCAAAGACCGGTGACACGCGCGTGCTCTATAGCGAGTGCCAGGGCCATAAACTGTCGGCGCCGAACGACATCGTGTTCGACCGCCAGGGCGGCTTCTATTTCACCGATCTCGGCAAGAGGTATGCGCACCACCGCGACCATGGCGGACTCTATTACGCATTGCCGGACGGCACGAAGCTCGTCGAGCTGGCCTACCCGATGCTGACGCCCAACGGTGTCGGGCTCTCGCCCGACGAAAAGACCGTCTATGTCGCCGACACCGAGAGTTCGCGGCTGTTTGCGTTCGACATCGTCTCGCCCGGCGTCCTGCGCACCGAGGCGTTCCCGGCGCCCTATGGCGGGCGCCTCGTCTGCGGATTGCCCGGCTTCCAGCGTTTCGACAGCCTTGCCGTCGAGGCCTCGGGCAATGTCTGCGTCGCCACCCTGATCACCGGGCACATCACCGTCATCGCCCCCGACGGGCGGGTGGTGCGCCAGGTCAAGATGCCGGACGTCTACCCGACCAATATCTGCTTTGGCGGCGCCGATATGAAGACTGCCTTTATCACCCTTTCGGGCACCGGCCAGCTCGGGCAGATGGACTGGCCCGAGCCTGGCTTGCGGCTCAACTTCATGGCTTGAGCGGCCCGGCGAATTGATCCTGAATTGGTTATTATCCCCGGTCACCCCCGCGCAAGCGGGGTCAAGGGCCACTGTCCGAGCCCCTGCGACCCAAGGTTCCAGCCTTTTGCGGGAATGACGAGTGAGGCTAGGAGACCCCGATGAAAGCCGCCGTGCTGCATGCCGCGAATCAACCGCTGACGATCGAAGAGGTGGCGCTGACCAAGCCCGGCAGCCGCGAGGTGCTGATCCGCACCGCCTTTGCCGGGCTGTGCCACAGCGATCTGCATTTTATCGAAGGCCTTTATCCGCACCCGACCCCGTGCGTCTTGGGTCATGAATCGGCCGGGATCGTCGAGGCGGTCGGCGACGGCGTCAGCTATGTCAAGCCCGGCGACCACGTCATCACCTGCCTTTCGGTGTTCTGCGGCACCTGCCCGCAATGCGTCACGGGCCATCCCAATCTGTGCGAGAACACCGAGGTAAAATTGCCGCCCGGCGTGTCGCGTCGCCTGTCGTGGCAGGGCGGCCAATTGATGAACCAGTTTCTGAACCTGTCATCGTTCGCCGAACAGATGCTGGTGCACGAAAACGCGATCGTGAAGATCGACCCCGACATCCCGCTCGATCGCGCGGCCCTGGTCGGCTGCGGCGTCATGACCGGGGTCGGCGCCGTGTTCAACGCCGCCAAGGTCGAGCCCGGCTCGACCGTCGCGGTGATCGGCTGCGGCGGGGTCGGTTTGTCGGCGGTCAATGGCGCGGCGCTCGCCGGGGCTGAACGCATCATCGCGATCGACACCGTGCCGGCGAAGCTCGAGCTCGCGAAGACATTGGGCGCCACCGACACCTTGAACGCCAGCAACGCCGACCCGGTGAAGGCGATCCGCGACATGACCGGCGGCGGCGTGCATTACTCGTTCGAGGCGCTCGGCACCAAAACGACGGCCGAGCAGGCGTTTCAGATGCTGCGCGGCGGCGGCACCGCGACGATCATCGGCATGGTCCCGCTCGGCGTTAAGATCGAATTGCACGGCTATGATTTCCTGCGCGACCGCAAGCTCCAGGGCACCTCGATGGGCGGCAATCGCTTCCGGGTCGACATGCCGCGGCTCTTGTCGTTGTGGCGCCAGGGCCGTCTCAAGCTCGACCACCTGATCTCCGGCAAGCTCAAGCTCAGCGAGGTCAACGACGGCTTCGCCGCGCTCAAATCGGGCGCCCCGGTGCGTCAGCTGATCGATTTCGCCGCCGTCTGAGGTGCTGCCTGACCCTGGGGCGGCTGCCGCCGCGCCGGCGGCCGGCGCAGTGCCCAAAACGCGATGCAGCCGCAGGCGTAGGATGCGATCGACAGGCTGAAGGCCAACTCGTAGCTGCCGGAGAGATCGAAGATCCAGCCCGCCGCCCAGGAGCCGGCGGCCGAGCCGATGCCGCTGCCGATCGTGATCACGCCGAGGATCGTGCCGAGCTGGCGGCCGGGAAAGAGGTCGGCGGTCTTGGCCGTGATCGCCGGCCCGCGCGCCCCCCAGGTCAGCCCGAAACAACACGCGAACAGCCATAAAAGCCAGCTCTGCTTCGGCCCGGTGATAAAGAGGGCGCAGACGACGCCGAGGATCGAGACCGCGTAGGCCAGGATCGCCGACAGCTCGCGCCCGATATAGTCGGACGAGGCGCCGGTGAGGATCGTGCCGGCGATCGCGAGAAAGCTGCCGAGCCCCAGCACCTCGGCGGCGTAAAGCTTGTCGAAGCCGCGATCGACGGCGAAAGCGAGCTGGTGCAGCGAGACCAGAAAGCTGCCGAGCCCGGTAAACAGATAGACCGCGAACAGCAGCCAGAAATGCGGTGTGCGCGCCGCCTCGGCCAGGGTCCACCCCGGCGACGGCGAGCCGGCGGGCTGCGGCATTCCCGCTCTCGGGTCGGCCCGCTGCGGTAATGGGGTACGCGTGGGCAGCGCGGCGCGGCGGAACAGCAGCGCCAAGGGCAGCATCATCGCGCCCATAAATCCGGCTTCGACGAGATAAGTCTCGCGCCAGCCGATCGCCGAGATCAGGAATTGCGCCGCTGGCGCCGACCAGGCGCGGGCAAAGCCGTTGGCCGATTGGACGACCGAAATCGCCATCCCGCGCCGGCGCACAAACCGTCGCGACAGGATCGGCACGAACACCACCAGCCCGAGGCAATTGGCGCCAACGGTCATGACCACCCCATAGGAAAGGATGATCTGCCACAGCGAGCCCATATGCGCGCAACCCAAGAGCCCGGCGATCAAGAGGCCGCCGCCGAGCAGCAGCAGGTGAAACGGCCCCAGCCGATCGACCAAGCCGCCGACCAGCGGCGAGCTGGCGCCGGCGACCAGCTGCGAGACCGAATAGGCAATCGAGGTCTCGGCCCGGCTCCACGCGAAATCCTGAATGAAGGCGACCAGGAAGATCGCATAGGACTGCATCAACCCGGCGCTGACCGTGAACGCGGTAAAGGCGCCGCCCAGCAGCAGCCAATCCGAGCGCACCCCCCGGCCTGCCGCGCCGGGCTTGGCGAGCGCCGGCGATCCGCCATCGTCGGGCTCCGGCCTGCGCAGTCTGCTCATCGCCGCAATCGCTTTGTCGGGTGGGGTCGGGCCGGGCTCTCGACCGGCCGAGTCACGGCGCACTGATCCGCAGAAGGCGCCGCGAAATCAAGCGCTCCGCCGCAATGCTGCCGCCCGCTTTCGCCGGGGTGCGCCCCCGGCACGGCGCCGATCCAGGCGGTCCGCCCGATCGCCGGATCGGCCGGGGTTAATCCCTCCTTAGGCAATCGGCTCGACAATGCAGCCGCGCTGACCCTCGTCATGGAGCCCTGTATGGCTGGCCGGCTGAAGCATTTGCCTCGATCCGCCATCGTCACCACCCTCGCAGCCGCGCCCCTCGGGTCCGGGCTGCTCGGCGCCGCGTGGCCGGCGCCATCCCTCGCTTTGCGTCTGGGTGCCTGATGGCGCCCGGCCTGCACCTGATCGCGCTGCTCGGCTTTGCCCTGTTGATGGCCGCGGCCGCGATCGAGGATGCTCGCCGGCTGGTGATCCCGAACCCGCTGGTCCTGGCGCTGTGTGCGCTGTGGCCGCTGGGCTTCGCGACCGGCGCCGAAGCGAGCCTGGCCGCCGGGGCCGTCGCCGTGACCGGCGCCGCCGCGATGTTTCTCGCCGGCGCGCTGGTTTTTGCCCGCGGCCTGATCGGCGGCGGCGACGTCAAGCTCTTGTCCGCGTCGGTCTTATGGGCCGGCGCCGAACGGGCGCTGCCGCTGCTGGTGCTGACCGGCCTGATCGGCGGGGTTTTGGCGATCGCCTGCCTGACCCCGCTCGGCGCGCGGGTCGGGGCATGGCGCCGCCGCGTTCCGGACCCCGGCGCGGCGGTTGCCGGCACCTGGAGCGGGGCGCCGGTGCCATATGGGGTGGCGATCGCGGTCGCGGCGCTGATCGTAACCCTCGAACCATATTTCGCCTGAGCAGCGACGATGCGCGGCCGCACCCTCTTCCTGTTCGCGATCGCCTTGCTGCTCGCCGGCGGCACCGCGATGCTGGTGCACTCGTGGCTGGCGCAGCGGCCGGTGGTCGCCGCGGCCCCGCCCCCGCCGCCGCAAAAGGCGATCCTGGTAGCCCGGGTCGCGATCGGCCGCGGCCAGATCCTGAAGCCGGCCGACCTCGCCGCGCGGCCCTGGCCAGCGGCTGCGATCGGCAGCGACTATATCGTGGCCGCCCCGGCGGCGGAGAAGTCGCTCGCCAGCTCGGTGGCGCGCGCGCCATTTGCGGCCGGCGAGCCGATCATCAGGGCCAAGATCGTCGCCCCCGGCGACCGCGGCTTTCTCGCCGCGGTGCTGCAGCCGGGGATGCGCGCGGTCTCGGTGCCGGTCGATGTGACCGCCGACGTCTCCGGCTTTGTCATGCCCGGCGACCGGGTGGACCTGCTGCTCACCCTGCCGGTGCCGCAACCGGGCGCCGGCGGCAACGGCTATCAGCACAAGGCGGCGGAAACGGTGCTGCGCGATTTGCGCGTGATCGCGATCGATCAGCGACTCGACAGCAAGGACGGCCAGGCGGCGCTGGCGCGGACCGTGACCTTCGAGGTAACGCCCAAAGAGTGCGAAATCATCGCCGTCGCCGCCGAGATCGGCAAATTGTCGCTCAGCCTGCGCAGCCTCGCCGCAGCAGACAGCGCCAAGCCCCTTCCCGCCGCCGCGGCCGATCCCATCGGCAACCGCCGCGACGACAACCCCCGCCAGCGCGATTTCACCCTCGACAGTGATGTCAGCCAGCTGCTGGCAAGGCGGTCTGGCGGGCAAAACTCTAGCGATGGTTTAGTAACCATATTGCGCGGCAGTGGCAATAACGGTACATCTGTCTCGTCGCAACCTGCGTCCCGAGGTTCCTGATGATCCCGTTGCCGCGCTCCGCGCCATCTCGCTGCGGCCTGGCCGCGGCAATGGTCTGGCTGGGGCTCGCCGCTGCGGCGTTGGCGGCCGAGCCGCAGCCGCCGGGCGCCGCGCCTGCCGACCCCTCCTACCGGGGCGAGGCGACGCCGATCCCGGCCAACGGCCGGCCGATCCGGCTCGAGGTCGGCAACGGCATCTTGATCCGGCTGCCGCGGGCGGCGAGCACCGTGTTTGTCGCCAGCCCCGACATCGCCGATGTCCAGGTCAAATCGCCGACATTGATCTATGTCAGCGCAAAATCGCCGGGCGCGACCGTCATCTATGCGGTCGACGCCAACGACCAGGTGCTGCTCAACGCCCCGGTGCGGGTCGATCTCGACCTGTCGCAATTGCGCCAGTCGCTGCGCCAGCTGGTGCCGGGGGCGCCGATCTCGTTCACCCAACTCGACTCGAACCTGGTGTTGAGCGGCACGGTCGCCAGTGCCGGTCAGGCCGAAAAGGTGCGCAGCCTGGCCAATGCAGCCGTCGCCGGGGTCAAAGGCGGGAAGATCATCAACCGACTCACCGTCGCTATCCCGAACCAGGTCAGCCTGCACGTTACGATCGCCGAGGTCGACCGAAGCATCTTGAAGACGATCGGCATAAACTGGAGCAAGCTGGGCACGAGCTTGCGTTTCATGACAAACAATGTGCCCACGCTCCCCAGCGGCGCTGTCCCCAGTTACATCAGCGTCGGAAAACTCACCGGGGAAGCGGTCTCGGCCACGGTACAGGCGCTGGCGACCGAAGGCTTTCTAACAGTTTTGGCCGCACCAAATCTGGCCGCCGTCTCGGGGCAGACGGCAAACTTCCTCGCGGGAGGCGAATTCCCGATACCGGTTCCGCAATCCGGCTCGGTCGGAACCGCAGTAGCAATCACGATCGAGTTCAAACAATATGGAGTCCAACTGGCCTTCACCCCGACGATCATCGATGCCGATCATTTGAATTTGCGGGTCCGGCCCGAGGTAAGCCAGTTGGATTACGCGCACGCGGTGCAAGAGCAGGGATTCCTGATCCCGGCTCTCACCGAGGATAGCGCTGAAACCACGGTCGAGCTCGCCAGCGGACAAAGTTTCGCGCTCGCTGGACTGCTACAGCACAATACTGCACAAGATTTATCAAAGGTTCCGTGGCTCGGTGACATCCCGATCCTCGGCGCGCTGTTCCGCTCGAACGAATTTCAACACAACGAGACCGAGCTGGTCGTCATCGTAACGCCTTATTTGGTAGAGCCGACGTCGGCGACGCTCGCGAGCCCGCTCGACGGGTGGGTAGCACCGCACGACGCGCAACAGGTGCTGTGGGGCGATACCTGGCGCCAAAGCCTGCCGGGGCCGGCGCGCGGGCCGCTCAACAGCGGCGGCAGCGGCCTGATCGGCCCGGCCGGGTTCCGACTGGATTGAGGAGCAGAACGGGCCATGAGAAGGAATTTCTGCCCAATCGCGATAATGTTGCTGTCAATGCTGGTTGGCTGCGTGCCCGGAGTTGCCGAATACAGCCAAAGCGAGGCGCCAAACCAGCTGCGAGTCAACGGCGCGACCAGCGAGCTGGCGTTCGCGTTTGCTCCGGGCTCGGCGCGTCTCGCCGTGAGCGAGGATGCGCGCCTCGACCGGCTGGTCGCCGTGGGCGGCGTCCGCCCGGCCGACCGCGTCGATATCGCCGCTTCGGGCCCGCCGGGATTGGCGGATGCCCGTGCCGCGGCGATCTCGCGCCGACTCTTGCGCTGGGGCATCGTCGCCGACTACCGCCCGCTCGCCGGCATCCCGCCTGACCGCGCCGTAGTCATGGTCGGCCGCTATGCCGTGACCCTGCCGCGCTGCCCAAATTGGAGCATGCGGCCGGCGAGCGACTTCTCCAACGCGCCGACCAGCAATTTCGGCTGCGCGACCGCGGTCGATCTCGGTCTGATGGTGGCGAGCCCGGCCGATCTCGCTGGCGGCCGCAGCCTGGCCGCGGCAGATGGCGAGACGGCGGCAAACGCGGTCGATAATTACCTCAAAGGCAAGGTGCAACTTCCGGCTGAATCCAGCCTGGGACCGATCGGGTCGAGCGGCGGCGGAGCTTCCGGCGCGGCAAGCGGCGCAGGCGTCGGCCAATGAGGGCAGCGCGCGCGAAAACCGCCCTCGGTCCGGCGCGCGAGGGCGTGCTCGCCGTGCTGCGCGACCAGACGACATTGGACCGGCTGCAAGGGGTGATCCGCGAGCTGCAACTGGACGACGAGCTCGCCGTCACCGATACGCTCGACGCGGCGCTGCGTCGCATTCGCCAGGGATCGACGCCGCGGATTCTGCTGCTCGACCTCGCCGACCTGCCGGCGCCGATCGCCGAAATCGGTGCCGCCCGCGCGGTCGGCGGCGCCGACCTCAAGCTCGTCACCCTCGGCGCCGTCAACGACGTGGCGCTCTACCGCGACCTGCTGGCGGCCGGCGCCGACGATTATCTGATCAAGCCGCCAAGCCGCGACGCGCTGGCCGCGGTGCTCGAAAAAAGCTCGCCCGCCGCTGACGGCGGCGATGGCGGGCTCGGCCAGGTCGTCGTCTTCACCGGCAGCCGCGGCGGCGGCGGCACCACCACCACCGCGGTCGGTTGCGCCTGGGTTCTCGCCGAAGAGCATCCGGCGCGGACGGCGCTGCTCGATCTCGACCTGCATTTCGGCACCGTGGCGCTCAAGCTCGACACCGAGCCCGGCAGCGGGCTGTGCGAAGCGCTCGAGCAGCCCTCGCGCATCGACAGCCTGTTCATCGACCGGGCGATGGTCAAGATCAGCGAGAATTTGCGGGTGCTGGCGGCCGAAGCCTCGGCGGCGCAGCACCTGACGGTCGACGCCGGCGCGATCGACATGCTGCTCTACGAGCTGCGCCGCAAATTCGTGCGCGTCGTGGTCGACCTGCCGCGCGGCGCCACCCCGGTTCAGCGGGTCGTGCTCGCTGCGGCGAGCCACATCGTGCTGATCTGCGAGCGCAGCCTCGCCGGCCTGCGCGACACGATCCGGCTGCAGAGCCTGATCCGCGAGCAGACCCCGCAGGCGCGCCTGTGGCTGGTCGAGGCCGGCGCCATCGGCGAGCGCGCGCTGATCGGCAAGAGCGAATTCGAAAAGGGGATCGGCAAGGGTCTCGACATGGCGATCTCCTACGATCCGAAATCGGCCGGTGCCGCGGTCAATTCGGGGCGGCCGTTGCCGGTAGCCGCACCCCGCAGCCCGGTGGTACGCGAGCTCCGC
Source organism: Allostellaceae bacterium (assembly GCA_036500965.1). Taxonomy (GTDB): domain Bacteria; phylum Pseudomonadota; class Alphaproteobacteria; order ATCC43930; family CGMCC-115725; genus AP-15. The sequence goes on along the minus strand of DASYBC010000064.1, from coordinate 10,686 downwards.
CAGCTCGCGGCACTGCTCGCCGGCCCCGCCGCCGCGGCGCCAAAGCGCCGGCGGTTTGCGATCCGCTCGTCATGGTAGGCTTTCTCAAGCGCCCCGACGGCGATAGCGCGCTCGACGCGCGCATCGCTGAATTGTCGGCGCGGCGCGCGGCGAGCGCGATTTCGCCGCCCTCCCCGGCGCCGGCGTCGGCGAGCCCACCGTCGGCCGAAGCCAGCCAGGAGGACCGCCTGCTAGCGGCGCGCGAGCAGCTCCTCGCCCGGCTCAGCAGCGATATCCGACCCGAGCGGCGGATGATCTTGAGCCGCGGCGAACTGGCCAAGATCGTCGACACCGCGGTCCAGGCGCACCTGCCGCGCCACGGGATCGAGGCCAACGCGCTTGAGCGCCGTGACCTGATCACGGCGCTGATCCAGGCGCTGCTAAACTCGGGGCAACCCGATGCCGCGCCCGATGCGGCCGCGCCGCAGCGCCGTCTCAACCGTGGCGCGATCGAGGTGGCAAAGGCGCAAATCCAGCCGCTCGTCCTCGAGCACATGGATGTCGCCGCCGCGGCCGAGATGCCGCGCGCCACCTTCGAGGCGCAGCTCGACGGCTGGGTCAAGGAATTGCTCGGCGAAACCAAAAACCAGCTGAATTTTCTCGAGCAGCGCGAGCTGGTTCAATCGCTGATTGCCGACATGCTCGGGCTCGGCCCGCTCGAGCCGCTGATCGAGGACGAGACCGTGACCGACATCATGGTCAACGGCGCCAAGCAGGTCTATGTCGAGCGGCGCGGCAAGCTCGAGCTGACCGACGTGGCGTTTCGCGACGATCAGCACGTCATGAATGTGGCCACCAAGATCGTCACCCGCATCGGCCGCCGCATCGACGAGTCGCGGCCGCTGGTCGACGCGCGGTTGGCCGACGGCAGCCGGGTCAACATCATCATTCCGCCGCTGGCGATCGACGGGCCGTCGATCTCGATCCGCAAATTCTCGAAAAAGACCATCACCCTCGACGTCATGGCGCAGCAGGGAAACATCTCGCCGGAGATGGCGACCCTATTGAAAATCGCCGCGCGCTGCCGGCTCAACATTTTGATCTCCGGCGGCACTGGATCGGGCAAAACCACCCTGTTGAACGCGCTGTCGCGGCTGATCGACCCGGCCGAGCGCACCGTGACGATCGAGGACGCCGCCGAGCTCCAATTGCAGCAGCCCCATGTCGTGCGGCTGGAGACCCGTTCTCCAAACCTCGAAGGCACCGGCGAGATCACGATGCGCGAACTCTTGCGCAACACGCTGCGGATGCGCCCCGACCGCATCATCCTCGGCGAGATCCGCGGCGCCGAGGCGCTCGACGTGCTGCAGGCGATGAACACCGGCCACGACGGATCGATGAGCACGATCCACGCGAACCGTCCGCGCGAGGCGCTGACCCGGCTCGAAAACATGGTCGGGATGACCGGGATCCACCTGCCCTCGCATGCGGTGCGCACGCAGATCGCCGCCGCGGTCCACATGATCGTGCAAATCAGCCGGATGCGCGACGGCATGCGGCGCGTGACCGACGTGATCGAGGTGGTCGGAATGGAGGGCGAGATCATCACCACCCAGGAGCTGTTCAGCTACCAGTTCCAGGGAGAAAGCACCGACGGCCGGTTGCGCGGAGTGTTCAAGTCGAGCGGGGTGCGTCCGTTCTTTCTGCCGCGCGCTGAATATTACGGGCTCGACCGCCCTCTGCTCGAGATCATTTGATGAGGCGCGCGCGCATACTGTCGGCGTGGGTGCGGCACCGATCGTCTTCCGCCGGGTGAAATGGTGGCTGGGCTCGATCCGATCGATTGGCTTGCCGCCCTGTCCGCGGTCGCCGTGGTGGCGAGCTTTGTCGCCGCCGCGGTCGCGGTTGGCAACGGCGCCGTCCGCCGGCGCTTCAAGCGGCGGCTGAACATGGTGCGCGACCGAGCCAAGGGCGTCCCGGTCGCCGCTCAGGCGGCGCGGCTGGCCCGGGCTCAGAGCGCCACCCCGAACCTCGACCGGGTTGCGCGCCGCTGGCTGCCCCGCCGCGAGCTTCTCGCCGCCCGCCTGGCGCGCACCGGGAAGACCATCACCATCGGCCAATATGCGTTGGTGATCGCCGGCGCCGCAGCGCTGTCGGCACTCGGCCTGATCGGCCTCACTCGGCTGGGGACTGCCACTTGCGCGCTGGTCGGCCTGTTTCTCGGGATGGCGATCCCGCACCTGATGGTCAGCCGCATCGGACACCGCCGCGTCGCCGCGTTCACCGCGATGTTTCCCGATGCGATCGACCTGATGGTCAGGGCACTGCGCTCCGGGCTGCCGATCAGCGAAGCGATCGTCGGGGCGGGCCGTGAGATCGCCGACCCGGTCGGCAGCGAGCTGCGCCGCGTCGAGAGTGGAATGCGGCTCGGCCGGGATCTTGAAGCGCTCCTCTGGGACATCGCCACGCGGATCGACACGCCGGAATTTCGCTTTTTCATCATCGCTCTGAGCGTCCAGCGCGAGACCGGCGGCAATCTGGGCGAAACCCTCGCCAATTTGGCAGACGCGCTGCGCCGCCGGCGGCAGATGCGGGCCAAGGTGCACGCCATGTCGAGCGAGACGCGCGCGACGACGGCGATCCTGGGGGGATTGCCGGTCGTGGTGATCGGCCTCTTGATGCTGACCTCGCCCGATTACCTGGCACCGCTGTTTCACGACGCCCGCGGCTTTGTCCTCGACGGGGTGGCGGTCGGAATGCTGCTCACCGGCGTCACGATCATGAGCCGGATGGCGCGGTTCGAAATATGATGACCATGCCGTCTGGCGATCTGCGGGTTGCCGATTGGCTGCCCGCCGGCATCGGGCTCGATGATGCGATCGCCACGCTCGCCGCGCTCGCGGTGCTGGCAACCTGTGTCGCGATGTGGCAGGCGGTGCGCCCCAAGAATGCGTTCGAACGGCGGCTCGAGCAGATCGTCGAGCGCAAGGAAGCGCTGCGCCGGCAGGCGCTGGCCTCGCGGAACCGCCGACAATCGCGCCGGCCGCTTGGCCTGATGCGCGAAGCGGTGACGCGCCTTGATCTGGTGCGTTCGAAGCACGCCGGCGAAGCTCGCCTGCTGCTTGCCCGGGCCGGCCTCAGGTCGCCGGACGCGATGATCGGCTACTTGTTCGCACGGCTTTGCCTGCCATCGCTGTTCGGCGTCGCCGTGCTCGCCAACGGCTATGTGCTGCGACTGATGCCGGCCTCGCCCGAATTCAGGTTTCTGCCGGCGCTGGCCGCGGTTTTCCTCGGCTTTCACGCGCCGCGGATCTATCTGAAGAACGCGGCCGGAAAGCGCGCGAAGCGGCTGCAGCTGGCCTTGCCGGACGGGCTCGACCTGATGGTTATCTGCGCCGAGGCTGGGCTCAGCCTTGATGCGACCCTGGTCCGCGTCGCCCGCGAGCTCGCCGCCAGCTGGCCGGAGCTCGCCGAGGAATTCGCGATCACCGCTGCCGAGCTGACGTTTCTGCCGGACCGCCGCCTGGCATTCGACAATCTCAACAATCGGACCGATGCCGACGCCATCCGGGCCGTGGTCAACACCTTGCAGCAAACCGCGAAATTCGGCACCCCGCTGGCCCAGTCGTTGCGCGTGCTGTCAATCGAATCGCGCGCTGCGCGGATGACCCGTGCCGAGGAAAAAGCCGCGCGGCTGCCGGCGATGCTGACCGTCCCGATGATCGTTTTCATCCTGCCGACTCTGTTCATCGTTCTGCTCGGCCCGGCCGCGATCAACATGTTGGATACATTCGGCAAGCACTGATCGGCGCCGGCGAATAGGATCGGCCCGATCGCATCGATCGGCGCGAGCATTGCTCGGGCTTGGGCGCAATCAGGACGAGCCTGGCGCGCTGCGGTTGCTTCCGGCCGATAGGATCGCCCGGCCGCGGGCCACAGGCGACAGTTCGCGCAGGGTCTGATAATAGGCAAGGTTGTGCTCGACCGCGGCTTCGTCGAGGTCGATCCGGCCGAGCCGGGCCGCCTCGGCCACGCTGCCTTCGAGGCCGTAGATCAGCGCCAAGGTTTGGCGCTCCTGCGCCGAGGCGGCCGGTGCCATCGCGACCGGCTGCAGCACCGCGATCGCGTTCGGATAATCGCCGCTCAATGCCAGCGACAAGGCCAGATCGACGGTCAAGGCCGGGTCGCCCGGCACCTTTGTCAAGCCCTGCCGGTAATCGGCCTGCGCTTGCCGGTGGCGACCCGTCCAATCCTCGGCGACCCCGATGAGGACCAGCAGCTTGGGGTTGTCCGGGCTCCGCGGCGCCGCTTTGGCTAACGGAGCCAGCGCCAGCTCGGGGCGCCCGGTCTCGAGATAGCCCTTGGCGAGCCCGAGCAGCGCCGGCAGATTGCCGGCATCGCGGGCCAGCGCCGAATTATAGGCGAGGATCGCCTCGTTGACCGCGCCGGTCGCGAGCAAGGTGTCGCCGATCGCGACAAACGGCGCGGGAGCACTTGGCTCGATTTCCGCAGCCCGGCGGAAGACGCTGAGCGCATTGGCGAAATCCCCACCCGCGCGAGCCGCGTCGCCGATCCGCATCAGTGCCGCATAAGAGGGGGGCGTGCCCCCGCCATCGCGACCGTTGACGCTCAACGGATCGAGATGGAACGGCAGCGGCTGGCAACCGGTGGCCAGCGCGACCATAACCATCGCGACAATTCGTCCGAAGGCGCCCCCCCGGAGCAAAGACCGATCGCCGCGCTTGACCCCGCTCATTCCGCTCTCGTTCACCCAGCGCCGCCTTGTGCGGCTAGCTAGTGAACGATCGTCAAAAATTCGTCCCCGATCCTGCGCCGCAGCGAGTGCCAGCATTCACAACCGCCGTACTCCGTAAGCGCGGCGCGCAGAACGCGAATCGAGCGGCCTTAATCGGCGACCGCCAGCGGCGCCGCCTGCGCTGTGGCAGCGATCGCCAGCTCGACCGCATTGAGCGCCGCCTGGGCCTGGCCCGCTTCCGGGCCGCCCGCCTGCGCCATATCGGCCCGGCCGCCGCCGCCCTTGCCGCCCAGCGCTGAAGCCCCGATCCGCACCAGCTCGACCGCGTCGAAGCGACCCGCCAGATCGGGGGTCACGCCGACCACGATCGCCGCCTTGCCGTCGGCCCGCGACACCACGGCGACAATGCCGGAGCCGATCCGCCGTTTCAGATCGTCGGCCAGCGACTTGAGCTCGCGCCCGGGCACGTCGTCGACGATGCGGCCGTCAAAGGCGATCTCGCCAATCCGCTTCTCAGCCGATCGGGTGGCCGGGCCGGCGCTCGCCAAGGCGCGACGCGCATCGGCGAGTTCGCGCTCGAGCCGCCGCCGCTCGTCGATCAGGCCGCCGATCCGCGCCGGCAATTCGGCCGGGCTCGTGTGCAGAGCCGCAGCTGCCTCTCGCAAGACGCCTTCCTCTTCGGCCAGATAGGCTTCGGCCGCAGCGCCGGTCAGCGCCTCGATCCGGCGCACCCCAGAGGCGATCGTCGTCTCGGCGACGATCTTGAATATCCCGATATCGCCGGTGCGGCGGACATGGGTCCCGCCGCACAGCTCGACCGAGAATGGCCGGTCCTCACCATCGAGTGTTCCGCCCATCGACACGACGCGAACCTCGTCGGGGTACTTCTCGCCAAACAGCGCCAGCGCCCCCTCGGCCACGGCGCGGTCCGGGGTCAACAGGCGCGTCCCCACCGCGGCGTTTGCCCGAATGCGTTCGTTGACTTCGGCCTCAATCGCCCGAATATCTTCGGGCGTCAGCGGTTTTGGATGGCTGAAGTCAAACCGCAGCCGGTCGGGAGCGACCAGCGAGCCCTTTTGCGTCACATGCTCGCCGAGCCGCCGGCGCAGCGCCTGGTGCAGCAGATGGGTGACCGAATGGTTGGCGCGCAGCCGTCGCCGGCGGACACCGTCAACCCTGAGCTCGACGCCATCGCCCACCTTTAATTTGCCGTGGGTCAAGCGGCCGAGGTGAACGTGCAGGTCGCCGGCCTTTTTGACGGTGTCGCGCACCGCGAGCTCGGCCCCGGCGCTTGAAATGGCAATGCCGGTGTCGCCGATCTGCCCGCCCGACTCGGCATAAAACGGCGTCTGGTTGAGGATCAGCGCGATCTCGTCGCCTGCCTCCGCCTCGCCGACGCGCGCGCCGTCGCGCAGCATCGCCACCACAATGCCCTCGGCAGTTTCGGTCTCATAGCCGAGGAATTCGGTGGCTCCCAATTCTTCGCGCAGCGCAAACCACACCGCCTCGGTCGCGGCCTCGCCCGAGCCGACCCAGGATGCACGCGAGCGGGCCCGCGCCGCTGCCATCTCCTGGTCGAATTTGCCGATATCCACGTCGATGCCGCGCGGCCGAAGGATGTCCTGGGTCAGATCGAGCGGAAATCCGTAAGTGTCGTAAAGGGCAAAAGCGACGCCGCCATCCAATGTTCTTTCGTCCTTCAGGCCCTTCCCTTCGGCCATCTCTTCGAGCAGGGTGAGGCCTCGGCCCAAGGTCTGCTTGAACCCCTCCTCCTCAAGCCGCACGGTTTCGGTGATCAGCGGCTCGGCGCGCGCCAGTTCGGGATAGGCCGCTCCCATCTGCCTGACCAGCGCCGGCACCAGCCGCCAGACCAGCGGGTCCTTGCTGCCGAGCAGATGGGCATGGCGCATCGCACGACGCATGATTCGGCGCAAAACATAGCCGCGCCCCTCCTTGCTCGGCAGCACGCCGTCGGCAATCAGAAACGCCGAGGCGCGCAGATGGTCGGCGATGACCCGGTGCGACACCGCGTGCGGCCCGTCCGCCGCCACCCCCGAAGCATCGGCGGACGCTTCGATCAGGGCGCGGAACAGGTCTATGTCGTAATTGTCGTGCTTGCCTTGCAGCACCGCGGCGATGCGCTCGAGCCCCATGCCGGTGTCGATCGACGGGCGCGGCAGGGCCGCGCGCTCGCCCGGGCGGAGCTGCTCGTACTGCATGAAGACAAGGTTCCAAATCTCGACAAAGCGGTCGCCATCGGCCTCGGCGCTGCCCGGCGGTCCGCCCGCTATCCCCGGCCCATGGTCCCAGAAGATTTCCGAGCACGGCCCGCACGGGCCGAGATCTCCCATCGCCCAGAAATTGTCCGAGGTGGCGATCGGGATGATGCGGTCGCGCGGCAGCCCGGCGATCTTCGCCCACAGCGCCGCCGCCTGGTCGTCTTCGGCATAGACCGTGACCCACAGGCGGTCGCGCGCGAGCCCGAACTCGCGGGTGATCAGGTTCCAGGCCAGCTCGATCGCCCGATCTTTGAAATAATCGCCAAACGAAAAGTTGCCGAGCATCTCGAAAAACGTGTGATGCCGCGCGGTATAGCCGACGTTTTCGAGATCATTGTGCTTGCCGCCGGCACGCACGCATTTCTGCGCGGTGACGGCGCGCGTGTAGGGCCGCTTCTCCACGCCGGTAAAGACGTTCTTGAACTGGACCATGCCGGCGTTGGTGAACAGGAGGGTCGGGTCGTTGCGCGGCACCAGCGGGCTCGACGGCACGACCTGATGGCCGTTCTTGGCGAAATAGTCGAGAAACGCGGTGCGGATATCGTTGGTCGTCTGCATGCGACAGATTGTGGCCCCGCGCGGCGGCAGTGCAAGAGGGTTCGGCAACAAGTCGCGCCGATTCGCGTTCATCGGCCGGGATCCAAACTCGTCTGGAGAAGGTTGCGGGCCCTACTGACCGGCCCGAGGCTCAGCCCTCGGCGCGCCATACGGCGAGCGCCGTCTTGCCGAATTTGTGGCCGGTCAGCGGATCGAGGCGGCGGGACAGCGGCACCAAAAGCTTGTCCCAGACGGCGATCTGCCGCGGCGACGGCGATGCTGCGCCGAGCATCAGCCGGTTGGCGAGGGAGGCGAAAAATCCGGCGCAGTCGAGCATCAGAAAGGTTTCGAGCCGACATCCGTCGGGGGTCAGCGCGCACAGGACCGCCGGGTCGTAGCGCCGATAATGGCCGATTGCGGCGTCGAACGCGCTGAACAGGAATTGATGGGCCGGCGCCAGCACGACGATGTTGCCTCCGGCTGTCAGATGGCCGCTGGCGCGAGCCAGTTCGGCCCGGTCCTCGGCAATGTGCTCGAGCACGTCAAGATAGAGGATCGTGTCGAACCTCAGGGTCGGGTCGAGGTCACCAATCGTGCCGCTCACGACGCGGCAGGCCGCGGCAAACTCGCCGCCGCGGGCCCGCTGCGAAATCCGGTCGGCGAGATCGCGATCGGGCTCGAGGCTGGTCCAGCCATCGACATTGGGATTATGCAAATAGGCGGTATTGGCGCCGATGCCGGCCCCGACCTCGAGCACCTGGCCGACCATAAAGCGACCGAGTATTGCGCCAAGATACGTCTTCCAATTGGTCGCCGACGCGAACAGCTCTAGCTCCGAGCCGATGTAGCGGTAGCTCATGCGGCCGACCGCACTGCCGCGACCACCGCCTGCCGCGGGCCGAGCTGGCAGCCCTCGCGCTCGGCGACAAAGCACCGGCAATCGACTATTGGCACGATCGGCCGGCTGCTCCGCGCCGCTAGCACAGTCAGGCTCGCCGCGATCACAATGACCAAAGTCTGCAGCAGAATGATCAACAGATCGCCGATTGTGGCAGTGGCCCAGCCGGGAATGGCCAGATCGGTGGCGATCCGAATGGCCGCGACGACGGCGATGCCGAACCCGGCGATCCCGGCGATCAGCCCGGCGGCAAGCAGCACGCGGATAAAGATTTTGTCAGCATAGACTGACATCGCGCTGAGGCCGTGAATGATCAGCGCTATTAAGTTCATTTGCGAGCGGCCGGCGCGGCGGCTGCCGCGCACAGTCGGCACGCTCAGATAGGGCAGCCGCGAACGCATGACCGATGCCGCGAGGTGGTTCCACAGCTCGGACATGTAAACCAGCCGGCGAACCGCGGCCATCGGCATCGCGCAGAAATTGCCAAAATTAATCGCTTCGCCGGTCAGCGCGTAGAACAGCAGCCGATAAAGCCCATAACAGACCCTGAAAGTTCCGGATTCCGAACGTTTGGCGCGGCCGGCGAACACGACGTGCCGCGGCTGCCGGCGGCTTGCGGCCAAAAGAGCGGCGATGTCGAGCGGACGGTCCTGCCCGTCGCTGTCCATAACTACGACAGTGTCGGCCTCGCCACGTTCGGCGACTGCGCACAACCCGATCGCGATCGCCCGCTGGTGGCCAAGATTGGCCGCAAGCCGGATGATTTCGACCGACCCGATGCAAGAGCCGCGCGGCAGTGCAATATCTGCAGCATCGAACGGCTCGACCGAGCCGTCATCGACGGCGTAGACATGGAACGCGAAATCGGACCCGGCGTACTGTTGGGCTACATCGGTCATGAGCCCAGCAAACGACAGCCAGTCATCGAGCACCGGAGTTACGATCGCGATCGTTTTGACCATGGGATGTTGTGCCCGGTTGCGCTGCCCACAGCCTAAGCCAGACGATGTTAACAAGGGGTGTCCTTCGCGATGCGGCCAGGTGCACGGGCAAACCGCCCGTCTCCTCACGCCCCGTCTCCTCACGCAATGCGTTTCCGCAGAACGACAGATCGAGCCATCGCAAAGATTTTTGGCGATAGGCGGCATAATTTGCGGTCGATCGCATCGACGATTTTCAGCACCTTCATCGGCAGCTCGAAAGTTCTGGTTTTGGCCGTAACTCCACCGGACAAAACAAACATCAAACATTCGGAGAAATTGTCGTGGACGATTTCAAATCCCGGCGCATGCTTCTCGAACACCTTGCGGTCGCCGAACATCAGTTCGCTCACCGCGTTGTTGCCGGACCACGGGTCCGCAGGATCATTCGCAAGGGCCATCGGGTCAAACACGTCAACCTCGAATGACCAGCCTTCGTGCCGCATCACGCGCAGCGCCAACAGCAGTAGGAAGCTCGGATTGGGCTCCAGCAACAAGATATAGCCAGAAGGCTTTAGGTATCCATGGAGATCGAGCAGAAATTTTATCGGATGGGCAAAATGGTGCAATACGTTAGGGCGGATTGCGACATCGATTGTTTCGAGACCGAATGGTAAGTTCATCGCATCGACACAGGCATCGACCCATTGATAAGAGTATTTTTCAGTAGCTATAATTTTCCTGTCGATAAACTGCCGGAAAAAATCCGGCACCCGCACCGATTTCTATAACGGTGTCCAAGTCGCGGATCAATTCATTCATCCATCCGTATCTATTTTTCAACAGACAGTATAGATTGTTGGCCTTTCTGGTAAAAAACTCAACGCGCGCGTTCTGCAAACCTCCTTCTAATACCATTCGATTCTCGGTGTGGCGTGGAAAATATGATTTTGGCAACAGGCTGGCGCGCCGCCGCATCGGCCAGGACTCCGTAATTTCACATCCGCAGAACAGTTTGTGCCCGCTTAAACCGTCATCGAGAATCATTCAGCGCTGGCGCCGCGCGGGGTCATGTCCGTCAAGCTGGTGTAAATCGGAGTGGAGTTTGAGGTAGCCATTGGTCAAGCAGCGATAGGTGGCAATTTGGTCGGATCGGCGTCGATCAGCGGCGGTGTAAGTTCAGCCATTCCCTCGATCTGCATGTAGCGGCACTCAAGCAGCCACTCGTCATTCTGCTCGAGCAGGACGGCACCGATCAGTCGGGTGATGCTGGCCTCGTTGGGGAAGATACCGACGACGTCCGCCCGCCGTTTGACT
>DASYBC010000063.1:0-1778 GCA_036500965.1 Allostellaceae bacterium | reverse complement strand
CAGACGGCGAACCCGCCCGATGGGCGTCTTCTCCGATCGCACCTCGATGGACCGCATCCTATTCGCCGTCTTCAATCACGAAAACCGCAACCAAGGCGTCAGCACCCCTCTCCTGCTGACACAAACCTTTTGACGTCACCGGCCGGCGGCATGTTCGGCAACCCGCAGGCCGAAGACGCAGGCCTTGATCAGCCCGCCGACATAGCCGAGCGCACCGCCGCCTTCGAGCCCGCCGGTGGTGCCGCCGGCGGCGTACAGCCCGGCGATCGCCGAGCCGTCGGGCCGCTTGACCCGGCCGTGCCGGTCGATGGCGATGCCGCCCATCGTGTTGGTGATGCCGGCGCAGATCGGGATCGCGAAGAATGGCGGGGTCTCGATCCGCCGCGGTGCGCCGCTGCGGGTGGAGCGCTCGGGCAACAATGTCAAGAGCCGGTTGAAGCGAACCGCATCGTTGTACTCGGCGACGGTCCCGGCCAGGTCTTCCGATGGCAGCCCTGCCATCTCGGCCAGCTCGGCGATCGTATCGGCCCGGTGCAACGTGCCGCCGCCGGCAAGCAGTTGTGGATTGGGCGGGATCTGCGGGGCCCTGCCGGCGGTCTCCCAGATCCGCGCGTCGCAGACCACCGTAGCGCATAAGGGGTCGTCGAGCCAGGCGAGGTCGTTGGCGATCGCAATGCCGCCCAGCCCCTCGTCAAGGATCCGGCAGCCGCGCCGATCCACGACAATAGAAGCCGTCGCGACCGCATCGATCTGCGGATAGGGCCACAAACCCGTATTCTCCATCGCGTCGCGGCTCAAGAGGTGGCCGTAAAAGCGGTCGAGCCCGATCAGCGCCGCACCTGCTTCGGCGGCCATCTTCAGGCCGTCGCCGATCGCGCTGCCGGCATGGCGCATCAGCACCCGGTCGGGCCGCGGCCCGATATATTGGCGGAACAGCTCGGCATTGCCGGGAAACCCGCCATCGGCGATGACCACCGCACCGGCGCTAATATCCCGCACTTCGCCATCCCCGCGCGCCGAGACGCCGACGACTTGGCCGCGCTCCAGGCGCAGCGTTGCCGCCCTGGTGCCAAGCAGCAGCCGGCCCTGGCGCTCCTCGAGCCGCCGGCGCAGCTCGCCGAGCAGCCGGTCGGGGCCGCGTCCCCGCCAATCCTGGCCCGCCACCGCCGCGCGCGGCGGCGCCAACGTAAAACGGTGCCAGCCGATCGGGCTCGCCTGCGTGAACGCGGCGCCCTGGGCGGCTAGCCAGTCGACGGTGCGGCCGGCATCGGCGGCAATCGCCGCCGCCAATTCCTGGTCCGTCTGTCCATTGGTCTGATGGTTGATCGCGGCAGCGAGCTCGTCCGGGCTCAGCTTCACATCGTGGTAGGAGACGTGAAAAATTCCGCCGGCCCAGCGCGAGCTGCACAGATACCCCTCGTCGGCGCCGGCTTCGAGCACCCCTGTGCGCAGCCCCAATTCGGCGCCTCGCACCGCCGCGCATAGCCCGGCAAAGCCGCCGCCGATCGCCACCAGGTCGAAATGCATCGGTTCGCTCATCCAATCCCCCGCTTCGGGCGCGGGGATCATAACGCCTCAAGTGGCAGCGATGACTGTACCGTCGAGAGTATCGCTTCGCCTCGCGAGCGATGGCCGTCGGGGTGACGTCAAAAGGTTTGTGTCAGCAGGAGAGGGGTGCTGACGCCTTGGTTGCGGTTTTCGTGATTGAAGACGGCGAATAGGATGCGGTCCATCGAGGTGCGATCGGAGAAGACGCCCATCGGGCGGGTTCGCCGTCT
>DASYBC010000062.1:0-15226 GCA_036500965.1 Allostellaceae bacterium | reverse complement strand
GCGTGACGCATACCCCACCGAGATCGACCAGCGACAAACCACACCCGTTCGCCGCAGCATTGATTGGGGCCGCCAATCGGAACCATCAGCCTGCTGACCCGCCGAAAATCATCGCAAACCGGGTAATTCGAGCCGTCCGGTTGGCTTTGCCTCGGATCGGCGCGATGGGCACACCCATATCCGCACCGCATAAAGCGCTTTGTCAGTGCAGGCGCTGCTGGTGGCGCAGGCGGGCGAGGTCGGGTTCGGAGAGGCGCACCGAGAGGTGGGCGGCTTCGCTGTCGTCGCGGCGGCCGAGGACCTCGCCGTGGCGGTAGATCCAGGCCAGGGTCTTGCCGTCGCTCAATGGGATGTCGAGCCGCACCGCGCGGATGTTGCTGTCGAGCCGCCGATCGATCAGCGCCAACAGCGCGGCGCAGCCCTCGCCAGTTGCGGCTGACACGGCGACGGTCTGCGAATTGCGCAGGGCGTGATTGCCGATGCTGGCGCGCGCCGCCGGATCGAGCAGGTCGATCTTGTTCATCACCTCGATCAGCCCGTCCTCGGCCGCCCCGTCCAGTCCAGAATCCCCGAGCGCCAGATCGGCGAGCCCGAGATCGCCGAGAACCGACAGCACATCCTGACGTTGGGCGTCGCTCTCGGGATGGTGGGCGTCGCGGACATGGACGACGATGTCGGCTTCGGTCACCTCTTCGAGCGTGGCGCGAAACGCGGCGACGAGATGGGTCGGCAGATCGGAAATGAAGCCGACCGTGTCCGACAGGATCGCAGAACGGCCGGAGGGCAGCTCGAGCCGCCGCATCGTCGGGTCGAGGGTGGCGAACAGCATGTCACCGGCGGTGACACTCGACCGGGTCAGGCGGTTGAACAAGGTCGATTTGCCGGCGTTGGTGTAGCCGACCAGGGCCACCACCGGGTAGGGCACGCGCCGGCGAGCCTCGCGGTGCAGCGCGCGGGTGCGCTTGATCGCGTCGAGCTCGCGTTTGAGCCGGGCGATGCGCTCGCCGATCAGCCGGCGGTCGATTTCGAGCTGGCTCTCGCCGGGGCCGCCGAGAAAGCCAAAGCCGCCGCGCTGCCGTTCGAGGTGGGTCCAGGAGCGCACCAGCCGCGAGCGCTGATAGGAGAGCGCCGCCAGCTCGACCTGCAGCCGGCCCTCATGGGTGTGCGCGCGCTCGCCAAAAATCTCAAGGATCAGGCCGGTGCGGTCGATGACCTTGGCCTGCCAGCTCTTTTCGAGGTTGCGCTGCTGCACCGGCGACAAGGTGCCGTCAACGACGACGAGGCCGATCTCGTTCTCGCTGATCATGTCGCGGAAATTGTTGACGGAACCGCTGCCGAGCAGGCTCGCCGGGCGTGGTTTAGCGACACGGGCGATTTCAGCGCGCACGACATCGAGGCGGATCGCGCGCGCGAGGCCGACCGCCTCCTCCAGGCGAGCGTCGAGCGACCGCGCCCCGGCTCGCCCGGGCGCCGATTTTGGCGCCGGATGAAGGACCAGAGCGCGGCCCGTGGCGGCGCCGTTGCCGAGCGGCGCTCTATCTTTTGCTTGGCTCAGAGCTCGTCGCTCTCCCTGCCCGGCTCGAACAGCTGGATCGGCTGCGCCGGCATCACCGTTGAAATCGCATGCTTGTAGACGAGCTGCGAATGCGCATCGCGCCGCAACAGCACGCAGAAATTATCAAACCAGGTGATGATCCCTTGCAGCTTGACGCCATTGACGAGAAAGACAGTAACCGGTGTTTTGTTTTTTCGGACGTGGTTGAGGAAAACATCCTGAACGTTTTGCGATTTCTCCGCAGACATGGGTATCCCCCATTCGCTTTTTGGAGCTGAGCCGGCCCAGCTCGAGCCAAAACAGCAAGCGACCGCCCCAGCCGCCACCCTGCCGGTACGAAGATAGTCCCGACAGGGTAAATCACAAGCCCCGGACACAGCGAAACAGCGCCGCAGGGTTGGAAAACACCAGGCGCGGCGCACATTCAGACAACTCGTCCGCGGCCGGCTCGCCGCCCAGCAGAACTGGGACGCAGCCGCTGTTCTTCGCACATTCCATATCGACCCCGGTGTCGCCGACAAACCACACCGCCTCCCCCGCCGCGATGCCGCTCGGCGCGAGCGCCAGCCGCACCGGCGCGGCGTCGGGCTTGTCCACGGCCGCGTCGCCGGCCCCGACCAGCCGGCCGAAATAGCGCGACCAGCCGAGCCGGTCGGCCTCGCGGCGCAGCAACGCCCCGGTCTTGTTGCTGACGACGCCGAGAAAGATGCCCTCAGCGGCGAGCCCTTGCAGCAATTCGCCGCAGCCCGGCAGGCTCGCCAGCCGGTCGAGATGGATCGCGCGAAAATGGTCCAGGTAGATGTCCCTCGCCTCCTCCCAGCGCGCCCCGAAATGCACCGGAAAGCTCTCGCGCAGGCTGAGCCGCACCCGCCTTTTGGTCTCCTCGAGCGACCAGGGCGGCTTCTCCATCGCCGCCATGACCAAATTCAAGGCTTCGTGGATCGTTGCCCAGCTGTCGACGAGGGTGTTGTCCCAATCGAACAGGATGGCCCGCGGGCGCACCAGACCGGGCAGTGACACGTTCATTCCGCCGCGGCCGTGTGCGCCAGATAGAGCGTGCGCAAGGCACGGCTGAGCGGCCCCGGCGTGCCGTTGCCGACCGGGTCGCCATCGATGCGCACGACCGGCAGCAGCTCGACCGTGGTGCTGGTGAGGAATGCTTCGCGCGCGGTCTTGGCCTCGGTTACCGTAAACGGCCGCTCGACCAGGCGGTAGCCGTCGCGCCGGATGATGTCGAAGACGGCGAGCCGGGTGACGCCGTTGAGGATCGCGCTGTCGGCCTGGCGGGTGACGGCGGCGCCGTCGGCGGTAACGATCCAGGCGTTGGTCGAGGTGCCCTCGGTCACCCTGCCCTCATCGTCCACTTGCCAGGCTTCGTAGGCACCGGCCTCTCTGGCGCGTTGCTTGCCCAGCACGTTCGCGACCAGCGCCACCGATTTGATGTCGCAGCGCCGCCAGCGGATGTCGGGGATCGTGATCACCGCGATGCCCTCCCCGGCGAGGCGCGGGTCCGGCGGCTTCTTGCGGCGGGCGGTAACGACGAGAACCGGTTTCGCCGATTTCGGAAAGGCGTGGTCGCGCGGAGCCGCGCCGCGGGTGACCTGCAGATACACCGTGCCGTCCCTAACGCCGTTGCGGCGAACCACCTCGCGCAACACGATCCGCAGCGCGGCATCCGACATCGGCGCCGCGATCCGCAATTCGCCGAGCGAGCGCGCGAGGCGCGCCAGATGCGGCCCCTCATCGACGAGATTGCCGCCGACCACCGCCAAGACCTCATAGACGCCGTCGGCGAACTGATAGCCGCGATCCTCGATATGCACCCCGGCCGAGCGGTGCGGCAGGTACTGCCCGCCGACATAGGCGATCCGCGACATCGTTCCGCCTAGATCCCGCCAACCAGATACACGGTTGTCGCAGATCTTTCCACTCGCGATTCGGCTTCAGACAGTAATTTGGCTTCGGGCATATTGGATGTGATAAGCCTCATACGGGCCATTTTCTCCCTTGATGATCAGCATATCGCCGTTCGAGAACTGAAGGCACAAGGTGCCGTCCGATTGCGCATAGAGAACCTCGACCCGCTGCGCTATCAGTCGCATTAATTTAGAATCATTGATCGGAAACGAGTATTTATGTGGTCGTTTTCCGGAAATCACATGCTCAAACGCACTCTCCACCGTAACAATTGTGCCATCTCCAAAATGGAGATAGACCGAATACTCGGCGAAGCAGCACATTGTCAGCTGCTTTTTGTCGAGAAGAGAAAGATCTGCCGGACTCGGCGGTTTATACATCGTCATATCCGAGTGCAGGAAAGAAAGCGCGTAGCAATCCCATCAAGGCGGCGGCAACGGTATATGAGTCTCCCATTGCGGACCAGGCTGCATCGTCGTCGGATTGATGCCCTGCCAGCCGCCATTGTCCATAGGCTTTTCCAGCCGCCAATAGCCGTTTGGATAATTCGGGTTTGGCGGCATCGCGCGGATCCGCCATCCGGGAGGTATCCGGATCGGAGGCGGCTGCGCCGGATGCGTCGGCTCACGGAAGCTGCGTACAGACCCCACCCGTCCTGCGCCGGTCGGAAGATTCCGGGGAAGCGGCGAAACCGGCTCAGGTTCCGGTTTTGAGCGGACGGTCGTTGCCGAAGACGCCCAAGGATTTGAGCTTGCGATGCAGGGCCGAGCGCTCCATGCCAACAAAGGCGGCGGTGCGCGAGATGTTGCCGCCAAAGCGGGTCACCTGGGCCAGCAGATACTCGCGCTCGAACACTTCGCGCGCGTCGCGCAGCGGCAGGGTCATGATCTCGCTGCCGCGGTCCCATTTGACGACGGTGGGTGCGATCGCGGTGATCTCGTTTGGCAGCATGTCGGCGCGCACCGGCTCGTGGGCGTCGCCCGGCGCCATGATCAACAGCCAATCGATGACATTGCGCAGCTGGCGCACATTGCCGGGCCAGGAATAGGCCTGCAGCGCCGCCATCGCATCTTCGCCGAGCTCGCGCGGGGCCAACCGCGCCGCTTCCGACGAGCGCGCCATGAAATGGCGGGCCATCAGCGGGATGTCCTCGCGCCGCGCGCGCAGCGGCGGCACTTTGATCGGGACGACATTGAGCCGGTAGAACAGATCCTCGCGAAACCGGCCGCCGCTGATCTCGCCGCCGAGCTCGCGGTTTGACGAGGCGACCACCCGGACATCGACCTCGACCCGGCTCGACCCGCCGATCCGCTCGAAGGTTTGCTCCTGCAGCGCGCGCACGATCTTGCCCTGGGTCTCGAGCGGCATGTCGGCGACCTCGTCGAGAAACAAGGTGCCCCCATGCGCGCGCTCGAAGGTGCCGACCTTGCGCGGGCCGCCGTCGCTGCCCGATTCGCTGCCAAACAGCTCGATCTCGAGCCGCTCCGGCCGCATCGTCGCACAGTTGACCGGGACGAACGGACCCTTGGCGCGGCGCGAGCGCAGATGGAGAAGCCGGCCGACCACCTCCTTGCCGGCGCCGGGCGGGCCGGTGATCAGCACCCGGCTACCGGTCGGCGCCGCCTTGTCGATCTGCTGGCGCAGCTGGTTGGCCAGCGGCGAGATACCGACCAGATCGATGTCGCCGCCGGCGCGCAGCTTTAATTCCTCGTTCTCGCGCCGCAGCTGGGCGGCTTCGATCGCCCGCTCGATGACCAGCAGCAGGCGGTCCGATTTGAACGGCTTTTCGATGAAATCATAGGCGCCGATCTTGATCGCCTCGACGGCCGTCTCGATCGTGCCGTGGCCGCTGATCATGACCACCGGCACCGACGGCATCTCGGCGTGCAAGAGCCGCAGGATCTCGATGCCGTCGAGCGCGCTCCCTTGCAGCCAGATGTCGAGGATGACCAAGGTCGGCTGGCGCGCATGGACCGCCGCCAACGCCTGGGCGCTGTCCGCGGCTTCGCGTGTGGCGTAGCCCTCATCCTTCAGCACGCCGGCGATCAGCATGCAGATGTCGGCTTCGTCGTCGACGATCAGGATGTCATGTGCCATGGCCGACCGCACTCAGCTCCAACGGCTGGTCCAGTAGCTGGCCGGCGGCATCCGGCCGTTCCATCGCGCGGGCCTCGGCAGCGAACACCAGCCTGACCCTCGCCCCATCCGGTTCGCCATCTTCCAGCACCAGCTCCCCCCCGTGATCTTCCATGATCTTCTTGACGATGGCGAGGCCCAAGCCGGTGCCCTTGGCGCGAGTGGTCACATAGGGCTCGGTCAAGCGCTCGCGGCCGTGGCGCGGCAAGCCTCTGCCGTTGTCCTCGACGACGACCGAAGCTTGACCCGGAGCCTCGGCCACCTGCACCCGAATGCGTCCGGCGATGCCGGGTCCGGTTTCGGCGATTCGCGCCTCGATCGATTCGATCGCGTTCTTGACGATGTTGATGACCGCCTGGCCGACCAGGCGGGCGTCGCAGCTGATCGCCACCGGGCTCTTCGGCAATACCGTCTCAAAGGCGATCTCGCGGTGAGCGGTGCGCTGCAGGAACACCGCCCGATGGACGATTTCAGCGAGGTTCTCCGGCTTCAACACCGGCGCCGGCAGCCGCGCGAACGCCGAAAACTCGTCGATCATGCGGCCAATATCGCCGACATGGCGGATGATCGTGTCGGTGCAGGTGATGAAGGTCTCCGGATCCTCTTTGATTTCCTTCAGATAGCGGCGACGCAGCCGCTCGGCCGAGAGCTGGATCGGGGTCAGCGGGTTCTTGATTTCATGGGCGATGCGGCGGGCGATATCGGCCCAGGCGGCCTTGCGCTGGGCCGACAGCAATTCGGTAATGTCGTCAAAGGTCACAACAAAGCCGCTGATCTCGCGCGCGTCGTGCTCGGCGGCAATCCGCACCAGGAGGGTGCGCGTGCTGTTGCCGCGGTCGAGCTGAACCTGCGTCTGCGCCAGACGATCGGGGCGACGCTCGGCCTCGTCGAGGAGGCCCGCCATCTCGGGGGCGACATCGCCGAGATCGCGCCCGATCGACTGCTCCAGATCGACCCCGAGCAGCGCCGAGGCCGATCGGTTGGGCAAATGGATCCGGCCGACCCGATCGAGCCCGATGACCCCGGCCGACACCCCGGTCAGCACCGTCTCGGTAAACCGCCGGCGCTCGTCGAGCTGCCGGTTGGCCTCGGTCAGCTCGCTCTGCTGGCTCTCGATCTGGTCGGTCATGCGGTTGAAGGCGCGGCTCAACGAGGCGAGCTCGTCATCCCTCTCGCCCTCCGGCACACGCACGGCGAGATCGCCGCCGCGCACCCGTTCGGCGGCGGTCGCCAGGCGGCTGATCGGGACCGCGAGCTGGGTCGCGAAATGAATCCCGATCGCCACCGCGGCAACCAGAAACAGCATCGCTACCATCAGAAAGATCAATGCGAAGGTGACCTGAAACCCCGAGCGGCGGCTTTCCATCGTCTGGTATTGCGCCGCAGCGCGCTGGGTCTCCTTCATGTGGTCGATCACCCGCGGCTCGATATAGCGGCCGACATAGAGATAGACCTGGCCGAACTGGTCGAGGCGGACGAGCGCGCGCACCCGGTCGTCGCTGTCATTGGTCATGATCGCCACATCGCCTTCGTCGGCGACGCGCATCGCCCCTTCCGGGACCGGCTCGAAGCCCAAGGTAAAGGACAGGCTCGAGCGCGCCAGCACATGCCCGGCGCGATCGAACACCATCGCTTCGGTCAATCCGCGCAGCGCCGCCTGCGCCGAGACGACCTGCTCCAGCCGCCGCGGGTCGAGCTCAAGCACGACGGCCTCGCGATTGAGGTCGTTTGCCATCGCCAGGGCATCGGCGCGGATCGCCTGCTGATGCTCGTGCAGATAGGCCTCGGCGACGGCAAGCGATTCGGCGATCGCCGTGCGCACCTTGTCGCTGAACCAGGATTCGACGCCGTAGCTGAAGAACAGATAGGAGAAAATCGCGACGATGACGGTCGGGGTCACCGCGATCAGGCTGAACAGCACGACGAGCCGGATCTGCAAGCGGGAGCCCGCCAGGCCGCGGCGGCGCTCGGCCCAGACCTGCAGCAGCCGCTTGGCGATCAGCGCGCCAAGCGCCAGCAGCAGCACCAGATCGAGATTGAGCAGCGACAAGACGGCGTTGGGCCGCGCCTCGAACGGCGGTGCCCCGGTCAGCGCCAGATATGTCGCCACCCCCGAGGCCAGCGCCGCCATGGCCAAGGCGAGGGCGAGCTTGTGACGCAACCCGATCCAGCCGGCCCACATCCGAACCCGCCGCATCAGCTGCATGCAAGACCCCCCGCCGGAAATCGCCATAGACGAAAGAGGCGACAGCTCCTGCCGCCGATCCTGGCTCGGCCGCCGGGCGCAAACTGACGGCGCCGGCGGGCACGGGAGCGACCCCGCGACTATTTTAGCCCGCGCACCACGGGGATGTCCAACTCGCGGATCTTCTTGCGCAAGGTGTTGCGATTAAGGCCCAATAGATGCGCCGCCTTGATCTGGTTGCCGCGGGTGGCGCCAAGGGTCAGCGCGATCAGCGGCCGCTCGACCTCGCGCAGCACCCGGTCATAGAGGCCGGCCGCCGGCAGCCCGCCCTTATGGGCGGCGAAGTAGCCTCTGATGTGGCGCTCGACAGCGCCGCCGAGCCCTTCTGCGCCGGGCGCATCGAGCACGTCGGCCGCCGCCGGCGGCTCGCCGAGCTCGGCCTCGATCACCCCGACCCCGATCACCTCCTGCGAATAGAGCGCCGCCAGCCGCCGCATCAGATTCTCCAGCTCGCGCACATTGCCCGGCCAGCGATAGCTCAGCAGCCGCTCCATCGCAGCGTCGTCGAGCCGCTTTGGCGGCAGCCCCTCGCGCACCGCCAGCGCCGAGAAATGGCGGATCAGCGCCGCCAGATCCGCGGTGCGCTCGCGCAGCGGCGGCAGCCGGATCGGCGCCACGTTCAGCCGGTAGAACAGATCTTCGCGAAACCGGCCGTGACGGATCAGCTGGCGCAGATCGTGATGGGTGGCGGCGATCACCCGGACATCTGCGCGGATCGGCGCGCGGCCGCCGACCGCGGTGAATTCGCCTTCCTGCAGCACCCGCAACAGCCGGGTCTGCGCCTCGATCGGCATGTCGCCGATCTCGTCGAGGAACAGGGTTCCGCCCTGCGCCTGCTCGAAGCGGCCCATGTTGCGCGCGGTCGCGCCGGTGAACGCACCCTTTTCGTGGCCGAACAGCTCGCTCTCGATCAGCTCGCGCGGGATCGCGGCCATGTTGATCGGGACAAAGGGGCCGTTGCGGCGCTTGCCGAAATTGTGCAAGGCGCGGGCCACCAGCTCCTTGCCGGTGCCGCTCTCGCCCATGATCGTGACCGTCAGATCGGTGCCCATCAGCCGGGCAATGACCCGATAGACCTCCTGCATCGGCGGCGACCGGCCGATCAGCGGCAGCTGCTCGTCAGCGTCGTCCTGGGACCCGTTTTGCGGCTCGTTATGTGGTGCGCTCAGCGCCCGCTCGACAGCCATCACCAGCTCGCGCAGGTCGAACGGCTTGGGCAGGTACTCGAAGGCGCCGCGCTCGGTCGCCTTGACCGCGGTCAGCAGGGTGTTTTGCGCGCTCATCACGATGATCCGCAATTCCGGGCGGATCTTCTTGATGCGGGGGATCAGATCGAGGCCGTTTTCGTCCGGCATGATGACGTCGGTGATGACCAGATCGCCATCGCCATCGGCCACCCAGCGCCACAGGGTGGCGGCGTTGCCGGTCATCCGTACCTGGTGCCCGAGCCGGATCAGCGCCTGGTTCAGCACCATCCGGATCGCGCGATCGTCGTCGGCCACCAGGATCGTCGAAGTCATCACCCGATACCGTCTTGCCCGACCATCGGCAAAAACACCCGGAACACGGTGCGGCGGGGCCGGCTGTCGAATTCGATGGCCCCGCCGTGATCGCCGATCACCTTGGCCACCAATGCAAGACCAAGGCCAGTTCCGTTGCGCTTGGTCGTGACAAACGGGTCGAACAAATACGGGCGCAAATCCTCCGGGATGCCGCCCCCATTATCGCCGACCGCGACCATCAGCGGCAAATGCCGCCGGCCCTCCCCGCCCGGCCCGGCGAGTCGCAGCCCGTGGCGGTAGCCGGTCGTCAAGGTGATCTCGCCGTCGGCCTCGGGCGCCGCCTCGGCGGCATTCTTGATGATGTTCAAAAACACCTGAACCAAGAGGTCGCGATCGCCGTGCACCGGGGGCAACGAGGGATCGTATTCTTCGACAAAGCGGATGCGGCGGGCAAAGCCCGATTGCGCCAGCTTGCGCACCCGCTCCAGCACTTCGTGGATGTTGACCGCCGCGCGCTCGATCGGGCGATGGTCGGAAAACGCCTCCATCCGGTCGACGAGCGCCACAATGCGATCGGTCTCGTCGCAGATCAGCCGGGTGAGCTCGCGCCCGGCCATGTCGGCATCCTGCTCCAGCAATTGCGCAGCACCGCGAATGCCGGAAAGCGGGTTCTTGATCTCATGCGCCAGCATCGCCGCCATGGCGGTCATCGACCGGGCGGCGCTGCGATGGATCAGCTGCCGGCCGACCTTGTCCACCATCGAGCGCTCGTGCAGGGTCAGCACCAGCATCTCCCCGGCCGAGGCGGCGTGGATCGTCACCAAGCGGCTGCCCAGGCGCGGGCCTTCCAGCGGCACGTCGTATTCGGAGATCGTGTTGCCGCTGTGCCAGACCGCATCGATCAGCGAGAGCAGCGGGCTGCGCGGGGCCAAGAGATCGGGCAGCGCGCAGCCTTGCAGGGCGGCGGCGCTGGCGCCGAACAGCTGCTCGGCGGCCGGATTGACCAGGCGGATCCTCGTATCGCGGTCGATGACGAGCACCGGCGCGGCAAGCGCCGCCAGCACCGCGGCGGGTTCCGGCGCGGCCGTCGGGAGCGCCCGCGAATCGCCGCCACGCCGCCTGGAAGGCGCCTTGATCATGCCGCCAGGCGCGCCAGCAAGGGCTCGTAGAAGCTGTGGATCAGCTCCTTGACGCGGGCCGGCTCGGCCGTCCGATTGACCTCGGCGCGAAACTCCGCCGAGCCCGGCAGGCCCTTGGAATACCAGCCGATATGCTTGCGGGCGATGCGCGCGCCGACGGCGTTCCCATAATGGACCAGCATGTCCTCGTAATGCGCCAGCACGATGTCGCGCTGTGCGGCGAGCGGCGGATCGGGGATATGGCGGCGGCCGCGCAGCCAGCCGATCACCTGGCGCACGAACCACGGCCGGCCATAGGCGCCGCGGCCGATCATCACCCCGTCGGCGCCGGACCGGGCGAGCGCCTGCTCGGCGTCGTCGAGGCTCAGGATGTCGCCGTTGACGATCACCGGGACATCGACGCTCTCCTTGACCCGGCGGATGAACTCCCAATCGGCGACGCCGGCGTAGAACTGGCAGCGGGTGCGGCCGTGCACGGTAATCAGGCGAATGCCGCAGGCCTGCGCAATCCGGGCGAGCTGCGGCGCGTTGCGGCTCGCCTCGTCCCAGCCGGTGCGCATCTTTAGGGTGACCGGCACATCGACCGCGTTGACGGTGGCCTCGAGGATGCGCGCCGCGTGGCCCTCGTCGCGCATCAGGGCCGAGCCGGCGTGGCCGCCGACGACCTTTTTGACCGGGCAACCGAAATTGATGTCGATGATTTGGGCGCCGCGGTCGGCATTCAGCTTGGCCGCCTCGGCCATGACCCTGGGCTCGCAGCCGGCGAGCTGTACCGCCATCGGCTGCTCCTCGGCGCAGCTTCTGGCCATCGTCATCGACTGCCGGGTCTCGCGGATCATCGCCTCGCTGGCGATCATCTCGGAGACGACGAGACCGGCGCCCAGGCGCTTGACCAGCCGACGGAACGGCAGGTCGGTGACCCCCGACATTGGCGCCAGGATCACCGGATCATCGATGGTCAAAGTATCGACAGAAATGCTCATCGCTTGTGCAAACAACCGGCTTGCCTACTGATTAGGCAGATATTAGCGGTTTTCTTTTTGCGGTGCAACATCGACGGCGGACAAGACCGAGGATGGCGAACGATCGCGGCATCGGCTAGGTTTCGCCGATGGAAAAGGTCTGTGCGCTGATCGTCGCGGCCGGCCGGGGCAGCCGGTTTGGCGGCGATCTGCCCAAGCAATACCTGCCGCTCGGCGGTGCGGTGGTGCTGCGCCATGCGGCGGCGGCGTTCGCCCGGCACCCGCGGATCGCGCAGGTCATGGTGGCGATCCGGCCGGAGGATTGCGGCCGGTTCGAGCAAGCCGTCCACGGCCTCACGGTGCTGCCGCCGGTCGCCGGCGGCGCTACCCGCCAGGATTCGGTGCGGCTCGGTCTCGAGGCGCTGGCCCCGCATCACCCCCGACAGGTGCTGATCCATGACGCGGCACGACCGTTTCCCGACCCGGTGCTGATCGACCGGGTGATCGACGCGCTCGGCCGGGCGCCGGCCGCGATCCCGGCGCTGGCGCTGCGCGACACGATCAAGCGCGCCGAGAACGGGATCGTGCGCGAGACTGTCGACCGGTCCGGATTGTGGCGCGCGCAAACCCCGCAAGGCTTTCATTTCGATGCGATCCTCGCCGCCCACCGGGCCATGGCCGGGCGGCAGCTGACCGATGATGCAGCGGTGGCCGAGGCGGCAGGGCTGGCGCCGCTGCTGGTCGCCGGCAGCGAGGACAATCTGAAGGTGACGACGGCCGACGACCTCGCCGCCGCCGAGCGGCTGATCCTCGCCCGCCGCGGCGATGTGCGCGTCGGCCACGGGTTCGACGCCCATGCTTTCGGCTCTGGCGACAAGGTCGTGATCTGCGGGGTCGAGATCCCGAACGGCGCCGGGCTCGTCGGCCATTCCGACGCCGATGTCGGGCTGCACGCCGCGACTGACGCGGTGCTGGGCGCGATCGGCGCCGGCGACATCGGCATGCATTTCTCGCCGAGCGACCCGCGCTGGCGGGGTGCCGCCTCCGACCGGTTTCTGCGCCACGCCGCCGATCTGGTGCGCGTTCGCGACGGCATCGTCGCCGCGATCGACGTGACGATCATCTGCGAGCGGCCGAAGATCGGTTCCTATCGCGCGGCAATGGTCGAGCGGCTCGCCGCGATCCTCGGCATCGCGCGCGACCGGGTCAGCGTCAAGGCGACGACGACCGACGGCCTCGGCTTCACCGGGCGCGCCGAGGGCATCGCCGCGCAGGCCGTCGCCACCATCCGGCTGCCGTGATGTCCGGCGATGGTCGGGCGCGCGCCCCTCACCATCTCGCACTCTCCGCTTGCAGCGAAAGGGAGGAACCTGCGCCGGCGGGAGAGCCTGCCCCGGACCCGATCCGGGGGTGAGAAGCACAGGGTGACGGGACGGCTGCCCTATGTTCGCAATCGACTCGGCCTTCCGTTCCGGCATCCGGCGGTGTTGCTCGCCACCTGGTTCGGCGCCGGCCTGCTGCCGGTATCGCCGGGCAGCTGGGGCGCGCTTGCGGCGCTCCCGGTCGCCTGGGCGATCCGCTGCCTATGGGGCGTGCCCGGCCTCGCGATTGCTGCCGCGGTTGCCTTTGCGCTCGGCTGGTGGGCGGCCGCGACTGTTGCCCGGGCGAGCGGGCTTGCCGATCCCGGGGCCATCGTCATCGACGAGGTCGCGGCCCAATGGCTGATGCTGCTGGCCGCCCCGCTCGATCTCCCCGCCTGGGCCGTCGGCTTCCTGCTGTTTCGCCTGTTCGACATCTGCAAGCCGTGGCCGATCGGCTGGGCCGACCGCCGGATCCATGGCGGCTTCGGCATCATGCTCGACGATCTCTTGGCGGCGGGCTACGCTGTGCTCGTGCTCTCGGTCTTGCTGGCGATTGGCGGAGCATCGGGTGTTCGCAGCTGAAACCTTGACCTTGGCGCAATCGGTGATCGACGCCTGCCGCGCCCGCGGCTGGCATGTCGGCACCGCCGAATCGTGCACCGGCGGGCTGGTCGCCGCGGCGCTGACCGCGATCGCCGGCTCGTCCGACGTGATCGAGCGGGGTTTCGTCGCCTATTCGAACGAGGCGAAGGCGGAATTGCTCGGGGTCCCGCCGCAGATCATCGCGGCTCATGGTGCCGTCAGCGCCGAGACTGCGGCGGCGATGGCCGAGGGTGCGCTCGCCCGCGCCCCGATCGATCTGGCAGTGTCGGTCACCGGCATCGCCGGCCCCGGCGGCGGCAGCGCCGCAAAGCCGGTCGGCGTTATCCATGTCGGCCTGGCCCGACGCGGCGGTGCGTGCCGGACCGACCGCTATGTGTTTGCCGGCGACCGCGCGTCGGTGCGCGCATCGGCGCTGCACGCCGCCCTCGTCCTGCTCGCCGCTGCAGCTCGAGGCGAATGACCGCAAGCCGCCCGGAGGCGCGGCGCTCGCCGCGCGACCAGCCCGCCGCGCTGGCTCGCGCGTGCGGGACTACGACCGGGCACGCCGCCCGGCAGCCCCGCTAACGCAATATTAACGATTGCGGCTGATTATCGCATCCTGTGAAGCGGGCATCGTTGACCAATGCCGGTCGTTGCAATGATTGGTATGCGCTGGTATTCGATCGCGGCCGGCAAGTGGAGATCCACAGAAATTGGCATATAGTTAATGTCGTCTGTCGTCGTTATCGAAGCCGGTCAGCACGAGCGCAATTACTGGCGCGATCTATGGCGCTACCGGGAGCTGTTTTACGTGCTCGCCTGGCGCGACCTCGCGGTGCGCTACAAGCAGACCGTGATCGGCGCCGCCTGGTCGCTGATCCGCCCACTGCTGACGATGCTGATCTTCACCGTGATCTTTGGCCGCATCGCCAAATTGCCGTCGGACGGCAGCGCCCCCTACCCGCTGATGGTGCTCGCCGGGATGCTGCCTTGGACGTTTTTCTCGACC
The DNA here is from genome assembly GCA_036500965.1 of Allostellaceae bacterium. GTDB lineage: Bacteria > Pseudomonadota > Alphaproteobacteria > ATCC43930 > CGMCC-115725 > AP-15. Next base: position 818 of record DASYBC010000062.1, on the reverse strand, counting down.
GGCCTCGGCGAGGCGTCCAATAGCCTCGTCGCCAATGCGGCGCTGATCGGCAAGGTGTACTTCCCGCGGCTGATCGTGCCGACCGCGACCTTGGTCGTGGCGTTCGCCGATCTGTTGATCGCCTTTTCGATCTTGGTCGGGATGATGGCCTGGTACCGGTTTGCACCCGGCTGGCCGATCCTGGTGCTGCCGGCATTTATCGTGCTCGCCTTCTTTGCCAGCATCGGCCCGGCTTTGTGGGTGGCTGCGCTAAACGTCAAATATCGCGATTTTCGCGTCATCATCCCCTTTGTCGTGCAGCTTGGCCTCTATGTCTCGCCGGTCGGGTTCAGCTCGGCGGTCGTGCCGGCAAAGTGGCGCCTGCTGTATTCTTTGAACCCGATGGTCGGGGTCATCGACGGCTTTCGCTGGTGCATCCTCGGCGGCCAGAGCCGGCTCTACTTGCCCGGCCTGGCGGTGAGCCTCGCCGTGACCGCGTTCTTTGTGTGGTTCGGGGTTCGGCGCTTCCGCAAGACCGAAAAAATCTTCGCCGATCTGATCTGAGGTGATGATCCGCCGCCATGCCGCCATCGGTGATCTGCGTCGAGCATCTGTCGAAGCGCTATCTGGTCGGCCATCGGGCCGAGCGGAGCCGGACCCCCGGCGACACCCATTTGCGCGAGGCGATCGGGCGCGAACTGCGCAACAGCGCGCGCAAGGCCGCCGACATCGCCCGCGGCCGGCAGATCGTGCAGGGCGACGCGGTCGAGGAATTCTGGGCGCTCAAGGATGTCAGCTTTGCGGTTGCCGAGGGCGAGGTGCTCGGCATCATCGGCCGC
>DASYBC010000061.1:0-37603 GCA_036500965.1 Allostellaceae bacterium | reverse complement strand
CAGCCCCGAGATGGTCGAAACGCCAGCGCAGTCGGCCGTCCAGGCGGCGGAGTGAGATGAAGGGCCGCGTACTGATCATCGCCGGCTCCGATTCCGGCGGCGGCGCTGGCATCCAGGCCGACATCAAGACCGTGACGATGTTCGACGCGTTCGCGATGACGGCGATCACCGCGTTGACGGCACAAAACACACAAGGCGTGTTCGGGGTGTTGCCGATCGCACCGGATTTCATCCGGCAGCAGATCGAGGTGGTGCTCGATGATATCGGCGCCGACGCGATCAAGACCGGCATGCTGCACGATCGGGCGGTCATCGAAACCTTGGCCGCGGTGTTGGCGGAGCGGGCCAGCGGCGTGCCGCTGGTCGTCGATCCGGTGATGGCGGCCAAGGGCGGCGCCCGGCTGATCGAGCCCGATGCGGTCGATGCGCTAAAGCGGCTGTTGATCGGCCGGGCCACGGTGCTGACCCCCAACCTCCCCGAAGCCGAGATCCTTACCGGTAGGCCGATTGGCGATGTCGCGGCGATGCGCGCGGCGGGCGAAAGCCTGCTGGCGCTCGGTTGCCGGGCGGTGCTGGTCAAGGGCGGGCATCTCGCCGGCGATGTCGTGTCCGACGTGCTGGTCGGCGAAGGCGGCACCCGAGTGTGGGAAAGCCCGCGGCTCGCCACCCGCCATACCCACGGCACCGGCTGCAGCCTTGCCTCGGCGATCGCCGCCGGCCTCGCCCAGGGTCTCGCGGTCGTGAGCGCGGTCGAGCGCGCGCGCGACTATGTGCAGCGGGCGATCGCCAGCGCCCCCGGTTTCGGTCATGGCCACGGCCCGCTCGACCACGCCCATCCGCTGCGCCGGGCCGCTGACCCTGGCCGCTGATCCCCCGCCGGCTGGCGAGGGACCCTCGGCTACAGTTGGGCGACCCCGGCGTGGGCGCAGTCTTCATCCTGTTGCGAGGTGCCGCCGCCGACGCCGCAGGCGCCCTCGACGACGCCGTTTCTGATGATCGGCACGGCACCCTGGCCCATGATCATGCGGCCGCCCGCCGTCGCGGCGATGCCGCGCGGGGTCGGCTGGTCCGCGCGCGCCGCCATCTCGCCGCTGGGCCGGCCAAAGGCGGCCGAGGCGACGGCTTTGCCCTGGCTGCCATAGGTGCTCGCCCAGATCGCGCCGTCCATGCGCTGCAGCGCGATCGGATGACCGCCCGCGTCGCAGACCGCGGCGCTGACCTTGATGCCGAGCTCCTGCGCCTTTGCCAGCGCGCCGCGGACGACCCGATTGGCTTCTTCCAAACTCAGTGCCATCGATCTTCTCCTTTATTGCGACATGTGAAGTCCGTCGGACGTGCCGAAATTAGGCGAGCGGGCCGAAGCCCGGCGGCGGGATGCGGCGGTTCGAGGCGGCTTCGTAGGCCGAGGCGATCTTCAGCAGGATGTCTTCCTTGCCCGGCTCGGCGCGGAACACCAGCGAAAACGGCAGGCCGGGCGCGGGAATTGTGGTCGGAGTGTCCGATGCGGCCGGGATGTAGCGGGTGCGATCGGCGCTGAGGGCGAAGACCGGATCGTAGGCCCTCGTGACATAGCCGGCCGGGATCAGCACCTCGGTCAAGCCGGCATTCGGGCCATAGAATGATTCGAGGCGCAAATTCTGCGACAAGCCCGGTTCGGGAGCGCCACCGATCTTGGCGGGCGGCAAGGGCGTGTGCAGGCGCACCAATGCGTCGAGCCGGTTTTCGAGGATTACCATCATGTCGACCCGGCGCAGCAATTCGCGCAGCATGATGCGCTCGTCCACGCCTTGGCGGCCGCCAAGCCGGTTGCGCGGATCGGCGATCTCCTCCCAGTTCTTGAAGGCGGCGCGGCCGTCATCGCCCCAGAATTTCGAGCGCGCGTTCAACGCGGCGAAATCATCGAGCGTCTCGGCGAAGCCGCGGGCATGCCAGTCGGCGGCGCGGCGGCTCAGATATTGCGCGACGTGAAAGCGGAACGACATCGCCAATTCCTGCTGCTGGATCGTGGCGATGTCGAGGTTCGCCGGCGGGGCGACCCGGCCTTCGGCCAGCTCGACCATATAGTCGATCGGCGCCATCGTGCCGTCGCCGAATACAGGCCCCCTCCCCAACCCTTCCCTCCCCGGGCTTGACCCGGGGATCGCGGGGGAGGGGAGGACAGGGGTGAACTCGGTCAGCCGGATCGCCGCCGCGAATTCCTTGAACAAAGGCTGGCCGTCGGGACCCAGCCGGAACAAGAGGTCGGGCATGAACACCGGCACCAGCCGCGCCAGCGCCCGGCGGAAATCGGGGTTCATCGGCTCGATGTCGCGGTCGGGCTCCCACAGTGGATTGGAGGATTCGACCAGAGCCGCGCCCAGCCCAGCGCCCAGCACCGTTTTGATCTCGGCCGCAGCCGCCGTCGCGATCGGCTGCGCGGCTTTGGCTCCGGGCGGCACCAGCATCGACTCGCGGATGACGCCGATCCGCATGCCCGCGAGCGAGCCCGGAGCGCCGGTCATCCCGGCATGGCTCGCATAACCTGCGGCCAGCACCGAGGAGCGCGGCACCGTCGTGTACGGATCGCGCGGGTCGTAATAGCCCGCTTCCGGGTCCTTCAGCGCATCGAGGACCTTGGCGCAGTCGGCGATGGTGCGGGCGAGAATGCCGCTGCGGTCGCAATAGATGTCGGCGCCGATCGCCCCGCCGTTGAAGCCGAGCATCGCCTTGTGCGGCAGGATCAAGGCGACCGCGTTATGGTTCGCCGGACCACGCGTCGAGGCGCGGGTTTCCTCGCCGAGGCTCGCCATGACCAGATTGGCGCTGACCGACACGCCCGAGCCCGAGGACGAACCGAGCGAGGCGGCGCGCGTCGTATCGTAAGGGTTGGCGGGATTGCCGGCCCAGCTCGAGCGCTGGTAGCCTAAGGTCGAGGGCAGCACGTTTTCGGGGCGGTGGCGGCCGCCGGGATCGCCGGCACGGCCGTTGTATTCGGTGTTGACCGCCTTGGCGAAGATGATCGCCCCCTTGTTGCGCAATTGCTCGACCAGCACATGGTCGCGCGCCGGGAAATCGATGTCGTATGCCGCGTCGCCGCCGGCCGTCGTGCGCATATCCTTGGTATCGAACGGGTCCTTGAACGAGAACACGACGCCGTACATCGGCATCCGGTCGAGCGGCGGGTTCCGGCCATAGGTGCGGTCGAGCTCGTCGGCCTGTTCGAGCGCGTCGGGGAGCCGGCGGAAGACTTCGCAGACCGGCGGCGCGCCCGCAGGCAGCGGCCCCTCCGACGGGTGCCGATCGTAGTCGCCGCGGCAGGTGACCGAGCGCTCGCCGCGGATGTTCAGGGTGGCGAGCGCGTTCAGCTGGCCGCCATCGGGAATGCCGGCGATCATGCCGTATTGCTGCTGCACCTCGGGATCGGAAGCGGTTGGCTCCATCCGGCCCCATTCGAGCGGCGGCCCCACATATTTGTCGAGATCGGGCAGCAGGGTTTCGGCCTTGACTGTGGCCGTCGGGAATTGCAGCGGCGCCGTCGCCCGCACCGCGCCTGGCGCCGCCGGGACCGGAGCTCCCTCCCGCGTCATCAGCGCGCTCGCGACGCCGTTATAGGCGCGGGCGCGGGCGATATAATGCTCGACAACCTCGACCACGGTGGTCCGGCCGGCCCGGATCGCCCGGTGCAATTCGTCGATCGTCGCCTCTTCGAGCCGGAACGGCTCGTGCGCCGGCCCGACGTGTTCCTCGCCCATCGCCCCGGCCCCCTGGTGCCCCAGCCGCATCGAGCCGACCCCGGCGGCCGGCGCCAGCCTACACCGGCGGCCGGCGCCACACGAGGCGGCGATGCGGGGCCTCATCTTTGGAAGCGAGAGCAGGATTCATGCATGAAATGGAAGCTCTGTTTCCATTTCATGCGATCCTGCTCTAGGCCACGGAGAGTTCGGCGACGAATTGCGTGCCCTTGGTCTCCGGCCCCATCAGCAATGCGGCAATAAAGCTGACGAGGGCGACCAACGTCCCGATGGCCATCGGGATGGCGAAGCCCAGGTGCCAATTGACCGCAAAATACGCGATGATCGGGACAATGATGCCGCCGAAGATCGCGCCCTGGTGATAGCAGAAGCCGGCCGCGGTCGCCCGCACCTCGGTCGGGAAACGTTCGGAGAGGTAGCTCGCGTTCTGGCCGTAGATGCCGCCGGCGGCAAACAAGCCCTGCAGCGAGAAGAATATGACGATCATCGTGTAGTTTTGGGTGAACAGATAAAATGGCGTGCATAGAATCCCGAAGATGGCGGGCAGGATCATCGCCCAGCGCCGGCCGATGCGGTCCGCCGCCCAGCCCCAGGCCGTGCCAGACAGGAAAAACAACAGGCTCTGCAGCATGATCGGCAACGCCACCAGCCCTGGGCTGAGATGCAGCTGCTTTTCGAGATAGCTCGGGAACAGCCCGCCGATCGAATAGCCGACGACAAAGCCGCTCGCCATCCACCAGCACGCGGTCATCGTGTTGGCCAGCATGCCGCGCTTGAAGATTTTCAACAGCGGCAGACGGACCTCGCGCTTCTGGGCCCGCTGCAGCCGGCGGTTTTCGAGCCACACCGCCGGCTCCTTTACAAAGAATTGCACATAGACGATCAACAGCGACGGCGCGACACCGATAATCAACAAGCCGCGCCAGCCGATCGAATTGTAAAGAAGGCCATAGGCGGCACTCGACAGCAATGCCCCAAGACCCCAGGATGATTGCAGCGCGCCGGCCATCAGCCCACGCGAGCGCTGCGGCCAGCTTTCCATTGCCAGCGCCGCGCCGACCGGCCATTCGGCCCCCATGCCGATGCCCAGCAGCGCGCGGAACAGAAACAAGAGCCAGAAGGCCGGCGCAAAGCCGGCAAGCAGGTTGCAGACCGAATACCAGCCGATCGCGATCATCAGCGGGGTCTTGCGCCCGATCCGATCGGAGAGCCAGCCGGCACCCGTCGCCCCCACCAGCCGCATCCATAAGGTGATCGTGAAAACCGCGGTCACCTCGGTCAGCGCGACGTGGAAGGACTGCGCGATCGGCACCATAATCAACAGGAAGATCGTAAAATCGAAGGCGTCGAGGGTCCAGCCGAGCCAGGCGGCGACCCAGGCATGCCATTGCTCCTTGGTCGGCTCCTTCCACCACGCAATGGGTCGGAGAGATTCTACGGCTGACGTCATCAGTGTTCCTCCTGTTTCGAGACGGTTCCTTTGCGGAGCCTTACTTTCCGGTTGCTCGAAAACAAAAAGGGCCCCTCCCGGCGATGGCCGGAAGAGGCCCTTCACTCAATCGAGGCGCGGCCGCTCAGGCGACGACCAGATCGGGCACCATTTCGGTTCCCCGGGTCTCCGGGCCGAACACGACCGACAAAATGAAATTGAGCAGCCCGAACATTGTGCCGATCAGCATCGGGATCGCGAAGCCCAAATTCCAGGTCATCGCGAAATAGGTCAGGATCGGCGGCACCATGGCGCCGGGAATGGCGCCGATGTGATAGCAGAAGCCGGTCGCGGTGCCGCGAATCTCAGTCGGGAAGCGCTCGGTCAGATAGCTCGGCACCTGCCCGTACATGGCGCCGCCGGCGAACGCCCCTTGCAGCACAAAGGCGATCACGACCCAGCCGAAATTGCCGGAGAACAGATAGATCGGCACCAGCGGGATCGCGCACAGCGCCGGAATGATCATCGCCGGGCGACGGCCGATCTTGTCCGACACCCAGCCCCAGCCCGAGCTGGCGAGAAACACCAGGATGTTGGCCAATGCGATCGGGGTCGCGATCAGCGCCGGGCTCAAATGCAGATCATGCTGCAGATGCGTCGCGAACAGTGCGTTGATCGAGTAATAGGTGACAAACCCCGCCGCCTGGAACCAGCACACGCTGAGGGTATTGCCGATCATGCCGCGCTTGAAAATCTTGGCCAGCGGCACTTTGACTTCACGCCGCTGGCTGCGCTGCAGCTGGCGATTTTCCAGCCAGACCTTGGGCTCCTTGACGTAGAAGCGGATATAGACAAGGGCCAATGCCGGGGCGATGCCGACCCACAGCATGCCGCGCCAGCCGACATATTTATAAAAGAGGCCGTAAACCAGGCTCGACAGCAGAAAGCCGAGGCCCCAGGAGCCTTGTAGGACCCCGCTCATGAACCCACGCGAGCGGATCGGCCAGGTCTCCATCGCCAGCGAAGCGCCGGCCGGCCATTCCGCCCCCATGAACAGTCCAAGAAGGGCGCGGAAAAACAGCAGGAACAAAAACGTCGGCGAAAACCCGGCGATGAAATTGCACACCGAATAGCCGAAGATCGACAGCATCAGCGGCGCCTTGCGGCCCATCCGGTCGGCCAGCCAACCCGAGGCGGTGGCGCCGACGAGCCGCATCCACAGGGTCAAGGTGAAGACAATCGCGACTGCGGTCAGCGGCACACCGAACGTCTTCGAGATCGGCAGCATGATCAAGAGGAAGATCGTGAAATCGAACGCGTCGAGGGTCCAGCCCATCCACGCCGCGCCGAATGCGTACCACTGGTCCCGGGTCGGCTCCTTCCACCACGAAATGTCCCTTACGTTCTCCGCCGCCGCCATCGCTCAAGCTCCTGTTCGAAACGGCTCCTTGATGGAGCCTTGCGGCAAGTGTAGGGCAGCAATGCGCCAATGTCTCTGGCTTTTTTGACAATTATTTGTGCGCAAGATTCAGGCATTTCGCCGCTGCGGGAGATCCGCCCAGTCGCGCCCAACCCGGCGGTGCGGTCAGCCGCGCTGCATGACTGGGCAGCTCCGGCTCGCGCATGGCGTTTGCATGCGAGCCATCGCCGGCCCGCGGTTTGCGGCCGCGTAAGCCCGGTGCCGAAGACAGCCGCTTCGGCTAGAAAGCCGAGGGCACAGAAAGCCGAGTGTCGGGCCGAATGCTTTAGCCCGAGCCGAGCCGAGCCAGCCAGCGGGGGACATGGCCGAAGAGCGCATTGACCCGGTCGAGGATAGCCGCCTCACGCAGCCCTCCGGACAATGGCAGCGCACGTTGTGGGCGATGGTCGGCATCCAGCTCGTGATGACGATGTCGTTTTCGATGCTGAGCCCGATCATGCCGCTGTTTCTGCCGCAGCTCGGGGTCCACTCGGCGAGTGCTGTCGATCTGTGGGCCGGCATTCTGTCCGGCATTACCTCGCTGGTCGCGGCCTTTGCCTCGCCACTGTGGGGCCGGCTTGCCGACCGGCGCGGCCGCAAGCTGATGCTGCTGCGGTCGAGCCTGGCGATCGGCGTGTTCGCCGGGCTGATGGGGCTCGCGGCCAATGTCTGGCAGTTCTTCGCCTGTCGCGCGCTGATGGGGGTGTTCGCTGGGTTTTCCAGCTCGGCGATAGCGCTGGTGGCGAGCCAGGCGCCCGAAGCGCGGCTCGGCTTTGCGCTCGGCTGGCTCGCCACCGGCCAGCTGGTCGGCTCGCTGATCGGCCCGCTGCTCGGCGGGGCGCTGGCAGATGCGACCCACAGCTATCGCATCCCATTCTACTGCACCGGGGTGACGGTGGTGATGTCGACGTTGCTGGTCTGGTTTGGCGTGCACGAGCGTTTTGTGGCGCCGCCGCGCACCCGCGGCGGCCGCTCGCTGCTTTCGAGCCTTCTTGCGGTGGCGCGCTCGCCGGGGCTGCTACCGCTGTTCTTCGTGCTGCTGATGGCTCAGTTCGGGGTGCGCACGGTGCAGCCGGTCGTGACCCTCTTCGTCAAGGAGCTGGTCGGCATGCGGCCCGATCTCGCCACCTTGAGCGGCATCGCGTTTTCGGTGACCGGGCTGGCCGATGTCGTCGCCTCGCCGTTTCTCGGCAAGCGCAGCGATGTGCTCGGCTACCGCCGGGTCTTGCTGATCAGCCTGCTCGGTGCGACCCTGACGACCTTGCCGCAGACGTTTGTCGGCAATTATTGGGTCTTCACCGCCGAACGCTTTGGCGTCGGCATGTTTATCGGCGGCATCCTGCCGACCGCGAATGCGCTGGTCGGCCGGCTGGTGCCGCGGGCGCAGCGCGGCACGGTTTACGGCATCACCGCCTCGGCAATGTTTCTCGGCAATTCGCTCGGCCCGCTGAGCGGCGGTGCGGTGGCCGCGGCGTTCGGGCTGCGCTGGGTGTTCCTCGTCACCGGCGCGGTGCTGCTGGCCAATCTGGTCTGGGTCTATTATCGAGTGCCGGAATATGCCGAGGCCGGCAAGGACGGCGAGGCGGCTTGAGGCGGGCGTCGTCGCCGGGCGGGTTCATCGCCGGGCGGTTCTCCGTTATGATCGCCTACGAACAGACCCGATCATCGAGGAGAACAGGGACATGAACGAGGACGCCAAAAAGACCGCGCTGCGCATGATCCCCTATGGGATTTATGTGCTGACCGCCGATGACGGGAACGGGAATGTCGCCGCCGCGACGGTCAACTGGGTGACGCAGAGCGCGTTCAACCCGCCCTTGGTGGTGGTCGGGGTCAAGACCGATTCCGGCGCTTATCCGATCGTCAAGAATACCAAAAATTTCGTGCTCAACATGCTGGGCAAGGACGCCAAGGGGGTGGCGTTCACCTTCTTCAAGCCGACCAAGCTTGAAGACGGCAAGCTCTCCGGCCAGGCGATCCGCAAGGGCGGCAACGGCGCGCCGATCCTCGACGCGGCCTTGGCCGCGGTCGAGTGCAAGGTCACCAGCATCGTCGAGCAGGGCGACCATCACATCGTCGTCGGCGAGGTCGTCGAGGCGCATCTGCCCAAGCCGGTGACCGGCCGCCCCGACGCCGCGATCCTCGAAATGAAGGATCTGGGCGACAACGTCTTTTACGGCGGCTGACCCCATCCCTGGATTTTCGGTTGACGCGATGCCCTCATCCACCCGCCCCCGGATCAAGTCCGGGGCAGGCTCTGCGCGCCGGGTCCCACCTCTCCCGCATTGCGGGAGAGGGTGCCGACCCCCGGACTACGATCCGGGGGGAGGCGGGTGAGGGTGAACCCCAAACGAGGTTGCTGCTAATGTCAGACCAGACTGGGCTCATATGGCCTGCGGAGGGCAATGCCCGCGTTCCGTATCGGGTGTTCGCCGATCCGGACATCTATCGCGAGGAATTGTCCCGAATCTTTCTGGGGCCCACTTGGCAGTTCCTGACGCTCGCCGGGGAATTGCCGAACCCCGGCGATTACCTGGCCACGTTTCTCGGCGAGACCCCGGTCATCGTCACTCGCGGGCATGACGGCGAGATCCACGCGATGGTCAACCGCTGCGCCCATCGTGGCAACCTCGTCTGCCTGAAGCGCCGCGGGCACGCCGACAATCTGACCTGCGTCTATCACGCCTGGCGCTACGACCTCGAGGGCAATCTCGACAGCGTCGCATTCCGCCGCGGCATCGCCGGCAAGGGCGGAATGCCGCCGAGCTTCCAGCTCGCAGAGCACGGGCTCAAAAAGCTGCGTGTCGACCGCTTCGGCGATCTGGTCTTTGGCACTTTGTCCCCGGGCGCGCCGCCATTGGGCGATTACATCGGCAATCTGATGGGCTCGCGCATCCATCGGGTCATGCACGGCAAGCCCAAGGTCCTCGGCACCACCTCGCAGATCCTGCACAACAACTGGAAGCTCTACTTTGAGAACGTGCGCGACACCTATCACGCGACCCTGCTGCACTCGTTCTTCACGACGTTCCGCATGTCGCGCCTGACCTCGGAGGGCGGGGTCGATATCGCCGAGAATGGCGCGCACCATGCGAGCTACACGCGCAACAAGGTGGACCGCGTCGATGCTGCGACATCCGACCAGCTCTACGCCGGCATCCCTTCCCTGCGCGAGAATTTCCGCCTCGCCGAGCCCGGCTTTCTGTCGATGACCGAAGAATTCGGCGATGACACCACGACCCAGATCCTGTCGCTGTTCCCGAATTTCGTATTGCAGCAGATCCAGAATTCGATCGCGCTGCGCCTGGTCTTGCCGAAAGGCCCGGACAAGACCGAATTGCAATGGATCTATCTCGGCTTTGAGGAGGACGACGCCGCGATGACGGCGCTGCGCCTGGCCCAGGCCAATCTGGTCGGTCCGGCCGGCTATGTCTCGATGGAGGATGGCGCCGTCGGCAATTTCATCCAGCGCGCGATCCATGGTTCGGAGGGCGAGTGCTCGGTGCTCGAAATGGGCGGTGCCGGCCACGTCTCCGAGGCCAACCGCACGACCGAAGCCTCGGTGCGCAGCTTCTGGCATGCCTATCGCCCGCTGATGGGGTTCTAAAAAGTGGATCTCGAGGCGGTGGCGCGGCGGTTGGAGCTGGAGCAGCTCTATGCCGATTATGTTCATTGTCTCGATGGCGACGAGCTCGAGCGCTGGCCTGATTTCTTCGCCGAGGATTGTTTCTACCGGGTCACCTCGGCTGAAAACTACGAGGCCGGCCTGCCGCTCGGGCTGATCTATGCCACGTCGCGCAATATGCTGAAGGACCGGGTCAGCGCGTTGCGCGAGGCCAACATCTACGAGCCGCAGCGCTATCGCCATCTGGTTTCGTCGATCAAGATCGTCGGCGACGCGGGCGAGGGCCTCGACCTGGTCGCCAACTTCCTGGTCGTGCGCACGATGCAGGACGGCGACATGACGATCTTCGCCGCCGGCCGCTATATCGACCGGGTCGTGTGCGACGCCGGAAATTGGAAATTCACGGCCAAAAGCGTCGTCCTCGACAGCCGGCAGATCGACACTCTGCTGGCGATCCCGATCTGAGGATCGGCGCCCGGCTATTCGTTTGGGACGATCATCTTGCCGATCGGCCAGAGTGCTATGCCGGCGAGCTTCAGATGCGCCCAGGCAAACGGCAGGCCGATGATGGTGATGCCGAGCGCGACGGCCAGGATCAGGTGACCGAGCGCCAGCCACCACCCGGCGAGCACGAGCCAGATCAGATTGCCGAGCCAGCCGAGCGGGCCGGTCCCGAGATCGGCCGCGCCGGTTTATTCGGCGCGGGAGACCGCACTGTGGCCGAACGGCAGCAACGTGTAGACGGCGATGTTGAACGCCGCCCTGGTCCACGGCAGCCCGACGATCGTGATTGCCATGAGGATCGCCGCGAGGAGCCATGCCGCCGCCATCCACAGCCCGCCGCTTACAATCCAGAGGAGGTTTAAGAGGAGCTGGATAAAGCCCATGACGACCCCGATTGCGCCGCGCGGGACATGCGACCGCTCGCCGGGCTATTTCCAGACGATCCGCGGCGCCGGCCCGAGCCGCGCCGGCCCGAGATACATCTTGCCATCCTGGACCGTGAACGAGGTCTTGATCTGCGGCTTGCCGTCGGGGCCGGTCTTGGCCAGCGCCGACAGCGCGATCTGCGCCAGGGCGGCCTGCTCGGCGTCGAGGCGGTCGGCATCGACCAGCGCCGACAGGATCGTGGCAAATCCTTCGATCCCGCCGGAAAAGGCGCCAACCGGCTGCAAATCCCGATCGAGCGCCACCGTGCCGTCGGCGGTCACGTCGAGGCCGCCCCAGTCGAGCCGCAGATGATCGAGCTCGATCGTGCCGCCGGCGTCGCGCCAGGCGGCGAGCGCCGGCAGCAGCGGCCCCTGCGGCACCGGCCCCTTGACGATAGCGGCAAACGCCAGGTCGTCGATTGTGCTGCTGAAGCTCGACGGGGGCGCCGGCAGATGCAGCTGCCGCAGGTCGAGCGCCAGCCCGATGCCCGGATCGGTATGCGCCCGCGGCGTCGTCGCCGGCAGAGTGATCCAGGCGGTCGCGGTTTTGACCGGGATTCGGGCGCCTGCCTCTGCTTCGACATCGTGCAATTTCAACCACATCCAGCCAGCGCCGGCGCGGCCGAGCGACACGGTGCCCGCGGCGGTCCGTGCCGTGAGCTTTAGCGGCGGGCGATCCCCGGAGGCGGCGAGGCCCGTGGCGAGGCCGGCGGGTGCGGCAAGCCGCCAATCGGCGAAGTCCCAAGGGTGGGCGCTGCCGGTCAGCGCCGGCAGATGTAGCCACGGGGCCGGGCTCAGGCGGCCGTCACGCAATGCTGGATCGTCGAGCTCGATCCGGAAGGCGAACGGGAAGCCGGCGACGCGGAGCTTTTGCCACGAAACATCGAGCTGGCGCGGCCGCATCGCTTGCCGCCAGGCGACGACACCGTCCGCGATCCGTCCGGCGACGACCCGCCAATAGGCGGCATAGGCGCCAAACAACACCAGCAGCAAGACCAGGGCGGCGAGGCCGAGACGCGTCGAGCGGCGCATGGCGCCGGGTTATAGCTGCCCGGCCCGGGTCTCGCCAGCCCGGCCGCGGGCCCGGCTGCCGTTACACCTTCAGCACCTCGGCGTTGGGGGCGGCCTCCAGCTCGCAGGCATTCACGGTCATCGCCAGCAGAGTGTAATAGCCGATGGCGCCGGTCAGCTGGATAAAGCCGTCGTCGCCAAAGCGCGCCCGCAGCCGGTTGGCGGTCGCCTCGTCGATCCGGTGCCGGCGTAAGAGCTGCCGGGTGAATTCGACGATCTCGGCGTCCTCGGGTGCCATCCCGCGCGAATGGTTCTCGCGGATCGCGGCGATCGTGGCCTCGGGGACGCCCTGGCGGCGGGCGCCGCCGGCTTGCGCGCCCCACACATAGACCGCCTCGAATTCGCGGGCGACGGTCATCGCGGCCAACACCCGCACGCGCATGTCGAGCGAGCCTTCGAAGCGGACATAGGCGCCCAGATGCGCCACCCGCCCGGCCAGCTCCGGGCTGTTCAGAAACATCGTGAACGGCCCCTGCACGGCGCCGCGGCTGGCAACGATGCTGTCGAAGACCGCCTGGTCCTTTTCGGCAACCTGGTCCTTGCGGGTGATCGAGGGGAGTCTGGCCATGATTGCTCCTTTCGCGTGGATCGCTTTGGAAATTATGCCCCCGATCGGCCGCCGACGATATGCTGCGCCGTTCCCGAGCGGCGGGACGGAGCGGGGAGGGGGTTGGTGACGGGTGTGCTCGACGGCATTCGCGTACTCGATTTCGGCCGCTTTATCGCCGGGCCGTTCTGCGCCGCGCTGCTCGCCGATCTCGGCGCCGAGGTGATCCGCATCGAACGGCTGGGCGGCGGCGAGGACCGCGCCTTTATCCCGGTCGGCGCCGGCCCGGACGGCGGCGGTGCGATGTTTCTGGCGATGAACCGCAACAAGCTCGGCATGACCCTCGACCCGGCCGCACCCAAGGGCCGCGAGATCGTCCGCCGGCTGGTCGCGACCGCCGATGTCGTCGTCGCCAATTTGCCGCCGCAGGTGCTCCGTTCGTTGGCGCTCGACCTCGACAGCCTGCGCCAGGTCAAGCCCGACATCATCCTGACCACGGTCACCGGCTTTGGCGCCGGCGGGCCGCTGTCGCACAAGCATGGCTTCGACGGCATCGGTCAGGCGATGAGCGGGGCCGCCTATCTCTCCGGCACGCCCGAGCAGCCGATCGCGCTCAAACTGCCATGGGTCGATTTCGGCACCGCGTGCCTGTCGGCGTTCGGCACGATGGCGGCGCTCTACGAGCGCGGCAAGACCGGCCGCGGGCAAAAGGTCGAGGGCGCGCTGTTGCGCACCGCGATTGCCTTTGCCAACGCCACCCTGATCGAGCAGGCGGTGACCGGTGTCGATCGCGTCGCGACGTTCAACCGCGGCTTCAACTCGGCGCCGGCCGACATCTATCGCTGCCGCGACGGCTGGATCGTCGCCACCGTGATCGGGCCGGCGATGTTCCGCCGCTGGGCGCGGATGCTCGGCGAAGATAATTGGCTTTCCGACCCGCGCTTCGCCGACGACCAGTCGCGGGCCGACCACGGCGACATCATCGCCGCCCGCATGGGCGAGTGGTGCAGCGGGCGCAGCTGCGCCGAGGCGCTGGCGGCGCTCGGAAAGGCGAATATCGTCGCCGGCCAGGTCTATTCGCCGCAGCAGGCGCTCGACGACCCGCATATCCGCGCCGCCCGTCTCATCGACGAGGTGACATACCCAACCCTTCCCGGCACGCTGCCGCTCGCGCCGACCCCGATCGAATTGTCCGAGACCCCCGGCCGCTACCGCCGCCCCGCCCCGCGCCTCGGCGAGCACACCGACGGAATCCTCGCGCGCCTCGGCTATGGCGAGGCCGAGATCGCGGCGTTGCGCGCGGAAAACATCATCTGACCGCGAACGACAGGCGCGCTTTCCGCTCATATGGCACCCGTCGCTCCCGCGACAGCGGGAACCCAGATTGACGCGGCTTTGCGGTTGTCCCCTGTTCAAGCCAGGGGCAGGCTCTGGACCCCCGCTTGCGCGGAGGTGACGAGGATCGGTTCTAATTGGATGACGCTCTAGTGGTCCGATCGAAAGGCTTGATTCCCAAGCGTTCCGTGAATCGGCCCACCAGATTAATACGTTGGTGATGCGATTCAGCCAACGGAAGGGAAACATCTGTTGGCATCGCACCACTAAGCCAGCACGCGATCCGAATTCAGGCGCGCAGAAATTCCGTGATCTGTTGCGTCATTTCGCGCGGCATCTGCTCCGGCAGGAAATGGCCGGTCGGCATCGCCTGGCCCTGAGCGTGGACGGCGCGGTCCTGCCAAGTTTGCAGGACATCGTACAGGCGATGGAACGGGCCCTTTTCCGACCACAACACCAGCAATGGGCACTGAATTTTCTGATCGAGGTCGGCGTTGTCGTGCGCGAGGTCGATCGAGGCCGCTGCACGATAATCCTCGCAAATCGCGTGGATCGTCTCGGGCTGGCGAAAGCTGCGCAAATATTCCTCAAACACCGCGGGGCTGATCCAATCGGGTAGTGGGTCGGTGAGCTTGCTGCCGCCGAGCCACAGCAATGTGCACCGCAGAAAGTATTCGGCGCTGTTGTGCACCATGGTTTCCGGAAAGGGCGGCGGCTGAACCAGCAGAAACCAGTGATAAAAAATCGTCGCTAACTCCTGGTTGATCTGCTGATAGAGGAGATGGGTCGGCACAATATCGAGAATGACGAGCTTCGAGAGCGCTTCGGGATGGTCGAGAGCCAAACGATGCGCCGCGCGGCCGCCCCGGTCATGCCCGACGAGGGCGAATTTCTCAAACCCGAGATGCCGCATCACCTCCACTTGGTCCTGCGCCATCGCCCGCTTCGAGTAGGCGAAGTGATCGCCACCCCCTGGCGGCTTGCTGCTGTCGCCGTAGCCGCGCAAATCCGTCATCACGACGAAATAATCCCGCGCCAAAGCCGGCGCGACCTTGCGCCAGAGCACATGCGTTTCAGGAATGCCATGCAGCAGAAGCAGCGGCGGATTTTCGCGGTTGCCGCCGTAAACGGTGTTGATCGTCGCACCCGAAGTCTTGATCCGCTCGGTCGCAAACCCCGGGAAAAATGGCTCGTGCCGAGCCTCGGGCTCAGCCTGTGCCGGCGCATCGTGGGGGTTGCTTCGCATCTCGACTGCTCCTTGCCGCGCCGGGGCGGTCGAATTCCGCCACTCTCTCGCCGACCGAACGCTATTCGGCGGCGATCGGTTGCAGCAGCTTCTTTTGCTTGCGGGCCTTGCGGGCTTCGTCGAAGCGCTGCAGCACCGCGAAAAAGGACGGGACGAACAGCACCGCCAGGCAGGTCGAGGCGATGATCCCGCTGAAGACGCTGAGGCCCAAGGATTTGCGCGAGTTGGCGCCGGCGCCGGTGGCCAGCAGCAATGGCAAGACGCCCATGCCAAAGGCGAACGAGGTCATCAGGATCGGCCGGAAGCGGGTGCGCGACGCCTCGACCGCCGCTTCGAGGATCGGCTTGCCGTGGACCATGCGCGCCTCGCGCGCCACCTCGACGATCAGGATGCCGTTCTTGGCCGACAGCGCGATCATTAGAATGAGGCCGATCTGGGTGTAGAGGTTGTTGGCGACGCCGAGGCTGGTCAGCGCCACGACCGGTCCCAGCAGCGCCAATGGCACCGCCGACAACACCGCCAATGGCAGGATCCAGCTCTCATACTGCCCGGCGAGACACAGGTAAACCAGCAGCACCGACAGGCCGAACAGGTAATAGAGCTGGTTGCCGGTCAGCTTCTCCTGATACGACATTGCCGACCATTGATAGGCGACCCCCGGCGGCAGGGTGCTCTTGGCGATCTGTTCCATCGTGGTCAGCGACTGGCCGGAGCTGAAGCCGCGCGCCGGATCGCCGATGATCGTCGCCGACGGAAACAGGTTGTAGAGCGTCACCAATGGCGGCCCGACCACCTCGCTCAGATGCGCGACGGCGCCAATCGGCACCATGTTGCCGTCCTGGCTGCGCACGTAGAGATTTAAGAGATCGTCGGGGCGCAGGCGGAATTTCGAATCGGCCTGGGCATAGACCTGCAACGAAAGCCCGAATTTGTTGAACTGGTTGACATAGGTCGAGCCGAGATAGGCGCTCAACGCCGAGAACACGTCGCCGACCGAGACCCGCAGGGTCTGCGCCCGGTCGCGATCGACGGTCACCGCGACCTGCGGCGCGCCCGGCCGGAACGTGGTCAATACATGCTGAAGCCCGGGGTTGGCGCCGGCTTTTTTGACGATCGCCTGGGTGGCGTCGCTGAGCTTCTGGTAGTCGAAATTGCCGCCCAGCATCTCGGTCTGCATCTGAAAGCCGCCGGCATTGCCGATGCCCTGGATCGGCGGCGGCGCCAGCACGAATAGCCTTCCGTCGGGCGCCCGATTGAGCGCCTGCTGCAAATGCTGCGCGATCGAGATGATGTCGGTGCCGTTGGCCTTGCTGCGCTCGTCCCACGGCTTCAGCACGACAAAATTGACCCCGGCATTGGCGAGGTCGGCATTGTTGTCGAGCACCGACATACCGGCGATCGAGATCACCGTCTCGACCCCGGGCGTGGCCATCGCCTGCTTGGTCGCCTGGTCGAGCGCCGCCGTCGTGCGCCCGAGTGCCGCACCATCCGGCAATTGCGCGGCGATCATCAGATAGCCTTGGTCCTCGTTCGGGATGAACGCGGTCGGCAGCCGGGCGATGCCCCAGACCGCGACCACCGCGAGCGCCACGCCGATCAGCACCATCAGCCCGCTGTGCCGCACCATTCGGCCGATCAGCCCGGTGTAGCCGTGCTCCATCCGGCCATAAACGTGGTTGAAGCCGCGATAGAAGAAATTGCGCTTTTCGACCGGCACCGGGGCGCGCAGCCACAACGCGCATTGGGTCGGCTTCAAGGTCGCAGCGTTGACCGCGCTGATCAGCGCCGTCACCGCGATGACCAATGCGAATTGCGCGAAGATCTGGCCGCTGAGGCCGGGGACAAAGGCCGACGGCAAGAACACCGCCATCAGGACGAGGGTGATGCCGACGATCGGGCCAAACAATTCGTTCATCGCCCGGATCGAGGCGTCGTGGCCCGACATCCCTTCTTCGATGTATTTCGAGACGCCCTCGACGATGACGATCGCGTCGTCGACGACGATGCCGATCGCCAGGATCAGCGCAAACAGGGTGGACAGATTGACGGTGTAGCCGAGCGCCGCCATGCCGGCGAAGGCGCCGATGATCGTGACCGGCACCGTCGTCGCCGGCACCAAGGTGGCGCGAAAGTTCTGCAGGAAGACGAGGATCACGATCAGCACCAGAACCCCGGCCTGCCATAGGGTTTTGTAAACCTCGCCGATCGAATCCTTGACGAAGATCGTCGTGTTGTAGGGGATGCTGTAGTGCAGCCCGGGCGGGAAGCGGCGCGCCAGCGCGGTCATCTCGGCCGCGACTTCGGCCGCGACCTTGAGCGAATTCGCGTCGGGGGTCTGATAGATGGCGATACCGGCCGCCGGCTTGCCGTCGAGCTTAAAGTCCTGGGCATAGGTCTGCGCGCCAAGATCGATGCGCGCCACGTCCTTGAGCTTGACCAGCTTGCCGCCCTGGGCGGTCTGGTCCTTGACGACGATGTCGCCAAACTGCTTCGGGTCGTCGAGCCGCGACTGGATGTCGACGGTGTACTGGAACTGCTGGTCCTTGGGCGCCGGCGGCATGCCGACCTGCCCGGCCGCGACCTCCTGGCTCTGCTCGCGGATCGCGCGGATCACGTCGTCCGGGGCGAGGCCGTAGGAGTAGAGCTTTTGCGGGTCCATCCACACCCGCATCGAATATTCGCCGGCACCCATGACCGCGACATTGCCGACCCCCGGCAGCCGCGCCAAATCGTTGACCAGGTTGATCGTCGCGTAGTTCCACATATAGAGGGCGTCGCGCGACCCGTCCGGCGAATCGAGGGTCACGAATTCGAGGATCGAGGAGGATTTGGCGCGGATCGCCGCCCCCTGCGACTGCACCGCCTGCGGCAATTGGGCCAGCGCATTGGTCACCCGGTTCTGCACCAGCACCTGATCCATGTTCGGGTCGCTGCCGATCTGGAAGGTGACGGTCAGCG
Source organism: Allostellaceae bacterium (assembly GCA_036500965.1). Lineage (GTDB taxonomy): Bacteria > Pseudomonadota > Alphaproteobacteria > ATCC43930 > CGMCC-115725 > AP-15. The sequence continues at coordinate 19,273 of DASYBC010000061.1, read as the reverse complement.
TGTAGGTGCCGTCATAGGCGCTGCTCGACTGCATGTAGAGCATGCCCTCGACGCCGTTGACCTGCAGCTCGATCGGCAGGGCGACGGTGTCGACGACGGTCTGCGGGCTGGCGCCGGGATAGCGGGTCGTCACCTGCACGGTCGGCGGCGTCACGTTCGGGTACTGCGCGACCGGCAGCCGGAACAGGCAGATCACGCCGAGCAGCACCAGCACGATCGCCAGCACATTGGCGAGGACCGGGTGCTCGATAAAAAATTTCGAGATCATTGCGGCGCGCCCGACGCGGGTGCTTGGGCGCTCCCAATTACCGCGTCGATCGGGGTTGGAAGCGGCGTCACCTTGGCGCCCGGGGTGGCGCGCCACAGCTCGCCGGCGACGACGCGGTCCTCTGGCGTCAGCCCGGCGGTGATGACCCGCAGCGCGCCGATCAGCTGGCCCAATTGCACATAGCGCTGCTCGACCACGTCCTTGTCGTTGAGGACCAGCAGATAGCGGCCGCCCTGGTCGGCCTGCACGGCGCGATCGGGCACCAAGAGCGCGTTGCGGTTGACCGGCCCCATCGGCAGGCGCATGCGCACGAAAAATCCCGGTAAGAGAGCGCGGTCTGGATTGGCGAGAATGCCGCGCACCAAGAGGGTCCCGGTCTGCGGGTCGAGCGCCGGCGCCACATATTGGATCGTGCCGCGATAGGGAAACCCGTTTTGGTTCGACAGACCGACATCGACCGGCACCTTGTGCAGATCTGCAAAGGTCAGCCGGTGCTGATCGAGGTTCTTGCGGATCTGCAGCACCTGCTGCTCGCTCAGATTGGCCACCACATAGATCGGGTCGAGCTGGGTGATCTCGGCCAAGGCCGATTGCTGGCCGCCGCCGCCAACGACATTGCCGGGGTCGATCAGATGCTTGCCGACGATGCCGTCGAACGGCGCCCGGATTTCGGTGTAGCCGAGATTGACCTCGTCGATCGCGACCTGAGCCCTGGCGCTCTGGAGCTGCGCCTCGGCGCTCGCGCGCTCGTAATTCCAGTGATCGACCTCGGTCTGGGTCGCCGCGTCCTGCTTGACCAGGGCGGTATAGCGGGCAAACTCCGTCTTCGCATAGACGAGCGCCGCCTGCGCGGTCAGCACCTGGGCGTGGGCCTGCTGCAGCTGCTCCCGATAGGGGTCCTGCTGCACCGTGAACAACAGATCGCCCTGTTTGACAAAGGCGCCGTCCTGATAGTGCAACCCATCGAGATAGCCTTCGACGCGGGCGACCAGCTTGACTGCGTTGACCGCGGCGGCGTTGCCGGTGATCTCGGCATAGTCGGTGACCGATTGCAGCCGCGGCAGCACGACAGGGACCGGCGCGTTCTGCGATGCCGGCTGCCCCGGTGCGCCGCCCGAGGGGGGCGCTTTTGCCGCGGGCTGCGGCGGCTCGGCTGCAATTGCCAAGAGGATCGGCGAGCCCGCCCAGAGCTGCGCCGCACCGTAGCCGGCGAGCGCCGCGAGCATGGCCAGGCCGAGGGCGGCCGGGAGCCGCCGCCTGTGCAGGACGGCGCAAACATTAGCGAGGATGCTCACCGCGACCTCACCATTGCGGCGGCCGCACCTTGCCGCTGACATCGGCGGGCGTGGGCAGCGGCGGAGCCGGCTGCGGCTGGCCGCCCGGCGACGGCAGAAGCTCGCCCCAATTGGTGCGGACTCTCATCTCCTCGACGGTCTCGACCGGCACGAATTCGTTGTCGTCGCGTATCTGCCATCCGCCCCCCAGCGCCCGATAGACCGTGGCGAGCCCGGTCGAGACATTGCCCTCGGCGGTGGCGAGATCGGTTTCCGCCGTGTACAAATTCTGCTCGGCCGTCAGCACCGTCGTGAAATCGCGCGTTCCCAGCTGATATTGCAGAAAGGCGAGCCCGAGCGCCACATTGGCGGCGGCGACGCTGCGCCGCAGATCAGCCACCTGCGCGCGCGATTGCAAAAACGTCGCCAGCCCGTCCTCGACCTGCTGCTGGGCGGTCAGCACCGTATTTTGGTAATCGACCAGCAATTCCTGCAATTTCGCGTCCTGCACCCGGACCGTATTGATGATCTGCCCGTAATTCAGGATGTTCCATGAAAAGCTCGGGCCAAAGCCAAAGGTAATGCCCTTGCCCATCACCAGATCGCTGAGCTTGTGGCCGGCGATATTGCTGGAGACGGTGCCAAAGGTGCCGAACAGGCTGAAGGCCGGGTAGAGCTGCGCCTCGGCGACGCCGATCTCGGCGCTCTGCGCCACCGCCGCCAGCTCGGCGGCGCGGATGTCCGGCCGGCGGCGCACCAGATCGGCCGGGATGCCGACCGCGACGCCGCTCGGCGGCACCGGGATCGTCGCCGGCCCGTGCAGCAGATCGTCGAGCGGCTGCGGCGCCATGCCCAACAGCACCCGCAGCGCGTCCAGCCCCTGGTCGAGCTGGGCCGTCAGCTGCGGGATTGTCGCTTCGGTCTGGCCGAGCACGTTTTCCGCCTGGTAAACATCGAGCTTGGTCGCGACCCCGCCGTGATAGCGCGCCTCGGCGATCGCCAGCGCCTTCTTTTGCTTGACGATGTTGTCCTGGGCGATGTCGATCTGGGTCTCGAGGGTGCGGATGCCGATATAGGTTGTGGCGACATCGCCGAGCAACGTCACCAACACGTCGTCATAGGAGGCGATCGAGCCGAGATAGGCGGCGTCGGCCGATTGGATCGCGCGGCGGAACTTGCCCCAAAAATCGAGCTCCCAATCGAGCGAGGCGCCGAGGGTGGCGCGCCAAAAGCCGGACACCTGGGTTTGCAGGGGTGCGGTCGGGTCGGCATGGCTTGGCCGGTCGTAGATCAGCGAGCTCGTCGCCTGCTGCGATTGCGGGTAGAAGCCGCCGATCGCGACCCCCAGCTCGGCCCGCGCCTGCAGCACCCGGGTGCCGGCGGCGAGGAGACTGAGGTTCTGGTTGTAGGCGACCCTGATCAGCCGGTCGAGAACCGGGTCGTGGAACACATTCCACCAGTCGCGGTACTCCTCGCGCCTCGTTTCCACTGAAGGGTTGCCGGCCTCAAGAAACTTGGCCGCGACCGACACCGGCGGCGACCTGTAATTGGGGCCGACCATGCAGCCCCCAGCCGCCAGCGGCAGCGCCAGCGCGGCGGCCCGGCCGAACCGCCGCGTGGCGTAGCCCGATAGGGCGGCACACCTCTCGATCGCCGCCGACCGGGCCGTCGTCGCTACTCGCCTCACGAGCTTACCCGCCCCCTCAGATCATATCCGCGGCGCGCCGACCGGAAGGCGCCAACGTCGATCATCCGCCGGCATGATGGTCGATTATGTATCAAACTGTAAATGAATTATATCGCGAGCAAACCCGCTGCCGCCTCTCCGCGTTGCGGTTGAACCTCGACCAGCCGCTGGCAGGGGTCATGTCAGCCCCGACAGACGCAACCGCGGGCTCGCCAAATGCCGCAAAAAATCGTTTAGTTGCGGCACACGGCAACCCGCCTCGAGAAGCGTCGGCGCCGTCCGCGGCCGCCTCCATCGAAGAGGTTGGCGGCGGGTCGAAGAGGGAGGCTCCTTGACCGTCGCGCGTTCCGGTTCGCGGGGTGCCGACGCATAGAGAAAGAGGAGCGCATCGATGAAGCCGACCCGGCGGCGCTATTGGGTCTTTTTCCTGCTGTTTCTGTTCAACGTCATCGCCTATGTCGACCGGGTCAACATGTCGGTGGCCGGCAAGCCGATCGCCCATGAATTCGGCCTGTCGCCGATCGCGCTCGGCTATCTGTTCTCGTCCTTCCTGTGGGCCTATGTGCTGATGATGCTGCCTGGCGGGCGGCTGATCGACCGCTGGGGCACGCATGTCCTGGCCTCGGTCGCGACGGCAGTGTGGTCGGCAGCGCAGATGGCGACCGGGATCGTCGGCAGCTTTGCGACGATGATGGTGGCGCGGCTCGGCCTCGGGGTCGGCGAGGCGCCGTTTGCCCCGGTGACCTATGGCAGCGTGCGGTCGTGGTCGCCCTATCGCGAGCGCGGCACCACGATTGCCGCGATCTCGGCCGGGCCGCCGCTCGGGCTGGCGCTGGGCGCGCCGCTGGTCGGCTGGCTGATCGAAAGCCTGTCGTGGCGCTGGTCGTTCATCATCACCGGCGCCGTCGGGTTTGCCTGGGTCGCGGTCTGGCTCAGCCTGGTGTCGACCATGGAGAAGACTCGCTGGCTGCCGCAGAGCGAGCGTGAGCACATCCTGGCCGAGCGCGACGCCGGCGTCGCGCCGCCGAGCCATGGCGGCATCGGCTATCTGGGGCTCATCCGTTGCCCCGCGATGTGGGGACTGTTCATCTCCCAAGGGTGCCTCGTCTATACCTTCTATCTCTACATGTCCTGGCTGCCGAACTACCTGCAAACAACGCGCGGCATATCGATCGTCGGCTCCGGCCTCTACACCGCGATCCCGTTTGTCTTTGCCGCGGTGGTCTGCATCATCGCCAACTGGTTTGGTGACCGGCTCTTATCGGCTGCGGCGGTGCGCGCCGGCAAGCGGCGCTATCTGGTGGCTCTGTGCCTGCTGCTGACCGCGGTGGGCCTGGCCATCCCGTTTGTCCGGCCGCTGGCGGGGGTCATGGCGCTGGTCACGGTCGCGGTGTCGTTTGCCAATGTCGGGCCCGCCGCCAAACGGGGCATTGGTCGCCGACATCCTGCGCTCGCCCGGCGACGCGGGCCGGGCCTTCGCGTTTCTGGTTCTCGGCGGCAACACCTTTGGCCTGCTGGCGCCGATCGTGACCGGCTACATCGTCGCCGCCACCGGCAGCTTCAACTCGGCCTTTGTCGCCGCCGGCGTGCTGGCGCTGATCGGGGCCGTCGCGGCACTGGCGCTGGCGCGCGGCACGCTCGGCGAGCACCCGGCGCGAACGCTAGCCGCGACTCGCCTCGCCGGCTGAGCGCAGGTTCGGGTCAGGCGGTCTGGCGCAGCCGGGCGGCGCGCGCCAGATCGACCGAGACCAGCTGAGAGACGCCGCGCTCGGCCATCGTTACCCCGAACAGCCGATCGGCCCGCGCCATCGTAATGCGGTGGTGGGTGATCAACAGAAAACGGGTGCCGGTCGTGTCGGCGATTTCGGCGACGAGGCGGCACAGGCGATCGACATTGGCGTCGTCGAGCGGTGCGTCGACCTCGTCGAGCACGCAGATCGGCGCCGGCTTGGTCAGGAACACGGCGAACAGCAGGGCGAGCGCCGTTAGCGCCTGCTCGCCTCCCGACAGCAAGGTAAGGCTCTGCAGCCGTTTGCCGGCCGGGCTCGCCATGATCTCAAGCCCGGCGCCGAGCGGGTCGCCATCCTCGGTCAAGGTCAGCTCCGCCTTGCCGCCGCCGAACAGCCGGGTGAACAGCGCCGCGAAATGCGCATTGACCTGCGCGAACGCGGCGGCGAGAAGCTGCCGGCCCTCATCGTCGAGCGCCGCAGCCCCGCGGCGCAGCCGGCCGATCGCTTCGGTCAGCTCGGCCCGTTCGCGCTCCAGGGCCGCGACTTGCGAGCCGAGCGCGTCGGCGTCGCTCTCGGCCACCAGATTGACCGGGCCCATGCTGTCACGCTCCTGCTGGAGCTTTAGGAGGCGCGCCTCGATCGTGCTCGGCTCCGCCGGCGCTGCGCCCCCGGCGAGCCCCGCGAGACCGGCGAGCGCCGCCGGAGCCATATCGAGCCGCTCGCGGATGGTGCGCGCGAGAGCAGACAGCGCCTCTGTGGCGCCGTCGTTCTGCACCTCGACCCGGGCACGCCGCTCGCGCGCCTCGGCCAGCGTTTGATCGGCGAGCCGACAGCTTTCCACAGCCTCGCGCAGGCGGGTTTCGCCCCGCGCCAGCCGCTCAGCCGATTGGCGGCCATGTTGTGCCACATCCGAAATTTTGCAGCCGAGCGCCTCGGTCTCGGCCGCGATCGCCGCCGGGCGCAGGTCAAGGGCTTCCATCTCGCGATCGAGCGCGTGCTGCCGCTCGACCAGGGTTGCGCGCTGCGCCATGGCACCGGCGGCGCGCTTGCGCCACGAACGCTCTTCGAGATCGAGCGACGCCAGCCGCTCGGCCTGCAATTGGGCAGCTCGGGCCAATCGTTCGACTTCGGCGCGTGCTTCGGCCTCGTTGCGGCGGGCCTGGGCGGAAGCGGCGCGCGCCGCTTCGAGGGCCTGGGCCGGCAATGCTCCCAATTCGCCCGCCGCGGCGACGGTGCCCTCGGTCTCTTCGGCCTGCGCCTGCGTCTCGGCGAGCTCGGCGGCGATTTGGTCGAGCCGAGCGGCGGTGCCGGTCAGCTGCGCCTGCGAGACCAGCGCCCGGCGCGCGATCTCGGCTTCCGCTTTTTGTGCACGCGCGAGGGCCGCCTCGGCCTCGCTCAGCCCGGCGCGCGCCCGCCGCTCGGCATCGGCCGCCTCCCGGTGCGCTTTGGTCGCCGCATCCGCCTCGGCCGTGGCCGACTGTGCTGCAGCGGCGGCCTCGGCAATCTCGGCGGCGAGCACCTCACGGCGGTTCTGGTGCTCCAGATGCCGGGCCGCCGCCGACGGGCCGGCGGCATAGCGGGTGAAGCCGTCCCAGCGCCACAGCCGGCCGTCGCGGTCGACCAGCCGTTGGCCCGGCGCCAGATGGCGTTGCAGGCTGCGGCCTTCGGCTTCGCTGTCGACCCAGCCGGCGAGGGCGAGGCGGCGATCGAGGACCGCGGGCGCTGTCACCGCCTCCGCCAGCGGGTGGGCGCCCGGGGGTGGCGCCGGGACGGAGCCGATCGCGCCGAGATCGGCCCAGAAGCACGCGGCGTCGGCCGCGGCGCCGTCGCCGAGCGGAGCAAACAGCTCGTCCTCGAACAGCGCCCCGATCGCCGCCTCGAAGCCGGCGGCGACATGCAGCGCCGACAACAGCGGCGCGCCGCTGGCGGCAGAGGCCACGCCAGCTGGCCCACTGGGGGCCTGCGGGGCGAATTTGAGCAACTTGTCGAGCGCCTCGGCCTCGGCTTCGATCCGCGCCAGCCGGGAAGCAGCCCGGCGCTGCACGTCGTGAGCCGAGCCTTCGCGCTGCCGTCCGGCCTCGAGCTCGCGGCGGGCGTTTTCGAGCGCGGCGCGGCGGCTGTCGGTTTCCGCTTCGGCCTCGGCCAGGGCTGCACCTGCCGCTGTGACGGCCGCCTCACTTACGGCCGAGGTGAGCAGGCTGGCGCGCTGTCGCCCGGCATCGGCCAGCTGGCCTTCGAGCCGGGTCCGGCGATCTGCGAGCTCGCGCCGGCGGCGATCGAGCGCCGCACGGCGAGCCGCGGCGACCGCGGCCGCCTCGGTCGCGCGCTGCAGCTCCGCTTCGGCTTCGGCCAGCCGCGCTGCCGCGTCGGTCAGCCGCAGCATCACGGGCGCCCCTGCCGATGGCGCACCGGCTGCCGCGACGGCAAGGGTGCCCCGTTCCGCCGCCAACCGGGCGAGCGCGGCTTCGGCCTCGGCAACCAACGCCTCCTCGCGCGCACGGTCTCGGGCAAGCTCGGCCAGCCGCCGCTCGGCCTCGCTGCGGGCTGCGACCACCCGTGCCAGCTCCGCTTCGAGCGCGGCGCGCGCCTGGGCCAGATGCTGCAATTCGGCAGCCGCAGCAGCTTCGTCGCGGCGCAGCTCCGGCAGCGCCGCCTCGGCCTCCGCGCGCGCCAGCCCTTGGCCGGCGGCGTTGGCTGCAGCCTCGGTCACGTCACGCTCGGCCGCATCCAGCTCGGCGGCACGGCTTCCCGCCGCAGCCTCGGCAGCGCGCCACCGGGCATAAAACAAAAGCGCCTCGTGCCGCCGGATCTCGTCACCGAGACGGCGATAGCGCTGGGCATGGCCTGCCTGCCTTTTCAAGACCCTGAGCTGCGCGGTCATCGTCGCAGTCACATCGTCGAGGCGTGCCAGATTGTCGGCGGCGGCGGCAAGCTTGAGCTCGGTCTCGCGCCGGCGGGCCTGGAGCCCGGCGGTGCCGGCAGCGTCTTCGAGCAGAAACCGGCGCTCGGCCGGCTTCGCCTCGATCAGCGCACCGACCCGCCCCTGGCTGACGATCGCCCCGGACGGGCCGCCGGTCGCGGCGTCAGCGAACAACAGCTGCACATCGCGCGCCCGCACCTCGCGGCCGTTGATGCGCCAGACCGAGCCGCCGCCGCGCTCGATATGCCGGATAATTTCGATTTCCGCGCGATCATTAAAGGCAAAGGGCGCATCCCGCGCGCTGTTGTCGATGGTCAGCGCCACCTCGGCGATGTTGCGCGCCGGACGGCCGGCGGCCCCGCCGAAAATGACGTCGTCCATCGCCCCGCCGCGCAGCCGCTTGGCGGAAGTCTCGCCCATCACCCAGCGCAACGCTTCGCCGAGGTTGGATTTGCCGCAGCCATTCGGGCCGACAATGCCGGTCAGACCCGGGCCGATCGTCACCTCGGCGACATCGGCGAAGGACTTGAACCCGGCCAGGCGCAGCCGGTCTGCCTGCATCCGTTCTCCCGCCCGCGGTCAAGATTTCTGCGACATGCTCGAAAGCAGCTGATCGAACTTCGCGACCGTCGGCTCGCCGGTGAACTTCGTTCCGTTGATAAAGAATGTCGGGGTGGCGTTGACGCCGAGCTGGTTCGCGGCGGCGAGGCGGCTGGCCAGGACCTGGTTTTCGAGCGCCTTGTCGTTGAGGCATTTGTCGATCTGGGCCTTGCTCATCCCGCCCAGCTCGGCGAGCCGGGTCAGTTCGGCCTGGTAGTCGGGAGCCTCGACCCATTTCGCCTGGTCGGCGAAGAACGTGTCGACATAGGCGTAAAACCGATCCGGCGGAGCGCAGCGGGCGATCATCGAGGCGTGCACCGCCTCGTCGTCGAGCGGAAAATCGCGCAGCACCAGCTTAACCTTGCCGGTGTCGATCCATTTCTTTTTGACGTCGGGCAGAACGTCGTCGTTGAAATGGGCGCAGTGCGGACAGGTCATCGAGGCGTATTCGATGATCGTGATCGGCGCGGCGGGATTGCCGAGTATGCGGTCGTTCTGGTGGGCCGCCAAGAGGCTCTGCGCATCGGCCGGGCTCGGCTGCGGACCCGCCGCCGAAGCCGAGCCTGGCGAGAGCGCGATCCCGGCGAGAAGGCTCATCGCAATCAGCCACATGTTCCGCATAGCGTGCGTCCTTCCACAAGATGTTGAGGCTAGCAGGTTTCTCAACCGCCGCGCAATGCCCAGCCGGTTTATTTCCGGGCAGCGATAACCGCCCGGCCGAGCCGCCCGAGAGCGGCACGCAGCTCGGGATCGGCGAATTCGGCGAGGCTCTGGTCGAGCGCCGCCTCGTCACCCGCGTCGGGCGGTTGAACGGATCGGGCGGAAGGCGGGCCGGGATAGGGCAGCGGCCCCTGCACCAGCGCCAGCCGAGCGACGATCGAGCGGCCGAAATAGAGGTTGATCCGCTCGATCAACAGCGGCGCGCGATGCTGCAATTCGAGCGCTGCGGCGGATGCGGTGCGCAGTTTCAAGACGCCGTCGCGGCTGAGCGCGGTGGGCCAGGCTTGGGCCGCCCAGTCGGCGCCGACGATCGCCGGCCAATCGGCCTTGAGCCGGACCAGAACCCCGCCGCCGCGCTTGGCGACGACCGGCCGGGCGAGCTTCGCCGCCGCGACGCCGAGCGCACGAAACCCCGCGCGGCGCTCGCCGCCGGCGGTCAAGCCGGCTACGCTGCGCTGCCGATTCGCTGCGCTCATGCCCTTGCCCCGATCCGCCTTCTCATCGCCCCCAACCGCGCCCGACCCGGAGCTGCTGCTCGCCTGGTACGATCGCCACCGCCGTCGCCTGCCGTGGCGCGCCGTGCCCGGGGAAGCCCCCGACCCGTACCGCGTCTGGCTCAGTGAGATCATGCTGCAGCAAACGACAGTGGCTGCGGTCGCGCCTTATTTTGGCCGATTCGCGGCGCGCTGGCCTGATATTTCGGCGCTGGCCGAGGCGTCGCTCGATCAGGTGCTGCAGGTCTGGCAGGGGCTCGGCTATTACGCTCGCGCCCGCAATCTGCATGCCTGCGCCCGGGCGGTGGCCGAGCGCCATGGCGGCGTCTTTCCGCGCGAGCCGGCGGCCTTGCGCGCGCTTCCCGGGATCGGCGACTACACCGCAGCCGCGATCGCCGCGATCGCCTTCGACCAAAGGGTGGCGGCGGTCGACGGCAATGTCGAGCGGGTCGTTGCCCGCCTCTATGCGATCGACGAGCCGATGCCCGACGCCAAGCCGCGGCTGAAGGCGCTTGCCGCGGCGCTGGTGCCGCCGCAGCGGGCCGGCGATTTCGCCCAGGCGATCATGGATCTGGGGGCCACGGTCTGCACCCCGCGCCGGCCGCGTTGCGTGCTGTGCCCGTGGCGCGGAGCATGCGCCGCACTGGCGAATGGGCAGACGGAGGCGCTGCCGGTCACGGCGGAAAAGCCGGATCGGCCGCTGCGCCACGGCGTGGCCTTCTGGCTGACGCGAGCCGACGGCTCGGTGCTGCTGCGTCGCCGGCCGGAACGGGGTCTGCTCGGCGGCATGATCGAGATCCCTTCGACCGAATGGCGCGCCGTTCGCTGGAGCTTTGCCGAAGCCGTCGCTGCGGCGCCGGTGGCGGCGCGGTGGTCGGCGTTGCCGGGCGTCGTCCGGCACGGCTTCACCCATTTTCGCCTCGAGCTCGCGGTGGTGGCGGGACAGGGCGATTCCGACGGGTTATGGAGCCCGGTCGACCGGCTCGGCGAGCATGCGCTGCCGACCTTGATGAAAAGGGTCGCTCGTCACGCGATCTCGGCGCTGGCGACGGGCGCGGGCGAAAGCGCGCCGAACAGCGCCAGCTCGCCAGCGAGCGCCAGACGCACCGGGGCGAAGGAGCGGCGATGATGCGGCGTCGGCCCAAGCTCGTCGATCGCGGCGCCATGCTCGCGCGTGGCATAGCCGACATTGGTCTCCCAGCCATAGCCGCGATAGCGCTGGGCGAGGGTGCGCATGATACGGTCGCGGGTGACCTTGGCGACGACCGAGGCGGCGGCGATCGAAAAGCTGAGCGCGTCGCCCTTGACGACGGTCTGCACCGCGCAGCCGAGCGGCGGGGCGATATTGCCGTCGACCAAGGCCAAGTCCGGGCGAATTTCGAGCGCCTCGGCGGCGCGCGCCATCGCCGTCAGCGCCGCGCGCAGGATGTTGATGCGGTCGATCTCGCGTGCGCTCGCAGCACCGACGCCGACCCGTGCGGCGCCGCGCGCGACGCAGCGCTGTAGCGCCCGAAAGCAGGCTTCGCGCGCATCGGCGGTCAGCAGCTTCGAATCGTCGAGCTCGTCGCGCAGCATCCGCGGGAAGCGGCGCTGGTCGAGGATCACCGCGGCGGCGACCACCGGGCCGGCGAGCGGGCCGCGTCCAGCCTCGTCGATGCCGCAGACGATCCCGCTGCAGCGCCGCTCGATCATGAAATTCGGCATCGCACCTCCGCGGCGCCGCTTGTGCCATGCACCGCCGCGGGCAGGCAAGCGCAGCCTCGGCCGAGGTGACGCGTCAGTCCGGGATCGCTATGTTAAGGTCATGTTTTCCCTGTGCCGCCGCATGTCCGGACCCGCTTCTCTCGCGCGGTGGGCTGGTGTCGTTCTGCTGATTGCGGTTGGCTGCCTCGCGGGAATCGCGCCGGCGCAGGGGCTCGACCTATTCGCCGCCCATCAAGTTACGACCCAGTTCGCAACCGCGGATGGCAAGCCGATGGCCGGCGCCGCGGTGCGCGTCTTCGCGCCCGGCGATCCGACAACCCCGGTCGAGACCGGCCGCACCGATGCGCAGGGCAAGTTCGCCTTCTCCGCCGACCGCGACGGGATGTGGAGCGCCGAAGCCCGCACCAGCACCGAGGTCGCCCGGGTGATGATTCGCGTCGGCGCCGGCGCGCCGCAGCAGCAGTCGCGCGTGTCGCCCTATCTGGTGATTGGCGGGCTCATCTTGCTGGTGGCGCTGGCCTGGTGGTACCGCCTGCTGCGCGGCCGCGCCCGCCGCCCGCCCAACAGGTGACCAAAAGGATATAAAGCTCGACCGTCATTCCCGCTTCCGCGCGCGAAAGCGGGAATGACGGTTCGATATAGTCGGGTGCATCGCCCGTGGGCGCCGCAGGTCACGGCGTTTCCGGTTATTTGATCAGATCGATGACGTTGGGCAGCCGCGGGTCTTCGGCCGTCGCCAGCCATTCGAAGACGACCATCTCGGTGGTTACGACTTCCGCACCGTTGAGCGCCATGCGCCGGATCGCCGTCTCTTTGCTTTCGGCGCGGCGCGAGCCCATCGCATCGCGCACGGCATAGACGCGGCGGCCCGCGGCGAGCAGGCCGAGCACGGTCTGCAGCACGCAAACATGAGTTTCGCATCCGGCGACGACAAGGTCGGGCCGGTCCGGCAGCGCATCGAGAAACCCCGGCACGCGGCAGGCGTCGAACGTCATCTTGTGGATCAGGCGGTGGGCTTCGGGTCGCAGTTCGGGCACCGTGCCGCCGAGACCGCCGGCATTCTGCTCGGTCAGGACGACCGGCACCTGAAACATCTGCGCCGCATCGACCAGGCGTCGTGCGTTGCCGACAGCCAGGTCGCCATCCTCGATCGCCGGCATCAGCCGCGATTGAAAATCGATGATCAGCAAGCTCGAGGTCTCGCAATTGATCGCGGGCATGGCTTTGCGGTCCTTACCCAAGGAAGTCGGTCTATCTTTAGGTGGTAACGGCCTTACTGCCGATGCCCTGTTCGCGAGCGGGGGCGCCGCTTGAGTGCGCGCCGCCGGCCGAGACAAGATCGCCAATCCGCTTGGCGCGCGCGCAACGAGCGGCGAAAATAGAAGTCTCCGGTTTTCTCATCGGCCGGTCAACCTCGCGAGGCAATCATGCCGCTCTCCAACTCTCCCGATCCGGCGGTGCGCGCAGCAATCGTGCAGCAGGACCTTGGCAATGTGTTGCACCCGATGGTTCAGCACCGGGCGCTGGAAACCAAGCAGATGGTCGTTACCGGCGGCGAGGGCTCGACGGTGGTCGATGCCGACGGCACTGCCTATCTCGACGCGATGGCCGGGCTGTGGTGCGTCAATATCGGCTATGGCCGCACCGAGCTTGCCGAGGTCGCCGCCGAGCAGATGCGGCAATTGTCCTATTTCCCGCACACGGCGATGAACCTGCCGGCCGCGGCGCTGGCCGAGAAGATCAATGGGCTGATGGGCGGCGGCTATCACACCTATTTTGTCAATTCCGGCTCCGAGGCGAACGAGGCCGGCTTCAAGATCGCCCGGCAATACATGAAGCAGGAATACCCGGGCGAATACCGGTTCAAGACGGTGAGCCGCTATTTCTCGTATCACGGCACCACGCTTGGCACCTTGGACGCCGGCGGCATGGGCGAGCGCAAAGCGAAGTTCGAGCCGTTTTCGGGCGACTTCGTGCATGTCGCCCCACCCTATTGCTATCGTTGCCCGTTCGGCCTCAGCTACCCAAGCTGTGGGCTTGCCTGTGTCAAGAACCTAGAGCACTCGATCCTCGGCGAGGGGCCCGAGACGGTGGCCGAGGTGATCATCGAGCCGATCATGAGCGGCGTCGGCGTCGCGGTGCCGCCCGACGAATATCTGCCCGAGGTCGAAAGCCTGTGCCGCAAATACGGCCTTCTTCTGCATGTGGACGAGGTCATCAACGGCTTTGGCCGCACCGGCAAGATGTTTGCCCATCAGCATTACGGGGTGTCGCCGGACATCATCGCCATCGCCAAGGGCATTTCCAGCGCCTACCTGCCGATCGCCGCGACGGTGGTGAAGAACAGCGTGTTCGACAGCTTTTATGGCGAACCGGCCGAGAACCGGCAGGTGGCCCAGGTCAATACTTACGGCGGCCACCCGGTGGCAGCGGCGGTAGCACTGCGCAACATCGAGATCATGGAAGCCGAACAGCTCGCCGAGCGCGCGGCGACGACGGGGGCCTATCTGCTCGACGGGCTGCGCGGTCTGACCAGCCACAAGGCCGTCGGCGATGTCCGCGGCAAGGGGCTCTTGATCGGCGTCGAGCTGGTCAAGGACCGCACCACGAAAGAGCCGGTCGAGGCGGCGCAAATCACCCGCATCGTCGATTTTTGCCGGGACCACGGCGTCATCGTCGGCCGCTCCGGCGGCGGCCGTCGCTATGGCAACACCATCACCTTGTGCCCGCCGCTGATTATCACCCGCGCCGAATGCGACCGGATCGTCGAGACTCTGGACCGGGCGCTGGGGGCGCTCGACCTCGCATAGGGCGCTTCGATCATTCGGCGCGCAGGCGCAGCACCGCGCGCCCAGCGATGCGGCGGTCGCGGACCAACGCCAGCGCCTCGCCGGCCCGTTCCAAAGGGAACTCGGTCGTCGGCGCGGGCTTGACCGCACCCAGCTCATATAAGCCGAAGATCTCCGAATAGGCGGTCGCCAGCTCGGCTGGGCGGCGCTTGCGGTAGTCGCTGATCTGAAGGCCGCCGACCTCGATGTTCTTCAGCAGCAGATAATTGGCCTTCAAGGTCGGGATGCCGCCGGCGGCAAAGCCGATCACCACCAGCCGGCCACACCAGGCGAGCGCGCGGATCGCGGCCGCAAAGACCTCACCGCCGAGTGGGTCGATGATCACGTCAGCGCCGCGCCCATCGGTCAGCGCATAGACCTGCTCGCGCAGGCTGTCGCGCACATTCGGCCGCGACAGATCGATGACCGCCTCGGCGCCGGCAGCGCGCACTGCCGCCTCGCGCTGCGGCCGGGAAATGCCGCCGAGCACGCGGGCACCCATCGCGCGGGCGAGCTCTACCGCCGCGTGGCCGACCCCGCCGGAGGCGCCGAGCACCAGCACCGTCTCGCCGGGCACGAGCCGCGCGCGCCGGCGCAACGCCACCCACGACGTGTCGTAGACGATCGCAGCCGACGCGGCTTCGGCAAACGACATGCGGGGCGGGAGCCGATGGCACTGATCGGCGGCGACCGCGACCGCCTCGGCATAGCCGCCGGTCTCGGCGGTGGCGAGGACCCGGTCGCCGATGCGCAAGGCCATGACGCCGGACCCGAGCGCGCTGACGACGCCGGCCGGGCTCTTGCCGGGGATGAACGGGAATGGCGGCAGAAATTGGTAGGCGCCGCCGACTACCAGGAGGTCGACGTAATTGATCGGTGCGGCGTGAATCGTGACCACAACTTCACCCGGACCGGGCTGAGGCGGCGCCGTCTGGCGCACCCGCAATGCCTCGGGCAGGCCGAATTGATCGACGACAATCGCCCGCATCGGCCTAGCCCTCGGCCGCGTCCGGCGGTCGGCAACGCACCGGCTGCGGCCGCACCCGGCCTTCGGCCACCCAGCGCGCCAGCTCGCGCTTGATGATTTTGCCGCTGGCGGTCAGCGGCATCTCGGTCAGCAACAGCATGAATTCGGGCATGTCGTATCGCGACAGGCCCGCCGCGGCCAGATGCTCGAGGATCGCCTTCGGGTCGGGCCGCGCGCTCGCCCTCGGCACGATCGCGAGGCATACGCGCTCGCCGAGCCGCGCATCGGCGACGGCAAAGGCCGCGGCCTGCGCGACCTCGCGATGGTGCAACGCCAGCGCTTCGATCGGCGCCGGGTGGATGTTATGCCCGCCGCGGACGATCAAATCTTTTTTGCGCCCGGTGACGCGCAGATAGCCGGCCTCGTCGATCGTCCCGAGGTCGCCGGTCATAAACCAAGCATGCGCGTTAAACGCGGCCTCGGTCGCCCTCTGGTCGTCGAAATAGCCGAGCATCAGGCTGGCCCCGCGGCCGCCGATTTCGCCGATCTCGCCCGGCGCCGCTTCGACATCGGGGTTGTCCTGACGCCAGATGCGCACCTCATAACCGTCGCAGGCGCGCCCGCAGGTCAGCGTGGTGCGCTCGGGAGGATCCTCGGGTCTTGTGTACTGGTGCGAGCAGGTCTCGGTCATGCCATAGCCGCTCTGCGGCACGATCCCGAGGGCGAGGAGATCGGCGACGAGCTGGGCCGGCGCCGCGGCACCGGAGATGCGAAAGCCGCGCACCGCACCGAGCCGCTCCCGGCCCCGCGAGCGCATCTCGGCCACGAGGTCGATCGCATGCGTCGGAACGCCGAACAGAAAGGCTGCACCAGTCTCTTCCAGCCGGTCGACGAGGTTGTCGCCGCGCGGCAAGTCATGCACCACCAGCTCGCCGGCACCGGCGAGTGCCGTCACCAGCGCGCCGAGCCCGAGATTGTGCGACAGCGGGCTCAAGGTGTAGAGCACTGCACCCTCCAGCCGCCAATCGCGCACCATCATCCGTGCCGAGGCGAGCAAGGTGTTGTCGCTGTGCAGCACCCCCTTGGGCATTCCCGTCGTGCCGGAGGTGAACGGCAGATACATGACCTGGTTGGGATCGCCGCTCGCCGGCGGCGCCACCCCGCCGCCGGCCAGATCCGCGAACGGCGCCGCCTCGGCCGGGCCGACCCGATAGGTCCAGCGCAGAAAACCGCGGCTGCCGAGTACCCCGAAAATGTCGCCGGCGTCGGCGCTGTAGCCGGGTTGCGCGATCAATGCCGCGGCGCGCACCCGGTCCACCAGCTCCGCGACCTGGAGGGTCGTGTGGTCGCGATGCAAGGACGGACAGCAGACATAGCCGTTGCGAGAACAGGCGAGCAGCACGATCGCGGTCTCGACCCGGCTCGGCAGCCACACCGCGACCCGCTGGCCGGGTCGCAGGCCTTGAGCCGCCAAGGCGGCGGCTAGCCGGTCGGCGGCCTCGACCAGCGCCGCATAAGTCCACCGGCGATGACGGTCGCGCACCGCGAAACGATCCGGCGTCGCTCGCGCGTGCCGGGCGGCGACCGTGTACAGCGTCTCGTCGCCCCAGTAACCGGCGGCGGTATAGGCGGCCAACGCCGGTGCGTTCAGCAAAGTCAGCAGCGCGCCGGCCATATGTCGCTCAGCCCTTTGGCGCCGGCGCGTTGCCATCATCGGGCCGGGTCAGCAGGTGACCGACGCCGGCCTTGTTCGCCCAGTATTCCCAGCTGCGCCAGGTCTCGACCGAATAGGGGCTGTAGCCGCGGTTGCGGGCCGCGATCTCGCCCGGCGACAGGTATCTGATCTCGCCGCCGAGCTGCCGGGCGCGCATCAATGCCCGCGCGTTGCGCGGCAGGTAGACCGAGAGCCGCACGACCTCGATCAAGGAGCGCGCGGCGGCGGCGAAGCCATGGCCGCGCATCAGCGCCACGCTGTTGCCGCCGAGGCATGTCGCCAGGTCCTCCGCCTGCGCCATGTTGGTGACGAGCAGGTTGGTGTCGCCGAACTTGTCAGCGATGTCCCAGACCGGCACCTCGCTGCCGATAAAGCTCCCCGAATGAATGACCGGCCGCAGCTCAGCCCCCCGGGCGATGCCGAACGGCAAGGTGTCCTCGGCATGGGCATGGACGACGGCCATGATTTCCGGCCGCGCCGCGAAGATCGCCGCATGAATAAAGCGCTCCAGATACAGGCTGCGCTCCTCGCCGCCCACCGGCCGGCCGTCGAGGCCGAGCTCGACGATGTCCGTGGGCCCCACCAGCTCCGGCGCCAGCGACCGCGCGATCAGAAAGCGGTCGGGACGGTCCGGGTGCCGCACGCTGACATGCCCATAAGCATCGACCACCTCCTCCCGCGCCAGGACCCGGTTGGCGATCACCAGGTCCTGGATCAGATTGTCGAGAGTGCTCATGGTCGCTCCACCCAGCAAGCAGCCGCCACCAACGCGGCCCGCCGACGATACCACAAAACCCGCTCCGAAGCCGCCCGCCCCGGCCGGCTATCGCATCCGTTCGTGAAGCTCGGCTGTGGCGGTGACCGGCCCTTGGCCGCACCGCATCGGGGTGGCGGGGTTGCGCCGAGCGCGGCCGTTCGGAAACGCAACCAATCGCCCAATTCGACCCCGTCGGTCGGTCACCTTTCGAGAGGCGCGCAATTGCGTAAGCGCTAGCGCCCTTCGGGCTTGAGTGTTAGCTTTTCTCGAAGCAAGAAAGCAAGTTGCGGGTAAACGGTGCCGTTGAGCGCCCCCCAAAACGCCCGCCGCAAACGAACGGGAGGAGGAACAGATGACGGCAGCCACGTCTGACGATTTGTTGTCGGTGCTCGATCAGTGTCCGCTCAACGGGAGATATTGGACGGTCTTCGGCTTGCTCTCGGCGGTCGGGGTGGTCGATTTCTTCGACTTTTTCAGTGTCGGGTTCCTCGTCGCGGTGATCGGACCGCAATGGCATCTGACCTACGGCGCTGCGGCAGCCATTCTGCTGGGCGGCGGCATCGGGGCAATCGTCGGCTCGCTGGCCGGCGGCGCCCTTGGCGACCTGTGGGGCCGCAAGACGATGGTCGTCGGCGGCACCTTCATCTGCGCGATCGGCGCGGCGGCGATCGCGGTGATCCCCAATGGCGCCTGGGTCCTGTTTGCGGTGTTGCGGTTTTTCGTCGGGTTCGGCCTCGGTGCGTCGTTCGCGCCGGCGACGACGATGGTGGTCGAGCTAACGCCGACGCGGCATCGCACGGTCGTCTCCAGCCTTTTCGTCCTCTCTGCGAGCGTGGGCGGCTTCCTTGCCTCGGCCACAGTCGCAGCACTGCTCGGGCTGATCGGCTGGCGCGGCATCGCCGCCCTGGGGGTGGTGCCGGTGCTGGTCGGCGTCGGTACCCTGTTGGCCGTCCCGGAATCGGCGCGCTGGCTGACCGCCAAAGGACGATTCGGGGAGGCTCGGGCGGCGGTAGCGAAGCTCTTGCATTTGCCACCGTCCGAGGTGCCGCTGCCGGCCGCCACGCCAGCGGCTCCGCCGCGAGCCAGCCTCGCCGAGCTTTATGCCCGGCCGGCCCTGTTCTGGATGACCCTCCTCGCTTGGGGCGGCGCGTCCACGGCTGCCTACGGCATGTCGCTGTGGGGACCGACCATCATCGCCCAGCTGATGCATATCCAAGTCAAGCAGGCGGCGCATTTCTTTGTCTATGTCAGCGCCGCCGGCATCCTCGGCAAAATTCTGTTCTCGTTTGCCGCGCCGCTGTTCGGCCGGCGTCGCCTTGGCCAGATCCACGGTTTCGCCACCTTTCTCGCGCTCGCCGCCGCCGCCTATTTCCATTCGGTGCTGCTCGGCGGCATATCGATCTTTGTCGTCGCCCTGGCGGCGACCGATTTCTTCAATGCGGGCGGCTTCTCGAACCTCGCGCCATACACGCCCGAAGCCTATGGCGTGCGCATGGGGGCGCGAGCCTCAGGCCTCGGCCAGGGAGCGAACGGTGTCGGCAAGATTCTCGGGCCGTTGAGCCTTGCAGTCATCGCCGGCACCGGCAACGTGCTGAAGCCGGCGGCAACCG
>DASYBC010000060.1:0-46093 GCA_036500965.1 Allostellaceae bacterium | reverse complement strand
CCCCGCTCTCGTGCAGCGCGGTCTGCCCGGTCGCGGCCAGCTCGTCGAGGTGGCGATGCAGGAAGCGGTGCTGAACCTGACCCGGGTCAAATACACCGGGACCTTGGCGACCGGCTAACCGCTCGGTCGCACCGGCAACCGCTCGGCGACCGGCGGCTGGTCGGATCTGGTGCGCTGCGCCGACAGCGGGCGCAACGACTACGTCTACATGATCGTGCCGCCCGACAACCCGGAGATGTTCTCAGCGGTATTTGCCCCCCTGGACAGATCGCCTGCGGCGAATTATCCTATCGGGCGGTCGGAAATTGCCGGACCTGCCCGCTCATAGAGTCAGGCGGAAAACCAATCCACGTTTGTTGCGGGCGTGGTGAGGATCGTTGCTGTTAGCCTGGCACTAAGCAAGGAAGCTGACGTTATTGTTCACCAACCGCAACACCGGGTCACACCGAGAAGTGCTTCGTCCGCTGCGACGCGACCGAGGGGTTCCGGGTCCTGGTCACGAAGCTGTCGCCTTATTACGACCGATAGGCTTGGAAAGGAGGATGAAATGACTGTGCCAGGGTTTACTGCGGAATCATCGCTTGGCCCAACCATCGGCGTATACCGGCGGGAGGCCGTTTTCGGCAGATTTTCTTCACAAGTCAGCAGAGGAATTATGCCGCAACTTCGTTTCGGGGGGGATCCGGATCTGGGCGCGTACCTGAGATGCAGGGCCAATGGAGGGGGTGATCTCATATGCCGTTTCTTTGGCGGGCTTCCTCCCTTCACAATCGGCGGCCTCCTTTTCTAATTGCGCTATGAAGCGAGAAAGAAAAGCTGCGTAGTGCGCAATAGCGACAGCCTGGTCACGTCGCTGACCGGCTGGGAATTGCTCGCCGACCCGCTGCTCAACAAAGGCACCGCCTTTACCGAAGCCGAGCGCGACGTCTTTGGCCTGCACGGCCTGCTGCCGCCGCATATCGGGACCTTGGACGAGCAGGTCTCACGCCGGCTGACGGTGTTGCACCGCTTTGCCAGCGATCTCGAGCGCTACGCCTTTTTGCGCGAACTGCACGACAACAACGAGACGCTGTTCTTTGCCTTGCTCGAGCAGAACATCGAGGACCTGCTGCCCTTGGTCTACACGCCGACGGTCGGCGCCGGCTGCCAGCAATTCAGCCAATTGTTCAGAAAGCCGCGGGGGCTGTTTCTGAGCCTGCCCCACAAGCGGCGGCTGCAGCAGATTCTGGCCAACCCGCGTTTCGACCAGGTCGAGGTCGTCGTCGTCACCGATGGCGAGCGGATTTTGGGGCTTGGCGACCAGGGTGCAGGCGGCATGGGCATCCCGATCGGCAAGCTGGCGCTCTACACGGCCTGCGGCGGACTGCATCCGGCGACGACGCTGCCGATCATGCTCGATGTCGGCACCGACAACCAGGAGCGGCTGACCGACCCGCTCTATCTCGGCTGGCGTCATGAGCGAGTGCGGGGCGCCGAGTACGATGATTTTGTCGAGGCGGTGGTTGCCGCCATCACCCGGCGCTGGCCGCACGTGCTGCTGCAATGGGAGGATTTCGCCAAGGCCAACGCGACGCGGCTGCTTGAGCGCTATCGCGGCCGGCTGTGCACGTTTAACGACGATGTTCAGGGGACGGCCGCGGTCGCCGCCGGAACCCTGTTGTCGGCGATCAACGTCACCGGGGTGCCGCTGACCGAGCAGCGCATCGCGGTGCTGGGCGCGGGCTCGGCCGGCTGCGGCATCGCCGGGCTGCTGCTGAAGATGATGGTCGAGGCCGGCCTCCCGGAAAAGCCCGCTGCCGGGCGTTTTTACATGATCGACCGCGACGGCCTCTTGGTCGACGGCATGAATGCGATCGAGCCGTTTCAGCAGCCGTTTCTGCAACCGCGCGCGGCGGTCGAGAATTGGGCGCTCGACCATCCCGACAAGATCGCGCTGCTCGATGTCGTGACCAACGCCAAGCCGACCGTGCTGATCGGCGTTTCGGGCCAGCCCGGCGCGTTTTCGGAAGCGGCGGTGCGGGTCATGGCGCGCAACAACCGGCGGCCGGTGATCTTTCCGTTGTCGAACCCGACGTCGCGCTCCGAAGCGACGCCCGAGGACATCGAGGAATGGAGCGAGGGCCGCGCCGTCATCGGCACCGGCAGCCCGTTTGCGCCGCTCGTCCGCGACGGCATCAAGTTCAAGGTCGACCAGACCAACAATTCGTACATCTTCCCCGGTATTGGCCTTGGGGCAGTGGCGGTCAAGGCGCGCCACGTCACCGACACGATGTTCATGGCGGCGGCCAAGGCGTTGGCCGGGGCGTCGCCCGCCGCATCGAACCCGAACGACAATTTGCTGCCGCCGGTCACCGCGTTGCGCGAGGTCGCCTTTGCCGTCGCATTGGCCACCGCGATCCAGGCGCACAAGGAGGGCCTGACCCAGGGGATCGAAACCGACGAGATCGAGGCGGCGATCCGCGCCAAAATCCGGGAACCGCGCTATCAGCGCTATGAACCCGCCGGCAAGTCCGGTCCGTGACGCGGGTTATTGCGAGGCGCCCGCAGGGCGGCGCGGCAATCCTGACGCTCGCCGACACGGCTCGCCCGAACGGGATTGCTTCGCTGCGCTCGCAATGACAGTGGCGACACGGCTCGGCCCGGGCGAAAACGCTCCTCAGTCAGCCGCCCGGAGCGGGTGGGCGTGGTCGAGGGGGCCGTGGCCGCGGCCGAGACCGGGAGCGCTCGCGATCGCGCGCTGAACATAGGCGCGGGCGCGAGCAACCGCGGGCTCGATCTCGGCGCCTTGGGCGAGCCCGGCAGCGATTGCGGACGCCAAGGTGCACCCGGTGCCGTGGGTGTGACGGGACGCGATGCGCGGGCTTTCCCAGGTTCGGACGCCGGCTGCCGTAACCAGCACGTCGGTAACGGTGTCCCCGAGCAGACGGCCGCCCTTGACCAGAACGGCACCGCAGCCGAGCCCCAGGAGCGCCTCGCCGGCGGCCCGCATGCCGGCCAGGTCGGCGATCGCCGCACCGCCGCACAAAATCTCGGCCTCCGGGAGGTTCGGGGTCAGCACCGCCGCGCGCGCGATCCGCAGCTGCTTCAGCGCCTCGACCGCGTCGGGATCGATCAGCCGGGCGCCGCCCTTGGCCGCCATGACCGGGTCGACCACCAGCGGGATCGTCCCGGCGCGCTCTCGCAATACCGCGGCGACCGCTTCGATGACCGCCGCGTCGTGCAGCATGCCGGTCTTGATCGCGTCGGCGCCGATATCGTCGAGCACGACTTCGATCTGCTGGCGGATGAAGTCCGGCGGAACCGGCAGCACGCCAAAAACGCCCTCGGTGTTCTGCGCGGTCAGCGCGGTGATCGCCGTCGCGGCATAGCCATCGAGCATCGTCACCGTCTTGATGTCGGCCTGGATGCCGGCGCCGCCGCCGGAATCCGAGCCGGCGACGATCAGCACCCGCCCGCGCACTAGCCCGCCGCCCGCGCTATTCGGCGGCCTGGGCCAAGCCGTGACCCGGCGGCGTCCACAGCGGCGTATCGTCGAGCGCGGCCTCGCGGAGCGCGGCGCAGATCTCCTCGACCACTTGCGCGACCAGCTCCTCGTCCTCGCCCTCGGCCATCACCCGGATCAAGGGCTCGGTCCCCGATCGCCGGATCACCAGGCGCCCGGTGCTGCCGAGCCTCGCCTCGCCGCCGGCGATCGCCTTCTTCACGGCTGGCCGGTCGAGCGGCATGATTTGGCCGTGGCGCACGCTGCCGGAGCGCTGCGGCACCGGGGTGAACAGCCGGCACACTTCGCTCGCCGGCCGTCCGGTCTCGACAATCGAGGCGAGCACCTGGAGCGCCGCGATCAGGCCGTCGCCGGTGGTCGCATAATCGGCGAGGATGATGTGGCCGGACTGCTCGCCGCCGAGATTGCAGCCGAGGCTGCGCATCTTTTCGACAACGTAGCGGTCGCCGACCGGGGCCCGGTGCAGGCCGATGTTGTGTCCCGCGAGAAACCGCTCGAGGCCGAGATTGGACATCACCGTCGCCACCAGCGCGTCACCCTGAAGGCGCCCGCTGCGCGCCAGCCCGGTCGCGATCAGCGCCATCAGCTGATCGCCGTCGAGAAGGACGCCGCGCTCATCGGCGACGATCAGCCGATCGGCGTCGCCGTCGAGCGCGATCCCGATATCGGCGCGCCGCGCCAGCACCTCGTGCCGCATCTGCTCGGGGGCGAGCGCCCCGCATTCGCGGTTGATGTTTAGCCCATCCGGGCTCACCCCGAGCGAGAACACCTCGGCGCCAAGCTCCCAGAACACGGTCGGAGCCACCTTGTAGCCGGCGCCGTGGGCGCAATCGACGACAATGCGCAACCCGTCGAGCCGCCGCCCGCGCGGAAAGCTCTGCTTGACAAACTCAATGTAGCGGCCGCCGGCGTCGTCGAGCCGCTTGACCCGGCCGAGCTCGGAGGGGACCGCCCGTCGGCCGGGGCCTTTGGCCAGGGAGGCCTCGATCCTGGTTTCGAGCTCGTCCGACAGCTTGTAGCCGTCGCGGCCAAACAGCTTGATGCCGTTATCGCCATAGGGGTTGTGCGAAGCCGAGAGCACGACGCCGATATCGGCGCGCAGGCTGCGGGTCAGCATCGCGATCGCCGGGGTCGGCAGCGGCCCGACCAGCACCACGTCCATGCCCATCGTGACAAAACCGGCGGTCAGCGCCGGCTCGAGCATGTATCCGGAAAGCCTGGTATCCTTGCCGATCACGACGAGATGCTTGTGCGCGCCGTTTTTAAAGCATTCGCCGACGGCCATCGCCACCTTTAACGCTGTCTCCGGCGTCATCGGCTCGATATTGGCAGTCCCGCGGATCCCATCGGTGCCGAAGAGCTTCCGCGTCATAGACCCCCCGAAAACCAGAAGTGTCGCTGCGACAGTTTACTTCGCGGTAAATTCTCTCGGAGTCAAACAACATTTTGATGGCAGCGGTGCTGCCGCCAGCGGTTGCTTCGCGCAACGGGAAAGCACCGGGCACGCACAAACGCTCCGCGCCACTGAGCCGCGCACCAGTAAGCGTGGGAGCGGTCAGCCGCCCGGTTGCGGCTCCGGCTCCGGCAGGCCGGCCGGGCGGCCCGACGGCGGCACCGAGCTGCGCCGGCCCGGCCGCGTATCATCGGCCTGCGGCGGCGGCGAGGTGTCGCGCACGATGCGCTCGCCCTTGATGATCCGGCGGATCTCGTCGGCCGACAACGTCTCGTATTCGAGCAGCCCTTTGGCCAGCGCGTGCAATTCGTCGAGCCGCGTCGTCAGGATTTCTCGCGCGGTCTGCTCGCCTTCATCGACCAGCCGTCGGATCTCCTCGTCGATGATCTTGGCCGTCGCGTCCGAGACGTTCTTGCGCTGGGTCACCGAATGGCCGAGGAAGACCTCCTCCTCGTTGTCGCTGTAGCGCAGCGGCCCGAGCTTTTCGCTGAACCCGAACTCGGTGACCATGCGCCGCGCCAGATAGGTCGCCCGGCGGATGTCGTCGGCCGCACCCGTCGTCACCTTGTCGCTGCCAAAGATCAGCTCCTCGGCAACCCGGCCGCCGAACAGGCTCGCCACCATCGCCTTGATCTCGAGCTTCGACTGGCTGTACTTGTCGCGTTCCGGCAAATACATCGTAATGCCGAGCGCGCGGCCGCGCGGGATGATCGTCACCTTGTGCAAGGGCTCATGCCCCTCGGCATAGAGCATGCACAGCGCATGGCCGGCCTCGTGATAAGCAGTCAGCTTTTTCTCGTCCTCGGTCATCACCATCGAGCGCCGCTCGGCGCCCATCATGACCTTGTCCTTGGCCTGCTCGAACTCGTACATGCCGACCGAGCGCTTGCCGCGGCGCGCCGCCATCAGCGCCGCCTCGTTGACCAGGTTGGCGAGATCGGCGCCGGAAAAGCCGGGGGTGCCGCGGGCGATGATCTTGGCGTCGACATCGGTGGCGAGCGGCACCTTGCGCATGTGAACCTTCAGGATCTTCTCGCGCCCGACCACGTCCGGGTTCGGCACCACGACCTGGCGGTCGAAGCGGCCGGGCCGCAGCAATGCCGGGTCGAGCACGTCGGGCCGGTTGGTCGCGGCGATCAGGATCACGCCTTCATTGGCCTCGAACCCGTCCATCTCGACCAGCAGCTGGTTCAAGGTCTGCTCGCGCTCGTCGTTGCCGCCGCCGAGCCCGGCGCCGCGATGCCGACCGACCGCGTCGATCTCGTCGATGAAGATGATGCAGGGCGCGTTCTTCTTGCCCTGCTCGAACATGTCGCGCACCCGGCTGGCGCCGACACCGACAAACATCTCGACAAAATCGGAGCCTGAAATCGTGAAGAACGGCACGTTGGCTTCGCCTGCGATCGCGCGGGCCAGCAACGTCTTGCCGGTGCCGGGCGGGCCGACCAGCAGCACGCCTTTCGGGATCTTGCCGCCGAGGCGCTGGAACTTCTGCGGGTCCTTCAGGTACTCGACGATCTCTTCGAGCTCTTGCTTGGCCTCATCGATGCCGGCGACGTCCTCAAAGGTGATGCGGCCGACTTTTTCGGTCAGCAGCCGCGCCCGGCTCTTGCCGAAGCCCATCGCCCTGCCGCCGCCGCCCTGCATTTGGCGCATGAAAAAAATCCACACGCCGATCAGCAGCAGCATCGGGAACCATGAAATCAAGACGCCAAACAGCGAGGGCACATTGTCATCGACCGGGGCGGCCGAGATGCGCACGCCCTTCTTGGTCAAGGTGCCGACCAGATTCGGGTCGTTCGGCGCATAGGTCGAAAACGCCCGGCTGTCGGTGAAATGACCGTTGATCGTGTTGCCCTGGATCGTGACGTCGGAGACTTGGCCGCGGTTCACGTCGTTCAGAAAATCGGAAAAGGCGAGGGTCGACTGCGGCCCGTGGTTGGACGAGGTCTGAAACAGATTGAACAGCGCGACGAGAAGCAGCCCGATTACGATCCACAGGGCGAGATTCTTGCCGAAATTATTCACGGTCAACGCCTTTCCATGCCGAGCCGGGCAGTTCACGCCAAACCGGCCCGCCTTGCCAGCCTACGCCGGTCGCGCTCGGCCCGCGACCATTTTTGCCCGATCTAGACATAAGATGCGCGCCGCTTTAAGCAACAGCAAAGCCCGCGTCGGACAGCGATTTGACAGGTCGGAAAGCGAGCTTCGGCAGCACGGCCACTCCTTCGCGTCGGTATCTCAAATGAGGAACGGCGGCGATGCCGTGCTCGTCCCGCAGCGCCGGCAAAATCGGTCGAACAAGGGGCGGCAACCGGGCGTGCCGCAATCGCGGTACGCGCCGCACCAGCTCGGCCACCCCCTCGCGGCCGAGATAGCCGACAGCGAACGAGCCGGGGGCGTCCTGTGGCGCGGCCACGGCAAATCGGCGGTCCCAGAGCAGGCTGGCGCCGGGCGCGACCCGGCCCGGGGCGGCTGCGGCAGCCAATTCGCGCAGCACCAGAAGCCGGCCGCGCCAGCCGACAAAGCAGCAGCCGCCAAGAGTGCGACCGCCCTCGGCAGCGCCGGCCAGCACGCGGAGCAGGCGGGCGACCTGCCGCCGCCGCGGCGGGTAGAGCCGGCCGCCAAGGGTGACCACGAGCGCCGAGATCGCGGGTTCGGCGATGCCGGACGGCGCCGCCAGCAGCAGCGCCGGATCGAGCGCGGCAAAGCCGGCGGGGTGCACTGCCACGGCGCGCGCCAATAGCGCGTCACCGGCGCGTTCGCGCGCCGCCCGCATCCGGCCGAGCCGGGCGACGGTGTCGAGCAGCTGGTCGAGTTCGGCAGCAGGCATCGCGCTCATCGCGCCGCGGCGCAGCCGGCCGCGCGCGAAAGCCGGGTCGTGGTTGCTCGGATCGGCGATAAAGGGCTGGCGCTCGGCTTCCAGGGTCGCGATCAGCCGGGCTTTGCCGATGCCGAGCAGCGGGCGCAGGATGCGGCAACCGTCGAGCTCGCGAACCGCCGGCATGCCGGCGAGCCCGTCGGCGCCGCTGCCCGCCGCGCGGCGGATCTGATGGGTCTCGGCCTGATCCTCGCGGTGATGCGCGGTCAACAGATGCAGGTAGCCGCGGTCGCGGCACCACTGGGCGAGCAGTCGATACCGTGCCGCGCGGGCGGCTTCCTGCAGCCCGCTCACCGGCCGCTCTCCGTGCCAGACCAGGATTTGATGGCAAATCCCCCGAGCCGACAGCCAGCCGCCAACTCGGCGCAGCTCGGCGCCGCTCTCGGGGCGCAGCCGATGATCGACGCTCAGCGCGCAGGCCTCCCCACCGCGCGCCCGCGCCCAGCGGTCGGCAAGGATGGTCAGCGCCAGGCTGTCGGGGCCGCCCGAAACGGCGACGGCGATGAGCGGCGCGGCTTCGAAGCGGGCCAGCCGGGCGAGCGTCTCGCCGAGCTCGGCAACGCCGAGCGGCGGCACCGCCGGCGGCGTCAGCACCCGAGCCGCTTCTTCTCCTGTGTCGCCCGGCTTTTGACCGCGCTGCCCGCATGCGGGAAATCGTGGTCGAGCTGCATCAGCGCGATGCAGGCGTTGTGCTTCTGATCGGCGCGGGCCAGCGACATCCCGAGCTGCAGCAGGCCGTCGGCCGCCTTCGGCCCCCGCGGATAGCGTTTGTAGCCGTCGGCAAAGGCCGCCGCCGCCTCGGCATATTTGCCGCGGGCATAAAAACTCTCGCCGAGCCAATACTGGGCGTTGCCGGCCAGCGGGTCCCTGGGGTGCTGCTCGATAAAGCTGCGCAGCGCGTCCTCGGCGGCCGGATAGTCCGCCCGGCGCAACAGACCGAAGGCGGCGTTGTACTGCGCCGAGGCCGAGCCGGAAGGTAGGCGCTCGCCGCCAGGCGGACGCAAGCTGCCGCCGCTCGCAGCGCTCGCGGTCTGCGACGCCGGCCCGGTCGAGCTCGGATAAGGCTGGTAAGGCGCGCCTTCGGTCGGCCCGGCCGGCGCGGCGCCGGGCGGCGTCAGGGTGCCGTAGCTCGCCTGGTCGGGCGACGACAGGGCCGCCGGCGGCCCGGGGCGGCGATAAGCGCCCAGCGCCGCAGGGTCATCGCCGGATTGGGCCTCGTCCGCCGCCGCCGGACCGGCCGAGGCGTGCCGCGGCGGCGGGGCCGTACCGGGCTCCTGTCCCCCTTGCCCACCCGGCCCCTGGTTGAGCCGCACGTCGATGTCGCTGTTGATCTGCTCGAGCCGCTGGCGCAGCTGCTCGACCTCGTTGGTCTCGTTCTCGACCCGGCCGGTCAAGTCGCGCATCTGCTGCTCGAGCCGGTCCATCCGCACCTGGGTGTCAACCGCGGCGTCGCTGCCCCCGCCGGCGGCCGGCGCCTCGCCGTCGGGGCCGCGATAGACCTGCCGCTGCAGCATGCTCAGATCGCGCTCCAGGCGGTCGAGCCGCTCTTGCGTCGTCGCGTCTTGGGCCAGCGCCGCCGGCGCCGCGGCGATCGACAGCAGCGCCAGCAGCAAAATCGGACGAGCCTGCGGCAGGATCAGCCACCGGGTCATCAGCGGAGCCTCATGGAGTGCGCGCGGCAGCCTGGGGAAGCTCGACGCGGGGGCGCGGAAGCGCGGCCATCGGAACATATCGGGTAGTAGGGCCGCTTTAGGGCAAAAAAAGGGCGCCGCGCGCGCGGCCCGGCCGGATCGCGGCCACGTTCATCCCAGCTCGCCATGCCGGGTCCCGCGGCCGCCCCGGCCGCGGCCGCCCCGGCCGCGCGCCAACAGCCGCGGTCAGCCGGGCGATCACGCCATCGTCAATTGACCGTGGTAATGGCGACGCGGTTTTGCGCCCATGCCGTCTCGTTCGAGCCCGGCACGATCGGGCGTTCCTTGCCATAGCTGATCGTCGAAATGCGCGAGGCTGGAATGCCGGCGGCGACGAGCACATTCTTGACCGCATCGGCGCGGCGCTCGCCGAGCGCGAGGTTATACTCGCGGGTGCCGCGCTCGTCGCAGTGGCCCTCGATCGTGACCGTGACGTTCGGATAGCGGTGCAGCCAATCGGCCTGGTGCTCCAGGGTCTGCTGCCCCTCCGAGCTGATATCCGACTGGTTGAAGGCAAAGAACACGCGGTCGCCCGCGGTCTGCGCCAGATCCTGCTGCGAGCCCGGAACCGCCGCCCCCGGGGCGATACCGGTGGGCGGCCCGCCCGGGCCGCCGGGGCCACCCGGACCCCCCGGAGCCGGCGGCGGCGTCGTGCTGCAGGCGGCGAGCAGCAACAATGCGCCCAGCAGGCCTCCTGCCAGGCCAAAAATTTTGCTACGCATGCTGTTTGGACCCCCTCGGAATGGCGTGCACGGTATCGTCGAAAACCTTCAACGCAGCAAGGGCGACCAGGCCGGATCCGACGCAGCCCCCGGTGTCGGCACGTCACGCTGGTTGTACCCGGTCAAATCGATGGTCTCCAGATGCGGCGCGCCGCCATAGCCGCGCGAATCGGACGGCCCCTGGCTGAAATACATCAGCACCCGGCCATTGGGCGCCCAGGTCGGCCCCTCGACCAGAAAGCCCTGGGCCAGCTCGCGCTCGCCCGAGCCGTTCGGATGCATGACCCCGATCGAGAACGACCCGGTGCCGATCTTGGTGAACGCGATCAGGTCGCCGCGCGGCGACCACACCGGTGTGCCGTACCGCCCCGAGCCGAAGCTGATGCGATGCACATTGCTGCCGTCGGCATTCATCACATAGAGCTGCTGCGAGCCGCCGCGGTCGGAGTTGAAGACGATCTGGCTGCCGTCGGGCGAATAGCACGGCGAGGTGTCGATCGCATTGTCGCTGGTCAACCGCGTCGCGCTGTGGGTGCGCAAATCGAAGACAAAGATGTTGCTGGCTCCGTTGATGGCGCGGCTCAGGATCACCCGGTTGCCGTTGGGCGAAAACCGCGGTGCAAAGCTCATGCCGGGGAAATCGCCGACGACCTCCTGCTGCCCGGTATCGATGTTCAGGAGGTAGACCCGCGGGGTCTTGCCGGCGAAGGACAGATAGGTGATCTCCTGCGCCGATGGCGAAAAGCGCGGGGTCAGCACCAGCGCCCGCCCGTCGGTCAGATAGCGATTGTTGGCGCCGTCCTGGTCCATGATCGCCAGCCGCTTGATCCGGCTTTGAGCCGGCCCCGATTCGGCGACATAGACGATGCGGGTGTCGAAATAACCCTCCTCGCCGGTGATCCGCTTGTAGATTTCATCGGCGATGATGTGGGCGATCCGGCGCCAGTTCTGCTGGGTCGTCGTATAGCTGAAGCCGGTCAGCTGTTGCCCGGCATCGACATCCCACAGCCGGAACTGGACCGCGAGCCGGCCGTCGCCTTGGGTCTGGACCGAGCCGGTCACCAGCGCCTGGGCGTTGATCTGGCGCCAGTCGGCGAATTGCGGCGCAGCACCATTGGTCGCCGACACATTCTCGATAAAGCTGCGCGGATCGAGCGGCCGGAACAGTCCGGAGCGTTCGAGATCGGCGGACACCACCCCGGCGATGTCGCGCCCGGCCTGGGCTTCGTTGGCGCTGCCGCCGGCGAAGGCTGGGATTGCGATCGGCATCGGCTGGCTTTGGCCGCTGGTGATGTCGATCCGCAGCGCGGCCTGCGCCGCGGTGCCGACCCATGCGAGGATGGCCAGCGCCGCCGCAGCCGCGCCAAAAGCAACGAGGCGCCTCTTCTTCATAGCAAATCCTTTGGGCTGAAATCGACGACCATGTCTTTCCAGATTTCGTATTTGTCGGGCGGCAGCCGCAGCGGCCGGCATTGTGGGTTGAAAAACGCGCGCCTGGCGCTTTCGGCGGCGGCCCGGAAGAACGGGTCGCCGGCCGCTCGCGCCTGATCGACGATCGTCGCCTGCTCGACCATGCCGTCGGGGTCGACGGCGACCCGGATCTCCACCACCAGATCCTTGGCGTCTCGGGCGCCCGCTGGGATGTTCCAGCAGCGCGAGATCTGCTCGCGGATCATGTCAATCTCGCTTGCGCTGAGCTGGCTGCCGAGCGGTGCCTGCGGCTGCGAGGACGCGGCGCCCGAGGCCGCTTGCGTATCCTCCAGCGGCTGATCGGGCGTCGGCGCGGCATCTTTCGCCGCCAGGTTTCGCAATAGCGCATTGAACTTGCCCGGGTCGTATTTTTTAGCCTCGGCCCGCGCCGCTTCACGGGCCATCTGCCGCGGCGGGGCGGGTTTCGGCTGCGGTGCAGCCGCCTTTTCGACCGGCTTTGGCGGTGGCGGCGGCGGTGCGGGCTTCAGCGCCGGAACCGGCGGCGGTGACGGCGGCGGCGCCGGCTTCGCTTGCGGCGGCAACGGCGGTGCTGGCGGTGTCGGCAGCGCCGGCTTCGCCTGGGGCGGCAGTTGCGGCGGTTCGGGGGGCGCCGGCGGCGCTGCCGCGGCCGAGGGCGGCGGCAGGGGCTTGGGCGGAGCCGTCTGCGGCTTGGGCTTCGGCCCGGGCGGCCCGGGCACTGGCGCGATCGGCTTGGCTTCGCGCTGCGGCCGCTCGGGGTTGGGATGGGTCGCGCGCGTTTCCGGGCCGATCGTCACCAGCTGCACCGCGATCGGCATCTGCTGCGGCGCCGGCGGGTGGAACAGCGTCGGCAGGCCCAGGATGAAAATCCCGCCAAGCACCAGGTGCAGCGCCGCCGAGAGCACGAGGCCGCGACGGCCCATGCCATCGGGCATCGGCTCGGGCGGCGAGGGTTGCGGCCGGGGGATCCGGTCGGCGAGGGCCACGCTCATCCTTGCGGCGCCCGGGCTCGCGTCCTCAGGGCTTTGCCGAGCGCGCCGAGTGCTCGGCCGGAGCCGGGCCGGGAACTCGAGTGCCCGGCTCTGCGGTTTGCGGGCCGCCGGTCGGGGCCTGGGCGATCAGCGACACCTTTTGAAAGCCGGCGGCGCTGATCAGGCTCATGACCTCGAGCACGCGGCCGTAATCGATTGACTTGTCGGCTTTGACATAGACGAGCGCATCGGGATTGGCCCCGGTGATCGCCTGCAGGCGCGGCACCAGGGCCGCGGTCGGCACCTCGGTGTCCTGGATGAAGATCTTGCCGGCGTTGTTGACGGTGATGACGAGCGGCTCCTTTGGCTCGGTGATCGGCGGCGCCCGGGTCTGCGGCAGATCGACCGGCACGCCGACCGTCAGCAGCGGTGCGGCGACCATGAAGACGACCAGCAGCACCAGCATGACATCGACCAGCGGGGTCACATTGATCTCGGCCATCGGCCGATAACGCCCGCCGCGCGCGCGGCCGTTGCCGGCGAGGCTCGATGCCGCCACCGCTCAGGGCCTCTCGTCGAGCTGGCGCGACAGGATCGCGCTGAATTCCGATGAAAAAGCTTCGAGGCGGCCGGCGTAGCGGCCGAAATCGGTCGCGAGTTTGTTGTAAGCCACGACCGCCGGGATCGCGGCGACGAGCCCGAGTGCCGTGGCGAACAGCGATTCGGCGATGCCCGGCGCCACCACCGCGAGGCTCGTGTTTTTCGACGCGGCGATCGACTGAAAGCTGTCCATGATGCCCCAGACCGTGCCGAACAGCCCGACAAAAGGTGCGGTGGCACCCACCGTCGCGAGAAACGCCATGAACCGCTCGACCCGCTCCATCTCGCGGCCGACGGTCACATTCATGACCCGCTCGATGCGCTGCTGCAGGCTCGCCCGCATGATCGCGGTGCCGAGCAGGCCTTTGGCGGCGCTGCGCCGCCACTCGCGCATCGCCGACGAGAACACCGCGGTCATCGGGTCGGGCGGGCGCTGGCCAACCCGCTCGTAGAGATCGTCGAGCGAGCCGCCCGACCAGAAGCTTTCCTCAAAGCTGGTTGCCGCATGGCGCAGCCGGCGCAGCCGAATCACCTTGTCGAAGATGACCGCCCACGACCAGAACGACGCCAAGAGCAAGATCAGCATGACGAATTTGACGATGGAATCCGACTGCAAAAACAACGCGACAATCGACAGGTCATGAGGCACCGCGCCGGCAAGCGGCAGAGTGTCGACGGCAGAAGGGGGCATTCTTTGAACCTTTTATGGCGTCTTTTGGATGATTGTCGGCGAGGGCATGGGCATCACCGCAGCGACAGCGGCGTCACGCCGCCCCCTCGGCCTCGTCGGCGAGCGGCAGCCGCTCCAACAGGTCGAGCTGGGCCGACAGCGGCGCCGGCAGCGGCAGGTCGAGATGGCGGAAGGCAAGCCCGGTCAACAGCCGTCCGCGTGGCGTGCGCTGAACAAACCCCTCTTGGATCAGGTAGGGCTCGACCACCTCCTCGACGACGTCGCGCTCGTCGCCGAGTGCCGCCGCCATGGTCTCGACCCCGACCGGGCCGCCGCCGTAATTCAGGGCGACGCAGCGCAGATAGCGCCGGTCCATCGCGTCGAGCCCGCGCCCATCGACCTCGAGACGCAGCAGCGCCGCATCGGCAGCGGCGGCATCGACGATCGCCAGCCCCTCAACCGCGGCAAAATCGCGAATCCGGCGTAACAGCCGCATCGCCACCCGCGGAGTGCCGCGGGCGCGCCGGGCGATCTCGGCGGCGCCGTCGGGCCGCAAATCGAAGGCGAGGACTCGGGCCCCGCGGCTGACAATCAGCGCCAGCTCGGCCGGCTCGTAGAACAAGAGCCGCAGCGGAATGCCGAAACGCTCGCGCAACGGCCGGGTGATCAGCCCCGAGCGAGTCGTCGCGCCGACCAAGGTGAAAGGCGGCAGATCGATGCGGATCGAGCGCGCGCCCGGCCCCTCGCCAATGATCAGGTCGAGCTGAAAATCCTCCATCGCCGGATAGAGGATCTCCTCGACCGACGGCGCCAGCCGGTGGATTTCGTCGATAAACAGCACGTCCTTCGGCTGCAGGTTGGTCAGGAGCGCGGCGAGATCGCCGGCGCGCTGGATCACCGGCCCCGAGGTCGCGCGAAAGCCGACGCCCATTTCGCGGGCGACGATCTGCGCCAAGGTGGTCTTGCCGAGCCCCGGCGGGCCGAAGAGGAGCACATGGTCGAGGGCTTCGCCGCGCGCCGTCGCCGCCGCGATAAAGACGCTCAGATTGTCGCGCAATTGCTGCTGACCGACGAATTCGTCGAGATGCCGCGGGCGCAGCGACCCATCGGCGGCATCGGCTTCGACCGGCGCCGGATCGACGATGCGGCGTGCACCGTCGCTCACCTCGGCGCTCCCGGCGGCACCCCTTGGGCCAGCTCCTGCAAGCCGGCGCGGATCAGCGCATCGGTGGCGGCGGCCCGGCCAAGCCGCTCGGTCGCGGCGGCGACGGCGCCGAACGCCTCGACCCGGCGATAGCCGAGATTGACGAGCGCCGAGATCGCCTCGCCGGCCGGGCCTTCACCGGCGGAGGCCGCCGCCCCTGCCGCCGTGGCGGCGAGCGGCGCCGCCGGCGCGAGGCCGCCGACCTTGTCCTTGAGCTCGTTGACGATGCGCGCGGCAAGCCGCGGGCCGACCCCCTCGGCGCGCGCCGGCACCGTGCGATCCTGGGCAAAGATGGCGAGGCCCAGCTCCTCGGGCGGCACCGCCGACAGGATCGAGAGCGCGAGCCGCGCGCCGACGCCCTGCACCGTCGTCAGCAGCCGGAACCAATCGCGCTCGCCCACATCCAGGAAACCATAGAGGTGGATGTGGTCCTCGCGCACATGAGTCTCGATCAAGAGCCGCGCCGGGGTCCCGGCCGGCGGCAGCCGGCCGAGCGTGCGGGTCGAGCAGAAGGTGAGATAGCCGACCCCGCCGACATCGATGATTGCGCCATCCTCCCCGACCGAATCGACGATCCCGGCGAGCTTGGCGATCATCGGGCGGGTTCCCAGGCGCGCCGCGTCTGCGCGTGGTGCGCATGGCAGATCGCCACCGCGAGCGCGTCGGCGGCGTCGGCGGCGCCAATCGCAAAACCGGGCAGCAGCCGGCGCACCATCAGCTGCACTTGCGCCTTTTCGGCGTGGCCGGCGCCGACCACCGCCTTCTTGATCAGGTTGGCCGAGTATTCGGCGACCGGCAGCCCGCGCTCAGCCGGGGCCAGCAGCACGACGCCACGGGCGACCCCCAGCTTTAAGGTCGATGCCGGATTCCGGTTGACAAAACTCTCCTCGACCGCCGCCTCGTCGGGGCGAAAGCGTTCGAGCACGGCGCCGATCTGGCGGAACAGCGAAACGAGCCGCGTCGCCAGCGGTTGATCGGTCGCGGCATGCGCGACTCCGTCGGCGACATGGGCAAGATGATTGCCGTCCACGTCGATGACCCCCCAGCCGGTGTGCCGCAGCCCGGGATCGAGCCCTAGAACCCGCATTCTCAGATTTCCGCCCCCGGCGCCCGGATCAGCCGCCGAGCCGCGCCATGACGTCTTCGGCCACTTCGAAATTGGCGTAGACGTTCTGGACATCGTCGCTGTCCTCGAGCGTCTCGAGCAGCTTGAACAGCGCCACCGCGGTGTCCTCGTCGATCGGCGCGGCGGTTTTCGGGCGCCAGGCCAGCCGAGCCGAGGCGGCCGGGCCAAAGCGTTGCTCGAGCACGTCGCGCACCGCATTCAAATCCTCGGCGGCGCTGGTTACCAGATGCTGCTCGGCATCGCTTTCGACATTGTCGCCGCCGGCCTCGATCACCGCCTCCAACATCTGATCGGCGCTGGCCGCCGCCGCCGGATAGACGATCTCGCCGACCCGGTCGAACAGAAAGCCGACGCTGTTGGTTTCGCCGAGGGCGCCGCCGGATTTGGTGAAGGCGGCGCGGATTTCGCTCGCGGTGCGGTTGCGATTGTCGGTCAGCGCCTCCACGATCACCGCCGTCCCGCCCGGGCCATAGCCTTCGTAGCGCACCTCGTCATAAGCCGCATCGGCCTCGCCGCCGGCGCCGCGCCGAATCGCGCGGTCGACCGTGTCCTTCGGCATGTTGGCCTGGCGGGCGGCCAGCACCGCCGCACGCAGCCGCGGGTTTGCCGCCGGATCGGGCAGCCCGGTGCGCGCCGCCGTCGTCAGTTCCCGGATGATCTTGGTGAAGACCTTGGCGCGCTTTTTGTCCTGCGCGCCCTTCCGGTACATGATGTTTTTGAATTGCGAGTGGCCGGCCATCGATCTCTGCGCGGCTCCCCAGGGGCCTCGGATGCGAAACGCTTCTTAGGGGCGCGCGAGCGGGCTAACAATCCAATATGGCAAGATTGGGGCATCTCGGAGCGGCGCTGCCCGGCCCGGAAGGCGCCGGGCTAATGCCCCGTCAGGTTCAGAGGCGCGGCAGCTGCCGGGACAAGCGCCCGCCGATTCGCACCGGCTCGACCCGGCGGGCGAGCCCGCTCGCATCGTCGGTTTCCACGAAGATGCCGCACAGGGTGGCCTCGCCCTCGGCCACCTGGGCGCGCTCGCCCGGCATCTTGGTGACAAAGCGGCGCACCGCCGGCCCCTTTTGCAGCCCGATCACCGAATCATAGTCGCCGCACATCCCGGCATCGGTCTGATAGGCGGTGCCGCCCGGAAAGATTTGCGCGTCAGCGGTCGGGATGTGCGAGTGGCTGCCGAACACCGCCGAGACGCGCCCGTCGGCGAAATGGCCGATCGCCATCTTTTCGCTCGACGCCTCGGCATGGATATCAACGAGGATCGCGTCCGCGCGCTCGCCGAGCGGCTGATCGGCGAGGATCGCCGCGAGCCGGGCGAACGGGTCGTCGAGCGCGTCCATAAACAGCCGGCCCATCAAATTCACCACCAGCGCCTCGCGCCCGTCGGCGAGCGGATGCAGCCGCCAGCCGGCGCCGGGCGTGCCCGTCGGGAAATTCGCCGGCCGCAAGACGCAGGGGTCGCGCTCGATGTAGCCGATCAGCTCGCGCTGGTCCCAGACATGGTTGCCGGTGGTCAAGACATCGACGCCGCACTCGTAGAATTCGCCGCACAGCCGCTCGGTCAACCCGTTGCCATGGGCCGCGTTCTCGGCATTGACGACGACGAGATCAAGCGCCAGTTCGCGGCGCAGCCCCGGCACGTGCTGCCTGACCGCCTCGCGCCCCGGCCGCCCCATCACATCGCCGCAAAAGAGGATGTTCACGACGCTCGCAGCGCCCCCTTGCCGTAGGGATCAAGGCTGCGGGGTGGAGCCGCCTCGGCCGTTGGCGCGCAATCCCACCGTGGCCCGCCTTAGCAGGTGGGCGCCATGTGCCGCGGCCACGACCGCGACAGGGACAGCACCCATGAGGTAGGTATCGGCCCCGGGGTAACATGCGGCCTGACGCACCGCGCAGCCCCATCCCGCGCCGGCAAAACTAGGGGCTCTCCAGCCGCGCCGCAAGGGCCTCGATCCGCTGGGCGATGCCGTGGACGCCGCCGGCCGCGGCATCGTCGGCCTCGGCCATCTCGGTTTCGGCGGCGCGCAGTCGCGAGCGCTCCTCCTGCAGCGCCTCGTTGGCGTCCGACAATTCGTCGGCGATGACCAGTGCTGCGAGCAGCAGCAGGCGGGCCTCGCCGACCTGCCCGACGCTCTTGACGAATTCGCCGACCCGCGCATCGACATATTGGGCGAGCCGCCGGATCCGCGGCTCCTGCCCGTCGTCGCAGGCGATCTTGTACGGATGGCGGTTGACCGTCACCGCAACCTGGCTCATTTCGCTCCCCCTTCCCCCAGCGCCCGGCCGACCCGGGCGAGCGCACCATCGACCCGAGCAGCGATGTCGCCGGCCGCGGCGCGCAGCCGGGCGGTTTCCGCCTCGGCCTCCGCCGCCCGGCGACCGGCTTCGCTCTCGCCGCGACCGGCGGCGCAAGCGGCTTCGAGCCGGGCCACCGCGCGTTCGAGGCGCTCGAGTGCCTCGCCGAGCCGGTTCACCGCTCAGCCCGTGCCGTCGGCGCGATGCGGCTCAGCGCACCCGCTCGTATTTCTGAAGCGAGCGGATGTAGTCGGGGCGCGGCTTGTCCGGGTAGAATTGCGGCCATTGCGTCCACGACACCTCGCCGACATAAAGATCGCCGCGCGAATCGACGCTCAGCCCGTGCGGCCCGAGAAACGCGGTCGGCGCCGTGCCGGCATGCATGTCGCCAAACCGCGACAACAGCTTGCCCTGGTTGTCGACGATGCTGACCCGCGGTCCCAGATTGGGGCTGTTGCGGTTAACCGGCTGCACCGGGCCCAATTCGCCAATGTAGCAGACCGGGTGCCGCACATAATCCATGTAGAGCCCGCACGGCCGGTGCAAATTGTTCCACTGCGTCTCGTATTTGCCGTTGGCGTCGAACACCTGCACGCGGTGGTTCTCGCGGTCGGCGACATAGACCCAGCCATCGGCGTCGGTGCAGATGTTGTGCACGATGTTGAACTCGCCGGGGTTGGTGCCGGGGCCGCCCCACGACATCAGCAACTTGCCGTCCGGCGAATATTTGTGCACGCGGGCGTTGCCGTAGCCGTCGGACACGTAGATCTCGCCCTTTGGTGAGAGCGCCGTATGAGTGCAGCGGTGAAACGGCTCGCCGCTCATATAGGGCGCCGGCTTGCCGGGCACCCCGATCTCGAGCAAGACCTTGCCGTCGAGCGTGCATTTGCGGACGAAATGGCCGCCATCATCGGTCAGGTAGATCGAATCGTCCGGCCCCATATGGACGCCGTGCGCCTGCGGAAACTGGCCCTCGCCCCACGAGCGCAGGAACTTGCCGTCGCGGTCGAACACCATGACCGGGTGGTCGCCGCGGTTGAACACATAGACATTGTCCTTGGCGTCGACGCCAACCGCGCCGACCTCCTTGAACGACCATTTGTCGGGCAATTTCGCCCAATCCTCGATGATCCGGTACTTGTAGTCGCCGTCGCCGACAATGATCGCCATGTTTCTCTCCTGTTGCAGCCTTGTCATTACGAGGAGGCCGTCAGCGCGACGAAGCAATCCCGCGCCGGCGAGCTGTCGGGCGAGATTGCCTCCCTGTGCTCGCAATGACCTCTCGTTCAGCGCACGCGTTCGTATTTCTGCAAGGCGCGCAGCCCCGGCGGATGCGGCTGGCCTGGGAACAGCCCCGGCCACAAGGTCCAGCACACCTCGCCGACATAGAGGTCGCCGCGTGAATCGACGCTGAGCCCATGCGGCCCGATAAACGCGGTCGGCGCCGTCCCGGCAAACGGGTCGCCGATGCGCGACAACAGCTTGCCCTCGTTGTCGACGATGCTGACCCGCGGCCCGAGATTGGCGTTGAGGCGATTGACCGAAAGCTCGCCGATGTAGCAGACCGGGTGTCGCGCGTAGTCCATGTAGAGCCCGCACGGGCGGTGCAGATTGTTCCACTGCGTCTCGTATTTGCCGTTGCCGTCGAACACCTGGACCCGGTGGTTCTCCCGGTCGGCGACATAGACCCAGCCATCGGCGTCAGCGCAGATGTTGTGGACAAGATTGAACTGGCCGGGATCGCTGCCGGGCTCGCCCCACGACATCAACAGCTTCCCGTCCGGCGAATATTTGTGGACCTTGGCGTTGCCGTAGCCGTCCGAGACGTAGATCTCGCCTTTCGGCGATAGCGCCGTATGGGTGCAGCGGTTGAACGGCTCTCCGCTCAGATAAGGCGCGGGCTTGCCGGGGATGCCCAATTCCAGCAGCACCTTGCCGTCGAGCGTGCATTTGCGCACGAAATGGCCGCCATCGTCGGTCAGGTAGATCGAATCGTCCGGCCCCATATGGACGCCGTGCGCCCGCGGATACTGCCCTTCGCCCCACGAGCGCAGAAACTTGCCGGCGCGGTCGAAGACGATCACCGGATGCTCGCCGCGGGTGAAGCAATAGACATTGTCGTTCTTGTCGACCCCGACCGCGGCCACCTCCTTGAACGACCAGCCGTCCGGCAGTTTCGCCCAATTCTCGACGATGCGGTATTGGTAGTCGCCGCTGCCAACCGTGGTCGCCATCTCCGGCCCTCCCTCGCCTGCTTGGCTAGAGCGTAGCGAAGCCGCCGGCCCGAAACAATCCTCCTCCGCCTCCTTGGTCCGCCTTTCGGGGAGCGCCCGAGCGGCCCTACTCGGCCGCCAGCTTGGCTGGCCGGGCCACCTTTTCGCGCATCGTGACGAATTCCTCGGCGGCGCTCGGGTGGATGCCGACAGTCTGGTCGAACTGCCGCTTGGTGGCGCCGCATTTGACCGCGATCGCCAACCCCTGGACGATCTCCGGCGCGTCGGGGCCGAGCATGTGGCAGCCCACCACCCGATCGCTTTTCGCATCGACCACGAGCTTCATCAACGTCCGTTCGTCGCGCCCCGACAGCGTGTTCTTCATCGGCTTGAAGCGCGCGCTGTAGATGTCGACCTCGCCGTATTCGCGCCGTGCCGCCTCCTCGGTCAGCCCGACCGTCCCGATCGGCGGCTGGCTGAACACCGCGGTCGGCACGTCGCCGTGGTCCATCCTGATCGGGTTGTCGTTGTAAAGCGTCTCGGCGATCGCGCGGCCCTCGGCGATCGCCACCGGGGTCAGGTTGAGCCGGTCGGTCACATCGCCGACGGCGTAGATGTTGGGCACCGTCGAGCGCTGCCACTCGTCGACGACGACGGCGCCCTCATGGTTCATCTCGACCCCGATCTCGGCAAGGCCGAGGCCGCGCGTGTTCGGCTTGCGCCCGGTTGCGTACATGACGAGATCGGCCGAGA
The DNA here is from genome assembly GCA_036500965.1 of Allostellaceae bacterium. Lineage (GTDB taxonomy): Bacteria > Pseudomonadota > Alphaproteobacteria > ATCC43930 > CGMCC-115725 > AP-15. The sequence goes on along the minus strand of DASYBC010000060.1, from coordinate 24,563 downwards.
TCTCTTCGTCATGCGCGGTAAAGACCGAATAGCCCTCGCGCGCCGCCTTCTCGATCCGGGCGACCTGGGTGCGGGCGCGAATTTCGATGCCGCGGCCGCGCATCTCCTGGGCCAAGGCCACCCGCAGATCGTCGTCGAAGCCGTACAGCAGCTCCTCGCGCCGGATGATCTCGACGACCTCGCTGCCAAAGCCGTTGAAGATGCCGGCGAACTCGACCGCGATATAGCCGCCCCCGACGATCACGATGCGGCGGGGCAGTGCCGCCAAATCGAGCGCCTCGTTCGACGAGATCACATGTTCGATGCCGGGGATGTCGGGCACGGTTGGATGGCCCCCGGTGGCAATCATGATCTTGTCGGCGGTATAGGTCTTGCCGGCCACCTCGATCGTGTGCGGGTCGGTGACGACGCCACGGCCGTCGATGATCTCGACATGCGCGCCATTCAGCATGTTGATGTAGATCTGCGACAGCCGCCCGATCTCGTTGTCCTTGGCCGCGATCAGGCTCGGCCAGTCGAAGCTCGCCGGCGGCACGCCCCAGCCAAAGCCGGCGGCGTCGGCAAAGGCGTCGGCGAATTGCGCGCCATAGACCAGGAGCTTCTTCGGCACACAGCCGCGCAAGACGCAGGTGCCGCCGACGCGCAGCTCCTCGCAGATCGCGACGCGCGCGCCATAGCCGGCGGCACGGCGCGAGCCGGCGACGCCGCCCGACCCGGCGCCGATCGTGAACAGGTCGAAATCATAGCGCGGCATCTGCGGTCTGCTCCTCTAGTGGTCCGATCGAAACGCTTGATTCCCAAGCGTTTCGTGAATCGGCCCACCAGATTAATTCGTTGGTGGTGCGATTCAGCCAACGGATGGGAATCATCCGTTGGCATCGCACCACTAGCCTCGAACCCATCATATGGAAATTCCATCGTCTGGTTGTCACAACTGCGCCGGTGCCGCAAGCATGCAGCCTCGGATATGATCATTGCCAGCTATCGACCAGGAGACGCGCGATGCAATCGGCTCACGACCGGATTTCGATCGACCATCACGATTGGCATTCGCCGGCCTATGTCGATGAATGGATCGCGCGCGACCTGACGCGCGACGATGAGCGCCGCCGGCGCCTGCGCGAAATGCTGGCAGGGGCGCCCTACCCGGCCGAGGCCGAGATTGCCGTGCTCGATGTCGGCGGCGGCTATGGCGTCGTCACCGAGGAGGTGCTGCGCGCCTTCCCGCGCGCCCGCGTCACGCTGCAGGATTATTCGCAGCCGATGCTCGACCAGGCGCGAGAGCGTCTGGCGGCATATGCCGACCGGGTGAGCTATGCCCAGGGCGACCTGCGCGAGCCGGACTGGGTGCTGAAGGTCGGCGGCCCGTTCGACCTGGCGGTCTCGGCGATCGCGATCCACAACCTGCGCGATCTTGGCCAGATCGCCGCCTGCTATCGCGCGATCGCCGGGCTCTTAAAGCCGGACGGCGTCTTCCTCGACTACGATCTGTTCGAGCTGATCGGCGGGATCGACGCACAGCTGGCGACGATCAGGAATGCCGGCTTTGCCGCGGCCGAGTGCGTCTGGCAGGAAGGGCGGGTGGCGATCATCGCCGCGCGGCGAACCGCGCGCCGCCCTTGAGCCGGCCCGCGCGCTTTCGCGAATGGTGCGACCGCGAGCTTGCGCGGGGTGGCCCCGTGTCGCATCGTCCGGCGCGAGGGGCGCGCTAATATCGCGCTCGCCGATTGCGCATTTCGTGGGGAACAATGGAACCCGGCCAATGACAGCATCCGCAGGATCGGCAGGACCGCGGGCGCTGACCCAGCTGACCTCGATGGGGCTGACCCGCGCCGCGATCTTTCTCGTCGTCACCGTCAAAGCCGGTCCCGAAGCCGAGACCGCGGTGCGATCGTTGTGCACCGATTTCGCAGCGCTGGTGCGCGCCGTCGGGTTTCGCGACCTCGACGGCAAATTGTCCTGCGTCCTCGCGTTCGGCTCGGACGCGTGGGACCGGCTGTTCGGCGAGCCGCGCCCGGCAGAGCTGCACCCGTTCCGCGAGTTCGGCGGCGGCGCGCGGCACGCAATCGGCACCCCGGGCGACATCCTGTTCCATATCCGCGCCCAGCGCATGGATCTTTGCTTCGAGCTGGCGAGCCTGATCATGGGCCGCCTCGCCGACGCCGTGTCGGTCGCGGACGAGGTCTACGGTTTCGGCTATTTCGACCAGCGCGACCTGTTGGGATTTGTCGACGGAACCGAAAACCCCGAGGGCGAAGCCGCGTTCGACGCGGTGCTGGTCGGCGCCGAGGACGCGGCATTCGCCGATGGCAGCTATGTCATCGTGCAGAAATACCTGCACGACCTGGAGGCGTGGAACGCGCTGCCGATCGAGGCGCAGGAGCGCGTCATCGGCCGCACCAAACTGTCGAATGTCGAGCTCGACGCCGCGGTCAAGCCGAGCTGTGCGCACAATGAATTGACCACGATCGTGGAAAACGGCGAAGAGATCAAAATCGTCCGCGACAACATGCCGTTCGGCGAGATCGGCAAGGGCGAGTTCGGCACCTATTTCATCGGTTACGCCCGCGCGCCGCGGACCATCGAGCAGATGCTCGAAAACATGTTTGTCGGCAAGCCGCCGGGCAATTACGACCGCATCCTCGATTTCAGCCGAGCCGTGACCGGCACGTTGTTTTTTGCCCCGAGCGCCGCGTTTCTGGAAAATGTGAGCGTCGACGCCCCGCAGGCGGCGCCCGCCACCGCGACGGCGCCTTCGGGCGCGCCGGCATCGGACGGCTCGCTCGGCATCGGCTCGCTCAAAGAAAGGCCCACCCAATGAACAATCTGCATCGCGAGCTGGCGCCGATCTCCGACATGGCCTGGGCGCAAATCGAGGAAGAGGCCTCGCGCACCTTGAAGCGCTATCTCGCCGGGCGGCGGGTCGTCGATGTCGCCGGGCCGGGCGGCACCGCCCTGTCGGCCGTCGGCACCGGCCATCTGCGCAATATCGCGGCGCCCGGCGATGGCATCCTCGCCCGACAGCGCGAGGTCAAGCCGCTCGTCGAATTGCGTGTGCCGTTCGAATTGGACCGCCAGATGATCGACGATGTCGAGCGCGGCTCGAACGATTCGGACTGGCAGCCGGCCAAGGACGCGGCCCGGAAGATTTCCTTTGCCGAGGATGCCGCGGTGTTCGACGGCTATGCCGCGGCCGGCATCGAAGGTCTCCGCCAGGGCGCCAGCAATCCGGTGGTGACCCTGCCGGCCGATGTGCGCAACTACCCCAACGCGATCGCGCACGCGCTGACCGAGCTGCGCCTCGCCGGGGTCAACGGCCCCTACTCTGTGCTGCTCGGCGCCGACGCCTATACCGCGGTCAGCGAGGGCGTCGATTACGGTTATCCGATCATCCAGCACATCCACCGGCTGGTCGAGACCGAGATCATCTGGGCCCCGGCGATCGCCGGTGGGTTTGTGCTCAGCACGCGCGGCGGCGATTTCACGCTGCAGCTAGGCCAGGATTTTTCGCTCGGCTATCTCTCCCATACCGACGCGGCGGTGCGGCTCTACCTGCAGGAGAGCTTCACCTTCCTGCTGCTGACCGCCGAGGCCGCCGTCGCGCTGGCGCCGCCGGCCGACGCCTGACCTGGCGGCCGACCAAACCCTGAGCCGTCGTCCTCGGCCGGCCCGCAGCAGCTGCTCGCAGGGCTAGAGCAGGATCGCATGGAATGGAAACAGAGCTTCCATTTCATGCGTGAATCCTGCTCTCGCTTCCAAGGATGAGACCATGATTCACGTCGCGGATCGGAGCGCCATGCGCTTCGATCCGATACGATCATGGTCCTAAGGCTTCGCCTCCTGCGCGGCGGCGAGCTCGGCGTCCTTGGCGCGGATCTTGGCCGCCGCCGGCCGCGCCCCGATGCGGCGCACGTAGTCCATGATCTCGGGCAGCTCGGGCACCAGCTTGAACATCGTCGTCCAGCCGAGGGCGGTGCCCCACAGCACATCCGCCGCAGTAAACCGGTCGCCGAGCATGTACGGCCCGTGGCCCAGCTGGGCGGTGACCGTGCCCAGCATCGTGTCATAATCGCCATAGGGCAACATCGTCTGCGGCCCCGCATCATTCTTTCTGAAGCGATCAACCACTGCCGGCTCGAACGAGGCGGCGTAGAACGCCATCCAGCGCAGATACGGCCCGCGCAGCGGATCGCCGATCGCCGGGGCCAGCCCGGCCTCGGGAAACAAATCGGCCAGATAGAGGTAGACCGCGACCTGCTCGGTGACGATCGCCTCGCCGTGCCGCAGCGCCGGCACCTTGCCCATCGGGTTGACCGCCAGATAGGCCGGCTGGCGCTGCTCGCCGGCCTTCATGTTCAGCACCTGCAAATCATAGGGTGCCCCCAGCTCCTCGAGCAGGATCAGCGCCCCGGTCGAGCGCGTGTTCGGCGAATGGTAAAGGGTCACGCGGCGATCGTCCGCCATCGGCAGCTCCGCTCGGATATGGTTGCGACCGATGGGACATATCTAGAACAGGCGCCGCCAGGCAAGGCGTTTTTTCCGAGTGACCCGGCCTAGCAGGCCGCGGAAAAATGCGGTTTCCGCAGCCAAACGCCCTTCGAGACGGCCCTTCGGGCCTCCTCAGGGTGAGGTACGCCTTTGATATAAAAGACCTCATCCTGAGGAGCGAAGCGTCTCGAAGGATGGGCAAGCGACGAGAAGCCGGGTTTTTCCGCACCCTGCTAGAGGCGCGGCACCTGCATGCCGCGCTGCACGGCCGGCCGCGCCGCGACCGCGGCAAACCAGCGCTGCACATTGGGGTGATCGGCGAGCGACACGCCCTGCCATTCATGCCGCGACACCCACGGAAAGGCGGCGATGTCGGCAATCGAATAGTTGGCCCCGGCCAAAAATTCGCCAGCGCCAAGGCGCCGGTCGAGCACCTGGTAAAGCCGGCCCGCCTCCTGCGAATAGCGCTCGATCGCGTACGGCACCGGCCGCGGCGCAAAGCGGCGAAAATGCTGCGCCTGGCCGAGCATCGGCCCGAGCCCGCCGACCTGGAACATCAGCCATTGGATCGTCTGCGAGCGCAGGCGCGGCTCCGCCGACAGAAATTGGCCAACCTTTTCGGCCAAATAGATCAGAATGGCGCCCGACTCGAAGACCGTGAACGGGCCACCGCCCGGCCCGTCCTGATCGACGATCGCCGGGATCTTGCCATTCGGGTTGATTGCCTCGTAGTCCGGGGCGAACTGCTCGTCATTGGCGATGTCGACCGGACGCACACGATATTCGAGCCCGGTCTCCTCGAGCATGATCGACGCCTTGTGCCCGTTGGGCGTCGCCCAAGTATAAAGATCGATCATCGCCCTGACCTGCGTCCGCCCGCCTGTATATTTACGCTCTGCTCACGCTATATAAACCGACGGCATTGTTCTTATCTTCGTCGCCCCCGCGAAAGCGGGGGTCCAGGGGCGAGCGGCACGTCACTTGCCCTGGGTTCCCGCTCTCGCGGGAATGACGACTAGGGCGGGTACTATGCGTCAAATTACATCATTAAGTCAGCTGCTTTAGCATGAGCTTGCATAGGGCGCCCATTGTTGAGCTCCTGACTATGGGTTTATCGTTTTACACGGATTTCCAGCAATGGAGCCGGATTTCGGATTTGCAACGGAAATAGATAGTTAATTTACCACCCCAGCGCGTAGGCGGCGCGGCGCGGGTCGGCGCCGGCTTCGAGGACGCCGCGGCGGCGGTCGGCCAAAATCGCGCAGACGCTGCCGGCGGTCCAGATCCAGTCGGGCCAGCGCTGGATCTCGTGGCCGCGGCGGGCGAGCTCGGCGATGACCGGCTCGGCAATGCGGCCCTCGACCGCCAGCCGCCCTGGGTAATAATCGAATGGCGCAAAGGACGACGGATAGCTGTAGCTGGCAAAGCGCGGGCTTTCGATCGCCCCCTGCACGTCCTGGCCAAAGGTGAACAAGTTCAGCAGCACCTGCAGCATCGCCTGGGTCTGCACATCGCCGCCCGGCGTGCCGAACGGCAGAAACTGCTCGCCGCCCTTGATCGCCAGGGCCGGGTTCGGGGTCAGCCGCGGCCGCTTGCCGGGAGCGACGCCGGCCGGATGGCGCGGGTCCGGGCGCGACTGCGAGCCGCGGTTCGACGGAACGAGCCCGGTCCCCGGCACCACCGGCGAGCCATAGGAGCCGTCGCTCGGCGTTGCCGAGAACAGGTTGCCGTGACGGTCGGCGACGCACACGTAGGAGGTGTCGGGCTCCGGGCTCGGGTCGCCCTCGGCATGCGCGAACCGCCCAAAACCGCGGCCGGCCTGGCTGCCGAGCTGTCCCGGCGGCGGCATCTCCGGCCAAGCCTGGTCGGGGCGGATCAATTTGCGCCGCTCGGCCGCGTATTCCTCGGAAATCAAGGTGGCGATCGGCACCTCGACCCTCGCCGGGTCGCCGTAATAGGCCTCGCGGTCGGCAAAGGCGAGCTTCAGCGCCTCAGCCACCCGATGAATATAGTCGGCGCTGTTGTGGCCGAGCCCGGCGAGGTCGGTGCCCTCGAGCAGCGCCAGGGTCTGCAGCAGCACCGGCCCCTGGCACCAGGCGCCGCAGGTGAAGACTTCGAGGTCGCCAAACCGCCGCCGCTCCGGCCGGGTCACCGGCGAGCGGTATTCGGCCAGATCCTCGGCCGACAACAGCCCGCCCTCCTCCTTCATAAACGCGACGATCTTTTGCGCGATGTCGCCGCGATAGAACGCATCGCGCGCGGCTTCGAGCCCGGCCTCGCGGCCGCGCCCGGCGGCCGCCCGCTCCTCGTCGGCCATGTACTGCAGCGACGCGGCGAGATCGGTCTGGCGAAACACCTCACCCGTCTGCGGCACCCGCCCGTTCGGCAGAAAGATCGCCGCGGTCGACGGCCAAGCGCGATGGTCGGCCGCGTGCCGCTCCAGGCTCGCCGCCATCAGCGGATACATCGGAAAGCCTTCATGGGCGAGCCGGATCGCCGCCGCCGCGACCTCGCCAAAGCTCATCGTGCCCCAGCGCAGCAACGCCGTGATCCAGGCGTCGGGTGCGGCCGGCACCACGGTGCGCAAGACACCCTTCGGGATCTTGCCGCCATGCTCGCGCATGAACAATTCGGGATCGAGCGCCCTCGGCCACGGCCCCAGCCCTTCGACGGTCACGACCTCGCGGCTCTCGGCGTCGTAGATCATGATCGGCGCGACCCCGGCAACATCGACCAGATCGCTCTGCAAGACGCCGAGCGCCAACCCGGCGGCGCACCCCGCATCGATCGCGTTGCCGCCTGCCTCGAGGATGGCAAAGCCGGCGGTGGCGGCGAGGTAATGGCCGGCCGAGATGGCATGACGGGTCACGGCGATGGTCGGGCGGTGTGCCTCTGTCGCGGTCATGGCAAGCCTCTTGCACGAGATTTGTCGTCTGCCACAGTACCGCCTGATCCGCCGCAAATAGAAGAGGCGTTGTCGCCGATATGCCGCAATCTGCGACGGCCCGTCTGCCCCGCCGCGCGAGGCGCGCCCGCATCGGTGCCCGCATCATACCGGCCGGATGAGCCGGCAGCGGATCGATCGCGCCGCCGAGGCCGAGGGCAGCCTTGTCGCGCTCGCCGTGCTGGCCCCGCTCGCCGGCGCCGGGGCCGGGCTCGTCGTCGCCGTCTTCCGCCTGGCCTTGGACCAGGCCGATCGCTGGCGCGGCGTGCTGATCGCCCTCGCCCACGCTCATGGATTTGCCGGGTTTGTCGCGGTCACCGCCGGCTGCGCCGCCTGCGTCGCCGCCGCCGCTTGGCTGGTGCACCGGTGGTCGCCCTATGCCTCGGGCAGCGGCATCCCACAGGTCGAGGCGGCGCTGACCGGCGATCTGGCACCGGCCCCGCCGCACCTGCTGCCGGTCAAGTTTTTTGGCGGGCTGCTCGCGATCGGCGCCGGCATGGCGCTCGGCCGCGAGGGTCCGAGCGTGCAGATGGGTGCCGTCGTCGCCCATCTCGTCGGCCGCTGGTGCCGCCGCTCCTGGCCGGATTTGCGCATCCTGCTCGCCGCCGGCTCCGGCGCCGGGCTCGCGGTCGCCTTCAACGCGCCGATCGCCGGTGCGGTCTTTGTGCTCGAGGAATTGCTGCGGCGGCTGGAGATGCGGATCGCGATCGCCGCCCTCGGCGCCTCGTCGACGGCGATCCTGATTTCGCGGCTGTTCCTCGGCGATGCCCCCGATTTCCACGTGGCGATCTCGGCCCAGGCCGTGATGGCGACCGGTCCGCTGCCCTTTGCCGCCGCCGCGACCTGGCCGCTCTACGTCGCTTTGGGCGGCGTCGCCGGCCTCGCCGGCGGCCTCTACAACCGCACCGTTCTGAGCCTGGCGGCATTGGCCGAACGGCTCGGCCGCTGCCCGGTCGAGGTGCAGGCCGGCATAATCGGCGCCGGGGTCGGGGTGCTCGGCTGGTTTGCGCCGGGGCTGGTCGGCGGCGGCGACCAGATCACTCAGCGCGTGCTCTCGGGCGGTGCCGCGTTGAGCATGATCCCGCTCGCCTTCGCATTGCGCTTCGGCCTCGGCGCCCTGTGCTATGCCGCGCGCACGCCGGGCGGCCTGTTCGCGCCGATGCTGACGCTCGGCGCCCAGCTCGGCCTCCTCTGCGGCGTCCTCTGCCGGCTGGCCTTCCCCGGCCTCGGCATCGATCCCCTAGCCTTCGCCGTCGTCGGCATGGCGGCCTTTTTCACCGGCGTGGTTCAGGCCCCGGTGACCGGGATCGTCCTCGCCACCGAGATGACCGCCGCCTTCACGACCTTGCTGCCGATGCTGGCCGCCTGTTTTGCCGCGATGCTGACGGCCAACCTGTTGCGCATCCCGCCGATCTACGATGCGCTGCGCCGACGCCTCGCCGCCGCCAGCCGAGCGGCGACATGATCCCAGCCGATCGCAGTGGGCCCGGGCCCCGCTTTCTGGCACAACACCGGCGGCAGCCGCTTGGGCGAAGGGAGTGCCGATGGCCGAATTCGATCTTGTGATCCGCAACGGCACGGTGGCGACCGCCGCCGACACGGTCGAATGCGAAATCGGCATCAAGGACGGGCTCGTCGCCACCCTCGGCCGCGGCCTCGGCCCTGGCATGCGCGAGATCGACGCCTCGGGCAAGCTCGTGTTGCCCGGCGGCATCGACAGCCATTGCCATATCGAGCAGCGCTCGTCCGCCGGGGTCGTCTGCGCCGACGATTTCTACAGCGCCACCGTCGCGGCCGCGTTCGGCGGCACCACCACGGTGATCCCGTTCGCCGCCCAGCACCGCGGCCAGTCCTTGCGCCAGGTCGTCGAGGAGTATCACCAGGCGGCGCGGCCCAAGGCGGTCATCGACTACGCCTTTCACCTGATCATCTCCGACCCGACCGCCGACATCCTGGGTCAGGAATTGCCGGCCCTGATCCACGACGGCTACACCTCGTTCAAGGTCTACATGACCTACGACCTCCTGCAGCTCGACGATGGGCAGATGCTCGACATCCTGGCGGTGGCGCGGCGCGAGGGCGCCCTCGTCATGGTCCATGCCGAGAATTACGACATGATCAAATGGCTGACCGCGCGCCTGTTGGACAAGGGGCTCGCCGAGCCGCGCTGGCACGCCGCCGCGCACGCCAGGCTCGCCGAGGGCGAGGCCACCAACCGCGCCGTCAGCCTGGCACAACTGCTCGACGTGCCGATCCTCCTCGTCCACGTCTCGGCCGCCGAGGCGATCGAGGTGATCCGCAACGCCCAGACAAGCGGCCTCAAAATTTATGGCGAGACCTGCCCGCAATACCTGTTCCTGACCGCCGACGACCTCGCCAGGCCCGGCCTCGAAGGCGCCAAATTCTGCTGCAGCCCGCCGCCGCGCGACCATGCCGCACAAGAGGCGGTGTGGGCCGGCCTCAAGAACGGCACGTTCCAGGTGCTGTCCTCCGACCACGCGCCCTACCGCTACGACGCCTCCGGCAAGCTGCCCCATGGCGACAAGACCACGTTCAAGGACATCGCCAATGGCGTCCCCGGCATCGAATTGCGCCTGCCATTGTTGTTTTCCGAAGGTGTCGGGCGAGGCCGGCTCGACCTCAACCAATTCGTCGCCCTGACCGCAACCAACCACGCCAAGCTCTACGGGCTTTACCCGAAGAAGGGCACGATCGCCGTCGGCAGCGACGCCGACCTCGCGATCTGGGACCCCGAGCGCCAGGTCACAATCACCGCCGCGATCTTGCACGACAATGTCGGCTACACCCCCTATGAAGGCCGCCACCTGCACGGCTGGCCGGTCACGGTGCTGAGCCGCGGCCGCATCATCGTCGACAACGGCCAGTTCGCCGCCCCGCGCGGCAGCGGCCAGTTCCTGCCCTGCGCCCTCTCCACCTTCGCCAAACCCGCCAACACCCCCACCCCCGAACTCGCCCTCGCCGCCGCTAAGGGCGCCGGGGCGCTCATCTGAAGGCACGCGTCCCGCACCCACCCCCTCAATGAGATTGTCGCATAAGCGCCGTTCCCTTTATGGAAAATCGCTGACTGGCTGGCGTAATTTCCAGTAGGTGCCGTTCTCACCCACCTCCTTGATGATGGACGGCATGTTGCTGATACGTCGGCCAGGACAAAGAGAGGCGGCGCCGGATCGGCGCCGCCCCAAAGGATCTCAGTGATTCCGAACCATGGCAGTCCTGGCTAGGCCTGCCCTCGTTGCCACAACCACCGCTCGGCAGTTTTCCCAGCGACAGGGGTTCGGCCACGGAGCCGTCACTTGATCTGCCAGTTCTGGCTGCTCTTCGAGACGTTGCAGGGCTCGATTCTGAGCTGCGTGCCGTTGGCTATATTCCCCGCATCGAGGCACATTCCACTGTTGGGATTGTAGAGCTCACCCTGCCAGTAGTACCATTTCTGGGCTACGGTACCGTTACAGGGATAGGACTCGACGAGGGTTCCGGCGGCCTTGCCCGCCCCAGTGACATCGACACAGCGTTGAGCGCCCAATGCATAGATCGTCATGCCGACGCCTCCTGTGTAAATCAACTGGTATTGCTGATTTCCCCCCGCATGGCAGTCGTAAGCCTGGATTGGCGTCAAATTGGTCAGGCTTCCGTTCCTGACGTCAGCGCATTGGTAGGCCCCATACGGCGCGTTCGAGGGACCAACCGACAGCACCGCGGCGTTGCCAGATGAAGCTCCGAGCAAAGAGATCGAGCTGCTTGCCAGAGCGGCGAGTACGGCAGCAGTCTTTAGCGTCGTCATAGACCGGCTTCCTTCCATTCTCGGATTCCTTGCGGAACCTCTGGTTCAATACGAGATCGCAGGGAGCGGGTCTGTGAAGCGCATCACGGAGCCCCAAAATTCGACGCCCTTTTGCCAATTTTTCGCCGCCTTCGCTTGCAGTGCGCGAGATCGGCAACACACATGTTCAAAGTCGGCCGAAGCCCGGTGCGGCCGTCCGCCTCTGCCCATTGCCTCGACGGCATCATCTCTCGGTGCCGATGCAAATCTCGCAGCACCTCGAGCCTCCGCAGCCCCCGATCGCTCATCAGCCGAACCATCACCCCAACCACCCCCCGGAAAGCCCCAGGGGCAATGTCATTTCTAACTGGCAGACGGGTGACATTTTGATCGGGCGCTTACAGCCGAGTGGCGCATAACCGCCGTTCTGGAAAATCAGCGCGGCTGTGTCGGATAACATGTCTCGCTGCCGTTCAGTTGGACCCTCGGCGGCGCGAGTGCGATAGATTAGCCTGCACAATGGCCGGAGCCGATTCACAAGTTCCTGATGATCAGGCTGCCGAACGCGCCCGCTCACTTTATTGGCGAGAGCTGGTGCAACTCAAGGTCGATTGTGAATACGTCCAAAGGTATCGAGACTTGCTGGCCCGGCGCATGAGCCAAGTAGCCGTCGGGCGCGCCATAGTGTCGGTAGGTGCGCTCGGATCGTGGATTGCGGGTCTCGGATACCCCCAGCTATGGGGCGGCGTGATCGTCGTGTCCCAAGTGGCGGAGGCTATTCAAAATGTAATTCCTCTCGCCGCGCGGGAGCGCAGCCTGAGGGCATTCGCCGTAACCCTCGACGCTCTCCTTATCGACGCTCTCCTGGAATGGGAGGATATCCAGTTGGGAACATTCGAAGCACGCGAAATCACCCGGCGATGGCACACACTCATGAAACTCCGTCACGAGGCGGAAACTAAGACCTTGACCGTCGCGCTGCCCGTGAAGCCACGAATTTTCCGGCTGGCGGAACAAGCCGCGGCTACCTACTTCGAAACAAACTATGGCACGAGACCCAACCCATGACCGACAAAACGACGCCGACCAGAACGCCTTCCCGGCCAAAACCCTCTAGTAGCTACATCGTCGGCGACAGCGCGCTGCCGCGCACTAACATGACGATCCCGCCGCCGCCGAAGCCCTCGGCTCCTTCCCCGCCGAAGAAGGGCAAATAGTCCTTCGGATTTTTCGTGGTGCAAAACCCGGTTGAAAAATCGCCGAAGGCTCGTTCTGGATCGCCGGGCAAAGTCGGATAAGGTTCGATTCTGGAAAATTCACGCCATTGCAGAGTAGGGCAGGGGCAGCAATTCATCCGCGGCTACTGAGGTCGGCCGGTGCCATGTCCAGTGTCGTCGTCCGGGTTGGCCGGTGGAGTTCCGACCATCTGCCAGAACCATATTGCCAACACACCGATGAATATCGCCATCCAGAGATGCCCAACTAAGGCTTCGGATGCGGCCCATAACCTTGCCTCGATTGAGGGACGGATATCTCCGTTTCCGAGCGTCGTCCATGTGACTATAGAAAAGTATAAACAGGTAGTGGGGTCTTGTGTCTTTACAGTTTCATCGATGAGTCCCAGATATCGATATATCAACGCATATAGTAGTATCCAATTGCATGTCATTGCGATCAGCGTCAATGCCCCTAGTACCATTGACGTGCCTGTCCGCAATGCTTTTGTGACGATCCATAGGCACAGCGCAAATGAGAATAATGTTACGGGTATCGCCGTGAACGAGACATCCCAAAGTTCCCCTATAGGAATGACTATTGTGGTGAAAAACAGCCAAAGAATGTACCTTTGCACCTGCAGGATGGTCAAAATAAAGAAACTCACAACGTCGATCGTCAGACCATGCGCTCTTGCCCAACGCAGGCGCGCGTGCTCTGGCATTGTTCCCTCCTTCGACCCGTTTTTATGTCGTCAGTCTCGAAATCGTGCTGTTGTGGACGTTGTAGCTGCGCGCGATCTCGCGGAGCGTTTCGTTGCCGGCGGCAACGCGCTGCCGGGCCTCGTTCTGCTGGTGCGGGGTGAGCTTGGGCTTGCGGCCAAGCTTGACGCCGTTGGCGACGGCGCGGGCGCGTCCTTCGCCGGTGCGTGCGCGGATTAGATCGCGCTCGAACTCGGCTAGACCGCCGAGTACGGCTAGCATCAGGCGGCCGTGTGGGGTCGTGGTATCAGCCCATGTGTCGCCGAGCGAGCGGAAACCGGCCTTCTTGTCCGTGATCGCCGCGAGGGTGTTCAAAAGATCGCGGGTCGAGCGGGCAAGCCGGTCGAGCCGTGTCACTGTCACCACGTCGCCGGCGTCGATGACTGCGAGTAAGCGGCGAAGCTGCGCCCGCTCGGTCTTGGCACCGCTCGCCAATTCGCGGAATACCTTTTGGCATCCGGCCTTGGCGAGTTGGCGCACTTGCGCCTCGATGCTCTGGCCGTCGGTCGAGACGCGAGCATAGCCGTATTTCATGCCACCATTATGCAGCAGATTTCCGCAGCAAAAAAGCGCAATCGTTTCAATGAGCTAATTTTGCTGCGTTTTTCTTCCTCTATGCGGCCGCTTGACAGTGTGTAATGTGATACGTTACACTTCTCGACTGTGATCTTGCGCTTTCGCCATCGGGGGCTGGAGCGGCTGTATTCGCGGGGCGACGCCAGCGGGGTTTCCGCCCAGCACGTGAAACGGCCGCGAGCGGTGTTGGCGGCTTTGGCGACGGCTTCGGTGCCGTCCGATATGGCGCTTCCAGGCGCTCGGCTGCACCCCCTTCGCGGTGACCGCGCGGGTCAATGGTCGGTTTCGATCTCGGGCAACTGGCGCGTGATCTTCGCGTTCGACGGCCAGGATGTCACCAATGTCGATCTGGTCGATTACCATTGAGGGGAAGGAGCTATGGCGCGCATGCACAACCCGCCGCATCCTGGCGAGGTCATCAAAGAGCTGTGCCTTGATCCCTTGGGTCTTACGGTAACAGCCGCCGCCGATGGCCTGGGGGTCGCCCGTCGCACGCTCTCGGCGCTGCTCAACGGTCATGCTGGGATTTCTCCGGACATGGCGATTCGTCTGTCCAAGGCATTCGGCCGCTCGCCGGAAAGCTGGCTACAGCTACAGCTTCAATATGATCTCTGGGAGGCGGAGCAGCGATCCGACGCGATCAAGGTCAAGCATTTTCCGACGCCGGCCCCGTGCTGAGCTGAGCTTCGCGCGACGCAGCGCGTGATCGGCTGATCCGCCTTTGGAATAGGTGTTGTTGGAGGCAGCCAGCTTTAAAGCGGGCCCAGCGCTCCTCCATCCGTCGAGGCCGGGTGTACGGCAGAATTGCCACAATCGCATTCTATAGTGCCGGCCGACGGTGCTCGGGGGCTGGGCGTCATGGCGAGATTGGCGGGGTCGATGCCGACAGGGTCGAGCGGAGGAGCCTGCAGATTACCTGCAGAAAACAGGCGGAGCAGGATGCGGGGCGGTTCCAGAGGGTCGGTCGCGGAATTCCGCGGGCGGCGGCGCCGGCGCTCCCGCTTGTCCAACCGGCCGTGCAGCAGTCGATGACAGGGAGAAGTGCGGGCTCGCGGGTTTTGCTGCGGATTCGCTGCAGAAGCAGCGGCGACATCCGCGCCGATGCATGCGAGCGGTGATAGGCGCTAACCTCGCTGCGAGAGCGTCGTCGAGAGGAGAATGGCTTTGTCGCGCAAATTGCCGGTCGCGGTGGCCCAGTTGGGGCCGATCCATTTGACGGACAACCGTGCTGCAGTGGTGCGGCGGCTGATGGCGCTGCTGCGCGAGGCGCACGGGTCGGGCGCGCGGTTTGTGGTGTTTCCCGAATTGGCGCTGACCACGTTCTTTCCGCGCTGGTGGATGACCGAGCAGGCCGAGATCGACCGGTTCTTTGAGCGTGAAATGCCGAACGCCGAGACGCAACCCTTGTTCGATCTGGCCCACGAGCTGGGCGTCGGGTTTTATCTCGGCTATGCCGAATTGACGGAGGAGAACGGCGAGACGCGGCACTACAACAGCTCGATCCTGGTCGATCCGTCCGGGCGCATCGTCGGCCATTACCGCAAGATCCATCTGCCGGGACATTCAGAGCATTTGCCCGAGGCGCCGTTCCAGCATCTCGAAAAGCGTTATTTCGATGTCGGCAACGAGGGGTTCAAAGTGTGGCGGTTGCTCGACGCGGTCGTCGGCATGTGCATCTGCAACGACCGGCGCTGGCCCGAGACGTTTCGGGTCATGGGGCTGCAAGGGGTCGAGATCGTGGCGCTCGCCTACAACACCCCGACCGACAACATCCACCATCCCGAGCCATTGCATTTGCGCATGTTCCACCATTTGCTGAGCCTGCAGGCGAACGCCTATCAGAACGCCGCCTGGGTGCTGGCCGCGGCCAAGGCCGGCAAGGAGGACGGGTTCGGCCTGATCGGCGGCTCGGTCATCGTCGCCCCGACCGGCGAGATCGCCGCCCGCCCGCTCGGCGAGGACGACGAAATCGTCGCCGCCAATCTCGATCTCGATCTCGGCGAGTATCTGCGCCGTACCGTATTCAATTTCGACAAGCACCGCCGCATCGAGCACTACCGCCTGATCGCCGAGCGCACCGGCGCCAAAACCGAGGTGTAGGCCCGCGGCAGCCGTTGGTAGTGCGAACTTGACACTCGGTCCTGGCGCGCCCTCACCCGCCTCCCCGGATTGCCATCCGGGGTCGGCCCCTCTCCCGCAGTGCGGGAGGGTGGGTGAGGGCTTGCCTCGGCATCAAACGCCGAATACCGCGCCGCGCACATCGACCTGGCCGCCCTCGCCGGCGCCGGTCCTGGCCGCCGCCCCCGCCGGGCTCGCTGCCTCGACCACGGTGAACGGAGTGTCGCGCACTTCCCAATACCGGCCCTGCCCCGAGATCGCGATGCCGCCGCCGGCGTCGTCCTCGTACCAGCCGTCGCGCAACTCGACGACCTCCCAGCCTTCGGCGCGCAGCGCCGCCATCGCCTCGGCCTCGCCGACGCAGAAATAATCGGTCTCGCCGGCAGCGCCGGCCACGATCACCGGCGTTTTTCGCGCGCCCTTGATCCGGATCGCCGCCGAACCCGGCTTGCCGCTGGCGCTGCGAACAATGAACATCATTCTGTTGGCGCCTTTTGATTGCGCCCGTCGAGAAACCGCGCGACCCGATCGACAAACGCCTGCGGCTGCTCGATCTCGGGGTGGTGCCCAGCGGCGGCGATGGTCTCGAACCGCGCGCCGGGGATCAGCTCGGCATAAATGCTGCCATATTCCGGCGTCACGATGCGGTCGCTCTCTCCCCACAGCACCAGGGTCGGCGCGGCGATGCGGTGCAGCCAGTGCTTGAGCTGCGGGTTATACATATGCGGGCGCCAAGCATAGAGGCACAGCGCATCCCAATTGCGCGCCGCGACGATCATCTCCTCGTCGCTCATCGCGTCGATCGCCGTCTGCCAGCCGAGCCCATAAGTGCCTTGCGGCCGTTTTGCCGGGTCGTGCCAGGCACGCCGGTTCAGCTCCTCGGGCGAGGTGTTGAAGAAATGGGTGATGTCGCGCTCCAAATACCCGCCGAGCTTGACGCCGACCGGATCGACCAGCACCAGCCGGTCAAGCTTCTTCGGCGTGCAGGCCGCGATCTCGGCGGCGATCCATCCGCCAAACGAAAACCCGATCATCGTGACCCGGCCGCCCGGCATCTCCTCCAAAACGGCGAGATACAGATGGACGAGGTCGTACATCGTGTCGAAATCGGGCGGCCGCGGCGAATTGCCGAACCCCGGATGCGACGGGGAGACCAGCTCGCCGGTCTCCGCCAGCAGATCGAGGAACGGTGCCGCGGCGCCGATCGGGCTGATCCCGTGCACCAGCAGGATCGGCGGCCTGCCGCGTCCGCGGCCGCGGCGGAGCACTTCGAGCTCGTGCGGGCCGATGCGCAAGGCCTCTTTCGTCACTTCGCCGCCGCCTCGCGGCGCGCCGCCCAGGCGGTCTCGTCCGCATCGAGTGGCGGCAGATCCTGCAATTGCGGCAGGACGTCCTTGGCGGCGCGGTTAAAGCTGTTTTGCGCCTCGGCGTGGGTCACGAGCCCCTGCCGGGTCATCATGATGATGTGGCCGACGCCGCCGACCCGGCGGCGAAACTCCTTGATCTGTTTCGCCACCGTATCGGGGTTGCCGGCGAACATCTGGCCCTGCCCGACAAGCGCCTCGGCGTCGAGATTGGTCGGGCGCGGCCGCCGCGAGACGCCGCTGCGCCAGGCCGCGGGCGCCATCTCGGGAACGATCGCGCCCGGCTGGAATTTCGCGAATTGCGGCGCGCTCTTGATGCTGACGGTCAGAAACCAGGCGATCTTCTGGCCGATGCGCAGGCCCTCCTCGTCGGTGTCGCCGACATAGCAGAAAGCCATATAGGAAAAGCGGCCCTCGCTAGGCGCCGGCAGGCTGGCCTCGGCGCGCGCCTTTTTATAGGCGTCGAAGGCTTGCCGGGTGCGCTCGTAGCCGCCGAACAAGAGGGTGTTGACCATGCCGCGGCGGCCCAATTCGGAGCAAGTCGGAAGATCGCTGGTGGCGGCCCAGAATTCCGGGCGCGGCTGTTGATAAGGCCGCGGCCAGATGTTGACGTGCGGATGGATAAAGAACTTGCCCTCCCAGCTGAACGGCCCGTCATGCGTCGTCAGCGACTTCTCGATCAAGTCGATCGCCTCCCATTCGCGCTCGCGGATGCGCATCGGGTTGGCGTCGCCCGAGACCATCTCGGTGGCGCCGGATTTGACAAAGCCGATCTCAAGACGGCCGCGCGACAAAACGTCGATCGTCGCGTACTCCTCGGCGACGCGCACCGGGTCGGGCCGCACTGTGATCAAGGTGCCGAGCGACAGGATGCGCACATTGCTGGTGATCCGCGCGACAATCCCGGTAATGACCGGGCTCGCCGCCCACAGATTGTTGATCCCGGAATGATGCTCGTTGGTGACGATGTGGAGGCCGATATCGTCGCACAGCCGGTACTCGTCGAATACCTCGTCATAGAGGCGCGCCGCGATCCTCGGGTCGCAATATTTGTTGGGCAGGCTCGCCCGCACCGACGGCGCCGCTTCCAGCACCTCGTTCGGCACGAACGGATAGGGGTTCTCGCAGTGATTCCAGAGCTCCATCGACCCTCCTGCCGGCGACCGCGCGGCGCAAGCGGTGTAATGTCAGACGATAGCGCAAACGCCGCGCCCGGCGAAGCCGTCGGCGTTGCACGCGGCCGAGGCGCATCGACTGGGGATGATCCGGTGGCCGCCGCTGGCGAAATAGCCTCCAGTGCCTTGGGCCGCCGCGGCGGCATTCGGGTTGCGGTCTCTCGCCCTCCGATCGCCAGAAACATCACCTGCCGCGCTGGCGCAGCCTTGCCGCGACGGCCGGCAGCGCAGCGATGTCGATGCCATGGCGCGCGGCCTCGGCGACAAGACCGAGCGGGTCGGCGCCGTCGCGCAGCCGCGTCAAGGCCCAGAGGAGGGTCGAGCGGGTGCCGCTGCGGCAATGGGCGACGACTGGTGCCGCGGCGTCGCGCAACGTTGCGGCAAAGTCATCGACATCGGCGCGGGTCAGGCTCGCCGCGGTGATCGGGATATGGTGATAGGCGAGCCCGTGCGCCTCGGCGAGTCGCTTCGCCTCGGCCGCCGGCAGCTGGCCCGGGTCTTCGCCGTCCGGGCGGTTGTTGACGATCGTGCGCACCCCGGCCTTGGCAAGCGCCCCGATATCTGCGCGATCGAGCCCGCCGGCAACGCTCAGCCCAGGTGCCAGCGGAATAAGCTCAGCTGCCATGCTGCTCCTCCACGAACCTTGTCGGTGCAGCTTTGCAGGTGGCGCCGCCGCGGTCACCTGAAAAGATCAGGCGGCGAATTGCGGCGCCCGCTGCAGCAGGTCGCCGGCGCGGATCCAGAACCGTTCGAGCCGACGCAGGGTGACGCCGACCGCCTGCAGATCCTCGGCGGTGACCAAGGCCTGGCCCAGCGTCTCGGCGTGGCGCTGATGCATCGCGGTCAACAGGTCGCGCAATTTGAACCCCTTCTCGGTCAGCCGGACATGGACCGAGCGGCGGTCGTGCGGCGAGCGCTGCTGCGCGAGATAGCCGTTCTCGACCATCTTCTTGACATTGTAGGAGACGTTCGAGCCGAGATAGCAGCCGCGCAGGGTCAATTCGCCGACGGTCATCTCGGCGTCGCCGATGTTGAACAGCATCATGCCTTGCACATTGTTGATGTCGTGCATCCCGAGCCCCTCGAGCTCAAGCTTCACCACCTCGAGGAAATGGCGGTGCAGCCGCTCGACGAGCGAGATCACTTCGACATATGTATTGGTATTGTCCATCCGAGCCTCGTCACAGGGCGGTCCCGGACAGAGTAGCGCCGGCTCGGTTAATATTTCGTTTCAGGTTTTACGGTCAGGCTTGGCGATAAAGCGATAAATCGCCGAGAAATCGAGCCCGCCCGCGCCCTCGTCGACAAACAGCTGGTAGAGTGCGGCGGCTGCGGCTCCGAGCGGCGTCGCCGCGGCGCTCGCCCCGGCCGCCTGCTGCGCCAGGCGCAGATCCTTCAGCATCATCGCCGCAGTAAAGCCCGGCGCGTAGCCGCGGTTGGCCGGCGAGGCCGGGACCGGGCCCGGCACCGGGCAATAGCTGGTCAAGGCCCAGCATTGACTGGAGGATTTGCTGCAAACGTCGAACAGCGTCTGCGGCGAGAGCCCGAGCTTGTCGGCGAGGGTGAAGGCCTCGCACAGCCCGATCATCGAGGTGGCGAGCAGCATGTTGTTGCAGATCTTGACCGCCTGGCCGTTGCCGGCCGGCCCGGCATGGACGATCGTACGCCCCATCGCCGTCAGCACCGGCTGGGCGCGGGCAAAGGCCGTGGCGCTGCCGCCGACCATGATCGTCAGGGTCGCGGCCTCGGCCCCGGCGGTGCCGCCCGAGACCGGCGCGTCAAGCATGTCGAACCCGGCCTCCCCGGCAACGGCAGCAACCATGCGCGCGGTCTCGACATCGATCGTCGAGCAGTCGATCAACAGCGCATCCCTCGCCGCACGACCCAGAACCCCGCCATTGCCGAGATAGACGTCACGCACCTGCGGCCCGGCCGGCAGCATCGTGATCACGATCTCGGCGCCGGCGATCGCCTCGGCGGCGCTGGCCGCGGCCCGGCCGCCCTTCGCCGCGAACGCTTCGACCGGACCCTGCACGATGTCGTAAGCGGTGACCTGGTGTCCGGCCTTGAGGAGGTTCGCCGCCATCGGCGCCCCCATATTGCCGAGCCCGATAAACCCGATCGTCGCCATCGCGGTGTCCTCCATTTCGCCGGGTCGCGCGCACCACGATAGGGAGTATCCGGCGCCGCTGGAAGAGAGCCGCGCCGAACGGACAATGAGCTGCACCACCGCGCACGAGCGCGCCATAAGTGAAGAATTCCGGCAAGCGGAATCCACCGGAATTGCTCTCGAAAGCGGACGCTGCAGGCGGGCTTGGGAATGTCGCCTCGGCAATAGGCGGCATCCGGCGGTTCGGGCCGGCAGCCGCGCAACCGCAGGTTTGGGACGGGATGCGCATGTATCATGCCTGAGCGAGCGGAGGGCCTGCCGGAGGCATGTGGCACGTTCCATACATCGTCCTGTGCTCGGCAACGCCCTTGCGCCAGGTACCCGCAGAGAGAACAATGAGCAGAGGTGCAATAAATCGCGGTAACGCTGCCAACGGGGGAGAGCGCCATGGAACTCGGATTGCAGGGCAAGAATGCGATCGTAACCGGCGGCAGTCGGGGCATCGGCAAAGCTATTGCGCGGGAATTGGCCCGCGAAGGGGTCGATGTGGCGATCGTCGCAAGGAGCAAGGGGGATCTGGAGGCGGCGGCGCGGGAGCTGGCCGCCGAGACCAACCGGCGCATCCTTCCCCTCGCCGCCGATGTCACCAGCAAGGAGCAGGTGGATCACATGGTTGCCGAGGCGGCGCAGCAACTGGGCGGCCTGCACATCCTGGTCAACAGCGGGTCCCACCCAGGGGGCGCGGCCACCGCGACCGGTCCGATCGAAACCGTCGTCGACGAGGATTTGATCGAAGATTTCAACGTGAAATATGTCGGCGCGCTGCGCTGCTCGCGCGCGATCATCCCGTTCATGAAGAATGCGGGTTGGGGCCGTATCATCAACATCAGCGGCGGCAACGCCCGCAACGCCGGCAATCTCAGCGGCGGCGCCCGCAATGCCGGCCTCGTGCACATGACAAAGACGCTGTCGGTCCAATTGGGCCGTCACGGGATCACGGTCAATTGCATCCATCCCGGCACGACCCGCACAGAGCGCACGCCGGGCCTACTCGCGGCCCGAGCCACCCAGCTGGGCGTCTCCCCGGAAGATGCGGAGCGCCGGGACTTCGCACCGGATTCGCCGCGCGGCAATGCCATCTGCCGCATGGTGGACGCCTCCGAGGTCGCGTTCGTCGCGGTCTTTCTGGCCTCGGAAAAGGCCTGGGCAGTCTCTGGCGAGCTGGTGGCGGCAGGCGGCGGGGCCGGGCGGTCGGTATATTACTGAGCAGCGGCCGTCAATTTTTCATAAGGATGTCTTGGTATCGGCTCACTGCACCGTGGGATTGGCGCGCCGCGCGCGGCCGGGCCGACGCCAAGGCGAAAGGCATCAAGTTCGGCCACAAGCCGATCCCGCCAATCCTTACCCCCGCACCAGCAGGAACAAGCCCGCCCGCGCATCGCGGCTCGCATCTTATGAAGCCCTTTTCCCGCTTTTTGAAATTTGCCATCCCCCAACGTTGAGCTGGCTGGCCCTAAGCCGGTTCTCCGTGATCGCCGGTTATGCGCTGTTGCTCATCTCGGGGGTGAAAGACAGCTCACGCTCGCCGAGCGGCGCGAAATAGGCGTCGACCATCGCGTCGTCAATCTCGGCCAGGCTCGCCGGCCGCCAGCGCGGCTTCTGGTCCTTGTCGATCAGCGCCGCACGCACGCCTTCGTAAAAATCGTGGCCGGCCATCATGTGCTGGGTTAGCCGGTATTCGAGTTTGAGCGCCTGGTCGAGGTCGTAGTCGCGGCCGACCATAAGCTGGCGCAACGTGACTTTGAGGCTGGTCGGCGATTTGGTCATGAGCCCAGCGCGCGTTTCGGCGGCCCAGTCGGCCGCCGTACCGCCAGCCTGCGCCTCGGTATCGAGTGCTTCGAGGATCGCATCGATCGTGTCGGCGGCAAAGCAGCGGTCGATCGCCGGCTGCAACGCGGCAAGCGGCGGCGGACCGGTGTGCAAGTGCAACATCGACCACGGTGCAAGGATGGTCTCGACCTGGGAATGTTCGTCGCCGGCCCGCCAGTCGGTCCGGGCCAAGGCCGCGAAGACCGCTTCGATCACACCCTGCGCCGCGACATGGGTGGCCAGCCCGCAATAGAGCGCGTCCGCCGCCCACAATCGGGCACCGGTCAGCCCGAGATAGCGTCCGATCTGCCCCGGGCAGCGGTTCAGAAACCGGGTCGCCCCGACATCGGGGAAGAGGCCGATCGCGGTCTCCGGCATCGCGAACAAAGTGCGCTCGGTCGCCACCCGATAGGCGCCGTTGACCGAAATGCCGGCCCCGCCGCCCATCGTGATCCCGTCGATGATCGCGATATAGGGCTTTGGAAAACGATGGATCTGCCGGATCAGCCGGTATTCCTCGCGGAAAAAAACCTGGGTCAGGTCACCATCACCGCCAAGCCCGCGGCCGGCTTCGTAGACCGCGCGCACATCGCCGCCGGCGCAGAACGCGCGACCGCCGGTGCCGCGCACGATGACGGCGTGCACCGCGGGGTCCTCGGCCCAACCCGCCAGCGCCGGGGCGATCCGCCGGTAATTCGCCAATGTCAGCGCATTCAGCGCCTGCGGCCGGTTGATCGCGATCGTGGCGATCCCGCCGTCGCGGCCAAGCAGGATCTCGTCGCGGTCATTCATTTGATGGGCCGAGCAGGCGGCGGGCGATGATCACCCGCATGATCTCGTTGGTGCCCTCTAGGATTTGGTGGACCCGCAGGTCGCGCAGGTAGCGCTCGACCGCAAAGTCCTTCAGATAGCCGTAGCCGCCGTGAAGCTGCAATGCATCGTTGCAAATGTGGAACCCGGCGTCGGTCGCCAGCCGCTTCGCCATCGCGCAATGGGAGACCGCCTGCGGATCGGCCCGATCGAGGCTCGCGGCACCGCGCCACACCATCAGCCGGGCCGCATCGAGCTCGGTCGCCATGTCGGCGAGCTTGAATTGCAACGCCTGGAAGTCGGCGAGCGGCCGGCCGAACTGCCGGCGCTCCAACAGATGCGCACGCGCCGCCTCGAGGCAGGCCCGCGCCCCGCCCAATGAGCAAGCGGCGATGTTGAGCCTGCCGCCGTCGAGCCCCATCATCGCGATCTTGAAACCGTCGCCCTCGGCGCCGAGCCGGTTGGCGGCCGCTACCCGGCAATCCTCGAAGATCACCATCGCCGTCGGCTGCGAGTTCCAGCCGAGCTTTCTCTCTTTCTTGCCGAAAGACAGGCCGGGTGCTCCCTTTTCGACGACGAGACAGGAAATGCCGTGCGGCCCCTCGCCGCCGGTCCGCACCATCGCGACATAGATGTCGCTGGCACCGGCGCCCGAGATGAACGCCTTGGTGCCGTTCAGGACGTAGTCGTCGCCGTCGCGCACCGCGCGGGTTGCCAATGCCGCGGCATCCGAGCCGCTGCCCGGCTCGGTCAGGCAATAGCTGGCGAGATGGTCCATGCGCACGAGACGCGGCAGAAACCGCGCCCGCTGCTCGGCCGAACCGAACCGGTCGATCATCCACGACGCCATGTTGTGGATCGACAGAAACGCCGCGGTCGACGGGCACGCCGCCGCCAACTCCTCGAAGATCAGCGCGGCGTCGACCCGGCCGAGCCCGCTGCCGCCGAACTCCTCGCCGACATAGATCGCGGCAAAGCCCAGCGCCGCCGCCCGCCGCAACGCCTCGACCGGAAACTCCTGGCGCTCGTCCCAGCCCGCCGCCTGCGGCAGCCACTCCTCGCGGGCAAAGGCGCGCGCCGTCTCGCGAAACGCCCGTTGCTCGTCCGACAGCTCGAAATCCATGCCGCGAATATGACTGCGCGATGCGGGCCGGGCAACGGCACAGCAACCGCTTCGGCTGTTGGCGCTGCAAACAGGCGCTCGCCGACCATCTTATACCCACCTGAATTGATACTGACTCGCCAAAGGAATTGCATCGGAGCTGGCTGGCGAGTAGCAGATGTTGTGGTTGGGGGACGGGGGGACCGCAATGCCTGCTCTGAGGATCCGGGACGACATCAGTTCGGGGGAA
>DASYBC010000059.1:0-9092 GCA_036500965.1 Allostellaceae bacterium | reverse complement strand
TTGGTTTCCAGGCGGAGGAAACGGCTAATGACGCTCACATTGGAAGAAGCCAATCGCATCCTCGACGGCGCTCTGGCCAAGGCGCGCGAGCTGAACATCAAGATCAGCGCGTCGGTCTGCGACGCCGGCGGACGGTTGGTTGCGTTTCAGCGCATGGACAGCGCGATTTGGGCGAGCGCCTATGCCAGCCAGGGCAAGGCCGTCGCGTCGGCGGCGTTCGGCCGCCCGAGCGGCGAGATGGCCGATCGTGCCGACCAACCGACGCCGCGCGGGGTTGCCGCGGCCGAAGGCGGCCACATGATCATGGGCCAGGGGGCGGTGCCGGTCATCAAGAACGGCGCTGTCGAAGGCGCCTGCGGCGTCAGCGGCGGCACCGCGCAGCAGGACGAGGACTGCGCCCGCGCCGGCCTCGCCCGATTGTAGGGCGGCGACGGGGCGTCGGTTTCGGTGTTGCGCGGACGAGCGCGTGCGGAAAAACTATTCCGCGGCGATGCGTTCCCAGGTCAGTTCGCGGAATTCCTCACCGTCGCCGGTCCGGCGCGGCGGCGGCGAGAGGATCATCCGGTCGCCCTCGAAACGCACGCCGCGGGCCTGATCGCTGCCGATCCGGGCCGGGTCCGACGCCGCATCAACCCTGGTGAGCAGCCGCGAGCCGTCAAAGGTGTAGTTGCCGCAATACGAGCTGTAGTCGCGGCCGGCGCCGGCCGGCAATTCCGGCCGCCCGTCGCACACGACCGACATCATCCGCCCGTCCGCGGTAAAAATGACCCGGCCCATGGCTCGCGGGCCGTAGGGAGCGGGCAGCGCCGCCCCGGCCCCGTCGCGGGCCGTCGCATGGGCCAATTTCCAGGTACCGACGATCGAAGGCATGGTGGGCATCTCCAAGGACAAAAGGGCCGCCAGTTGGGCGACGGCCTTCTCCGCATACCATTCGAAAGCGTTCTTATGGCCTGTCATATACCGGATCACCGCAGTTTTTGCGACGCTCCGCGGAATTGCCGCGCCGCCCTTGTCGAAAGGTAAACGGCCCCCTGTTCAGATTAAAACTCACCGCTCCGGTACGCGTCGTCCAGGCGTTTCTGGTCGTCTTCGGAGGGTTCGGGCCAGGGGTCGCCGCGGCGGCGCAGGGCCCCGGTGAAGTCGGGCGCGCGCTTTTGATTGAAGGCATGGCGGCCTTCCTCGCCGTCGGTTGTGGTTTGGATCAGCAATGAGTTGATCAGGTTCTGGATGTGCCAGGCCTGGTCGGTCGGCAGATCGCCAAAGCGGACGACAAACTCCTTCATCATACGCAATGCGACGGGCGGCAGGGTGACGATATGGCGGGCGATCTTTTCCGCGCGCGCCATCAGCTCGGCATGCGGCACGACCTCGTTGACGAGGCCGATGCGCAGCGCCTCGGCGGCGTCGAACGGCTCGTCGGTCAGCAGGATCTTCATCGCGTCGATGTAGCGCAGCTGGCGGGCGAGCAGCGTGGCGCCGGGCCCGTGGCCGAGCCAGCCCTGCGTCGTCAGCGCGAATTTGAAGCGCGCGTGCTCGGCGCTGGCGATGCGGATATCGGTCGACGACAACAGGATGTAGAGGCCGGCACCGGCGGCCCAGCCATTGACCGCGGCGATGACCGGCTTCCACACCCGCGGGTAGTGGTCGCCCATGCGGCCGTCGACGCCGGTCTTTTGTCCGTGCACCGTGCCGGCAAGCGGCCAGAAAATGCGCTGCGTGCGCAGGTACTCGCGTTCCTCCTCGGTGATGTTCGGGCGCGGCGCCAGATTGTGGCCGCCGCAGAAATGGCGGTCGCCGGCGCCGGTCAGGATCGCGCAGCGGATGTCGCGGTCTTCCCACAAATCGATCCAGGCCGCCGAGATCGCGTCCGATGTCGGCTTGTCGAGGATATTCGCCTTTTCAGGATTGTTGAGGGTGATGTAGGCGACCCCGTCGCGCTTTTGATAGTCGATGGCCAATTTGGCTCTCCCCGGCTGGACCCGCGCCGATCTTAGGGCGCAACGCGCGTGCCGTGGGAAGCCTTGTTTGCCACGCCGCCTCTTGCTAGCGGTATTCGTCGCCGCAATCGCCGATCAGCTGCATCAGGTCGCGCGATTTCGCCACTACCGCCTCGATCTGCGCGTGATCGTCGTCGTCGAGCGCGAAGCCGAAGGTGCGGGCATTGTCGGCGCGGTGCTGCGCCGCCCCGAGCCGCGCGCCGACGATGACGCCGGCCACCGCCGGCCGGTCGAGCACATAGCGGACGCCGAGATTGGCGATGCCGACGCGGTGCTTCTCGGCGATCGGCTTCAGCACCGCGAGCAGCTCCTGGAACAATGCCCAGCCGCCCCAGGCGTCGATCATCTGCTTGTATTTTTGCAGCGAAGCGGTGGCAAGCTGGTCGCGCCGCGGCTCGGGTCGCCCCAGATATTTCTCGGAAAGAAAGCCGCCGAGCACGGCCCCATAAGCCAACAGGCTCACCCCATGCTCGCCGCAAAACGCCGCCATCCGGGCCTCCGGCCGGCGGTCGATCAGCGAATACTGCACCTGGTTCGAAACGACCGGGACGCCGTGCTCCACGATCAGGCGCAGCCGCTCGGTGTCGAAATTGGTCAGCGCCAGACAGCGGAGTTTGCCGTCGCGACGCAAATCGGCCAGATGCCGGAGCGCGTCGAGATAGCGCCGATCGCGATAGTCCCACCAGTGGAATTGCAACAGGTCGAGAGCCTCGACGCCCATCCGTCGGCGCGAGACATCGATCGCATCCTCGACGAGGCGCCGAGACATCGGCCCGGGATGCGGCACCCATTTGGTGAACGCCTCGATCTCGAGGAGCCGAGCGGCGCCGCGCTCCGCGGCGAACCGGTGGCGAAACTCGCCGATGAAATCCTCGGCCGGGCCGTAATGGTCGGCGAGGTCCCAGGTGGTAAAGCCGGCGTCGTGATAGGCGAACATGTCATCGATCGCGCGGGCCGGCTCGATCGCACCATGCGCGCCGGAGACCTGCCACATCCCGTTGAGGATGCGGCAGATCGTCAAATCGCCGGCAAGCTGGGTTCGGCTCGGCTGGGGGAGGGTCATCGCTCGTCTCCCGAGAGGCGAGCAATCAGATCAAGCGCGTGCCGCCAATGCAAGCGCCGGCTTGGGTCATAAGCCCTGGCGCTGAAACTCGGGAAATTTGTCCACCTCCTCGCGAGCCTCGGCGGGCAGGTCCGACAGCTCCTGCACCTGGCGAATTTCGATGACCTCGTTGTCCGAAGCGGGGCAGCGTGAAGCCCAGGCGATGGCTTCATCCCGCGATTTCACCTCGATCATCCAATAGCCGCCGAGCACCTCCTTGGCCTCGGGAAACGGCCCCGCGGTGACCTCGGGCCTGCCGCCGCGGAATGAGACGCGCGCACCCATCGAGGGCGGATGGAGCCCCTCGAGCGCCAGCAGCACACCGGCCTCGCGCAGCGCGTCGCTGTATTTCATCATCGCGGCGACGGCCTTGGCGTCGGGCATCGCACCCGGCGCCGCCGCCTCGTAGCCCTTGGGGATCATCAGCATCATAAAGCGCATCGGCATCGCTCCTTATTGGCCGCGGGGCATGCCCTCAGTGCTCGACGAGGACCATCCAGGTCACGCCAAAGCGGTCGGCGACCATGCCGAAGCGCGGGGAGAAGAAGGTCTTGCCGAGCGGCATCTGCACCTGCCCGCCCTCGGCCAGCGCGGCGAACACGCGGTCGGCATCGGCCTCGCTTGCCACCGACAGCGCCAGCCCAAACCCGTGAAAGCTCGGCTGCCCGGCGCACTGGCTGTCGGACGCCAGAACGTTGGTGTCGCCGATGCGCAGGCTCGCATGCATGACCTTGTTTTCCGAACCGGGAGGGAAGGTGCCGGCCGGCGGCGGCTCGGGGCAATCTTTAAAGCGCATCAACATCTCCACCTCGGCGCCGACCGCCTTGCGGTAGAACTCGATCGCTTCTTCGCACTTTCCGTCGAAGAACAGATAGGATTGAACTTGCATCGCTGGCTTCCTTCTCGGGGTTCAACGAAGGTTCTTTCGATCGGCCCTCAGTCGTCGATCGCCTGATAGGCCGAATTCCAAAAATCGACGCAGACGGGCGGCGGAGCGGGCGTGATCGGCTTGGCCATCGAGGCGATGCGCAAGATCGTGTCGCGCCGGACCGGGCCACCGGCAATCGTGCCGGGGCCGGCGAGCGCCTTGGTCCCGACCGCATCGACATGCGTCTCGCCCCGGCGGCTGACCAGGGTGACGATGCCGGGCACTTCGCCGCGCTCGACATACCCCGCCATCACCTCGCGCATGCGGCCGAGCCGCAGCTTGGAGAACCCGCCGATGCTCATTGCCGTCCGCCGTCGCGAGTGGGTGCTACGCAGCCGCGAAGCGCACGGCGGCGATCGGCGGCAGCCTTGCCTCGGGCATCGCCCACGATTCTCCGGCGTCCTCGGAAATCCAAAGACCGCCGCTGGTCGAGCCGAAGGCCAATCTCTCGCCGGTTTCATCGACCGCGAGCGCGTGACGCCATACCAGATCGTAGGCATGGCGCTGCGGCAGGCCTCGGGTCAGCACCTCAAAGCTGGCGCCGCCATCGCGGGTGCGGGCGACCACCAACCGGCCATCGACCGGGATGCGGCGCTCGTCCTTAATCGCCGGGACAAACCAGGCGGTCAGCGGATCGCGCGGGTGAGCGGCGACGGCAAAGCCGAATTTCGACGGGCGGATCGCGGTGACCTCGCGCCAGTCGGCGCCGGCGTTTTCCGACCGGAAGACGCCGTTGTGGTGCTGGCACCAGACGATCTCGGGGTGTGCTCCGCAGCGCGCCAGCCGGTGAATGTCCTGCGCGATCGGCTCGCCGCGCAGCTCCGGCGGCATGTATTCGGCGTACATTCCCTGGTTGATCAATCGCCACGAACGCCCGGTGTCGGCGCTTGCCCACACCCCGGCGGTCGAGACGCCGATGCGGATGTCGTCGGGATCGCGCGGATCGACCAGCACCGAGTTGATGCCGGGCTGCTCGCCGCCGGCGACGCCGACCCATCGCCGGCGCTCGGGCATATGCCACAGCGCCTCGACGAACGACCACGAGGCGCCGCGATCATCGGAACGGAAGAGGCCGCCGGGCATGGTCCCGGCCCAGAGCCGCCCGGCCACGCCGCCCGGCTCGATCACCCAGATCTTGCCGAGCGACCACGGGTGGGGATCGCCCTCGCCGTCGCCCTCGGGCTTTGGCGGGAATGCCGGCACCGCGATCTCGCGCCATGCCGCAGCACTGCCGCGGGAGGCGGGGTCGCGGCGCCACAGCTTGGCCCCGAAATGGCCGAGGTCGAGCGCGGCATAGACGGCACCCTCGGGGTCAACCAGAACGGCCGAGACCGGGTCGCCGAGAAACTGCGCGTCGACTATCTCCCAGCCGCCGCCGTCGCGCACGATTTCGAACAGCCCCTTGCGGGTTGCGACATGGAGCCGGTCTGCCATTTCTTCCTCCGTCAGCCGCCGGCCCCCGTCAGCCGCCGGACAGCGCCTGAAAAACATAGATGTCGGCAGCGGGCCCGACCGGGTCGGTCAGGTGCCAGCGGTCCCGCACCGGTTCGCCATTGAGATAGATCGCGACGTGCCGGCGCAGCACGCCCTGATCGTCGAGCACATAGCCGCGCAGCGCCGGCTGTGTCGCAAACACCCGGGCCAGCGCCTCGCCGACCGTGGCCGCCTCGACCTCGGCCGAGGGCGTCGGCAGAAACCGTCGCAGCGCGCTCGTGAACCAGATCGTCACCATGCCGACCACCTTGACTAATAGCGTTGATATCAACATATAAGCTGCATGTCAAGCGTCGAGGGGTTGCCCGGCGAGATTACCCGCTACGTTCGCGACACCTGCCTGTGCCTGCATCTGCAGCGCGCGGCGCGGGCCGTGGCGCGCCATTTCGACGAGGCAATGCGCCCGCTCGAATTGACCAGCGGCCAGTTTTCGCTGCTGATGTCGCTCAATCGCCGGCAGCCGCCGACCATCGGCGACGTATCGCGGGTGCTGGCGATGGACCGCACGACGGTCACCGCCAATTTGAAGCCGCTGCAGCGTCGCGGCCTGGTCGAGGTGACGGTTGGCGACGGCGACAGGCGCAGGCGGTGCCTTGGCTTGACACCGGCCGGCCGGGCATTGCTGGCCGCAGCGCTGCCGGTGTGGAGGCGCGAGCACGCGGTGGTCGAAGGCGAACTCGCCGGGGCCGACCGCCTGCGCGCCGACCTCCGCGTGCTCTCGGGCCTTGGCTCGGAACTCGCCCCGGTTGCGTCCTCAGCAGCCGGATCACGGGATAGCGGCGTAATATGTCGTGATCTTCCGCCGCCCGGTGCGACGGCTTGACCTGCGGCGGGTCGCGGATCAGGTTGAACGCCGCTCGAAAATCGCAGCGGAGCCGTGGCGATGAAGCTCTTATGGTTTCACCTGATGCCCTATACCGAGCTTCCGGACGATTTTCGCGACAAGCATCCGTCCGTCTGGGTCGATATTCATTCCTCGCTGTTCGACCCGCGGCGCGCGCATCTGATGTACAATGACTTTATGGACGAGCTCGAATTCGCCGCCGAGTGCGGGTTCGATGCGATCTGCGTCAACGAGCATCACTCGAATGGCTACGGCCTGATGCCGTCGCCCAATCTGGTCGCCTCCTCCTTGGCGCGGCGCACCTCGGATGCCGCCTTGTGCGTTCTCGGCAACTCGCTGGCGCTCTACAACCCGCCGACGCGGGTCGCCGAAGAATTTGCGATGATCGACGTGATCTCGGGCGGGCGGCTGATCGCCGGCTTCCCGGTCGGCTCGCCGATGGACACCTGCCACGCCTATGGCCAGAACCCGAGCCTGCTGCGCGAACGCTATCACGAGGCGCACGATCTGGTGTTGCGCGCGTGGACCGAGGCGGAGACCTTCGCCTTCAACGGCCGCTTCAACCAGCAGCGCTACGTCAACATCTGGCCGCGGCCCATTCAAAAGCCGCATCCGCCGATCTGGATCCCGGGCGGCGGCTCGGTCGAGACCTGGCAGTGGTGCGCCGCGATGGACTACGTCTACGCCTACCTGTCCTATTTCGGGTTTAAGGACGGGCGCGCCACGATGCAGGGCTTTTGGGACGAGATGGCGCGGCTCGGCAAGGACCGGAACCCGTACCGCGCCGGCTTTCTGCAATTTGTCGGCGTCGCCGAGAGCCGCGAGCAGGCGATGCAGCTCTACAAGGAGCCGGCCGAGTACTTCTATGGCCGCTGCCTGCGCGTCGACCCGAAATGGGCGATGCCGCCCGGCTACATCACCGAGGCGACGCAGCGCGCCGGGGTCGTCGGCCAGATCGGCCGCGCCGCCAGCCTCAACGCCCGCCAGCAGGCGCGCGCGACGACCGACATCGCCGACATCGTCGAGCGCGGCTATGTCATCGTCGGCTCGCCCGACGAGGTCGTCGAGCAGCTGACCGAGGTCGCGACCGAGCTCAATGTCGGCCATTTGATGCTGCTGCTGCAATTCGGCAGCATGGGCAAGGAACTGGCGGCGTACAACACCCGCCTTTTTGCCGAGCGGGTGATGCCAAGGCTCAAGGGCCTGTTCTCCGAATGGGAGGACCGCTGGTGGCCGCAGCCGATGGCGCGGACCGAGCGCGCCGTCGTCCAGCCGCCGCTGCTCGCGGCTGCGGAATAGCCGGTCGGCGCACGTCGTCCGATCATGCGCAGCCGGGGAGACTTTTGTTCTCGTCGCAGGAAGCCCTCCCCTTCGAAGGGGAGGGCTTGTGGCGCCGAAAGGCAGGATGTCAGCGATCCTCGGCCGCAACGTCCCCCGGCAGGCCGGACAGTCATGTAAAGTTGCAGGAGAGCTTGGCGATATTGCGGTCGCTGTGAAACGCGCGGCTTCCAAGCCGTTTTTTTCGGAACACGCAAGGGCTTTACCCTGACGCGGCGGAAAGGCGGTTGCGGCGCGATCGCGTCCTGCAACGCGCTCGCGATCGCAATTAACCCGAATTTACGAAAGCTAACTGGCCCGGTTGAGCCCAGGTGAGCAGTGTAGCCCACCGTTCTTTCTTTGTGGCTGTCCGACCTTCATCCAACGAGGAGCCTCACATGGCAAAAACGGTCGCCGATCAGTTCGCGGAAGTCCTCGCGGCAGCCGGCGTCAAGCGGGTTTACGGGGTGGTCGGCGACAGCCTGAACGGCCTGACCGACGCCATTCGACGGCAGGGCAAAATCGAGTGGGTGCATGTCCGGCACGAGGAGGTCGCCGCGTTCGCGGCGGGTGCGGAGGCGCATCTGACCGGCGAGCTGGCGGTTTGCGCCGGGAGTTGCGGACCGGGCAACCTTCACCTGATCAACGGCCTCTTCGATTGTCACCGCTCGCGCGTGCCGGTGCTCGGCATCGCTGCCCAGATTCCGTCGGCCGAGATCGGCGCCGGGTACTTCCAGGAAACCCATCCGCAAAACCTGTTCCAAGAGTGCAGCCATTATTGCGAGCTGGTTTCCGGCGCCAGCCAGATGCCGCGCGTCCTCGAAATTGCGATCCGCGAGGCGGTCGGCAGGCGCGGTGTGTCTGTCGTGGTGATGCCGGGCGACGTCGCCTTGCAAATCGCGTCTGACGCGCCGGTCAAGAGCGCCGGCTTGCTGCCGCCGCGGCCGGTGGTGACCCCGGCGAAACAGGATCTCGAGCGGCTCGCGGCGCTGCTGAACGGCGGCGGCCGCGTCACGATCCTGTGCGGCTCGGGCTGTGCGGGCGCCCATGACGAGCTCTTGGCGCTGGGCGAGCGCCTCAAGGCGCCGATGGTGCACGCGTTGCGCGGCAAGGAACATGTCGAGTGGGACAACCCCTATGATGTCGGCATGACCGGGCTGATCGGCTTTTCGTCCGGTTATTACGCCATGCTCGACTGCGATGTCCTCTTGATGCTCGGGACCGATTTTCCGTACCGCCAGTTCTATCCCCAAGGAGACGGGGTGCGCATTGCCCAAATCGACCTCAGGGCGGAAAACATCGGACGCCGCGCCGCGGTCGATCTCGGCGTCGTCGGTGACGTAAAGGCAACGCTCGCCGCGCTGCTGCCGTCGTTGCGGCAGAAGGCAGACGCCGCGCATCTCGCCCGGG
>DASYBC010000058.1:0-36958 GCA_036500965.1 Allostellaceae bacterium | reverse complement strand
TACCCTTCACCAACTCGAACGCCCTCGGTAAGCTTGCGATCGTCACCGCTTGTGGCATTGGGGGTGCTCCTTTGCGGACCTCAGCAATCCGCCGAGTACCCCCTCTCACAGCCCTGACACAAATCTCCGTACATCACCCCGCCGGCCGACACGGTTGACCCGCGGCACCGGCCTTCTTCAGCCTAGCTAGGCGAGACCACTTCATGCTCGTCTATGACGCGGGGCCCGCCATCGGCGCCGAGCAGCCGGAGGCGCTCGCCTAAATCGTGCGCGAATTCTAAGAGCGGCGCGATCTCGTCCTCGTCAGCCGGGAGAGGGTATGGCTGTTTCCCAGCCTACAGCTCCCGGAAGAAATTCATTGCGCGTTTATCCAGTTTTCGGATCCCTTCAGTTTAACCGACACGTCCGAAAACGAAATCCGCACGGGCTTTCCGTCCGCCGTCCCGCGGTGATCGGTCGAGATAAGGAGCGGGCCAGCCTTCTTGTAGCCCGTCCACGTCGCGATCACCAATTTGGGCTTCTTGGTTCCGCCCCGGCGGTAGACCATCTCCTCTACTCGTTTGTCGGCGCCAACATAGAGTTCCCACGTGTCGCCCGGCGCGTAGCCGCCCTGCGGAGGGTATTTCATCACGACCCGTTCCGCGGAACCGTTCCCCAAGGG
Organism: Allostellaceae bacterium; assembly: GCA_036500965.1. GTDB lineage: Bacteria > Pseudomonadota > Alphaproteobacteria > ATCC43930 > CGMCC-115725 > AP-15. The sequence continues at coordinate 36,297 of DASYBC010000058.1, read as the reverse complement.
CAGCTTGTGCACGCCCTGATCGGTTACCGTCGCGCTGCGGTCCCATACGACATGAAACGGCAAGAACAACCAATACTGATCGTTGACGAATGCCGGATCGATTCCATTCTTTACGGCATCGCTTTGGCTGCCGAGGTGGGAGCGCTGATAGGTAACCTTCACCGGCTTTCCTTGCTTATCCTTGCCCGAGTAAGAGACCGTGTCGGTCTTCGGGTTCCACTCCCAGCTGCGGGAAAGTTTGACACCAGGAAGTCCCGCATCGAAGGTGTAACGAATTCCCTCGATTTCTCCAAACGAAGCGAGGCCATAGGTCTCGGCCATCTGTTCGGCAATCTGCGGGCGCTGCTGCGCCCAGGACGTCGCGGGGAGGATCGACAACAGCATGCCGAGGGCTAACCGGCGGATCACCTCGCGTCGGCTCGAATTTGTCATAAACGGCCCTCCTCGATGAATGAACCGATGGTATGGATGCGACCCAAGGGCTTCGGGATGACCCACATATCTTAAACAGAGGCGCCCCTACCGGATAGGGCGCTGGCGTCACCGGTCTGGCGGGAAACACCGACGGCACGCCTCGATCAAACAGCGGCGATCGTTACGGGTGCGGCGCGGGGCGTAGGCGCCATCTATGCCACGGCGCCGGCAGCAGAGGGCGCTCGGGCGGGCTGGAAGGCGGTAGTGCGCCGGGTGCGCGGCGGGCGGATCAAGGCCTGCCTCTTTGGCCTGCGTGCCGCCGAACATGCCGCTACCGGCCCGGTTGACCGGGCGAGGGCCGGGAGGGTCTAGAGGAGCGCAAAGAGCATCGTCGCTCTCGCCGACTCGCCGACCAGCCCAGCAATCTCGGCTATCGATGGGCCAGCAACCGATCCAAGCCAGGCCTGCGCGATCTGTGTCTGAGAGTGGTCCGATCGAACCGCTTGATTCCCAAGCGTTTCGTGAATCGGCCTACCAGATTAATACGTTGGTGGTGCGATTCAGCCATCGGATGGGGGTCGTCTGTTGGCATCGCACCATTAGCGCAGCCGTTGTCCGCAGGAGGAGAAGGAGCGGCATCATGTTTTCAGTGCTATTCGAAGTGCATCCACGGCCGGAGCAATGGGACGCCTATCTCGGCAACGCCAGGATGCTGCGGCCCGAACTGGAACGGGTCGACGGGTTCGTCGACAACATCCGCTACAAGAGCCTGACGCGCGAGGGATGGCTTCTCTCGCTCTCCGGCTGGCGCGACGAAAAGGCGGTGGTCCGCTGGCGCACGGCGATGCGGCACCGCATGGTGCAGGAAAAGGGGCGCTCCGAAATCCTGCTCGACTATCATCTGCGCGTCGGCCAGATCACCCAGGACACCCGCCTCCCCGAAGGCTGCACGCTCTCAGAGCAGAGGCTCGACGAGACCGAGATTGGCGAGGCTACGACCGCGACCCTGATCGACGCCAAACGGCCGCCCGAATGGGTGAACCAGGCCAGCCTCGACGGGGTCGCGAAATGGTTGGGCCTGGCGCCCGAGGCACCAGGGCTCGTCGGCTGGGATGTCTTCGACGCCGTTCTGACGCCGGGCGACATGATCCTGATGATGTCATGGAAGAAGCAGGCCGACGCCGAGGCCTTCGAGCGACACGCTTCGCTGCCGGACGGCGCGCGGCTTCGCCGTGTCCGCGTGGTTCGCGATTACGGCATGTTCGACCGGCGAGAGGCGCCGCAATATTACCCGGACGTCAACGGCGCCACGACCCTGCATTCGTGAACGCCGCCGATCGGAGAACTCGCCGATTGCCCGGCGGATCAGCGCCGGCGAAACCGCTTGCCGTGGCCGACCAAGCCTTGGCGCGGCAGATGCACGCCTTTGTCGGCGTCGGCGATCACCCGGCCGATCACCTGGGCGCGGCGGCCGTGGCGCCGGAGGATTTCCAAGATCGCGCCCGCATCCCGCTCGGCGGCGAGCACGCAAAAGCCGACCCCCATGTTGAACACCTCGAACATTTCCGGGCCGCCGACCGCGCCGCAGCGCTGGATCAGACCGAAGATCGGCGGCGGCGGCGGCAGATTGTCGATCTCGAACCCGACCCTGGCCGCGACCCGCGGCAGGTTCAACAGCCCATCGCCGGTGATGTTGATCAGCGCCTTGACCGTCGGCACGGCGTCGATGATGGCAAGGATTTCCGGCACATAGATCGGCGTCGGGCGCAGCAGCTCCTCGCCGAGCGGCACGCCGAGCTCGGGCAGGATTTGCTCGATCCCCAGCCTCGCCTCTGCGAGCAGCACGCGCCGGGCGAGGGTCAGGCCGTTGCTGTGGATACCGCTGCTGGCGATGCCGATGACGACGTCGCCGGGCGTGAGGTCGCGGCCGATGATGATCCGGTCGAGCGGCACCAGCCCGACCGCCATCCCGACCAGGTCAAAGCCGCGGACCACGTCCCCGAGCTGGGCGATCTCGCCACCCGAGATCGAAATGCCGGCCTGCCGGGCGCCCTCGGCGAGCCCGACCGCGACCGCCCCCAGCATGTCGGCATCGGCCTTGCCGACCGCGATGTAATCGACCATCGACACCGGGCGCGCACCGAGGCAGATCACGTCGTTGACGTTCATCGCGACACAATCGATGCCGATCGTGTCGTATTTCTGCATCATGTCGGCGATGATCGACTTCGAGCCGACCCCGTCGGTGCACAGCGCCAGCCCGACCCCGCCGCCGATGTCGATCACATTGGCGAAATAGCCGATGTCGAGCTTGACCGCGCCGACCCCGCCGCCGCTCGGCCAGGTTTGCTTGATCCGGTCGATGATCTGGTGAAGACCGCGCTCCACGGCGTGGGCATCGACCCCGGCTCGCTTGTAGAGGGTGTCTTCTGCTGTCATGGCGGCGCCCCGATAGCCTCAGCCATGCTCGATTAGCCCTTTGCCGCGCGCGCGCCTAGCCGGATCATCGAGCCGGCCAACGGAGGATCGCCTATGACCATCGCATCGGATACCCTTGAATTGCGCCCGCTCGGTGGGGCGCTCGGCACCGAGGCGCTCGGGGTCGATCTGTCGCAGCTCGACGACCCGACCTTCGCCTGGATCCGCCAGGCTTTCGCCGAACACCCGGTGCTGGTGTTCCGCAACCAGCATCTGAGCGCCGGCGACATTGCCGCGTTCGGGCGCCGGTTCGGCACCCCGCGCAAGCATTCGCTGGTCGGCTATCGCCACCCGGACCATCCCGAAGTGTCATGGCTGCGCAATGTCGACGAGGCCGGCAACATCGACTGGTACGGGGTCAAGCGCGCGACCGACTGGCATACCGATTCGACCTATGAGGAAGTGCCGCCGCTGTTGGCGATGCTGCACGCGCTCGAGGTGCCGGCGACCAAGGGCGGAACGATGTTCGCCGATATGTGCGCGGCCTATGACGCGCTGCCGGAGGCGATGAAGCAGCGCCTCGCCGGGCTCACCGGGCTGCACGGGCGCACCGACGGCCCGGCTGGGGCAAGGCTCTATGACCCCGATGAAGAGATGCGCCGGACCGACAGGAAATATGACGAGCAGCGCCGCCCGGCGGTGGTGCCGCACCCGGTCACCGGCCGCCCGATTCTGTTCGTCAACCCGATGCACACCCACGGCTTCGACGGGATGGACCGCGAGGAGGCCTGGCAGCTGATCGAGGAGCTCGCCGCGCACGCCACCCAGGAGCGCTTCACCTATTATCATTCCTGGCGGGTCGGCGACCTATTGATCTGGGATGAGCGGGCGACGATGCATCGCGGCGCCGGCGACTACCACCCCGAGGAGCGCCGCGTCATGCTGCGCACGATCGTCTATCCGAGCTAGCGTGGATCGGACGCCAAGCGCGGGTCGGCGCTTCGGCGGCGCTTGGGCGCTTGCCGCGCGAGCTCGCGGGCGATAACGTCACGGTGCCGTTTACCATGAGGTGGCGCCGTGTGGCTGCGGTTCGCCGTGCTCGCCGAGTTGATGGCGCTGGTCGCCCGTAAAGGCGGACCGGCGTGACCTTTCTGGTGGCCGCGGCGCTGGTGGGCTATCTGCTGGGCTCGATCCCGTTCGGCTTGGTGCTGAGCCGGATCGCCGGGCACGGCGATATTCGCCACATCGGTTCGGGCAACATTGGCGCGACCAACGTGCTGCGCACCGGCAGCAAGGGGCTCGCCGCGTTGACCCTGCTGCTCGATGTGGGGAAGGGAGCGGCGGCGGTGGCGATCGCCCAGCCCTGGTCGCCGCGGGCGGCGCTGGTCGCCGGGCTATGCGTGATCCTCGGCCACATGTTTCCGGTCTGGCTCGGATTTCGCGGCGGCAAGGCGGTGGCGACCGCGCTCGGCGTCCTGATCGCGCTCGCCTGGCCGGTGGCGCTGATCGCCGCCGCGATCTGGCTCGCCGTCGCTTGCGTTTCGCGTTATTCCTCGCTGGCGGCGCTGATCGCCGCGGTCGCGAGCGCCGTGATTGCGCCGTTTCTCGCCGACACCGCGACGGCGCTGCTGATCGCGGTGATCGCGCTGCTGATCATCCTGCGGCACGGCGCCAACATCCGGCGCCTGATCGCGGGCAGGGAAAGCCGGATCTCGCTGACGAAAGGCTGAGGATCGCCCTGGCGCGCGAGCTCGATCCGCAGGAGCGCCTCGACTGGCTGCGCCTCAGCCGCACCGAATCGATCGGCCCGATCAGCTTTTACGCGATGCTGCACCGGTTCGGCTCGGCCCGAGCCGCGCTCGAGGCCTTGCCGCGGCTGGCTCGCCGCAGCGAACGCGCCCGCGCCGTGACCGCGGTGACCGGCGCCGCCGCCGCGGCCGAGCTGGCTGCGCTCGGCCGCATCGGCGCGCGGATCGTGTGCTGGGGCGAGCCGGCCTATCCCGCCGCCCTCGCCGCGGTCGAGGATGCGCCGCCGGTCTTGACCGTGCTGGGCCGGCCCGAATTGCTCGACCGGCCGATGGTCGCAGTGGTCGGCGCGCGCAACGCCTCGGCCAATGGCCGGCGCCTCGCCCGTGAGCTCGCGGCCGGGCTCGGCGAGGGCGGGCTCATCGTCGTCTCCGGCTTGGCCCGCGGCATTGACGCCGCCGCGCATCTGGGCGCGCTCGACAGCGGCACCGCCGCTGTCGTCGCCGGCGGCATCGATATCGTCTATCCCGAGCAGAACCGAGGGCTTTACGACGCGCTGCGCGAGCGGGGGGCGATCGTCGCCGAATCGCCGCTCGGCAGCGAGCCGCAGGCGCGCCATTTCCCGCGCCGCAACCGGATCATCTCGGGCATGGCGCTCGGCGTTCTGGTGGTCGAGGCAGCGGCCCGCTCCGGCTCGCTGATCACCGCGCGCTTTGCGCTCGAGCAGGGCCGCGAGGTGTTTGCCGTGCCGGGCTCGCCGCTCGATCCGCGCTGTCGCGGCGCCAATGACTTGCTGCGCCGGGGCGCCACCTTGACCGAAACCGCCGAGGATGTGCTCTCCCAGCTCGGACCATTGCTGCACGGAGCGCCGCCCCTCCGCCCGCTGCTGCCGCTGCCGGTCGAGCAGGGCTGGAGGCTAGCCGCTCACTCGGGCGGCGCCGGCGAGCCGGTTGCCGACGAGGACGCGCTCAACCTGGTGCTCGAAAGCCTGGGGCCGACCCCGGTCGCGGTTGACGAATTGGTGCGCCAATGCCAATTGACAGCTTCCGCGGTTGCCACTCTGCTGCTCGAGCTGGAATTGGCCGGACGGGTCGAACGTCATCCCGGCAATCTCGTCTCGCTGCGCTGAGCATCGCTTTGACGACTTAGAAGGCCGGGACAGGGTCGTTGCCGTCGCCGCAGGGTCATCACCGAACAGGCTCATGAAAGTCGTCGTCGTCGAATCGCCAGCCAAGGCGAAAACCATCAACAAGTATCTCGGCAGCGACTACAAGGTCGTCGCCAGCTACGGCCATGTGCGCGATCTTCCGGCCAAGGACGGATCGGTGCTGCCCGATGCGGATTTCGCGATGTCGTGGGAGGTCGACGGCAGATCCGAAAAGCATATGAAAGAAATCGTCCAAGCGATGCGCGGCGCCGACGGGCTGTTTTTGGCCACCGACCCGGACCGCGAGGGCGAGGCGATTTCGTGGCACGTGCAGGAAGTGCTGAAAGCGCGCCGCGCGTTGAAGGATCTCGACGTCAAGCGGGTCGTCTTCAACGAAGTGACCAAGAACGCCGTCATCGAGGCATTCCGCCGACCGCGCGAGATCGACCGCGAGCTGGTCGATGCCTATCTGGCGCGCCGCGCGCTCGATTACCTGGTCGGCTTTACCTTGTCGCCGGTGCTGTGGCGCAAATTGCCGGGCAGCCGCTCGGCCGGCCGCGTCCAATCGGTCGCCCTGCGCCTGATCTGCGAGCGCGAAGCCGAGGTCGAGGCGTTCAAGCCGCGCGAATACTGGACCGTCGAAGTCACCTTCACGACCGCGGCAGGGCAGAATTTCACCGCGCGCCTGACCCATCTCGACGGCAAGCGCCTCGAGCGCTTCGATCTCGACACCGAGGAGAAGGCGCGCGCCGCCGCCGCGGCGATCCTCGCTGCCCCGGGCTTCGCCGTCGCCGAGATCGAGAGCCGGCAGGTTCGCCGCAACCCGTTCCCACCATTCACCACTTCCACGTTGCAGCAGGAGGCCTCGCGCAAGCTCGGGCTCGCCGCCAGCCGCACGATGCAGATCGCCCAGCGGCTTTATGAAGGCGTCGAGCTTGGCGGCGAGACCGTCGGGCTGATTACCTATATGCGGACCGACGGGGTGGCCATCTCGGGCGAGGCGATCGCCGCCGCACGCCGGCAGATCGGCCAGGATTTCGGGCCCAGATATGTCCCCGACGCGCCGCGGGTCTATCGCAGCCCGGCGAAAAACGCGCAGGAGGCGCACGAGGCGATCCGCCCGACCGATCTCGGCCGCAAGCCCGAGGAGGTTGCCGCCTATCTCGATCGCGACCAGCGCCGGCTCTATGAGCTGATCTGGAAGCGGACCCTGGCGAGCCAGATGGCTTCGGCGTTGCTGGAGCAGGTGACGGTCGATATCGCCGATCCCTCCGGCCGGCTGCGGCTGCGCGCCAATGGGCAGGTGGTATTGTTCGATGGATTTCTGGCGCTCTACCAGGAGGACCGCGACGATACCGCCGAGGAGGACGGCGAGGGCGCCCGGCTGCCGCAGATGCGCAAGGATGAAGCCGTCGCCCGCGGCGCGGTGACACCAAGCCAGCATTTCACCCAGCCGCCGCCGCGCTACACCGAGGCGAGCCTTGTCAAAAAGCTCGAAGAGCTTGGCATCGGCCGGCCCTCGACCTATGCCTCGATCCTGCAAGTGCTGCAGGATCGCGCCTATGTGCGGCTCGACAAGCGGCGCTTTCTGCCCGAAGACCGGGGGCGGCTGGTCACCGCCTTTCTGACCAGCTTTTTCGAGCGCTATGTCGAATACAATTTCACCGCCGATCTCGAAAACCAGCTCGACGACGTGTCGGGCGGGCGCATCGACTGGAAGGAGCTGCTGCGCAATTTCTGGCGGGATTTTTCGATCGCGGTCGACGGCACCCGGGAATTGACGATCAGCCAGGTGCTGACCGCGCTCGACGAGGATCTCGGGCGGCATTTCTTTCCGGCCGATGAATCCGGGCGCGACCCGCGGCTGTGCCCGGTCTGCGGCACCGGCCGGCTCAGCCTCAAGCTCGGCAAGTTCGGCGCCTTTATCGGCTGCGCCAATTATCCGAATTGCCGCTACACCCGTCCGCTGGCGATCGAGGGGGCGGCCGAAGCCGACGCCGCCGATACCGCGCTCGGAAGCGATCCGGCGAGCGGGCTGGCGGTGACCATCAAAAAGGGTCCGTTTGGCCATTACGTCCAGCTCGGCGAAGGCAACGGCGAAGCGAAGCCCAAGCGGGTGGCGCTGCCGCGACCGCTGAAGCCGGCCGATGTTGATCTCGACACCGCGCTGCGGCTGTTGGCGCTGCCGCGCGAGCTCGGCCGGCATCCGGAGAGCGGCGAGACGATCGTCGCCGGGATCGGCCGCTTTGGCCCTTATATCAAGCATGGCAAAGCCTATAAGTCGCTCGCCGCCGATGACGACGTGCTGACGATCGGGCTGAACCGCGCAGTCGTCCTCTTGGCCGAGCCGGCGGCGGAGCGGCGGGGCGGCGCGCCGCAGCCGCTGCGCGTGCTTGGGCCGCATCCCGACGGCGGCTCGGTTGGCCTCTACCAGGGCCGTTATGGCCCCTATGTCAGCCATGAGGGCGTCATCGCGTCGCTGCCCAAGGGGGTCGACGCCGACGCATTTTCGCTCGAGGAGGCGGTGCTGCTGCTCGCCGAGCGCCGCGCCAAGAGCCCGAGCCGACCGCGCAAGGGGGCCAGGACTGCCGCGACGAAAGCACCGGCGCGAAAGGCGGCCGCTCCCAAACGGGCCGCGGCCGCAGCGAAGGCTCCGGCGCGAACCGCGGCAAAGCCAAAGCGGGCGTCAAAGCGCGCCGCCGCCCCAGTCAACAAGGCTGGCGCCCGCCCATCGGTCAAGAAGCGGCGCTCGGGCGCGCAGCCGGCCTAGATGGCGCGGTTGCGCTTGTCGGCTCCGATCCAAAAGCAACGACGGGGTCGCGGCGGCTTGCCGTCGGCGCAAGAGGTGCTGGCGTTCATCCGCGAGAGCCCGACGGCCATCGGCAAACGCGAGATCGCCCGCGCCTTTAGTGTGCTGCCCGCCGACCGGCCGGCGCTGCGCGACATGCTGCGCCAGATCGAGCGCTCCGGAGCGGTAACCCGCGCCGCCAACCGGCGCCTCACCGGCGCGCCCGCGCTGCCCGAGGTGACCGTCGTCGAACGCTTCGGCACCGACGAGGACGGGGTCGGGCTCGCCCGCCCAGTCGCCTGGCCGGGGCCCAACCCGGCGCCGGCCCTGCGCCTCGCCGAGGAGCCGGGCGAGGGGATCCCGATCGGCGCCCGCGCGGCGGCCCGGCTGGTGGCGCTGGAGAGCGGCGAGATCGAGGCACGGATCATCCGCCGTCTCGACCCCGGCGGCGAGCGGATCGTCGGCGTCTTTGAGAAGGATCGCGAGGGCGGTCGGGTGGTGCCGGCCGACCGGCGCCGCAAAATCGAATTTCGCATCGCCGAGCGGGACGCCGCCGGCCTCGACAGTGGCGAGCTGGTGGTTGCCGAGAACTTGACAACCGCGCGGCTCGGATCGCCGCGGGCGCGCATCGTCGAACGGTTGGGCAAGGCGTCGGACCCGGCAGCGATCAGCCTGTTGGTGATTGCCTCGTTCGACATCCCGACCGAGTTTCCTCCGGCGGCGATCGCCGAGGCCGAAGCAGCGCTGCCGGTCGACACGATCGGGCGTGCCGATCTGCGCGAGCTGCCGCTGGTCACGATCGACGGCAGCGACGCCCGTGATTTCGATGACGCGGTGTGGGCCGAGCCCGATCCCGACCCGGCCAATCCCGGCGGCTGGCATCTGATGGTCGCGATCGCCGATGTTGCCTGGTATGTCCGGCCCGGCAGCGCGCTCGACCGCGAGGCCGAACGGCGCGGCAATTCGGTCTATTTCCCCGACCGGGTCGTGCCGATGCTGCCCGAGGCGCTATCGAACGAGCTGTGCTCGCTGAAGCCGGGTGTCGACCGCGCCTGCCTCGCCGCCGAGCTCACGATCGACGCCGCCGGCGGCAAGCGCCGGCACCGCTTTTTGCGTGCGGTCATGCGCTCGGCCGCGCGGCTCACTTATGAGGAAATCCAAGCGGTTCGCGATGGGCATCGCGATCCTCCAGCCGGCATATCGTCCGACAGGGTGGCCGCGCTCTACGGCGCTTTCGATGCGCTCGGCCGGGCGCGGGCGGCGCGCGGCGCGTTGGAGCTCGACATCCGCGAGGACCGGGTGGTGCTCGATGCCGACGGGCGGCCGGTGGCGGTGGTTCCGAGGCTGCGCCTCGACAGCCACCGGCTGATCGAGGAGTTCATGATCCTCGCCAATGTCGCCGCCGCTGAGGAGCTTGAAGCCCGCCGCCAACCCTGCATGTATCGCATCCACGATGCGCCCGATCCGGAAAAAGTCGCGAGCCTCGGCGCCTTTCTCGGCGAGCTCGGCCTCCCCGGGCTTGCTCTCGCCAAGGGCCAGGCGCCAAAGCCCGAGCTGTTCAACCGACTGCTGCGCCGGGCCGAGGGCGCGCAGGTTGGCCCACTGGTCAACGACTTGGTGCTGCGCTGTCAGGCGCAAGCCGTCTACAGCCCGCTCAATATCGGCCATTTTGGGCTCGGCCTGCGGCGCTACGCGCATTTCACCTCGCCGATCCGGCGCTATGCCGATCTCTTGGTCCATCGCGCGCTGATCGCCGGGGCCAACGCGGCCGGACGTGATTTCGGCGCCGGCGCGCTGCCGCGCGAGCTTGGCCCCGAGCGCATGGCGGCGATCGGCGAGCACATTTCGGCGACCGAGCGGCGAGCGGCCGCGGCCGAGCGCGCCGCGATCGAACGCTGCCGCACAACCCTCGTCGCCGGCGCCGTCGGCGGCCTCTTTGCCGCCCGCATCACCGGCGTCGCCGAGTTCGGGCTGTTCGTGACCCTGGCAGAAAGCGGCGCAACCGGGCTGGCGCCGATCTCGACCCTGCCCGGCGATTATTACGACCGTCACGAACAGGTGCCGCGGCTGGTCGGTCGGCGCTTTGGCCGAGTGTTTCGACTGGGCGACGCAGCAACCGTCCGGCTGGTCGAAGCCGATGCAATCGGCGGCCGGCTGCTGTTTCGGATCGAGGACGACACGGCCGCCGCGCGCCGTGGCCGCGGCGCCCTCCAAACCCGGCTAAGGCGGGGCGGTTGATTGCGAGCCGGCGGCGATTTACTATACCGGCCCCAACGGCGGGATTTAGACAAAGCTGACGGGTCGTCGGGCGGGTTGCCGCGAGGATTGAGGGTTCCTCGATGCCGATGTCGTTGCGTCCGGCCACCATGCTCGCATCGGCGGGCGCCCTTGTTCTCCTTGTGCTGCTCGGCGCCTGCGCCGAGCGCCAGCCATTGCCGGCGGATCCGGCCGGGCGGCTGTTCGGGCGCGGGCTCGACGAAATCGCCGAACTTTACATCGTCCCGGTCTCGAGCCGGATCCTCGCCCTCGCCGCAGCGGAGCGTCTCTCCCGGCTCGACCCGAAACTCGCCGTGCTGGAAACGCCGGGACCGGAGGACACGACCGAGATCGCGCTCGATTACGGCAGGCGCGAGGTCGCCACATATCCGAGCCCGTCCGGCGACGACCCGCATCTTTGGGGCGGCTGGCTGGGCCACGTGCTGGCGGACGCCAAAGCCGCGTCTCCAACGCTTGCGGCATTGCCGCAGGACAGGATCGACAAGGCGCTGTTCGACGGCATTGCCGGGGCGCTCGACCGCTTTTCGCGCTACGCCTCGCCAGCCGTTGCCCGCGATCAGCGCGCCGCCCGCGATGGGTTCGGCGGGATTGGCGTCACCCTCGACCCCTCCCCAGATCAGTTCCGCATCATCAAGGTGATGCCCGGAGGGCCTGCCGATTTGGCCGGCATCCGCGCCGGCGACACGATCGCGGCGATCAACGGCAAACCGACCGCCGGCCGCGCGCGCGACGATGTGCTCGACGAATTGCGCGGCCCGGTATTGGGTCCGGTGACGCTCGGCATCGATCGGCCCGGCGCTGGCGAAACCCGCGAATTTCGGCTTCAGCGGGTGCTGATCGTCGAGCCGACAGTGACCGTCTCGCGCGACAACGGCATCGCGGTCTTTCACATATCGAGCTTCAATCAGGATACGACCCAGCAGCTCGTCGCCGATCTGGAAGCGGCGGAGCGGGCCGCAAATCCGCAGCTGCGCGGCATTGTGCTCGACCTGCGCGGCGATCCCGGCGGGCTGCTCGACCAGGCGGTGAGCCTCGCCGACGTGTTCATCGCCAAGGGTCCGATCGTGGCGACGATCGGGCGCAACCCGGCGAGCCGCCAGTTTTTCGAGGCCTCGGGCGACAGCGTGGCGCCACGTCTGCCGATCGTCGTGCTGGTCAATGGCGGCTCCGCCTCGGCTTCCGAAATCGTCGCCGCGGCGTTGCAGGATGCCGGGCGGGCGATCGTGGTCGGCACTGCCTCCTATGGCAAGGGCACGGTGCAGACCGTGTTGCGCCTGCCCAATAATGGCGAGCTGATTTTGACTTGGGCTCAGCTGGTGGCGCCCGCCGGCTATTTGCTGAATGCGCACGGCGTGGTCCCGACCGTATGCACCAGCGATCTCGGCGATAATGGTGGCGCGGTGCAGACCGCATTGCAGCGGGCGAGCGGAGCGTCGACGCCGTCGCCGCTGACCGACCGTCCGCGCGCGTCGCTTGACGATGCCGGGTGGGACCGGCTGCGCAGCTCATGTCCGCCCCGACTTGGCGACCGGGAGATTGATCTTGCCGTGGCCGAACGGCTGCTCGCCGACCCGGCCCTCTACAGCCAGGCGGTGCGCGTCATCGCCGCGACTGCGAGCCTCGCAGCACAGAGCGGCAGCGTCGCGCCGATTTCGGCCGCCCCGGTTTTGACGGAGAGCTCGCCTTGACAGGCAGCGGCGGATCGTTATCTTCGGGTCCACGCAATCGCTAAATCTGGGGTCTCTGTCATGGCCAAGACCAGCACCGTCCTGATTAAGCTTGTCAGCAGCGCCGATACCGGTTTTTACTATGTGACGAAGAAAAATCCGCGGACCAAGACCGCCAAGCTGGAGCTGAAGAAGTTCGATCCGGTGGCGCGCAAGCATGTCGTCTTCAAGGAAGCGAAGATCAAATAGCGGCTGCCGCGCCCGCGGCGCGGTTCGCCCATATGCTAGCGGTCCAGACGCCGGGGCTGTCGGTTCTCGAAGCAGTTGGCTTGGTGCCGGCTTGCTCGCCTGGAGGCATTAGAACTCAGATTCTGCTTAAGCCGGCCTCGCCGCTGTGCGATGATCGGATAATTCACGTAAATTATCGGAGGCCGCCATGACAAAATACATGCTGGTCAGTTTCAAGACCTGCCCGTGGGTGCAGCGTTCGGCCATCGTGCTGCGCGAAAAGAACACCGAGTTCGAGCTGCGCCACATCGAGCCCGACAACCGGCCGGACTGGTTCCTGGCGATCTCGCCGCACAAGAAAGTCCCAGTGCTGCGCATCGACGACCGGCTGTCGCTGTTCGAGTCGAACGCCATCAACGAATATCTGGACGAGACCATCGCACCTCGGCTGCATCCCGAGGACCCGATCGAGCGAGCGCTGAACCGCGCCTGGACCGACTATGTGCCGACCTTCGCCAGCACCGTGACCGCGACTGCCTACGCCGATACCGAGGACGATTACAACAAGGCGGCGGCGGCCATTCCGGTGCCGTTCGAGCGGCTTGAAAGGGCGCTTGAAAAGCAGGGTGGCGGCCCATTTTTCAACGGCGAAAAATATTCGCTGGTGGACGCTGCCTACGCCCCGTTTCTGCAGCGCTATTTGTTTCTCGATCGCGTGAAGAGGCTCGGCCATCTCGAGCAATTTCCGCGGCTGAAGGCCTGGGGCGAAGCGCTGATGCAGCGGCCCTCGACCCATTCCTTTGCGCCGGCCGAGTTCGAGGCGATGTATCGCGAAGGTTTGAGGCGGCGCAACAAGTGGGTGTCGCGCTTTATCGAGCCGGCCAGGGCCGCAGCCGAATAGCCCGACGCCCCCCACCGCCACCGCGTCCCGCCGGAAGGCCCAACAAATCGCCGCCCGGGAACCACGCCGTCAGCGCTTGCCCATCGGCTTGCGCTGCCGGTCAAGCCGGTCTGGGTTTGAACGCGTTGAAGCCGGCGGCCGATGGCGGCGAAGGCCTTTGGCGCTCGGAGGCGAAAGGCATCGGCATGCACGTGCGGCGCGGCGGGACCAACTAGGCTTAGGCTAGCGCCGTGTGCGCGCTCGTTTTGCCGACGGCGCCATGACGGCTGCGGGTCCGCCGGGTCGCAGCGGGCTGCATCGTTCGGCGAGTGCCTTGATCTCGAACGGGGTGGCCGCGCGCCCGCCAAGCTTGCCGGTGAAGAAATCGAGGTATTCCTCAATCCGCCGCAAAAACGCGCGCAGATCGGCCTCGCTGCGCACATAGGGCGTGTTGCCGGGCGCCAGCGAGGGGCTGTGATAGGTGAAGCTGAAGACGCGATGACCTTTGCGCAGCAGCGCCAGGGTCAACCGCCGCTGCTCGGCGAACGAGATCCCCTCCGGGGTCAGGGTGATCCGCTCGATCAGCCCAAGATGCGCAAGAATTCCCGGCACGTGCAGCGCCTTCAACCGCTCGTTCATGGTCAAGACGTAAGCCATCGACTCCGAGGGCGCCAACAGCCCCGTATAGCCGATGGACAGCGGGATTTCGAGCAGCGCCGGGTCGGCGCCGAACCAATAGGGGCGAGCCTCGCAATGCGAGAAGTCCGGACCAAAACTGCGCCGCAGATCGGTGCCGGGGACGACGCTGACATCAATCTCATAGCCGAGCTCGGCCAAGATTTGCGCCGTGGCGTGGCCGACCCCGTATCGCCCGGCCTTGTAGATGCGCGGGCGGACCCCGACATTCTCGGCGATCGTCCGGGTCAATTGGACGAGCTTCTCGCGCTCGAGCTCGAACGGAAGGTTCCCCGGATACGAGTTTTCGTCGGTTGTTTGCTCGATAAAGGGGGGATTGTCCCAGGGCTGCAAATGAGCGCCAATTTCACAGGCCCCCGAGCGATGCAGGTCGCGAATAAACTCGTATCCCTCGGGGCTGCTGCTGACCGGATAATCGAGAACAAAGGTCGGCCGGACTCCGTATCGCTCAAAGATCGGCAGCGTCTGCAGCTGGCGCTTGACCGAGCTCACCCCTCTCGCCCGACGCGGCTGTTGCCGGGACCAGTCGAACTCGGCTTCGGTATCGACCACGACAACGAGCATCGGCGGATGATCAGCCGAGAAGTTGACGATTTTCCAGGTGCTAGGGTCGAGCATGCCTCAGCAAGAGCGGTTCGAGGTTCGCGCCCTCGGCGCCGTCCGCCGTTGCCGGCCCCGGTCGTTCCGGGCGAGGGTGAAATGCCGATATCCGTTTGACTGACGAAGTTGGGACTCCCCTGCGACCATCTGCATTGTAACGTACAGTAACATAAACGCGGCTACGATGCGAGCGAGGAGGGACTTGTGTGCTTGGGAACCATAGCCGAGCATGAGGCGAACATGTGCAGATTTCCTGAATGGCCCCGGCTTGCGCATAGCCGCCTGGCAGCCTGCCGCGGCTGGTGATGGCGTCGGCCGCCTTGGCGCCCTCGCGACCGGCCCTAGCCGCCGCCGCTTCGTTGGCTGCCGTGACCAGCCGAAAACAGCATCTGCTCCATGTATTTGCGAGCTTCGGCATTGGCGGGGTGCCGTTGCGGATGGCGCGCATCATCAACCATTTTGGCGTGCAGCTGCGCCATACGATCGTCGCTCTCGACCACAATTTCGCGGCGGCTCGGGAGTTTACCGACCATCTGGAGGTCGCTTTGCTGCCGCCCGGGGAGGCTCGGCGCGGCATGATCCGAAGCTTGGGCGCGGCAGTCTCGGAATTGCGGCGGCTGCGGCCCGATCTGCTGATCACCTACAATTGGGGCGCGATCGAATGGGCGATGGCCAACCGGCTGTTTCCGATCGCCCGCCAGCTCCACTTCGAGGCCGGCTTCGGCAAGGAGGAAGCGACCAGCCAGCTGCGGCGCCGCGTGCTGTTTCGCCGCTGGGCCCTCGCCCGCGCCGCCGGCGTGGTCGTGCCGTCGCGCCGGCTCGAGGAGTTGGCCCGCCGGGTCTGGAAGCTGCCGCTGGAGCAGGTCGTCTATGTTCCGAACGGTGTCGATGTCGCGCGGTTTGCCGATCCGCCTCGCGATCGCGTGCCGGGCTTTAGCAGACGGCCGGGTGAGCTGGTGGTCGGCACCGTGGCACCACTGCGCCCGGAAAAGAATATCGGCCGGCTGCTGCGAGCCTTTGCCAGCCTCGAGGGTCCGCCAACCGCGCGCCTGATTATCGCCGGCGAGGGCAGCGAGCGGCCGGCGCTGGTACGGCTGGCTGCCGAGCTCGGTCTCGGCGAACGCGTGGTCTTCACCGGACAGGTCGCTGCCGAAGCGGTGCTCGGGACCTTCGATGTCTTTGCGCTGTCGTCCGATACCGAGCAGATGCCAAATGCGCTGCTGGAGGCGATGGCGGCACGCCGCGCCGTGGCCGCGGTCGATGTCGGCGACGTGCGGGACATGGTTTGCGAGGCCAATCGTGGGTTGATCGTGGCGTGCGATGATGGACGGAGCTTGGCCGACGCGATCTCACGGCTGCTGCGCGATCCGGCAAAGCGGACCGAGCTGGCGCACGGCAACCGCAGGCGCGCCGTCGAGATGTTTTCGCAGGAGCGAATGTTCACTGCTTATTCGCACATCTTCGGCTTAGATCATGGCATCTGAATACCCCAGGGTCGGTGCGCCGGGTGATCACGCGATGATGCGGTCGGTTTGTCAGAAAATGCTCGTGGGAAGATTCGCTGTGCCGGTTGGGTGCCCGTGTTAACGTCGATAGGTAATGTTCCGAACGAGGAACCATGTGCGGGATAGCCGGGATTTTCGATTGCCGCGGACGCGGTGACGCCGACCGGCGGCTGTTGCGCCGCATGACCGATCGTCTTGATCATCGCGGTCCCGACGGTGAGGGCTTTTATTACGCCCCGGGTGTCGGGCTCGGCCATCGCCGGCTCGCCATCATCGATCTCGCCGGGGGCGCGCAGCCGATCTTCAACGAGGACCGCACGGTATGCGTGGTCTTCGGCGGTGAAATCTACAATTTCCAGGAGCTGATGGCTGAGCTGTCCGCGCTTGGCCACACGTTCCGCAGCCGTTGCGATACCGAGGTGATCGTTCATGCCTGGGAGGAATGGGGCGAGCACTGTCTCGACCGTTTCAACGGCATGTTCGCCTTTGCCCTTCTCGACGAGCGGCGCGAGACCCTGTTTCTCGCGCGCGACCGGTTCGGCGAAAAGCCGCTCTACTACGCGCTGCTCGACGACGGCCGGCTGCTGTTCGCTTCGGAGCTGAAGGCGATCTTGTGCAGCCCAGGGGTCGACCGTCGGCTCGATCCTCAGGCAGTCGAGGAATTTTTCGCCTTTGGCTATATCCCGGATCCGCGCTCGATCTATCTCGGTGTCAAAAAGCTGGCGCCGGCGCATTGCCTCACCTTGCGGCGCGGCGAGGAAGTGCCCCAGCCGCGCGCCTATTGGGATCTGCGCTTTTCCGACGGCGTGGCGATCCGCCGGGAAGAGGCCGAGGAAGAGCTGATCGCGCGCCTGCGCCAATCGGTGCGGCTGCGGATGGTCGCCGATGTTCCGCTTGGCGCCTTTCTGTCGGGCGGGGTCGATTCGAGCGCCGTCGTGGCCACGATGGCCGGGTTGCGGCCTCAGCCGGTCAGCACCTTTTCGATAGCGTTCGGGACGAAAGGATTTGACGAATCTGCCTATGCGGCGCTGATCGCCCAGCGTTATCGCACGGACCACCACGTCAAGGAGGTCGATCCGAACTCGTTCGATCTGCTCGATCGGCTGGCAACGATCTATGACGAGCCGTTCGGCGACAGCTCGGCGCTGCCGACCCTGCGGGTCTGCGCGACGGCGCGCGAAAATGTCACGGTCGCGCTGTCGGGGGATGGCGGGGATGAGGTGTTCGCCGGGTATCGGCGCTACCGCTGGCACCGCTCCGAAGAGCGGGTGCGTCGGGTTGTGCCCCTGGGGTTGCGCGGCCCGCTGTTTGGTCTTCTTGGCACGATCTATCCGAAGCTCGATTGGGCGCCGCGCCCGCTGCGCGCCAAAGCCACGCTGCTGGAGCTGGCGCGAAACACGACCGATGCGTATTTCTCCTCGGTTTCGGTCTGCGGCCCGGCTCTTCGGCGTCGTCTCTTTAGCTCCGACTTCTCGCGCAGCCTCCAGGGGTACAACGCCGTAGAGGTGCTGCGGCAGCATATGAGCCGCTGCGCCAGCGCTAATCCGTTGTCGAAGGTCCAATACGCCGACTTTAAAACCTATCTCCCCGGTGATATCCTAACCAAGGTCGACCGGGCCAGCATGGCATCGTCTCTGGAGGTGCGGGTTCCGCTTCTCGATCATACGTTCGCCGAGTGGGCTGCGCAGCTGCCGCCCGGGTTGAAATTACATGGCCGCGAGGGGAAATACATTTTCAAATCGGCGCTCGAACCGCATGTCCCCCGCGAGATCCTGTACCGAGCCAAGCAGGGTTTCGCGGTGCCGTTGGCCGCATGGTTTCGCGGACCGTTGCGGCAACGAGTGCATCAGCGCCTGAACGGCCCGGCGTTGAGGCAGTCGGGTCTGTTCGACATGACGGCTATCGCAACGTTGCTCGATCAACACCGGTCGGGCGTACACGACCATAGCGCCGCGTTATGGTCGCTTTCGATGTTCGAAGCGTTTTTGCGGGAGGTTGAGGGTGGCCCCGCCGCAGGCGAAATTCGAGGCGCCTGCGTCGATACGGTGATTTGACCGTGTCAATCCGGATCCGGCACCAACTCTCGGACGGCAGCCCTTTGACAGAAGCGTCAACCCCCGTGCGTGAATTGAACCCGGAGTAACGGCTTCGTGCTCGAATTTCGCTATGCCCGCGCCATCAATATATCGCCGGTGGATCGGGATGTGCCGGAGCGTTGCGCGCGTGCGCGACGAGCATAGCTCGAGAGAAGCGACCGGAATGCCGGTCGCAGGCGAGGTTCCAGTCCAGCATGAGCGAGAGGTGCGCGCTGGTCATCGCTTCCGGTTTGGCGCGAACTGGGCCCGCTTTCTCAAGCATTTGAACGATGCGCGGATTGTCGAAGCCGAGAATAATCTCAAGGAGTTCCTCGGAGATGACTCGCTAATCGGCAAGACCTTTTTGGACGTTGGCAGCGGTTCCGGCCTGTCGTCGCTCGCCGCCAGACGCCTTGGCGCGATCGTTACGTCATTTGATTTCGACACCGAGAGCGTCGCCTGCACGAGGAAGCTCAGGGACAGCTACCGGGAAGGAGACACCGCGTGGACAGTCGAGCAGGGATCGGTGCTCGACAAAGAGTATCTAAGCGGGCTTGGCCAGTTTGACATCGTCTACTCATGGGGCGTCCTGCACCACACCGGCGCGATGTGGCAGGCAATGGAAAATGTGAAGCCGTTGGTCAAGTCCGGCGGCTTACTATTCATTGCCATATACAACGATTGCGGCGAGATCAGCCGCGTCTGGCATCAACGCAAGCGACGGTACAATGCGCTGCCGCGCCTGCTGCGACCGTTTTACGTAGCGTATGTCTGGGCGCCGACCGAGCTTAGAACGTTGCTTGGCTCTTTATACTCTCGGGAGCTGAAGAGCTACCTTCGCGAGTTGACGGGCGCCAGCAGCCCCCGCGGGATGAGCCGGATCAATGATATCGTCGATTGGGTCGGCGGTTATCCATACGAATATGCGAGCATTGGGGCCATTACCGGCTTTTACGAGGATGACGGCTTCGAGCCGATAAAGATTCGTGAAAACCGCTCATTTGGCTGTCATCAGATCGTGCTCAGGCGCACTCGGTAGCCCAGCTTGCCGAGCCGGTTTGCCATTCCCGGCGACATGCGCACCGGCGCATCGCAGCGGTGCCGGCCAGGTTGAGCGGCCGCGGATCGTCTGGTTGCCCACCGCGGGCCAAGGCAGGCGTTTTGCCAAAGCAGGCGTTTTGCCAAGGCAGGCGTTTTGAGAAGACCGCCCGGTCCCGCTGAGAAAGGTGGCCGATGACCGCATCCGGGGACGCAAAGCACCCGGCGGGGTCGATATCGGCCGCCGAAGCGGGCAGTATCCGGGCGCACGCCGTTCGCGGCGCTGCCTGGATGACGGGGCTGCAATGGGCGGTCCGGGCGCTTGGCATCGCCAGCACCGCCGTTTTGGCTCGGCTGCTGACGCCGGCGGATTTTGGCGTCATGGCAATGGCGGCGCTGAGCATGGCGGTCATCGCCATGTTCGGCGTCAGCGGCCAGGACCTTGCCTTGATCAGAATGGGTCGGCCGAGCCGCGACTATTTCGACTCGGCCTGGACCGTCGAGGTCATCGTCGGCATCCTACTGTTCGGATTGGCGGTTGCGTCGGCGCCTATCGCCGGCATGTACTTTCATTCCGAGAAAGTGGAGCTGGTGATTTATGTTATATCGTTTCGCCTGCTGCTCGAAGGTTTCACCAATATCGGACTGATTTTTTTCCGGATCGATTTGGACTTTGCTAAGGAGTTTAGATACTTCATCTATCGTAAGTTGTGCAGCGTTGTTCTCGGCGTGCTGTGTGTGCTGATCTTGCGCAATTTTTGGGGATTGGCAATTGCGGTGGTGCTGTCCAAAGCCGCGGATGTGATGCTGAGCTATCGGATGCATCCGTTCCGGCCGCGGTTCCGGCTGAATAAGGCGCGCGAGATTTGGTCGTACTCCTCGTGGATGCTGGTCGTGACGCATGGGCGGCATTTCGCCGCACGAGCCGACGAGTATGTCGTCGGCGCGATCAGCAGCGCCGGGGTGATGGGCGCCTATAATGTCGGCGCCGACATCGCGGTGACGCCGACGGTCGATCTGGTCGAACCGGTGACGCGGGCGTTGTTTCCAGTCTATTCGCGATTGCTGAGCGACCCCGAGCGGCTGCGTGCGGCAGCGCTTCTGGTGATCGCGGCGACCGCGACCGTCTGTTTGGCGACAGGTCCGGGAGTGGCCGGGACTGCGCGCGAGCTGACCTTGCTGCTGCTCGGGCCGCAGTGGAAGGAGGCGGCATCGCTGGTCTTTTGGTTCGGGATCGGTGCGATACCGGTCGGAATGCGGGTGGCGCTGTACGCGATTTTCGAGGTCACCGGCCATCTCCGCCTGACTGCGGTCGCGGTCTGGGCCCGCTTGGCGGTGCTGATCCCGACATTGCTCATTGCCGGGCGCTGGGGAGGCGCTTCGGCGATCGCCGAAGCTCAAGCGGTTTTGGGCGTGATTGCCCTGGCCGGCGACTGCTTCGTGCTGCGACGCGCCATCAGGGTGAGCCTCGCCGATGTCGTCAGCTGCCTTTACCGCCCGGTTGCAGCGGCGCTGGCGATGGTTTGCGTGCTTGGCGCGCTCGATCGGGCGATGCAGCTGCCGCTTGCGGCCAGCCTCGCCGTCAAGATCGCGGCGGGCGCCGCAGCCTATGTCGGCGCCTTGACCTTGGTGTGGCTCCTCGCGCGCCGACCCGATGGGATCGAGGCCGTGGCATTTGCCAGCGCGGCGAAAACCCTTAGGCGTTGCCTGGGTCGCTGAGCTGGGCTGCGGCGCCGCATCGCTGCTGCCCCACTCGGCCCGACGGCGAGCGGTCGCTTTGATCCCCGAGGCTGAGCGGCCGGGCGGGGCTCGGGCGCGGTCAATCGTCGGGCGCTCCGCGCGGTCGCGCGGTCGGGTTCCCGCGCTTGTCGACCAGCGTGTCGCACAGCGCTTGATATGCTTCGGCGCGACTGGCCCAACCGCTGACCGCGGCCTTGGCGCAAGCGCCAGCGCTAAGCTGCGTGTAGAGCGGAGCGTCGGTCAAAAGCCGGATCAGCGCGGCGGAGACTTCGCGATGGTCCTCCCCGTCAACCAACAGCCCGTTGCAGCCATCGCAAACGGCTTCCACCGCACCGCCGGCACGACCCGCGACCGCCGGTTTGCCGCAAGCGTTTGCTTCGAGAAAGACCAACCCGAAACCCTCGGTATCGCCGGTCGCGGTGGTCCGGTTCGGCATCGCGAAAATCTCGGCAATTCGATACAGCGCGAGAAGGTCTGGATCGCCGACCGGTCCGAGCAGCCTGAAGCGGTCGCCGAGGTTTGCGCAGCGCACGCGCTCTTCCAGCTCGGCGCGCAGCGGCCCCTCGCCGGCGACCAAGCACAGCGCCTCGGGCACCTTGTCCAGAACCGCCGGCATTGCGTCGATCAAGGTGTCGAACCCTTTTCTCTCGGTCAGGCGGCCGACGCTAAGAATGACCCGCGCGCCGGTGGCGCCAAACCCATCGACAATCGCCGGATCGACCGGCCCGGGCCGAAAGCGGGCCAAATCGACACCATTGCCGACCACCAGGATTTTGGCGGCGTCGATACGCAAGCGCGTGACCAGCAGATCGCGAGCAAACGCGCTGACCGCAATGACGGCATGCGCGCGGCTCAGGCACCGACGGCGCAGGCGAAGGAACAGGCCCGTACCCTCGACCGAAATCTCTTCACCGTGAATATAGAAAATCACCTTCAATCTTAAAATGTAGCGTAGCGGCCAGACCATCCAGCCGAGATGGACCAAGTCGCCGATGCAGACCACCCGGGCCCGGGCGCGCAGGCTCAGCCATGCGGTGACTGCGAAGGTCCGCAAAAAGATTGGCAGATCGATGACAAGCATTGCGAGCCGCGAGGCAACCGGGCTTCGCCGAAGCGCTTCCGGCGGGCGCAACAGCGGAATGCGAACGATCGGATAAGGCGCCTGCGTATCAAAGCTGCCGGTCGCGGGGATCGGCAAATTGGTCAGATAGTCGCGGCTGACGCTCAATGCGGTGACCTGGCCGGCCAGGTGGCGGCAGATTTGGTCGTAAACGACCCCGGCACCGCCGCGCAGCGGCGGAAAATTGCTGGAGATCAGAACGGAGCGAACGCGCGGCGAAGCGGCCATCTCGGACCTTCGTGGAAGCGGAACAGCCGTTAAATTTCGTGTAATGCGCTTCAATCGCGACGGCGCGCGCCAGGATTTTAGTGCTGCCCGCTCCATGGCTCAATTGCTTAATCGCGGCCGGTGTTGAAGCGTTGCAAGACTGCTGCAGCTGCCCAAGGACAGCTCTGCCCGGCAGCTGACGTCTGACGCCGAACCCTTGGAACAACCCGCCGCCGACGCAGTTTCATCTGTCGGCGATCGTGCCTACACGGGTAGCGGGCAACCCGGCAGCACGGCCCAAATGTTGGACATGCACGATGCGCAGCGCAAACGCGAGGACCGCGCTGTAAACGCCGAGCTCATCATGCGCATCGAGCAGCAACAGCGCTCCCAAACTTCCGGCCGCGAAGGTTGCCGCAAATAAGGCGGCATTGATTGCCGCGTGCACCGAAAAGCGCTCACTGAAGCTTTGCGCCGACATCCGCCTTGCTCATCGACGAGGGATGGCCGCGGCTCGCGCCTCGGCGGGGGCGGGCTCGCCGACGAGAGTGCCGCCGAAGACGAGCCGGGCCAATTTTCGTTCGATTGCCGGAAGATAACGCCGCAAGGCCAGCGCCGGCTTCTCGACGGTGTGCCACGAAAAGCATGCGATCAGGAAGGCCGCGGGCAAGCATACGATCAGGTTCAGATACCAATGGTGCGCCCACGGTCCCAGCGACGCGAACGCTTGCTGCACCGGAAACCCGTAAAGATAGAGTCCATAGGAATAGTCGCCGGACAGCAACAATTTCTGCCTCGGAGGGTTCTGCAGACCGAGATAGATGGTCAGGTAAGTCGCCGGTATCGGCACATAATAGGTGCCGTGCGGCAGCCAGCCCAGTCCGAGGCAGAGCAGCACCGAAAGCGCGAACAGCCGTTTGCTGATCGGTATCTTGTCGCGATATTGAAAGAACAGGATCCCGACTAGAAAACACAAGACAAGAATTGACCCGCTTGCGCCATTGGCGCCGCCGACCTCGCCGCGCTTCCATGCCTGCCAGGCCCACAGGCATTGGCCAATGCCGACGATTGCGAGGGTCAAGCGGCGCTTGCCCATGATGCCGATAACGGCAAGGCCGCCTAAAGCAATATAGCATTCGAGCTCAAAAGGAACCGTCCATAATTGCTCGTTGACCGCGCGCGGGATCGGATTGTCCAAAAAAACCCCGGGAAGGAGATAATGGATATCCCCAGTAATGTTAAGAAAATACAGATGAAACTCAGGGTTCGTGAAGTATGCTCGCAGGGCCAGAGACGAGAGCATGGGCCCGAAGATCATCGCCGACAACAACACCTCGACGGACAGGGCCGGCACGATGCGCAGGATGCGCAAGCCAAAGAACGACACGAGCGTTCGGCTGCGCTCGAGGCTCCCGGCGACGAGAAACCCGCTCAATGCAAAGAACATTGGCAGGATGATGTGCTCGGCCGCCCGTTGCGGACCACCCCAGACAACAAGGTCCGACGTGTGTCCGTAACTGGTGCTGGAGCTATGCACGCAGATCACGCCGATCGCGAGGCAGACCCGCAGGTAGTCGAAGCCGCTGGTCCGGCCGCCGGTGCGCCTGACCCACTCGGCGATGGACGGGTCGCGCTTGTCAAGCATCGCCTAATGTCCTGCTCGGGCCGCGCTGCCCGGCCCTGGTGGTGCGATCGAAACGCTTGATTCCCCAGCGTTTCGTGACTCGGCCCACCAGATTAATGCGTCGGTGGTGCGGTTCAGCCAACGAACGGGAATCATCCGTTGGCATCGCACCACTCGCGCGAGCGCACACCGGCATTACCCCCCCGAAAGAACCGTGGCTCAGATCAGCTCATTACACCCGGCCCGGTTGCGGACAAGCTAACATGACCGACGGTCGAAAGAAAGATAATTTTTTCAGCGAGCGCGGAGCAGCAGAAACTCCAGAAATGATCTAGTGACCCGATCGAAACGCTTGATTCCCCAAGCGTTTCGATCGGGCCACTAGATTAATACGTTGGTGGTGCGATTCAGCCGACGGAATCATCGGTTGGCATCGCGCCACTAGGGCGCTGTTTTTCATTGGCGTTGCGCCGCTGGAACGGTTCCGGCCCCCGAGGTGTTTGGCGCTCCATCGAGATCGCGCTTTTCGGGGGTCCGGGCGATGGTCGAAGCCGAAAGGCTGTGCGCGGTTCGGCCGCGGGCGCCTCAACCCAGTATCCCGGTAAAATCCTGAGCTCATCATCCGAACGGTCCCCACCGACAAAAGCAGCAATCGTGTTGCAGATGCACGTCGTCAGCCGGCGGCGTCCCGCAGATAATTGAGCAAGCCGAGTGCAGATGAACAAGAGCTTATCCATATATCTCGACCTTGTGCGCGCCAGTGCCGCTCTCGTCGTCTTCGCCGGTCACGTGGTGTTGCTCTCCGGTTGTTACGCAGGGTCGGGTGGTGTCGGCTGCCGTTTCGCCGCGGGCTTATTTCCATTTCACCTGGCGCACAGCGCGGTCGTTTTATTTTTTGTGCTTTCCGGCTACGTTATCACTTATGTCGCCGCAGAGCGCGAAACCAGGTTGCGCGACTTCGCGGTGAGCCGCTTCGCCAGGATCTATTCGGTGGCAGCCCCGGCAATGGTGCTGACGTTGGGCATCGACCTCTATCTGATGTCCGTCGGACAAACCAGTAATATTCCGATTTATCAATATTCAAAGTTGTGGGAATATTTTCCCATGTTTTTAACGTTCAGCAACAATTTTTGGTTTGTGTCGGAACCGACTCTATCTGATATAGTGATGTGGTCGCTGTGCTACGAAGTATGGTACTATGTCTTGTTCGCATCAGTCTTTTATTTCGAAAGGTGGAGGCGTTGGACGCTGGCGTCGCTGATCTTCGCGGTCATCGGCTTTAAGCTATGGGCGCTGCTGCCGACCTGGGTGCTCGGCAGCATCGTCTACAAGTTTCATCGCAAATACGACATGAAGCCAGCTGCCGCAAGATTGCTATTTTTCGCTACTCTCGGGGCATTGTTGCTCAGTTTTCATTTCACCATGACCAGCCATATCGACGAATTTGTTGATGGCATGTCGGGCGGGTGGATTTCAACGCATATGGATGGTTCCGAATGGTTTGTCGGCGACATCGTGATCGCGCTGCTGTTTTCTGCCAACGTATTTGCGGCCAACTTTGCCCGGCTCGAATTCGGCCGGCTGACGGCGCCGATCAGGCTGGTCGCGTCGTTTAGCTTTACCCTCTATGTCATCCATTGGCCGTTGCTTGAATTGCTGCTGGTCTATCTCAAAATCGGGGTTGTTCACACGATTGTGGCGGTTCTTCTGTCAGTCGCCGCGCTTGGCCTCGTCACCGAGCGGCAAAACCACCGATTGCGCAAGTTGATTGTTAATTCGTGGGGCGTAAGCCGGTTCTCATACAGCCGAAATTAGCGCAAGAGGGCGGCGAAAACAGTAGCGGGTCGCGAGTGCTGCGGTGTCGGCTCCGGCGGCCGCCCAGCGCTCTGTCGCGGCCAAATCCCGCCCGCCCTTTCAGGTCAAAACGGCCCGATCAGCCTATTCGTCGAAGGGTGCGGCGCAGAATTTCAGGCGCAATCGCCAAAGCGAGGCGGGCAGCCCGATAGCGCCACTTCGGCCGATACGCGCAGGCCCGTTGCAACGCGGCCCTCGCCAGTGAAAATTCGCCGTTGTGGATGTGATCGACCGCATGCTTGACGTCGAGCTTGAAGCGCGTTTGCCGCCAGGTCCGTTCGACGGCATCGTGCTCTTCGGCATCGAGAGCCGCCCGTCCGCGCCATTTGCCCAGCACCTGCAATGCCGCCAAATCCGCCAGCGTGCCCTGAGCCGAGACGCTGGCCGCATGGCGTCGGTAACGAACCAGAACGCGCGGGACCGGCTCGATGCGACATCCAGCGTGCAGGGCGCGCAACCACAGGTCAAAATCCTCGGCAGCCCGCAAGGCTTCGTCGAAGGCGCCCACACGATCGAACACCTCTCGCCTTAAGATCGCGTCAAGGCACACGTGAGACACGCATCCGGCCACTTTGGCCAAGGTGATCGGCGGGCAGGGCGGGTACACTTCCTGAAATGTTTTGCCGGCGAACCTCGTCTCGCCAAAAAACCGCGAGTCGCAGAACGCGATCGACACGTCGGGATGCCGGTCGAGAAATTGAACCATCGTTTGCAGAAAATCGCGTTCCCAAATATCGTCGCTGTCGAGCAATGCGATGAATTTTCCTCGAGCATGGGACAGCGCGCGGTTGCGCGCCGCGGCCGGGCCGGCGTTCGATTGCGACAAAATCACGACCCCGCGGCCGCGATAATTCTCGGCAATCGCCCTTGTGCCGTCGGTCGAGCCGTCGTCGACGACGATGATTTCAAAGGACCGAAAGCTCTGGTCGAGCACCGATTCGAGGGTGTCGCCGATATAGGGTTGCGCGTTGTACGCCGGGATCAGGACGCTCACGACGGGCGAGGGGCTGCTCTGCACCTTCGCGCCGTGTCTTGAGCGGCCTTCGCGAAGCCGTCGAGGGCCTAGCGCGCCATCAGCACCGGCAGACCCGATTCCATGATGATGTGGCGGGTGGCGCCGCCAAAGATCATCTGGCGGATGCGGCTCTGCGTGTAGGCGCCCTTGAACAGCAAATCGGCGCCGGCCGCGACCGCCTCCTTCAGAAACGATTCGCCCTGCGGCTTTTGCCGGCCAAAGGCGCTGCGCAGGCTGACATCGATCCCGTGCCGTTCGAGGGTGCGGGCGAGCTCGTCGCCCTCCGGCCCCGGCTCGGGCATGTGCTGCGCGCCAACGGCGATGATCGCGACATGCCGTGCCTGCTTGAGAAACGGCATGCCCAACGCGACCGTCAAGGCGGTCTCGGTGCTGCCGTTCCAGGCGATGGCGATGACCTCGCCCAAGACCGACGGGGCGCGCTTCGGCACCATCAGCACCGGGCGGCCGCTCTCGAACAATGCGTCCTCGAGGGTCGCTTCGGCGATCGAGGCGAGCTTTTCCGGCTGCTCGACGACGATCAAGTCAAACACCCGCCCGATCAGCCCGACGATGGCGTTCTGCCGGCCGTCCTCCTCGCGCCACGAGGCGCTGGGCCCGGTGTGGCCGGGCGGCACCGGGCCGATCGGCACGCCTTGCGCGGCCATGAACTCGCGAAACAGCCGACGCGCGTGATCGCGCCGGTCGTGACCCTCGCGCTCGAGTGTGCGGTCGACTTCAGACGAAATCGAAAACCCCATTTCGCCGCCGAAAACCACGGCATATTCGGTGGTCAGGCTGTGCAGCCCGACGATGTGGCTGTCAAAGCGGCGCGCCGCCAGCATGGCAGTCTCGAGGACCGGCGTCGCCCGGCCATCCCCGACCACGGTCAATAGGTTCCTCATCTTCCCCGTCCCTGTACCCGGTAACCCTTCGCCGGCGGGTCCGGCCTTTGCATTATTACACGATTGCGCGAGATTACACGATTGCGCGAGCCGCTGCGACACGCAGCAACAAAGGTTGAGCCGGGGCGCGAAAGGTCCCATCATCGCGCTATCCGTGGTCAGGGGCAGCGATCAGCGGCTCGCGTGGCAATGGACAGGGACGGGTGCTCCGCCTAGCCCTGGGGTTGATAGGAACAGCCGATGTCGAGGGGATCGCGAGGAAACACGGTGCGCCTGCTGCCGATGCTGGCAGCGGCGGTAGCATTGGCAACCGTGCCGCTTGCGCTCGACGCGCAGACGGCGGGCGGCGACCAGCTGCCGCGATTCGCCAGCCTGCGTTCCGACGAGGTCAATCTGCGGGTCGGGCCGGGCGAGAACTATCCGATCGAATGGGTGTACCAGCGCAAGGATCTCCCGGTCGAAATCATCGAAGAATTTCAGAACTGGCGACGGATCGAGGACGAGCAGGGCGCCAAGGGCTGGGTGCTCGACCGGATGCTGAGCGATAAGCGCGAGGTCGTTATCGATGGCGCGGTGCATCCGCTCCATGACCGCCCCGACGCCGCGTCGGCGATCGTCGCTCGCGCCGAGCCCGGCGTCGTTGCCCGGCTGCTCGCGTGCGGGGGGGCCTGGTGCCGGATCGAAGCCGGCGGGTACAGCGGCTGGGTGCAGCGCAGCGAGATTTGGGGGGTTCTGCCCGAGGAGAGCCTGCAGTAGCCGGATGGCGCAACTCTCGAAAGGCGGCACACCGATGGAACGGCCGGGGGGAAACTAAGCCGGCGGGTCGATCCTTCGGCGACGGCAGTGACGAGCCAGCGATCTTCAAGGAGGCAACCAGGAATGCTGTTCAAATGCCTGCCCCCCGGAGCGGAAATCCCGGGCCGGTTTCCTGGCCCCGCCCATGCGCGGGGCAAATGGCTGACGATCGATATCCATTGCCACGTGCTAACGCCCAAGGCCGCGGAGATGGTCGCCGGCAACGAGGGCGCGACGCGGCACCCTCGCGAGATCTACGCCAACGAGCGCACCCGCGAGGTCAACCGCCAGCAGGCCGAGCGCAATCGTATTCAATTCACCTCGGTCGAAAACCGGCTCGCCGACATGGACCGGATGGGGATCGACATCCAGGCAATCTCGCCCTCGCCGAACCAGACCTATTACGGCGCCGATCCCGATCTCGGGATTGCGACCGCACGGGTCGTCAACGACAACCTCGCCGAGATTGCCGGTCGGCACCCGGACCGCTTTGCGCCGCTCGGCACGGTGCCGTTTCAGGCTCCGGACCTTGCCGTCGCCGAGCTCGACCGGCTGCACCGCTCGCTGGGCTTTCGCGGCATCGAGATCGCCACCAATGTCGGCGGCGAGGATCTGTCGGCGCCGCGGTTCCGCAAGATCTTTGCCCGCATCGAGGAGCTTGGCCTCTTGGTGTTCATGCACCCCACCGGGTTTCCCGAGGCGCGGCGTTTTGCCGACCATTACCTGGTCAATGTGATCGGCAACCCGCTCGACACCACGGTCGCGGTGCATCATCTGATCTTTGGCGGGGTGCTCGACGACCATCCCAATCTAAAGCTGGTGCTGTCGCATGGCGGCGGCTATCTGCCGGCCTATTCGGGCCGCATCGACCATGCCGCCTCGGCGCGGCCCGACGCCTGCGAGCAAATCCACCGGATGCCGACCGAATATCTGAAGCGGCTCTATTTCGACACGATCGTCTACACCCATCACCAGCTCGAATATCTCGTCAGCCAGTACGGCGCCGACCATGTGCTGATGGGCACCGACTATCCGGCCGATATGGGCGAAATCGATCCGATCGGCTTTGTCGAGAGCGCCCGTGGGCTCGACGATCCCGAGCGCGGCGCCATCCTCGGCCGCAACGCTGCGCGCTTGCTGGGCATCGAAATCCGCGCGGCCCGAAGCTGACGCCTTCCGACACCAACACCCGCCGCCTGTCGTTCCCGCGAAAAGCGGGGCGGCGAGTGAACGAAATCGGCTAACGGTCGCCTGGGAATAGGAGAGAAGAATGCTGTTTAAATGCCTCCCTGAGGGGGCGCCGATCCCGGGCCGTTTCCCGGGGCCGGCGCATGCCCGCGGCAAATGGTTCACGCTCGACATCCACTGCCATGTCAGGAGCGCTGCGGCAACGCGGATGGTCGAGGGCCACACCGAGGTCTCCCGCTGGTATGCCGAGACCCAGGCCAGCCCGCGGAGCCAGGCGATCAACCGGGCCAATGGCGAGCGCACCGGCGAGCAGAGCGTGTCGCCCGAGCAGCGCATCGCCGATATGGACCGGATGGGGATCGACATCCAGGCGATCTCGCCGGCGCCGCGCCAGACCTATTACGGCGCCGACCCCGATCTCGGGCTCGCCACCGCACGCGCGATCAACGACTTCATCGCGGAGATCTGCGGCAAATACCCCGACCGCTTTGTCGGGCTCGGCACCGTACCGTTCCAGGCGCCGGAGCTGGCGGTCGCCGAGCTCGACCGGCTGCACAAATCATTGGGCTTTCGCGGCATCGAGATCATGACCCATGTGGCCGGCGAGGATCTGTCGGCGCCGCGCTTTCGCAGGATATTTGCGCGCTGCGAGGAGCTGGGGCTGCTGGTGTTCATGCATTCCGCCGGGTTCACCGAGGCGGGACGCTTTGCCGACCATTATTTCACCAACGTGATCGGCAACCCGCTCGATACGACGGTGGCGCTGCATCACCTGATCTTTGGCGGCGTGCTGCAGGATTACCCGAACCTAAAGCTCGTCGCCTCGCATGGCGGCGGCTATCTGCCGGCCTATTCGGGACGCATCGACCATGCCGCCGCGGCCCGGCCCGATGCCTGCGAGGTGATCCGGCGGATGCCGACGACATATCTGAAGCGGCTCTATTTCGATGCGCTGGTCTACACCCACCACCAGCTCGAATATCCGGTCGAGGAATACGGCGCCGACCACATCCTGATGGGCACCGACTATCCCGCGGATATGGGCGAGGTCGACCCGGTCGGCATGATCGAAAGCTGCGCCGGCCTTGATGACGCCGAGCGGCGGGCGATCTTCGGCGGCAACGCGGCGCGGCTGCTCAACCTCACGGTGCCGGCGAACCGGCGGCGGGCTTAGCATCCGTCAGCAAAGCTCGGCCTGAGCCGGGCGGTGCTGCTGGCGGGCCAGCCGGGCCGCAGCGCCATCGTGGCGATGGCGCTGCGCGCAGCCGGTTCGGTTCAGTGCAGTTCAGTGCACGGTGCAGGGCTGGGCCGGATAAAATGGGCTGTTCGGGCAAGCGTCCGACAGCGACCACACGAAGTCGCGCCGGATCCATGCCACCGACGGCAGCTTTGCTGGTTTCCCGACCGGGTTCGAGGTCAAGAGGGTGATCCCGTCGGTGCCGTTGCTCTTGATCGAGGAGACGGCATGGCAGGTGATGCAGGATGACTGGGTCAGCGGCACGCCGGCATTTTCACCCTCGATGATCGAATTGCCGAGCAGCTTCGGCCTGAAAAAGCCGGTCTGCACCCCATCGAGCCGGTAATTGAACCATTCGGGCGCCAGGTTTGCCGCGTACATCAATGTCCTCAGCCGGCTGGTCAACTGGGTGTTGGCCCCGTGCGTGATCGCCGGCGATGATCCGAATACGTCGGTACAACCCAACATCTTGCAGCGATTGGGGTTGGTAGTCAGGTTCTGCGGCTCGAACGTGGCCCAAATCCACTGGTTCAACAGCTTCGAGATCAGGTGCATCCCGGCAAGAGCAAAACAGTTGCCGTTGATCATCTCGACATGGACCGAATTGGTGAAGCCGGGCGGCAATTTCGTGCAGCTGAGGCCGATGCTCGACAACTGGATCCAGTCGGCCTTGATTTCGACCGCCGGCGATGGAAATTCTATCGTCTCCTGGTAAAGCGCGGTCTGCGCCTGGCCGGTCCGGTTCCACAAATTGTTGCCGGCGATGTAATCTTCGGTCAAGCCGTTCAGCCGCACCTCCTCGCAGAGCCGCAAATTCGGCTGGCCTGCCGGCGGAGTGCCCGCCTTGTTGCAGTTTTCGTCGGCCCCGCCGAGCAAGCCTGGCACGGTCGCGGCCAGCTTCGGGTTTTTGACCAGGGCCAGCGGGCTGCCGTGAAGCATGTGGTTGGCCGCACCCTGGGCGGCGGAGGCGTTTGGCACGACCAGCCCGTTGCGGGGCGTGGTTGGGTACATTTGCGCCTGCTCGATCCAGTTTTCCCATACGACATAGGGATATTTGCCTCGGTTCACCGAGCAGGTCGCGGCAACCCACAACTGCCAGGCAGTCTGCTCGATCGTAGGGCTGATCTGCGAGGGCGGTGCGCAGGGGTTTTGCGTGGCGGTGCCGGCCCGTGCCGCCGAAACGCCAAGAGGCAAGGCCGCTCCGCCGCCAGCACCGGCGCCAAAGGTCAAAAACAGCGCGGCGGCAAGTCCGGCAAGAAGTCTTCTCATCGGTGTTCCCCTGCTCCTCTGATCGGTCCCGACGGAACGCGTGAGTTGAGAGCCTACAGGCGAGCTTGTCAATAAATCGTCAGCAAAACCACAAATCGTCAGCAAAAAAACCATCGCCCGGGCGCGGCTGGCTCGCGCCGCAGGGGCGGCAACGCCAGCCGGCAGCGGGGTCCGATTGACAGTCTCGCGGGTGGAGGCTTTGATCCGGGCCCGGGGAGGGCGCGGAGCGGGCGGATGACGCCGTCGCGCCAGACACCACTCGGACCAGGGAGGATGCGATGCAGACACGCAAGCTCGGCCGCGCCGGGATCGAGGTTTCGGTGCTCGGCTTCGGCTGCGGCGCCGTCGGTGGCCTGATGGTGCGCGGCAGCCCCGCCGACCAGGAGCGGGCGGTGGCGCGCGCCCTCGATTTTGGTGTCACCTACTTCGATACCGCGGCGATGTACGGCAACGGCGAATCCGAGCGCAATCTCGGCCGCGTGCTGAAGAGCCTGAAGCCCGAGCTGACCCTCGGCACCAAGGTGCGGGTTGCGGCCGCCGAGCGCCGCCAGATCGGCGCCGCCGTCGCCGCCTCGCTGGAGGCGAGCCTGCGAAGGCTGCAGCGGGAGCAGGTCGACCTCTTCCAGCTGCATAACCACATCACGCTCGACGGCGGCGAGGCCGACCTCTCGCCGCAGGTCGTGCTCGGCGAAGTCGTGCCGGCCTTCGAGCGGCTGCGCGAGCAGGGCAAGACCCGGTTTTGCGGCATCACCGCGGTCGGCGACACCGCGGCACTGCACCAGGTCGTCGATGCGAAGGCGTTCGACACCGCGCAGGTCAGCTACAATCTTCTCAATCCGAGCGCCGGGGCCACGGTTGCAGCAGGCTTTCCAGCGCATGATTTCGGCAACCTCCTGGCGCGCGCGCAGGCGGCGTCGATGGGGGTCATCGCCATCCGGGTGCTCGCCGCAGGCGCGCTGAGCGGGGTCGACAGCCGCCACCCATTAGGTTCGCCCAGTGTCGAGCCGATCGGCTCGGGCCGCGATTACCGGGTCGATATCGAGCGCGCCAGGAGGCTCGAACCGCTGGTGCGGGAAGGGTTTGCCGACAGTCTCGTCGAAGCGGCGATCCGCTTTGTCATCGCCAATGATGCGGTCTCGACCGCGCTCGTCGGCTACTCGACGATCGAGCAGCTCGAATACGCCGTCGCCGCGGTCGAGAAAGGCCCGCTGCCGACCGCCGCGCTCGAGCGACTAAAAACATTGCACAACAGCTTCGTCGGCGAGACCCGATAGGCCGGCGCGCGACGCAGGCACCCTCCGCGGCGGTGCGCGAGACAGCCCGGTGAGGGGTGCCGTCGCGGCCGGCTTGCAATTCGGGAACCCGAGCCGCCCGCCGGTGTTCTCGGGCATCGGGTTGCGGGGGCTGCCAATGAACAGCATCGAAGATCGGCTGAGGGCGATCGGTTTCCAATCGAACCGCTCGGCGGCGCAATGCTGGCGGGTCGAGCGCGCCGGGGCCGCCCGCCGGTCGAGCCTTGCCCGGTCCGAGCCGACGTGCAGCCTGGCCCTGTCGCTGTGGCTCGAACGGCTCGGCGACCGGCGCCGGCCGGCGGTCTATCGGGTCCGCCCGATCGCCGAGAACAACTGAGGCAAGAAGACGTCTGGCCCGGCGGCCGATCGCGGCAGCGGGCCGAGCAATCCGCGCCGCTCCAGGCCAGCGAGCACGCCGGAGAAATGGCCCGCGGCCGAGCGGCCGAGGC
Organism: Allostellaceae bacterium; assembly: GCA_036500965.1. Classification (GTDB taxonomy): domain Bacteria; phylum Pseudomonadota; class Alphaproteobacteria; order ATCC43930; family CGMCC-115725; genus AP-15. The sequence goes on along the minus strand of DASYBC010000058.1, from coordinate 2,126 downwards.
CTTCGAGCCAGTTCTGGTCGAGAAACGAGGCGAGCGCCGGCTGGCCGAGCGCCTCCTCCCAAAGGATGCCGAGGAGCGAGGCTGCGGCCTCATCCTCCTCGCGCGCCAACGGCGACAGCGTTGCCGCGCGCTCCGCCCGATCGCGGTCGATCGTATCTGGGCCTGGGCCCAGGCCGAAATCGATGAGGCGGCGACGCTCTGGCGGGGCCAGCGCGAAATGCGCGACCTCGTGCAGGATGACGTAGGCCTCGGTCGCCCCGTTCAGCGCCGCCCCGTCCCAGTTGAATTGGCACCGGGCCTCCGGCGGATGCACGGCCATGCCACAGCTGCGGGCGAGCGCCAACGCCGCCAGGCGATGCTGCCCCGCCTCCGGCTCGACGGCGCGGTCGGGCGAGGACGCGCGGATGCGACGGAACATGCGGCGCGACAGCACGTCGCCGAGATCGGCAGCAAAGCGATTGAGGGCCTCGGCCAAATCGCGGCGCAGGATCGGCGTCAAGATCATCGAGCGGCAATTTCCGTTCGCAGCGAGCCACTTAGATAGATGGGTCGCTTGGGCCGGCTCGCCACTGGTGGTGCGATGTCAACAGCTGATTCCCATCCGTTGGCTCAATCGCACCACCGACGTATTAATCTGGTGGGCCGATTCACCAAACGCTTGGGAAGCAAGCGTTTCGATCGGACCACTAAGGATGCGGCGCCGCCGGCGTGACCGTGCCGAACAGACCGTCCGTCTCGCCGTTGGGGCCAGCGGTAAAATACAGCGTGTCGGAGCTGGAGTTCTTGCCGCCGCCCAGGGTCAGGGTCCACAACCCATCGATCGCGATCGGCTTCCCATTCGTGCCGCCGAGCGTCCCGAGAAACTGTCCGTCCGAATCGAATGCGTTGATCCGCCCGTTGCCGAAATTCCCGACCAGAATGGCCCCGCTGAACCGGCCAAAGGCGAACGACGCCCGCGCCACGCCCCAGGGCGAATTCAACACCCCGCGGGACGCAAACCTCCGGAGCAGATTCCCGTCGGTGTCGAACACATCGACAAAGCCGTTGCCGCGTCCGGCGACATCGTCATGCTTTGCCGCATTCTGCTTGGCGTAGGTCACGAACAGGTTGCCGTCGATGTTCTGAATGCCAAACGGCGCAAAGCCCTTGGGTATCGTCCGATCGACGAATCCGCCATGTGTCGCGACCTCGGTGTAGGTGTGATCGAACACATCGACGGTCCCGGTGCGGAAGTTCGCTGCAAACAGAAAAACGCCCTTGGCGTTGACGCCAAAGACGAGGCCCTTGTAAACCGCGCCCGGCGATTTGTTGACTGCAAGAACGGCCTGATCGGGCGGGGTCAAGCCGCCGGTCCAAGCGGCGATCGTTCCATCCTCGGTATCCCAGATGAAGCTCGCCGGCAGGTTCGTCTTGGGCACCAGGAAGCCGGTCGTGGCACTCGTCGTCGGGTTCCACACCAGGCCGGTCGGCGCCGCGGGCGTCACCTTTGGCGGATGGTTCGGATCGACATGCATGCAGGCAGTAGTGACGTCGCCGTTCGGCAGGGGGATCTTGACCCGCAGCGGGGTGGGCGGCTGCGGCACGCCTTGACCGTCGTAGAGCGTGGAACACCCGGCAGCATTATCGGAAACCCAGAACGGGCTGGCGGCCGGGCTAAATGCCACGCCCCATGCGTTTTGCAGGACGGGGTCGGTGTTGGGCGCAACCTTTGCCAGGTCCGAGGTCAACTTCGTGACCACATATCGATTGGCCTGATTGGCGCCGTCCGCACTGTGCGCGGCGGAGACCGCGATCAGACATATTGCGACGAGCGAGGCGGGATACAGGCTTAGGCTGACAGGTCTCACGTTGTCGTCCTCCCTGGGATGGCATTCGGCAATAGTTTTCTGGCTGGCGGCAGCAGGTCACCCCATTCCCCCGACGCCGGCAACGGACGAGCGCTTAATCCCCCTCCGACTCCGTTGGAGCGGGCTTTATTCCGCTCTGAACTAGCCCGGATATCTCACCGGGCGGCTGCTGATGTTGGATTTTCTGACGTATCAGGCTGCTTGTCGGGGTTTTGGGGCCGCGAGCCTGGCGTTTTGAGCCTGTCGGGGCGCGGCTGAGCGGTCGCAGGGTGAGCGACG